>CAYUJD010000050.1:15202-27055 GCA_964444975.1 uncultured Chitinophaga sp. | reverse complement strand
ATACAGACAAGCTTTTCAAAGAACTTAATTATTTATCATCAAAACAGTAGTGAAATGATACGTAAGTTAATCAACTTTCTACAAAACTGAAGCTGTCGCCGTCAAACAAACCCTTATCAATTTGATTTATCTTAAATACTCACCTACCTTTTTACCAATAAATTCTTTTATCCCTTTCCAGGTTTGTCCTTTCAGGCTAACCGGGTCAGCGCTTTCTTCCGCATCGGAAAAATAGGTAAGAGCCTGCGGCACCGTTATCAATAAATTCTGTGTGCTGTATTTTTCTTTATGAAAGTTTATAAAATCCGGGATAGTAAAATGATGTAATAGTTCCGCCACATCCCAAAAGTCTTTCTTTTTTCCCCTTCCTAATATTGCCTGCACTTTCATGGCAATAATATCTTCAACCGAGAACATTCTTATCTTATCAATACTTAACTCAGGCCTGATTAACGGATGCGGATGACGAACAAAATCAATTTTAATATCTTTTACGTAACAAAAAACCGCAAAACGGGGTTGTTTTTCTTCCACTATTAATTTATCCCGGAAACTTTTTTTCAGAGCTTCAATAATGACAGCATTCTCAAACGGTTTACTTGAAAACAAATCCACATCAACAGATTTCCGGTGACCATAAGTAAGAGACAGCGCTGTGCCACCGACAAGAGAAAAATCCATTAATTCAGGAATTCTCATTAATTGGCTTAATATGGAAAAAGCGTGGGGTTCGACTGTCTCAATATGTAACATCTGAATTCATTAAGAGGCTTATTTATGACAGCACTTGCCAGGTACATTCTAGTTTCAGGTAAAAATTTTGCATTGAGCAGAACCTGGGTCAGTTTTTCATCGCCGTAATAGCGACGGCAATTACGGATATCGTCCACATCGCCGCGTTCAAAAACACGTTCAATGATGAAACTTGCATGGGTATCGTAATCGAGATCTTCAAATACCACATCCCAAAAGATCCGTTTGTTCAATACAGGTTTCGGCTTGTTTTTCATGGTATAAAGATAAACCAATTTATTCTTTGGAAATGAAACAGAGGCCGGCAGGAAATGTTTGACAGGTCAACGAAAAAAAATTTTCTTTATTTCTTCATTCTAACTAAGCGTATTATATCGGTGAACATAATAGCAGCGAGCTGGCGGGTGGAGGGCATTCCCTGAAAATTGAATAAGAAAGTTAAACATCTTTATCCAAAACGGAATCAAGTTCGGTTTTGCAGGGCGGTCTGTCACTATAATACAGGAATGATTTTTTCAGAGCTTTTTCATCAACCGCTCCGACCGGGAATAGATTTCCGCATCTTCCGGTATCCGGCTCAGCCACTGGGTACAGGTAGTCCTGTCCTTTTGTTTCAGGTAACTTAATGCCATGTAATAGGCTGCATCGTACCGGTAGATAGAAGTGCCATTGTATAATTGAGTAAGTTCTGCTCTTGATTTTTCAACCTGGTCTGTTTCCAGTAAAGCAATGGCATAGAAATAACGGTGATAAGCATCGGCTGAATCCTGTGCAAGAATAGTTTCGAACATAGGAATGGCTTCCTCAAATTTCTTATCATTGAATTTTTGCACCACTTCCTGCTTCAGGCTGTCGGCAGGGGTACCTCTTTCGGCCATAGTGCTCATTTCAATTTGTGCAAACTGACTGTACAAATCGAACTGTATCCATGGCGACCAGATGAGCACGGCAAGTATTACAGCTGCTGCCGCTGCTGCTGCCAGCCAGCGGTTACGTCGCATCTGAATTACCTTGGCGCCGGAGGTTTTGAAATGCTGCTGCCGCAAATCCTCCATTGTTAACCGCAATGCTTTTTCACCTTCATCGGGGTGCAGTTGTGATTGCAAAGCCACATTTACTTCACGATACAACTCAACTTCTTTTTTCAACTCCGCATCCTGCATAAGCTGTTGCTCAAATGCCTGTTTTTCTTCAGCAGTCATTTCACCATCCACATAGCGGCTTATCATATCGTAATCATAGGTATTCATCCGGTTTGCTGTTTTTTTATTGATTGAATCAGGCTGGCCATGCACTCCGATTTTTTTTTGCGAAGATAGCCGTACGTCACACCCAGCATAGCAGCCACTTCTTCCTGCGGCTTGTCACTGAGGCAAAGACGAATTACCTTACGGCACATTTCGCCCAGCTTTTCAAACATGGTCATAAACAGTTTGGCTCTTTCGTCCTGCGCCTGCATCTGCTCAGCCAGGGCAAATACATCTTCGCCGAAATCAGATAATTTTTCAGGGTCGTTTGTTACCGGTTGCCGGCCTCTTTTTTTCAGCTCATTTAGCCACTTACGTTTGCAGATAAGCAGCAGAAAAGCTTCGAACGGACAGGTGAGCTGCAGGGCTTTTTCTTTTGCCTGCCGGTACACATCAATCAATGCTTCCTGGAAAATGTCGGCTGCATCATCCTCGCTTCCGCTGTTTTGAAGAATCCAGGTTTTTAATTTGGGAGCAAAGCGTTCATAAATTTCCTTCACCGTTGCTGCCTCATTGTGCAGCAGCGCTGTGATAAACCGCTGGTCGGCATGTATTATTCGGGCAGCTTCGGGCATAAGCAACTGGTCGGCTTTTTTATCTAAAAGTACTTCATCTTTTTTATTTGGTCTCTCCCGGCTGTAAGGGGTAACATTCTTCTCGGTTCGCTGATATACTTCCGGATACTAAAACTTAAAACAATGAAAGCGAAAATAATTTTTATGGCTGGTTTCCTCATCTACATGGTTATAGTTCTCATAAACTAAAGGAACCGTGTATAACCAAATCTGTAAAAAGGCGATTGCCGAAAAGCCGGAACAGAGTAGGCGTAATTAAATATTTACTATTATGAAAAAAATTTTTCTTTCTGTATTAATTACTTCAGCAGCCTCTTTTCTTTTAGTGGCATGCTTAAAAGAAGTGAATGGGATAAATCATGATTTTCTTAAGGCCACCGATTTCTGGAAAGATGTCGGTCCCAATCACCAGGTATTTTCAGTAAACACAGCCAGCGGCGGCACCATTACCGGCGCTAAAGGGACAAAGATTACTATTCCCGGCGGCGCTTTTATGGATGCCAATGGAAATATCCTGACTGAAATTGTGAGTCTTGACCTGGTGGAAATTACCGCCAAAAAAGACATCCTGTTTTCAGGCATATTTACCGAAGCCAACGGGCAAACCCTGGTTTCGGGTGGTGAGTTTTTGGTGGAGGCAAGAAAAAAGAATGGCGAAGCATTGCAACTTAACCCGCAGTTTGCCGCAGGCCCACAGGGAGTTCGTGTTGAAATACCAGCAGCCAATGGCGCCGACCGGGAAATGAATTTGTTTGTAAGAAGGGAGCGTCAGCCGGGTGGCAATAGCAACGACAATTCCCAGACATGGGTGCCTGCCAGCTATGCACCATTTGGCGGCGGCGCCAATTCGTATACATTCAACCTGCCTGAATTCAGCTGGGTAAACATTGATAAGTTTTACAGCGATCCGCGTCCGAAAACTACCATCACTGCCTTGCCTGCATTCAAAGACAATAAAAATGTAAACAACGTGGAAGTGATGCTGATATTTACTGATGTGAACACCGTGTGCCCGATTCCTTACAATAGTATGCTGCAAAAATTCGAATCTTACCATGACGCTGTCCCCATCGGAGCCGAAGTGATCGTAGTAATCATTGGCGAAGATGCGGAAGGTAATATCCAGTTCGGGTCAAAGAAAATTATTGTGGTTCCGGATATGCATGTGGAAGTGGAAGTGGGTAAAACCACCAAAGCCATGATGGACATGTTTATTTCAGAGCTTGAATAAAGAGCCCGTCCCCCCTTAATCCTTATCCGGAGAGGCAGGACTTTTGTCCTCGCCTCTTTTCTCATTGATGTAAAAGAATAAAACTAATTTTATGTACTTCTACACAAAACGGCTGAAAATGCAATCGTCAAAAACCATAGCGATGTTGGCGATGATGCAGATGATGTCGCTGGCGCTGCCGGCGCAAAATGCCGACACCGGCTCGGTCAGCATTGATTATAAAATTGAAAACAATAAAGCAACTTTTACTTCTTCGCTGCGGCCGCTGCGGCAGATGGCCGGCGCACCGGAAGCTTTTTATACACATTACTGGGAGTTTGGCGACGGACGTTTCAGTTTTGAAACGAACCCAATACACTTTTTTAAAGATACTGGTACTTACGATGTTATTTACTACGCCACCAACAACTATGATGACGGCAAACCACCGCCGCGGCGCAGAAAAAAAGTGCCGGTAAAAAATAAAGTTTTGTTTGCACAGCAATCTTCTTCATCTTTTTTCAAACAGGGCGGTGCCATTGAAATGAAAGTAAACCGCATGCCTCGTGCCGGCGAAGAACTGGTGCTCATTGTCGGTTACCGGAATATGGATAAAACGGCTGCACAAAACGGTTCACTTGTTTTGTTTTACAATGAAAGGCAATTTCGCCAGCAAAATTTCGAACTGGCAGAAGAAAGATCTTACAATGGCGAAAAAACTTCTTCGCTCAGCTCCATTGCTTACCTGGGAAATGAAGTTATTGAAACCAGCGGTTTCAGTATTTCTTCCGGTCCCAATGCTGACAACTATGACGCGGCTGCTTTCGCCGGCCGATTTGCCGATTTGCTTCGCCTGAAGCAGCAGCAGTTTCGTAAAAACAATGTGTGGCGGTTTGAAAACCTGCAACGGGGTGAAGAAAAATTTTTCTTTATTTCCCTGCAAACTACACCGGAGATGATTAAAGACACCAACGCGGTGGTTACCCTTACCGGCATGATGGTGCCTGATGATCCCAATGGTGAACTGGAAGAATTTGAACTGGAATTGCAAATCGTAGCTTCACACGATCCCAACCGCATGATACTGCGCAACCGGCGGCTGAATTACCGCTTTACAGGAAGTAAAAGGGAAATGACTTACAAAGTACGGTTTCAGAATACGGGTAAAGGACCAGCCGGTATCATAGATGTTGCTGTGGCAGTGCCAACCATGCTCAATGCACAAACACTGGAAGTAATGGATCAATATCCCAAATGTATTCTTTGCGATTCTGCAGCTGCCGGACAAAGTTGCCTGGATACCATCATCAGTAAAGACAGTATTCATTTTGTTTTTAAAAACATTTACCTCCCCGGCCTGCGGCAGGATGGCTTCAGCGACCCGGATTCCACGTATGGTTTTGTGAAATACCGTTTGCAGTTTAAAAAGAAAATGAAGAAGCTGCCTTTTGAAAGCAGGGCGGCTATCGTGTTTGATAATAACAAACCGGTTATCACCAACGGGTCAAAAGGATATTTCAAACCGGGGTTTTCTCCGGGTGCGGTTATTGGAAAAAACCGCTGGCTGGATATCGGGAACAAAAATCAGATTGAAGAAGATTACTGGATGGGAGGAGTTACTGTTTCACCTTATTCCCCATTTAAAAAATACCTGCAGTGGGAATTGCTTGCCGGTTTTATCAGCCAGCCGGAGCAGCTGGTAAGCAGCGGGCCGGGAAGAGACACAGTAGTAAATGGCCAGCAATATTTTCAGCAAAGAATTGATCTCTATGAAAAAAGAAAAATAACAAAACTCGCTTTTGTGCCGTTGCAATTACGGTATAATATAATTGATTGGGTTGGCGGAGGCTTCGGTTCTTTGATTTCAACAGAAGCAATTACCAAAGTGTCAGCCCGCAGAGATATGTTGCTGATTCCCTTCATGCCTCCTCCCACGCCGTTAGTTATTTCTGAAAATTTAAAAAGCCGGACAGAATACTTTAAAAACTGGGATGTGGCCGCCTTTGCCGATTTGCAACTGGGCAAAGTGAGAGCAGGGCCTGCTGTGGGTGTACGATTCCTTCATTTTTTTGTCACGCCACAAAACCGGGTGCTGGTTTATGCAACATGGAGATTATAACTAACTTTAGTTGAATCTTCATGAAAGATGAGCCATTGTTTGTTAAGAATAAAAATAATTCTTAAGTGGCTGTTTCTATTGATTGTCTTTCTTACTGCTTCGGGCCAGGCAACAAAAGAAACAGCTGATGATTTCCCTGAATCCTTTTCCCGCCATCTTGATTCGCTTCGCAAGCAGGATAACCTGGAAGAATGGCTGGTGAGCTGGATTGAATTTCTCGGCAACAAGCCGGTCGAACGGATTTCTTTTTTATATAAGGCTGAATTAACCGCATGGCGTACACCGAAAAATAAGGATGAGCGACTGGCCTGGTTTGATTTACTTGCCAACCAGGGTTATTATGAAATACTCCGGGGCAATATTATCCGCTCTATTGATGCGTATGAAAAAGCATATCGTTATTTTTTTGAAAGCCCCATTGGCGGCGCCGAAGCCGATGTGCTGGAATATGTGCTGAAACCGCTCGGTAATAATTATACACGCCTCGGCGATTACGACCGCGCCTTTTTTATCCAGGAAAAAAGTTTATCGCTTGCCCTGCAACTGGGCGATAGAAACCAGGTGGCTTCCGTTTACCACAACCTTGCCACTTCGGCACGTTGGAAAGGTCAGTTGCCATTGGCTGAGCACTATTGTTTGAAGGGTCTTGATTATGCCGCTGAAAACCCAGCCATTAAAGGCTTGTTGCTTTCCACTTATGCCGAAACCCAGCTGATACAGCAAAGAATTAAAGAAGCTGAAACAAATGTGAAAGAAGCGATTGGCATATTGCAATTGAATTTAACGAAGGACAAAATAAATACTCCCAACTGGCTGCGGGGCGCCTACCAGGGCTATGGTGAAATTCTGAAAAGAAAAAATAATCCTGCGGCTGCGCTGGCTTTTTATGAAAAGGCGGTTGCAGTAATTGATAAATACTTTAAGGGTGAAAGAAAAAGAGAACTGGCAAAACTGTATGTGCTGAAGGGGCAGGCGCTGCTTCAGCTTCAGCAACCGGGAAAAGCAAATGAACAATTCAACCTGGCTTTGCAGGTTTTCATTCCCGCTTTTCAGCCCAGCACAATAACAACGTTGCCTGTAGCTGCTGATTTGTATGCCGAAAATACCATCCTGGAGGCACTGTACGGAAAATCACTCAGCCTGCTTGCAATGAATGAAAAAGTAACAGCGCTGGACTGTTTCCAGCTATTGTTTGATGCCGGTCGCCGGCTGCGGTTCGAGTTTTTCAGCAGCAGCGCCAAACAGCAGCAGCAAAAAGAAAGTCGCGAATGGGTGGAAACAGCCATGCAAACGGCGTATGATTTGTGGAAAACCGGCGGTAAAAATGAATATGCTGAAAAAATGCTGCTGATAGCTGAGCAAAGCAAAGCCCAGCTGCTGCTGGATGAAATGATCAGCAACTTTCATTACAACCGAGTCAGGCTCGATGATACCCTGCTGAGCAGGCAGTTTCAACTGATGCAGGCAATTAACCTGGCAGAAAAAGAATCAATGCTGCAGCCGGGCAAGGCAGACAGCATTGCCATACAGACAAAAAAAGAAATGCAATACGAATTTTCCTTACTTCAGAAAAAGGTAAAGGAAAAATTCCCGTTACCGGGTAATCAACCGAAGGAGAACTATTTATTTACTGTGAAGGAACTGGTGAAAAAACTTCCTGGCGAAACAGAGGTCATGGAATTTTTTACAGGTGAAAAAAACATTTACATCATCATGGCCGGCAAGGAGGGTGTAAAAGAAATCCGGCAGCTGGAAAAGGCACCGGTAATAAAGCAGGCAATAAAAGAATTTATGCAAACCTGGTTTCAACAGGGGCCGCAGAAAATGCTGAATGAACCGCAACAATATTGCCGGCAGGCTTACCGTCTTTACCGGCTGATATGGCCCGGCACACAGGCGAATGAACAGGAACAACTTCTCATCATTCCCGATGGCATCTTTGGTTATCTGCCATTTGATGCACTGCTTACTGACTCCATATACAGTGCCAATGCAGGAGAGTGGCCTTTTCTTGTAAAAAGAAAAAATATTTCTTTCAGTTATTCATTACAGACATTGCAGCAGCAGAAACAGCCGGGTAATGACAACAGGCAATTTGCCGGGTTTTTTATTTCGTTTGACAGCAGCGAAAATGCATCTATTCCGGCAGTGAAGAAAGAATATGCTTCGCTTCAGCGGGTGGTAAAAGGAAATTTTTTTACGGAGGAAAATGTTACGCTGGATGTTTTTCAAAAACAGCTGACCAAAACAAATCTGCTGCACATCAGTACCCATTCTTTTTTGCAAGGCGAAGAAAGAATTCCAGTGCTGGAGCTGGCCGACGATAAATTTTTTTTGTTTGAGCTGTATGGAAAAAGTTTTCAGCCGCAGCTGGTGGTGCTCAGTGCCTGCCGCACGGGTCACGGCCTGCTGGCCGAAGGCGAAGGCATTGTCAGTCTTGCAAGGGGCTTTACGGCTTCCGGCGCCGGGGGTATTGTGGCCGGTTTATGGAACATGCATGATGAATCCACAGCGGACCTGGTAAGTGATTTTTACCGGCAATTAAATAAGGATAGTTATCCATCAACTGCATTACACAACGCTAAAATAAACTGGCTTAAAAAAAATCATCCGCAGCGGTTTGCAAAGCTTCCGTATTATTGGGCGGGATTGATTTTTACAGGCAACAATCAACCCATTCGATTTGAAGCAAAGGGAAATAATGAAACTATGTGGTGGATAGTGGCAATAGGCATACTTATTTCCGGATTCCTCATTCTACTCAGCCGGAAAACGTATCATAGGATAAAATAATAATCTTACTTCTTTGGATTGCTGATATTTCACTTTATGAAGTTTTTTTTACGATAGTGAAGTACTCCACGCCAGTTTATACACTTCATCATTTCCTTTGATGCAGGTAAACAGGAAGCTGGTGATAAATGGCATGTGGATATGATAATTGATATCGTCAAGCATAATGCCACCGCTTACATAAGTTTCGGAGGAAGCCACTTCAAGTGCTTCCCGTCCGTCGGGCATTGTTTCATTCCGGAATCCGATATCGTAACGGCGGCAGGCCAGTTTTTCCACCAGGTTTTCCAGCAATTCGGGCTGGTCGAGGTTGGCGCTGATTTGAAGTGACTTTTTCATAACCTGTGTTTTTCGGTAAACAATCCTTTTCTGTTGTTATATCATCCCGGCTGCCGGTTTGTTACCTTTTATACGCCCGGGCCCTGGCGCAGGAGATTTTGTACAATTATCAGATGCGTTTGTAACCATCCGGGTTAAAAAAGAATTGTGAAAATTTATAAGCTTCAGCTTCCTGGCTATAAAACATAAAAGCATAAACGTGAGCATAGCGATTGATTTTAATAGTGGTATTATTACGATAATGATAAACTCCAGGTCACTTGAAACATTCCCCCGTTGTTTCTTGTACAGGTTACCAGGAAAGTGCTGCATACCGGCAAGCTGACGGATTTAAAATTGTTCCGGCTCTCAGTAAAATTGATTTCAACGGTTCCTTTTACCGGTGAATGGGCCGAACGCCAGCCGATATTTTCAAAGCTTCCGTTCCGTATCACCCTGTTGATGCCTGCTGATTCGTCAAGTATATCTTCCCGGTTTGTTTTGTTCATATAGTTTTCGAGAACCATCACGGGTATAAAAACTTTACTTTCTACTGAGCTTATTTCCGGAGTCTTTTTCATATCGCTGATTTTTTTTTACCTGGAAGAAAATAATCACAGTATTACGTAGCCAAACCTGGTGCCGGATTTTTTGCGGGGAAATGTATTCAGTGAAGTGGTTAAGAAACAAGGGATTTTATTTTCAGCGAAAAATAAAATGTAATGCAGGCGACAAATATTTTTCCCAATATTTTGAGGAGCTTGCAACATGTTGGGAAATGCAGGACGAAAATGTCCTGCTCAGCCGGCAATCATGATTAGAAAACGACGGGATGGGGTTTATACAAATTCGAATTTGTCTCCGTCAAACAAACCCATATCGCTGAGTTTTAAATGGGGTATCACCAGCAGTGCCATAAAAGAAAGTGTCATGAATGGTGCGGAAAGTGTTGAACCCAGTTCTGTTTTTACCATTTTATCAATGGCGGTATATTCAGCTGCTACTTTGTAGCCGTCCTCAATGCTCATTAATCCTGCCAACGGCAATGGCAATATCATTTTTTTGCGGTTACCCACTGCACTCAATCCGCCCCGCTGCTCAATAACCAGGTTTACCGCCCTGCAAATACTTTCATCATCCACGCCCACGGCCACGATATTGTGGCTGTCGTGAGCAACTGTAGATGCAATGGCGCCTTTTTTCATTCCAAAATTTTTGATAAAAGCTTTGGCTGGCGGTGCGTCTTTGTAGCGGTTGACGACAACTATTTTCAAAATATCTTCTTCAATGTTTGGCTTCAATATCTCTTCATCATTTTCAATTGCTGCAGTAATTTTATTTGTTATTAATTGCCCATCCCGTGCTTCAATTACCGGAACCCTCAGATTAGTTGCACCATCTTCAGCGAACCAGTTGGAAACAGTTTTTGCATAATTGCTCATCCCTTTTATTACAAAATCCTCTGGTTTCTTTTTATTGCATGAAAAGTTATTTATCACTTTTGACTTTTGACTTTTGACTTTTGACTTTCCATCTTCCGACACCAGCTCACCGTCTATAAATGTTTTTTCGACTTCAAATTTTTCCAGGTCTTTCACTGCAATAAAATCTGCCGGGTCGCCTTCACGTAACAGTCCCACACCGAGTTTGTAATGAAGCACCGGGTTCACGCAGGCGGCACGCAGCACTTTGAACAGCTCTATTCCCTTCGCCACGGCTCTGGCACAAAGCTGGTTGATATGGCCTGCTACCAGGCTGTCAGGATGTTTGTCATCGCTGCAAAACATCATCTGGTTGGGAAAATCATTCAGCAAATCAATCAAGGCTTCAAAATTTTTTGCGGCGCTTCCTTCGCGGATGATTACCTTCATTCCGTTTTGCAGCTTGTCCAGCGCTTCTTCCCGGGTAAAACATTCATGGTCGGTGGTAATGCCGGCAGCAATGTATTGTTTTGCCTGTTCGCCCCGCAGTCCCGGTGCATGTCCATCCACCGGCTTCAGCAGGCGATGCGCAACAGCAATTTTCTTCATCACTTCTTCGTCCTCATTCAGCACACCGGGAAAATTCATCATTTCGCTCAGGTATTTTATAGCGTCCTTCTTCAAAAGTTTTTCAACATCATCAGAGTCAAGGGTGGCTCCCGCCGTTTCAAAGCTGGTGGCTGGAACGCAGCTCGGCGCCCCGAAATAAAATTTGAACGGAACGGTTTTTCCGTTTTCAATCATAAAATCCACGCCTTCCATTCCACACACATTGGCAATTTCGTGCGGGTCGCTTACCGTGGCTACCGTGCCATGCACTACGGCCAGCCGGGCAAACTCCGACGGCACCAGCATCGAGCTTTCGATGTGAACGTGGCTGTCAATGAAACCGGGAAGCAGGTAGCTCTTAGTACGCAGTGCTGAATCATGAATTGGTTTTACGGATAAAATCCTGCCATTGCTGGCTACCACCTCAGCCGGGTAAACCGTCCGGCGGTGAACATCCACCAGCCTACCGGTTATGGAAAAAGAATTCATCGGATGAAAATTATTTTAAACTTTGTACAGCACCGGTGAAAAGTTAATCATTAAATTCGCTTTACCTTAAAAATTTATTTTAATGAAAAAGATAGTAGCGGCAGTTTATCTGTTCCTGTTTGTCCTGCCTGTTTTTTCGCAATCGGCCGACGAAATTATTGAAAAACACCTGGAGGCGATTGGTGGAAAGGAAAAACTGAAACAGCTCAGTACTGTGGTAATGGAAGGGAATATGACAGTGATGGGCGCAGAAATACCTGTAAAACTTTTCCTTTCGCATAACAAGGGAATGCGGGTTGAAATTTCTGCCATGGGTATG
>CAYUJD010000050.1:0-15102 GCA_964444975.1 uncultured Chitinophaga sp. | reverse complement strand
AAAGCAACCGGCCAGGAAGTGGAGCAGGTGCAGACATTCAGCAATTATACCAAATTGCCCGAAGGGTATGTATTTCCTTATGCACAAACCGGTTTTGGTCCCGGCGAAGTCTCGTTTACAAAGATTGAAGTTAATAAACCGGTGGATGAAACACTGTTTAAGCCTGGAAAATAAATCAGTTTTTTTAGGGACTTTTTTTCTAAAAAAAATTTACTGTTGAGATGCAGCGATGATGAGATTTATCAAAACAGATTCGCAACAAATGCTTCGTATTTCTGGCCATGTATTTTCGCTTATAACTTTTTGAGCTTTCAAATTTGATTTTATAAACCAGTACTTATGCTTAGAGCTTTTCTTACAGCAACAACATTTTGTTTGCTGACAGCAGCTATTTCACAAACCCAAATAAACTCAGCTACTTTCGGTATGATGGAAGCCCGCTGGCTGGGGCCCGGCACTATGAGCGGACGCATCACTGCCATTGAAGGTGTAAATGAAGACGGAAAAACAATTTATGTGGGCACAGCCGGTGGCGGCATCTGGAAAACCACCAATGCAGGGGCATCATTCAAACCCATCTTTGACAAATACTGCCAGTCCATTGGCGCTATTGCTATTGATCAGAAAAATCCCAGAGTGATTTATGCCGGTACCGGCGAAAGCAATATGCGTAATTCGGTATCTATCGGTGTGGGTTTGTATAAATCAACTGATGCCGGCGACAACTGGATAAAAATCGGGCTTGACAGTACGGAACATATTTCCAAAATAATCATTGATCCCAAAAACTCCAATATTGTATATGTAGCAGCGCCAGGCCCTCTTTGGAGTGATGGTATTCACCGGGGTTTGTATAAATCAACGGATGCCGGAAAAACATGGAATAAAGTTTTGTACATAAATGAAAAAACCGGTTGCGCTGATATTGCCATTCACCCTGAAAACACGGATATAATTTATGCCACGACATGGGAATTTCGCCGGCAACCCTATTCCTTTAATTCCGGCGGCCCCGGCAGCGCCATTTATAAAAGCAATGACGGAGGCAAAACCTGGAAAGAGCTTACAAAAGGACTTCCGCCAAAACCCTTTGGCCGGGTGGCTTTGACTCTGGCGCCCAGTGCACCTGATAATTTGCTGGCTATTGTTGAATCAAACAACACCGGGCTTTATATTTCGTCAGACGGCGGTGAAAACTGGAAACAGCAAAGCGCTACTTTCAATGTTGTTAGTCGCCCATTTTATTTCAGCACACTGGTGATTGATCCAAAAGATCCCAAAAGAGTGTACCGGCCGGCTCTCAGTTTTTCTTATTCCAATGATGGAGGTTATTCTTTTATTGAAGCCAGCTCGGATGGCGGCTGGGTACACAGCGATCATCATGCCCTTTGGATAAATCCGGATAACACCAATCAAATGTACCTGGGTACCGACGGCGGGGTGTATGTAAGTCTTGACCGCGGCGCCACCTGGACATTCATTCAAAACCTGCCGGTAGGCCAGTTTTATCATGTAGCCATTGACAATGCAGATCCGTACCGGGTATATGGCGGATTGCAGGACAACGGAAGCTGGTTTGCGCCATCAGCCAAAGCCGGCGGTGTGAGCAATGGCGACTGGAAAGCTATTTATGGCGGCGATGGTTTTTGGGTAGTGCCCGATCCTAACGATTTAAATACCGCTTACGCAGAATCACAGGGCGGCAATATGGGAAGAATTAATCTTACAACTTTTAAATCAGTAAATATTAAACCACAATTTGCCGGTGAAGAAAAACTGCGCTGGAACTGGAACACACCCATCGTGACGGGGGTAAAAAACAAAAAGAATCTTTATGCTGGTTCGCAATACCTTTTTAAATCAACTGACCGTGGCGCCAACTGGACAAAAATTTCTCCCGACCTGACCACCAACGATAAAAAGAAACAACAACAGGAAGAAAGCGGAGGCTTGAGCGCCGACAATACTTCGGCGGAAAATCATTGCACTATTTTCACCATTGCCGAATCGCCGCTGGATGAAAACCTGATCTGGATAGGCACCGATGACGGCAATGTGCACTACACCGCCGACGGGGGAAAGACATGGACTAATGTTTCAAAAAACTATGCGGCAGCCGGTATTCCGGCAGGAACCTGGGTAAGCAGCATCGAACCTGGCCGGTTTGATAAAAAAACTGTGTATGTCACTTTCGATAATCACATGTTTGGCGATCATAGAACGTATCTCGTCAAATCGGCTGACATGGGCAAAACCTGGAAACGCATCAGCAGCCCTGAGTTTACCGGCTTTGCACATAAAATAAAAGAAGACCTTGTGAATAAAGACTTGCTTTTCCTGGGAACTGAAATGGGATTGTTTGCCACAGTGGATGGCGGCGAAAACTGGTTCCGGATGAAAAACAGGGTTCCGGATTATGCACTGGTAAGAGATATCCAGATTCATCCTGTCACTCACGACCTGGTGCTGGCCACCCATGGGCGGGGTATTATTATCATTGACGACATTTCGCCGATGCGATCGATGACGAAGCAGATTGCAGAAAAAGATGTTCACCTGTTTCCTAATACCCCTATTGTATTAACCGCCGGAAAATTCGGTGAGAGCGGATTTCCCAGCACCGGTGGATGGGTGGCGCCCAACCCGGTTTCTATTCCTCCCATACAGTATTACCTGAAAGAAAGAGTGAGTACTGCCGAAGTAAAACTGGAGATTTATGACAAGGAGGGAAAGCTGGTACAATCCATGCCAGGCAGTAAAAGAAAAGGAATAAATAAAGTGAGCTGGAACCTGCGCATGAAACCGCCGAAAGTTGCCAGCGGCGGTACCAAGCTTGATTTCGGCGGATTTGTGGCGCCCATGGTGCTGCCGGGTGATTATATAGTAAAACTGAAAGTGGGGAATAAAGTGTATGAACAACCCCTGAAGCTGCTGCATGATGATAAGAACAAAGAATTTACCCTGGCCGACCGGCTGCTGCAATACAAAACAGCCATGCAGCTGTATAAATTGCACGAAGACCTTGCCGCCAATGTGGACGACATCAATGAAAAACAGAAACTGATAAAAGATAACCTGGATAAAGTAAAAGATTCGGCCACCAAAAAACGGATGATGGAATTCAATACTAAGCTGGAAGAACAAAAAAAGCAACTGCTGGCCAGCACACAGAAATCCATATTTGCCGATGAAGAAAGACTGCGGGAAAAAATAACGGATGTGTACAGCGCTGTGGCCGGCCAGGAGGCGCCACCATCGAACCTGCAGGTGCAGCGGGCCGCCCAGCTGGAAAAAGAAGTGATCAAAGCAAAACAAACCGTACAACTCATAAATGATAAATATTATAAACCGGTTTTTGATCAGCTGGTAAAAGAAGGGCTGGTGAAGCCTAAAGCATTTTGATTAAAATCACAGATTATTAAAAAGCTCCTGCCATAACGGAGCTTATTTAAATCAGTAGCGATATTACAATTACAACAATTCGTAAATTCACCCCCCCTAACACCAAAACACATGAGAAAGTTTTTTTTATTGCTTGCCATTCCAGGCATCTCCATTTTTTCTTTTGCACAAAAAACAAAACCTGCCCCGGCGCAGGTGCAGCCGACGGCCGAAGAAGAACAGTTTTTTTCAAAACTTAAATACCGGCTGATCGGACCCTTTCGCGGCGGACGCAGCGCTGCGGTGGCAGGCAGCTACAAAAACAAAAACACTTTTTACTTCGGCGGCACCGGCGGAGGGGTATGGAAAACTACTGATGGGGGCAGTAACTGGATCAATATTTCGGATAAATATTTCGGAAGCTCCATTGGTGCAGTAGCAGTAGCGCCATCCGACGAAACGATTATTTATGTGGGCGAAGGTGAAAACACCATGCGGGGTAATGTAAGTGAAGGCCTCAGCGGCATGTGGCGCAGCGATGACGGCGGCAGAAGCTGGAAAAATATTGGGCTTAAAGACGGGCGCCACATCATCCGTATCATTATTCATCCAAAAAATCCGGACATCGTGTGGGTAGCAGTAGTGGGTCATTTGTTTGGCCCCAATGAGGAACGCGGAGTTTATAAAACTACGGATGGCGGCAAGACATGGAAGAAAACACTTTTTATAAATAATCAAACAGGCTGCAGCGACCTGGTAATGGAGCCGGGCAATCCCAATGTGTTTTATGCCGGCATGTGGCGTGTTATTCGTACTCCCTATAGTTTGGAAAGCGGCGGTGAAGGAAGTGGTTTGTATAAAAGTACCGATGGGGGCGAAACATGGACAAATATTTCTGCAAAAAAAGGTTTGCCAAAAGGAGTGTGGGGAATTGTGGGTGTGGCCGTGGCGCCATCCAATACCGATAAAGTGTATGCCATTATTGAAAACAAAGACGGCGGTCTGTACATGAGCAATGATGCCGGCGAAACCTGGACACTCAGCAGCAGCGACAACAATATACGCCAGCGGGCATGGTACTACACCAAAGTTTTTGTAGATCCGAAAAATGAAAACAAAGTGTATTGTCCCAATGTGGGATTTATGGTGAGCACCGATGGAGGCCGGACATTTCGCAGCATCCAGACACCACATGGCGACCATCATGATCTGTGGATTGATCCCGAAGACGGCAACCGGATGATAGTGGCTGATGATGGTGGCGCCCAGGTAAGTTTTGACGGCGGCAACAACTGGAGCACTTATTTAAACCAGCCCACTGCGCAGCTTTACCGGGTAAGTACCGATAATGCATTTCCTTACCGCCTGCTTGCCGGCCAGCAGGACAATAGCGCATTGCGTATAAGAAGCAGAACTTATGGTGCTGCCATCACTGCAGCGGATATGGAAAATGCAGCGGGCAGCGAAAGTGGTTACGTGGTGGCCGATCCGCTGAATCCTGATATTACATACGGCGGCAATTATATGGGTATGTTGCAAAGATTGGATCACCGCACAGGAGAAAGCCGGTTAATAAATGTATGGCCCGTAGATAATATGGGTGCCGGCGCCGAGGCAGCCAGGTATCGCTTTCAATGGAACTACCCGATTTTCTTTTCGCCGCACAATCCGAAACGGCTTTATGCGGCGGGCAATCATCTTTTCGTAACGGAAGATGAAGGAAAAAGCTGGCAGATGATTTCACCTGATTTAACGACCAATGATAAAGCCAAACAAGCATCCAGCGGCGGCCCGATTACAAAGGATAATACGAGTGTTGAATATTACTGCACCATTTTTACCGCTACGGAAAGCCAGGTGGAAAAAGACCTGCTATGGGCAGGAAGTGACGACGGGTTGATTCATGTAAGTAAGGACGGAGGGAAAAACTGGGAGAATGTAACACCCAAAAATCTGCCACAGTGGGTGATGTGGAATTGCGTGGAAGTGGATCCCTTCAAAAACGGAGCCGCTTATTTTGTGGGCACACGATACAAAGTGGATGATTTCAAACCCTACATTTATAAAACAGAAGATTACGGCAAAACATGGAAGCTGATTGTAAACGGCATTCCTTCCCTGCATTTTACCCGTGCCCTGCGTGCAGACAGGAAAAGGCCGGGCCTGCTGTATGCCGGCACGGAATATGGCATGTATATTTCGTATGACGACGGCGCCAGCTGGAAATCGTTTCAGCTTAACCTGCCGGTAGTACCCATCACCGATTTAGCGATCAAAAACAATGATTTGGTAGTGGCTACGCAGGGCAGAAGCTTTTACATACTGGATGATTTAACAGTGGTGCAGGAAAAAAGTGCCGATGTGCTGAATAAAAACCTGCATGTGTTCAGTGTGAACCCTGCTTATCGCATGCCGGGTGGTGGACGCCGCGGCGGCGGTGGCGCTTTTGCAGGTATTGCTCTTCGCAATGTGGGAATGAATCCTCCAAACGGAGTCGTCTTTAATTATTTTATGAAAAATGCAAACGACAGCACGAAACTTTCCATTGACATAATGGATAAAAACAAAAAATCCATAAAAACTTTTTCTACTACTGCAAGAGAAAATAAAATTGACGTGGCCAAAGGAATGAACCGGTTCGAGTGGGATATGAACTATCCTGAGGCAGAACGGGTGGAGGGCCTGATTTTATGGAACGGTTTTGTGGGCGGACCCAAAGCAGCACCGGGAAATTATTTTGCAAAATTCAAATCGGGCAGCGACTCATCAGAAGTTGCTTTTACCATTCTTGCTGATCCGAATTATAAAACTTTGCAGGCTGAGTATGAAGAGCAGTTTAACCACCTGATCACCATCCGGGATAAGTCGTCGGAAATTATGCAGGCTATTAAAAATATCCGGGAAGTACGGCAGCAGATGAATGATTTCAGCGCCAGGGTGGGAAAAGATTTACCAAAAGAAATTAAGCAGCAGATTGATACGGTGAACAAGCAAATAACAGCGGTGGAAGAAGCGCTGCACCAGACCAAAGCCAAAAGCGGGCAGGATGTGTTGAATTACCCGATAAAACTTGATGACAAACTTTCCAGTATTTATAATGCATCTGCAGCAGGTCAGTCAGGACTTTCCAAACAGGCAAAGGATGCTTATGCCGAACTGGTGGTACAGATTGATGAACAACTGAATAAGCTGAAGAAAATAATGAATGAGGATGTAGCAAAGCTGAATCAAATGATTAATGAAAAAAGCTTGCCGGTGATTGGAGTGAAGAAGGAGTGAGCAGGAAAATATTTTGTTTCAAAGGCTGTTCCGGTGGAGCAGCCTTTTTTATTTTCTTAAATCCGCCTTTACCTGGCTTCCGTATCTACTGCTGTAATGCCCGGGTATATAATGAAAATTCATCCGCAGAAGGACTAACTGCATCCTGCCTGTGATTATTTCAATTATTCAACACTAAAGATTTATTTATGAAAAGAAAAATCTATGCTTCCATCTTGCTGGCGGCCATGTTTATCAACTCGTTTCCATACGGGGCATTCGCATCCAGCCACCGGGAAGCGCCGTTAATTTCAAACGACCCGCTGGCGGACAACACCGACCTGTATGCTTTCCGTAGTCCCGATGATCCAAACAAAATCACCATCATCGCCTGCTACATACCCGGTCAGTTGCCGCAGGGCGGCCCCAACTATTACCAGTTTGGCGAAAACATCCGCTATGAAATTCACATTGACAATAACCTGGCCACCAAAGGCGATGATATTGTCTATCGCTTCACATTTAAAAATCAAAACGAAGACCCCACTACCTTCTTCAACATCCGGCTGGGTAAGCAAAACCTGAAGACCACTTACAAAATGGAAAAAAGCACCAATGGCGGTAAAACTTTTACTACTGTTGTAAACAATGGCGTGGTGCCGCCGAATAATATCGGTCCCCGTTCCATCAGTTCACCGGTGGGTTTAAACGCTGCCAGTTATGATGCGCTCATTCAAAGTGCGATTACCACTGCCAGCAGCGGCGAAAAAGTTTTCTGTGGCCCTTCTGACGATCCGTTCTTTGTTGACCTGGGCGGCATTTTTGACCTGGGTGATGCTCCCCGCACTACGGGCACTCAATCCATTGATGGCCTGAAATGCCTGAATGTGTCCACCATTGCCCTGCAAATAGATATTTCTGCTTTGCAAAAAGATGGTAAATCGGCATCGCAGGCCAGCAGCATTCTCGACCCGGACTATGTTATCGGCGTGTGGGCTTCGGCCAGCCGGCAGAAGATAAATGTGCTGAAAGATTACAAGGATTATGAAAACAACAACAATGGCATCGGCGCTTCCGGCCCGTGGATCCAGGTTAGCCGCCTTGGCATGCCGCTTACCAACGAAGTGATTGTTCCCATCGGCATGAAAGACTATTGGAACTCACTGACACCTTACCAGGACCTGGAAAGACTGAATGTGTTTGGAAATTATTTCTACAATCCTGAGCTGGGATTGTATTTGGATGATGCCCTTTTTGGCACGGCAGTGCCTGCACTGGCTCCACTTCGTATTCAGAAAAATTCGCTGGCTTGTGCATTCGGTGGCAATGGCTTTGGTTTTGGCAACGGGCAAAATGGTTTGTTCGGGCTAAAAGGCAACCCGGCACTGGCAGGCACGGCTTTGGATGATGCAGTGTTTGGAAATCTTCTTTTACCCGCAGCCAACTCACCCCGTTCAGTTGACCTGTGGCCCATTTTTAATACCGGTGTGCCCAACCTGCGGCCTTATCAATTAGCCACAGGTAAAGGCGGCAACCCGCTGGCTGCAGGCAAACCTTTTATCCATAACTTTTTGCCCAATGGTGGTGATATGCTTCGCCTGAATATGGCCACAACGCCAACGCCCAGAAATCATCCCCAGTTCAGCAACCTGGGTATTGTGCAGGCAGCCGTGCTCGGTCTAACAGATCCTGCTTACAATGCCGATGCTTCGTTGCAGTGGATTCCAAACATGGATGGATTTCCCAACGGCAGAAGACTGGAAGATGATATCGTTCGCATCGAACTGCAGGCAGTAAGCGGCATTGCCCTGGCTGCCATTGGTTTATGGTACGATGATTTTAACTGCGTGGGCAGCCCGGTAACGCAAGACCTGGTTGATGTACTAACCTACACTGCCGGTGTTACCAGCAACGATGCAGCGATTAAGTCATCCTTTCCTTATGTAGCCAGCCCCTGGCCCGGCACACATAACTGCGATTGTGATGATGCCGATGCAACGGACAGAAGTATTAACACTACACCGGAAGTGGCTACAGCAAAAGCTCCCGCAAGTACTTTGGGACTGGCGGCTCCTGAAATGAACATTACATCGTATCCCAATCCCAGCAAGGGCAGCACCACTATTAAATACAGCGTGGATGTTCCCTCGCAGGTAAAAGTAATGGTGTATGATATGCAGGGCAAGCTGGTAAAAGTACTGGCCGATAAAAAACATGAGGCCGGTGTGCACACTGTGCAGTGGAATAATGATAATGTGGCCAGCGGCACTTACGTTGTTACTGCCGTGAAGAATAATGCAGTAAAACAAACTATCAAAGTGGTGAAAAACTAATCGCACAATTGAAGCCAGGCCTGCAGCGCAGGCTGCAGCCTGGTTTTTTTAACCAACCAATGAACCTAAAATAATTTATTATGCAAAAGCGGATACTTTATGTCATCGGTGCTTTTCTTTTTGTTTGCGTCACCGGGTTTATTATCCTGAATGTTGGAAAAGATAAACCAGGCAACAAGCATGCTTACAGCGAACTGCTGGAGCGTAACGGCGTTGCTGCTCAAAGCGCCGAATGGAAACTGGTAAAGGCAAAAGCCGCTGAACTGATAGATAAGTTGAAAGAAAATCCTGCCGACAAAAAATCGCTGCTGACACTTACCGCCGTTTATGTAAATGAGGGCCGCATCACCGGGCAACTTGCTTATTACAACGATGCAGCATTGAAATGCGCCGAAGCTGTATTGAAAAATGACCCGGAAAATTTTGAGGCCCTTACTTTCAAATCCATGATTCTATTATCGCAGCACCGGTTCGAAGAAGGCCTGGCTGTGGCAAAACAGGTGCAGCAGAAATATCCTTACAATGCTTTTGTGTACGGGCTGATGGTGGATGCTTATGTAGAGCTGGGCCATTATGCTATGGCGGTGGAAGCGGCCGATAAAATGGTTTCCATTCGTCCAGATTTGCGTTCTTACTCACGTATTGCATATTTAAGGGAAATACATGGCGATATCCCCGGCGCCATTGATGCCATGAAGATGGCCCTGGAGGCCGGCGCCCCCGGCGATGAAAACACCGAATGGTGCCGGGTGCAGCTGGGAAAGCTGTATGAGCAATCGGGTAAAATAAAAAATGCGGCCATGCATTACAGCATCGCGGCAGAAAACAGGAAAGATTATCCTTATGCACTGGCAGGACTTGCCCGCATAGCCATTGCAGAAAAGGATTTTGATAAAGCGCTTTTTTATTATGAAAAAGCAATTACCCTGATTTCCGACCATACTTTTAAAGAAGGGATAGCCGATGTATATGCACTGATGGGGCAGAAGGAAAAAGCCGAAGCCGTGGCAAAAGAGATTTTAGCACAAATGAAAATGTCGTTAACCGGGGATAATGGACAAAACGAAGACCATGAAATGGCACATGCTTATATGGGAGTAAATGATTATGAAAATGCGCTGAGGTTTGCCATAAAAGAATACAGCCGCCGCCCGGCAAATATTGAAGTGAATGAAACGGTGGCTATTGTATATTACCGGATGGGCGAGTTTGCAAAAGCATTGCCTTATATTGAGGCGGCATTAAGTACAAATTGCAAAAACCCGGAGCTGCTTTGCCAGGCGGGATTGATTTATGCAAAAGCGGGAGATAAAATGAAGGCAAAAAAATTTTTAACCGAAGCATGGAAAAATAACCCGGTAATTTCTCCTTCCATTAAAACCGAAAGCAGTGCAGAACTGGCTTTACTGAAATAAGTGTTGAAAATTTATAAAATAAAAAATGCCATCCCGGGTTAATGGTATTTTTTTAAGTTTTAAATCAGGAACTCTTTTTTCTTACCCCTGTGGTAGCACCGCCATTCAGTGTCAGGTCATGCGGCTTATTGGTTTTCCAGGCGCCGCGGGTAAAGTCAGGTACTTCCAGCGTTTTTGATTTTTCTGCAACCGATTTTATACTCAGTGGGAAAACAGCGCTCCACGCTGCGGCATCATATACATCCTGGTCAAGCGGTAAACCGTTGCGCAGGCAATCAATCAGCCGCCAGTCCATGATGAAATCCATGCCGCCATGGCCACCAACCTCTTTTGCAATTTCTCCTATGTGATTGACGATGGGCGGGGAATATTTTTTATACAGCTCATCCAGTTCTTCTTTTTTTATCCAGCTGTGGCCGAAAGCAATCCGCTCCGGGCCCGGCCATTTTTGAGCTATGCCTTTGGTGCCGCTTACCAGATGGATTCTTGAATAAGGCCGTACAGTGGATACATCATGCTGCACCATGATGGTTTTTCCTTTGGCGGTTCGTATCAAGGATGTATTCATATTGCCGCGGTAAGGTTTGTCCATATACTCTTTAAAGAAATCATCTTGTGCGGCTACCTCCTTCGCCATGTTGTTCAGTGTAAAATCATTTGTACTCATACTCAGCAGGTGCTCAAACTTATCGCCGCGGTTGATGTTCATGCACTGCGCAACAGGACCAAGACCATGCGTGGGATAAAGATTTCCATTTTGCCCGATATTTTCTTTCAGCCGCCACATATCGGCATAACCTTTTTTATTGAATAAATAATCTTTTGAAAGATCGTGAATGTAGGCGCCTTCGGCATGCACCAGCTCGCCAAACAACCCGTTGCGTGTCAAATTCAGCGTAAGCAGCTCAAAAAAATCGTAGCAGCAGTTTTCCAGCATCATGCAATGTTTTTTTGTTTTCTCCGAAGTTTCCACCAGCTGCCAGCATTCATCCAGTGTTTTTGCTGCGGGTACTTCGGTGGCGGCATGCTTGCCGTTTTTCATGGCATACACAGCCATCGGCGTGTGCAGGTGCCAGGGTGTACAGATGTAAACAAGATCAATCTCGCTGCTTTCACATAATGCTTTCCATCCTTCTTCGCCGCTGTATTCTTTGGCTTTGGGCAAACCGGCTTTCACCAGTATCTCATTGGCTTTCGCTGCCCGGTCGGCATATTTATCGCACAATGCTTTTATTTCCACGCCTTCAATTACACTCATTCTTTCCACGGCGCCGGGGCCACGCATACCCAGGCCGATGATGCCCAGCCTCACTTTATCCAGTTTGGGAGCGGCATAGCCGCACATGTTGAAAGTTTGTCTTCCGCCATCAGGTAATTCATTAATTTCTTCTTCATTTTCCTTTACATGAGCCAGCGAAGGAAGTGAAATAGTAACAGCGCCGGCGCCTAAAGACAGATTACGTAAAAATTTTCTGCGGTTTGATTTCATGGCAAACAATTTAGGCCGCTAATATCATGAAATTAATTGATAACGATTGCGGAAATACCAGGCCGGTTAATGAATGAATATAAAATAAAACCGCACGGCTCAGCTTCCGGTAGCTATGGTTTACTTTTCTTTAACACCTTTTTTAAAAAGTAAATACACCCCCGCGTTCCCCGTTTTTTTCTCCCTGCAAAATCAGCTAAAAGACCTTTGTTTGCCGCCTGCCAGCAGCGGTAAGTTTGTATCGTAATAAAAAGAATTAGCACTATGAAAAGTTTTCTGATACAAATGATCTACATGGCAGCTTCCACCGGGTTTCTTTTGTGGGAAATTCAAAAAATGAAACTCCCGGTGGCTGGTGAAAACAGAAAGAAAAAACATGTTGCCGTAAAGAAATATGAAAACGAAGTGAAAAACAATAACCAGTTCCAGGTGGGAGATTAATTAATTGATAACAAGTTAAACCCGGTTTTATGAAAAAGGAACGTTACAACCTGTTTGAAAGAGTACACAAAACTCTCACCCGCATGGTGTTTGACACCGGCATGAAAATCCAGCACACCGAATTTGCCTGCCAGAAAGAGTCTTTTCCCGTCATTGACCGCATGGAAGATTCCATACGGTTTTTCCGGTATCATATAATGCATGAAGATTCGGTTATTTATGATTCTATTGTTCATGCAGCGCCCTATATAGTTGCCACCATGGAATTGACCAATGCCAAAGATCTGAAGCTGACACATATGATAAATGAAAAGCTGGATGATTATGAAAATCTGTGCATGAATAAAAGTTATGCCGGTTTCGGCGCCGAAATCAGGACCCTGTATTTTTCCTTTACTTCCGCTGTATTGCAGCATATTCACAATGAGAACCATGTCATCACAGACATACTCAATTCTCTTTATGACGACGGGGGGCTTGCACAAATGGAAATGAACCTGGTAAGGCAGATGCTTGCAACCGGTAACAACTGGTATCTAAGCCAGGTGCTTGCATGGCTCACCGATGATGAAATAGTATCCTGGCTGAACTGGATAAGCACTTTTACCAACACAACGGATACCGGGGAATTGTTGGAAACAGCCCGACCTTCCATACCTGCTGAACGCTGGCTGATGCTCAGCGAAATTTTATCAGTGCAGAGAGCCTGATAGCTTTCTTATAATAAATAATAAAGGCGGTAAAAATTCTTTGCCGTCCTTTTTTTTTGTAGGACCAGTCTTATGCTTACAAATCAAACAATCTTTTTCAGCTATACAGTCTTCCTTAACTGTTTTCTTACGGTGATTTCACGGGGCAGGGCGTATAAAACACCTGTAAAAAAACAGTCATTCAACGCTTGATTCTCCCTGTGCGGCTGAGTTAAGTTTGAGTTGTCATTCGATTAATAACCAACCTGCATCTAAGCTTCGGCTGGCAGGTCTAAAAAAATTTTTATGAAAAAGATCACCATCCTCTCCGCCATTTCGCTTGCTGTGTTTGCCACTTCGTGCCAGAAGGAAGGGGTAAGGCAACCCGGCAGTAATGTTGCTGCGGGCAATCCTACTGTTGCTACAATCAGTAAGCAAACTATCATCAGTTCCTGGTTCATTTTATCACTCTCTCTTGCGTCTGACAGGAATGAAATCTATTTAACGGGTACGGAACCATTCGGCCGGTATGTAGATTATGATAAGACACAACATGTAGAGCTGGCTTATGTCATGATGCCGGGTGAAAGATTTCCCGTAGTCAAACGCCTGCCCATGAAACTGAAAGCAGATAACGGTTCGCAAACAGCAATCTTCGATGTTCAGTTTTCCCTGGATAATACCGGCTTTATTCTTACCGTAAAGAATACCGATCCGGGTTCCATTGCCGCCGATGCAACCCTTTTCCAGGATTTCCGCTACCGGTATATCGTCATCCCGAAAGAGACTTACGACAGTTTTCAAATAGACTGGGATAATTATAATGAAGTAACTCAAGCCTTAAACCTTTAATCCTGATTCATCCGCAGCACCAGTAACCACCTTTTCCACCTGGTTATTGGTGTCACCGCCGGCCCCTTCTCCTGATCAAAGCGGGCCGGCATTTTTTCAAACCTGATTTTTCACGGGGATGGTTCCAGGTAAATGCGGGAGGAGTTCCGGTTAAACAACCCTTGACTTACCCATTGCTTCCTGTTTAGTTTTAATTAAAGATTGAATGAACCGATAAAAAACTAAAGTCATGAAAAAGATTCAACTTCTTGTATTCAGTATTCTGGCCGCAGCGATGTTCACATCCTGCAGCAGGGAAATTATGAATCATGCAACCGGGCAATCAACCCCGGGGAATGATGAAATGAAAGTGATGAGCAACTGGTTTAGGTTGCCACTTCATGAGGGCAATAAAAACGGAGAAACCAGTCTCGAAGGAATACTGAAGGTAAAGTATCCGGAGGGTGTTGATATGAACCGGTATATAAAACTGGTGTATATGATTAAAGCATCAGACAGCCGGGCAACCTTGAAATTACCGGCGAATGTATCCGTTCCGGAAATTACTCCTGACGGATTATACTGCTTCCGTTATACGCTGGACGACCGGGGTTTTGTGCTTACCATAAAAAACCCGGACCCCTCGGCTTTTATTCCCGAGGCGGTCAGCCGGTTTCAGCAGTACAGGTTCAGGTACATACTTGTTCCAGCATCAATGTACAGCAGCCATAAGATAAACTGGGAAAATTATCAGGAGGCATTGCAGGTGATGAGTCATTAGTCCTGATTTTATCACCCGGCCGGTCTGTTGTTCCATTC
Organism: uncultured Chitinophaga sp.; assembly: GCA_964444975.1. GTDB lineage: Bacteria > Bacteroidota > Bacteroidia > Chitinophagales > Chitinophagaceae > VBAS01. Next base: position 446 of record CAYUJD010000050.1, on the reverse strand, counting down.
ATAGCGGCCAGCATTATTGTACCCGTGTTTTCACGGGGGTGGGGAAGGGGGAAAAGACGGTTGTAAATGTAAAAAGCAATAAACTATGTTTGTTCAAAGAAAATGCGGGAAAAAATAACGGAACCGTAGAAAAGCGAAATCTTAACTTGGAAACGATACATTGTATAAGCAGATAAATGCGTGGTGCATCTCTTAACTTTAAATTCGTAAACATGCCAAACAAAGGAAAAGCCGGTGTAAAAGGCAAGGCCGGCAAAAAAAGAAAAGCAAAAGCCTCAAAAGGTAAAGCGGCTAGAAAACGCACTTAACCATTGCCTTTTGCTCTACGGGTTCTGCTTGCAGGACCCGTTTATTTTTTTTTCTTATCCCTGACCAGAAAACAACCAGTCAGTTTTTCCTGTTTTCCGCACTTTTTAAAGTTTACTAAATTTTTCCTTCCGAAACCC
>CAYUJD010000049.1:0-27250 GCA_964444975.1 uncultured Chitinophaga sp. | reverse complement strand
GAACTACGGGACCATACAAATACTTCTATTCTATCCTCCCGATACTATCGGGAGAACTACGGGGCCGGTTGGATATTGAATACAGAACGGAGATTTGTGCATGTTGAATCCTTCCGTTCAGTATGCCGCAAATGTATTACGCCGGGCAGCAAAAATAACGGATTCTGTCTTTACCTTTCAACCTGAAATTTTCAATTATGAAAAAATCAATACCTGCGGCTCTGTTGCTGATGCTTGGTGCAATTTTTATAAATAAAACCATTGGCCAGGCTGCACAAAAAACGCTGCTCAATCATATTGCCCTTTACGTGGTTGACCTCAAAACCAGTACTGCGTTTTACCGCGACATCATCGGTCTCGATACCATACCCGAACCTTTTCATGACGGCCGCCACACCTGGTTCAGCGTGGGACCGAAAAGCCACCTGCATATTATTTCCGGCGCCACAACAAAAACGGAGCATAATAAAAACACACACCTCTGCTTCAGTGTGGCTTCTGTGGAGGAGTTTATAAAAAAACTGGCAAAGCACAACGTGGTTTACGAAGACTGGCCCGGTGCTAAAATGAAAATCACCACCCGTGTGGATGGTGTCAAACAAATTTATTTTAAAGACCCGGATGGCTACTGGATTGAAATCAATGATGCAAAGGAGTGAGCCGATTGCGAGGAAACCCGGGATCGGAGTGACGAAGCAATCTCCCCCATTAAAATTTAATCTTTTCCGGCAGGTACTTCCCCACCAGGTCTTCATAATAGCCTTTCAGCTTGTTCCAGTCAGGTGGTGAAGGAGATTTTGAATACAAATCATAAGGATTGAAAAGCTTTACCCACTTCAGCATTTCCCTGTCATGATCATCCAGTAAATAACTGTATGCTCCTTCACGATGCCACGCATAAAAAGAGTGATACCGCAGCATATACAGTCCCGGCTCGGGCAGGTAATCTTTCATCATCTGGTACACATATTCATCGTGTCCCCAGCTCATATACACATTGCGCAAGCCGCAGTTTTTTGCATACACGCCCTGTTCGGTTTGATAAGTACTGTTTTGAAAGTCTGGATTGTTTTTAAAATATTCCGGGTAAACAACTTTGTCCGAATAAGCACAACCTACCGGGAAGGTATCGCCTACCACAGCCCATTGCGGCTCGCCAAACAGGCAAAGCACTTTACCCATATCATGCATCAGCCCTGTCAGCACCATCCAGTCGGGATGCCCATCGGCACGGATGGCTTCGGCCGTTTGTAGCAGGTGCTGAAACTGGTCAAGGTCCGTATCCGGATCGGAATCATCCACCAGCTGATTAAGAAAATCAAACGCCGCCCATACCGGCATTTCTTTTTTATCAAACTTTAAAAACTCTTTTCTTTTTTCCTGCACAAACGCATACGTCTGCTGTGTGTGATTAAGGCGATAAAACTCCCTCACCGTATCTCTCGGTGGTGCATCATAATTTCTGAACTCATCAGTTCCTTTACCACTTGCAATCGCTTCCGGGTCAGGATAGCGCCGCAGCACATCTGCTTCCCATTCGTCAAGTCCGGCAAGGGGGTTGGCAGGATTCCCGTTGGGTGGGTTTATGTTCATGAAAATTAATTTATTCCCTTAAAGTTAGTTTTTCTATCTTCAACCCGGAAGTTTTTTTACCCGGTCTGACGGCCCCCGTCTGACCGGTTTTTCCCTGGTCTGACGGTCTCCGTCTGACCAGCGGCCTGCTTAATATATTTCTATGACGCTGACGATTGCTGATTACTTTGTCATCCTGCTTTATTTCGCTTTTGTTATCGGCGTAGGCTTTATCATCAAAAAGAAAATAAAAACCGGGAATGATTTTCTTATCAGCAGCCGCAACATTCCGCTCTGGATTACCAGTCTTGCATTTATCTCCGCCAATCTCGGTGCACAGGAAGTTATCGGCATGGTGGCTTCCGGCGCCAAGTACGGAATTCAGACAGTTCATTTCTATTGGGTGGGTGCCATCTTCGCCATGGTGTTTCTGGGCGTATTCATGATGCCATTTTATTATGGCAGCCGTGCCCGCAGCGTGCCCGAATACCTGGCACTGCGCTTTGATGAAAAAACAAGAGGTCTCAATGCCATTTCTTTTGCAGTGATGACAGTTTTTTCTTCCGGCATTTCATTGTATGCCCTGGCCAAACTGCTGGAGGTTATCCTGAAATGGGATTTTGATGTTTCCATCTGGGTGGCTGCCGGCATTGTGATGATCTATACTTTTCTTGGCGGACTGACCAGCGCCGTGTACAACGAAGTGCTCCAGTTTTTTTTAATTGTAATGGGTTTATCGCCGCTGATGATTGTGGCACTTCAAGATGCCGGCGGCTGGGCGAATATTAAAGCGCAACTGCAACCCGAAATGACACATGCGTGGAAATACATGGGCGATGCCGATGCCAACCCGATGGGTCTGCATTTCATGTCGCTGATTTTCGGGCTTGGGTTTGTAATGTCATTCGGCTACTGGTGTACCGATTTCCTGGTGGTGCAGCGGGCCATGATAGCAAAAAATATGAATGCAGCGCAGCGTACCCCAATCATTGCTTCACTGCCTAAAATGCTGATGCCGCTGATAGTGGTGCTGCCGGGATTGATTGCTGTTACCTTGATGAGCCCTGCACTGCAATCGAAAGGCTATAGCATTCCCCTTGCCGAAGATGGTGGAAGGGATTTTACCATGACGCTGCCTTCACTCATTGCGCATTACTATCCCAGTGGTTTGCTGGGCGTAGGCATCACGGCGCTGCTGGCTTCCTTTATGAGCGGCATGGCGGGCAATGTCACCGCATTCAATACCGTATTCACGTATGATATCTACCAGTCTTATTTTGTAAAAAATAAATCAGACAAACATTACCTGTATGTAGGCAAAGCCATCACCGTTGCCGGCATTTTGTTTTCCATCGGCACGGCCTATATTGCCAAAAGCTTCAACAACATCAACGATTTTCTGCAGCTGGTGTTCAGTTTTGTGAACGGGCCGCTGTTCGCCACTTTCCTGCTGGGTATGTTTTGGAAAAGAACCACAGGACACGGCGCATTCTGGGGACTGCTCTGCGGCACAATTGCCGCAGCTATCACACACGGACTGACACTGGCCGAAGGAAAAGGCGGATGGATAGCGCCGATGTTTGAAATAAAGAGCGGCATGGGGCAGGCATTTATCGTCGCTTCTGTTTCGTGGACGGTCAACTTTTTTACCACCATCATCGTCAGCCTGCTTACCAAACCCAAACCAGATGAAGAACTGAAAGGGCTTGTGTATTCACTGACAAAAATGAAACCAATTTCAAATGTAAAATGGTATCTGAACCCGGTAACGCTTGGTATCATCCTGCTGGCCGTTACCATTGCGCTTAACGTATACTTTTTCTAAACCTGGCTTATGCTGAAACGTTTCAACGAACTGAATTTTGTTATCGGGCTTTTCTTCCTGCTGGTTTCCCTTATTCTGCTGGGCAGCACATTCTTCAGTAAAAATTTATCCGGCAGCATCAATATCTATACAGGTATTGCATTTCTTGTTTTCGGTTTGCTGATGATTCTTATCCGGCAGAAAAACAGCGGTGGGCACTGATTGATGCCATGCACTGCTGCACTTGCCTGCTGCAAACCATTTCTCTTCTCACAGCCCTATTCCGCCTATCTTTGCAGCCCTAATAATGTGAATTATGAAATTTTACAACTGGTTGATACAATACCGCCTTTATATAGGCATTGTGCTGGGTGTGGGTGGTGGCGTCACCAATTACTTATCCGGTTTCTGGCCTGCATTCCCGCTGTATTTTGTAGGGCTCATATTAATCTTCGGCCATTTCTTCTTTGGCCCGCTGCGCCTGATACAGGAATACCTGGAAGCCGGCGATATGGAAGGAGCAGAAAAAATTCTTAACTCAATAAAATTTCCCCGCCTGCTGTACAAACCCATCCGTTCGGTGTATTACACACTCAAAGGAAACGTGGCCATGATGAAACAGGATTTTGATGGCGCTGAAAAAATGATGAAGAAAGGCCTTGACCTCGGTATGCCGATGAAGGAAGCCGAAGGCGCCAGCATGCTGCAGATGGGAATGCTGGCCATGCAAAAAAACGATATGAAGCAGGCCGAAAGCTATATCCGCTCTGCTATCCGCAAAGGGCTGCCCGACAAAGAAAATGAAGCCGCGGCTTACCTGCAGATGTGCAGCATCATGATGAACAAACGGGAATTCCGTGCTGCCAAAGATTTTTTCCGCAAGGCAAAAAACCTGAAACCCGCCACACCGCAGATTGTTGACCAGATAAAGCAGATAGAAAAATACATTACACGAATTCCCGGATAGAATTACCAAATTAATAAAATTCGGATAAGCTATCTCAAAAGTCACTTACACCCCAATTAATTACTGATTACACAGAATTTATTTCAGAGATTTCCCGGAGTTTAGAATAAAAGCGGTGCAACCTGTTTACTTAACCTGTGAAATCTGTGGTCTGAAAATACTGTTGAGATGATTTGTAAGGAAATCAGCAACCGGTTTCCTCTTTTTTTGTCATTAAGCGAACCAGTAACTTTGATTCATGTCGTTTCAAAAAGATTTGCTGGAAAAAACTTTCCGCGAAGAATATGCAAAGCTGAACCGGCGACAGCAACTGGCCGTGGATACCATCGAAGGTCCCGTGATGGTGATTGCCGGCCCCGGCACCGGTAAAACCCAGATTCTTGCCTGCCGTATCGGAAAAATTCTGCTGGAAACCGATGCCATGCCGCAAAACATTCTTTGCCTCACTTTTACTGAGGCCGGTGTGGTGGCCATGCGCAAGCGGCTGGTTTCCCTCATTGGCTCCGATGCCTATAAAGTGAATGTGCATACTTTTCATTCCTTCTGCAATCTGGTTATCCAGGAAAATATCCGCCTTTTTAATAAAAAAGAACTGGAACCGCTGAGCGACCTGGAACGGGTGCAGTTCATCAGGCAGTTGATTGACGGCTTTGACAACGATAATCCGCTGAAGCGCTTTAAAGGCGAAGTATATTACGACCTCGGCAATCTTGCCCAGCTTTTTTCAGCCATCAAACGGGAAGGCTGGGAACCCGCATGGCTGCTCCAGAAAATTGATGAATATGTAAACGTCATTCTGCCGGCAACCGACGGCTTTTACAACAAGCGGGAAAAAAAGAAAGGCAATCATGTACTAACCCAGTTGGGGATAAAAGAAACCGAGCGAATGGTAAAATTGAAAGCCGCCGTGAGTGCTTTCAGTTTTTATCAGCAAATTCTTCACAACAATCACCGTTATGATTATGATGACATGATTAACTGGGTGATAAAAATGTTTGAGGCGCATCCTGATATCCTGCTCACTTACCAGGAACAGCTACAGTACCTGCTGGTGGACGAATACCAGGACAGCAGCGGCAGCCAGAACCGCATTGTGGAATTGCTGACCAGCTACTGGGCCGGTGAAAAACCCAACCTGTTTGTTGTGGGCGACGACGACCAGAGCATTTACCGCTTCCAGGGCGCCAACCTTAAAAACCTGGTGACCCTGGCCCATAAGTTTGAAAAAGACCTTGTGAAAATTGTGCTCACAGAAAACTACCGCAGCGTGCAGCCCATCCTTGATGCGGCCAAAGCGCTGATTGAAAACAATGAACAACGGCTGGTAAATCAATACAAAGATTTAACTAAAGAACTGGTGACGGCAAAAGAAGAACTGAAGAGTCTGAAAATGCCGCCTGTCATCCGCCAGTACGAAAATGAATTTTGTGAAAATGCCCACGTGGCACTCAGCATAAAACAGCTCATTGACGGGGGCGCTTCACCCGGCCGCATGGCTGTCATTTACCGCGAACATAAATTCGGCGATGAGTTTCTGAAATTTCTGCAGCTGCTCAGCATTCCTTTTTTTGTAAAGCGGTCCATCAATTTGCTGGAAGATGTGTTCATCAGCAAAGTGCTGAACTTTATCCGCTATACGGTAGCTGAGCTCGACACCCCGTTCAGCGGCGAAGCGCTGCTGTTCGAAATCCTGCATCATGATTTTTTTAAAATTCATCCGTTCAGGATTGCCGCCATCTGCAATGAAGTGGCCGGCAACGGCAATAAAAAAAACGGGCCGCAAACCCTGCGTGAATATTTGCTGCAACTGCAGCCGGCAAAACAGGGCGACCTGTTTGCAGCCGATGAACAGGCGGCAGAGCTCGTCAAAGTAAGCCGGTTGCTGGAGCAGTTGCAGAAAGAAGTTTACAACAAAACCATCCAGCAGTGGTTTGAAATGCTTATCAACGAAGCAGGCATTCTGTCGTACGTGATGCAGCACGAAGAAAAAATCTGGCTGATGAGCAAACTCAGCTGCCTGTTCGATTACATCAAGGAAGAATCGCACCGCAACCCGGAACTCACTTTGAAAGAACTGCTGCACAGTTTTGAGCTGATGAAAGAAAACGGGCTGAGCCTGGAGCTGGTGCAAACCACCGGCAGCGAAACCGGTGTGAACCTGCTCACCTGTCATGGCAGCAAAGGCCTGGAGTTTGAGCATGTATTTCTGATAGCAGCAAGAAACGATGTGTGGGAAGGAAAGCGCAATCCCAACCGTGGCTTTCGCATGCCACCCACTGTGTTTGAAATGGAAACTGACGCCGAGATGGTGGAAGAACAGCGCCGCCTGTTTTTTGTTTCGGTCACACGGGCAGAAAAGCACCTGTACATCTCCTGTCCGAAAATGAGCAACGATGGCAGGGAACTGATTCCTTCACAGTTTGTGGAAGAAATAAGATTGCCCATGCATCTGTATCCGGAAAACAGGGTGCTGGCGGATGAAGAAAAATTCCAGTTCAGTGCACTCCGTTTTGGCGTGGTACTGAAACCGGTGCTGCAGCAGGCCGAAAAAGAATATGTGGATGGCCTGCTGAAAAACTTTGTGATGAACGTGACAGCGCTGAACAATTACCTCGAATGTCCCCTGCGATTTTATTACAGCAGCCTGGTGAGAATTCCTTCAGCCAAGAGCGAAGCGGCTGAGTTCGGAACGGCAGTCCACAGTGCGCTGAATGATTTTATCACGGCCATGATGAACAACGGCCGCATTTACCCCGGCAAAGATTTTCTTGTCCGGCGCTTTCAATTTCATATCCGCAACGGCCGGGAAGTTTTTACAAAAGAAAGCCTGCAGCGATTCACCGATCATGGCGTTAAAGTTTTGTCAGCCTATTACGACAGGTATTACAACCCGCCCCCTGTCAACGATTTTATTTTAACTGAATACCCGCTCACTAAAATAGTGGTGAATAACATTCCGCTGAAAGGGTTTACAGACAAAATTCAGTTCTGGGGCAACGAGATTGTCATTACGGATTTCAAAACCGGCAGTTTTGAAAAAGCAAAACGCCGCGGCGAGTTTTTAAAACCCGGCGAAAAAGAAGAAGAACCTAACGGTGGCAACTACTGGCGGCAGGCAGTATTTTACAAAATACTGGTGGATAACCTGCCGGGCAAAAACTGGAAAGTGCTGAACACGCAATTTGATTTTGTAGAGCCCGGTGATAGAGATGAGTTTCATATCGAAAAGCTGTTTATCACTGCCGATGAAGTGAAACAGGTGATGCGGCAGATTGCTGAAGTGTGGGAAAAAATCCGGCGTCATGAATTTTACACCGGCTGCGGCCAGCCCGATTGCGAGTGGTGCAATTTTGTCAAAGACAATAAAATTTACCTGCGCCTCGAAGAAGAAGAACCGGTGGAACTGTAAATGGCTGCAACTTTAAAAGTGTTAACACCCTTTTTTATCATTATGAAGAAAGCTTTAACAGACGGTAACGATAAAGCCTTTATGTTTGCACGTTATCACTATTCGCTTCACTCGCTTCCCTGGTATTGAACATTGAAAATTAAGCATTGAACATTTTAATCTACATAAAAAGACTTCTTCCGTTTTTTTTCGCCATCCTTCTCATCCCGGATATCCTGGTCACTTCGGGCTGTGCCAACATAATACCTCCCACCGGCGGGCCAAGGGATTCGCTGCCGCCACGGGTTATGAAAGTGGAACCACCGGATTCAAGCGCCGGATTCAAAAGCAAAACCATCACTTTTACTTTCGACGAATACATTGACCCGCAGCTGGACCTGGTGCAGAACCTGCTCATTTCCCCCACTCCCGAAAAACAGCCGGTCGTGGAAGTAAAACTCAAAACATTCATCGTAAAAATAAAAGACACCCTTGAACCCAACACTACTTACTTCTTCAATTTTGGCAAAGCCATTAAAGATGTAAACGAAGGCAATGTTCTGCCAAATCTTTCCTACATTTTTACAACCGGCACTGCTATTGACTCACTTGAGCTCACCGGCAATGTACGGCTTGCCGAAACCGGCGGCACCGACAGCACACTCATCGTGATGCTGCATCGCCGCGGCGACGATTCCGCAGTTGTAAAAGAACGGCCACGCTATGTTACCCGTCTTGATGGCGGGGGCAATTTTCGTTTCCGGTTTCTTCCGGCCGGCACCTATTATATTTATGCCTTGAAAGACGAAGGCGGCAGCCGCCGGTATTTTGGAGGCGCCCAGCTTTTTGCCTTTGCCGACAGCGCAGTGGAAGTAAAACCCGAAGCGCCTCCTGTTATCTTGTACGCCTATGCCGTTAAAAAAGAAACGACAACTGCGCCACTCATCAGCTTCACCGGCGGCCGCAGCACGGGGGCCAAAGCCGATGAAAGAAGATTGAAATTCGGCACCAGCCTCAGCGCCGGCGTACAGGACCTGCTCACCGGTTTTTCGCTCAACTTCGAACAACCGCTGCGCAGCCTCGATACACTGAAGATGCAGCTGAGTACCGATTCATCTTTCAAACCCGAAACGAATTATTACTGGACAATTGACAGCCTGAAGAAAAAACTTACCCTGCAGCTTGCCTGGAAAGAAAATACACTTTACCATCTCATTCTCGATAAGGAATTTGCCGAAGACAGCGCCGGCCGCAAGCTGCTGAAAACAGATACCCTCAGTTTTACCACCCGCAAAAAAGCGGATTATGGCTCCGTAAAACTGAGTTTCATCAATCTTGATGTTTCTAAAAATCCCGTGCTGCAGTTCCTCCAGGGCAGCCAGGTAATAAAATCATACCCGCTGGCAGCGACTGAATTTTTCCAGCCGCTCTTTCTCCCCGGCGAATACGACCTGAATATTCTTTTTGACAATAACAAAAACGGCCGCTGGGACCCCGGTGAATTCTTCGGAAAAAGAAAACAACCCGAAATCGTCAAACCCCTCAGCAAAAAAATTTCCGTGAAAGCAGACTGGGAAAATGAATATGAAATCCAATGATGAGTAATGCGGATTGATTTTGTAACCGGGAATACAATTACTCATTACTCATCATTCATCACTCATTATCTTTGCTTCATGCAATTCTCCTCCCAGCTTCTTGAAAACGCAGTGAACGAATTTGCCAGGCTGCCCGGCATCGGTAAAAAAACTGCCCTGCGACTGGTGTTGCATTTATTAAAGCAGGACGAAAAAGATGTGGTACATTTTGCCGGCGTGATTGCTAAAATGCGCAGCGAAATAAAATTCTGCCAGCGCTGTTTCAATGTGGCTGATGGCGACATCTGCTCCATCTGCGCCAACAGCCTGCGCCGGCAGGATATGATTTGCGTGGTAGAAAACATCCGCGACGTAATTGCCATTGAAAGCACACAGCAGTACAGCGGCACGTATCATGTGCTGGGCGGCGTCATTTCCCCCCTCGATGGCATCGGGCCCGACCAGCTTACTATCGAATCACTCATCAGCCGCGTGCAGAAAGAAAAAACCGAAGAAATCATTTTTGCCCTTAACCCCAACATCCAGGGCGACACTACTATCTATTATATACAAAAAAAACTTCAACACCCGGACGTCCGCATCACCACTATTGCCCGCGGCATAGCCTTCGGCGGCGAACTGGAGTATGCCGATGAAATGACGCTGGCAAGAAGCCTGCAAAACCGGTTGCCGGTAGAGAGTTACGTAAGCAATAAATAACTTTTGACTTTTGAGTTTAGACTTTTACCTTTGCCACCGCAGGCGGATTTGTTTATTGTTCGGCCTGTACAAAAAACTGAACTAATAAACGACACGAAACATCTCTTCCTGTTTCCCGCGTTTTATCAGTTCAGAAAGTATTATTTGATTACCGGCGGAAGTTCCCTGATTGAGCTTCGGTTGCGACGCTCCGTTCAGCTTTCACAATGCTATGGAGCAAGTCATCGGAGTTCACTTGGTGTTTCAAAACTGCCGTGGCAAAACAGTACCGATGCACGACATTCGTAGCCAACTCGAAAAACGCATTCTCATCATTGACGGAGCCATGGGCACTATGATTCAGCGGTATCGCCTTACCGAAGCCGATTACCGCGGCGAAAGATTCAAAAACTGGCCCACCGACCTCAAAGGCAACAATGATTTGCTGTGCCTTACCCAACCGCATATCATAAAAGAAATACACAAGCAATACCTGGAAGCCGGCGCCGACATCATTGAAACCAACACCTTCAATGCACAGCGTGTGTCGCTGGCCGATTACGGCATGCAATCGCTGGCGTATGAAATTAATTTTTCCGCCGCAAAAATTGCAAAGGAAAGTCTCGATGAATGGAGAGCCCAACGCCCCTCCCTTCGGGAAGGGTTGGGTTGGGCTGCCGGCGCCATCGGGCCCTTGAACAAAACCCTATCTCTCTCCCCCGATGTCAACAATCCCGGTTACCGTGCCTTGACGTTTGATGAAGCTGTTGAAGCTTACTATGAACAGGTAAGCGGCCTGGTTGACGGAGCTGTTGACCTTTTATTAATTGAAACCATCTTCGATACCTTAAATGCAAAAGCAGCCGTTTTTGCCATTAAAAAATATTTCAAAGAACATCCTGCTGCTCAGCGAATAGAAATAATGATCAGCGGAACCATTACCGATGCATCAGGAAGAACACTTAGCGGGCAAACACTCGAGGCATTTTATACATCCGTGCTGCACGCAAAGCCGCTGAGCATCGGGCTCAACTGCGCACTGGGTGCAAAAGAAATGCGGCCGCATATCGAGGAGCTGAGCCAGCTTGCTTCCTGTTATGTTTCGGCTTATCCCAACGCAGGTTTACCCAATGCCATGGGAGAATACGACGAAAAACCCGAAGACACGGCTCACTTTATTGAAGAATGGGCCCGTGAAGGGTTTGTAAATATTGTAGGCGGTTGCTGCGGCACCACACCCGAACATATTCAGCATATTGCCAATCATGTAAAAAATTTATCACCCAGAATATTACCGGAAACTATAAAAGAACTGGCGATTTGATTATCTTAGCGAATCGTATTGAAAACTGATGGAAAAAATTCTGCTGATACTGTCCGTACTCATTCTTATCGTCAACAACTTTTCTTCTATCCGGAATCTTCTGGTCAGGAGGAATCCATAAATGTCGGAACAGGTTATCATTCATCCTTACTTACGGCTTTCAGGTTTAGAACCACTGGTCATTCGCCCCGAAACCAATTTTGTCAATATCGGCGAACGAACCAATGTGACAGGCTCCAAAAAATTTGCACGCCTTATTAAAGAAAACAAATATGAAGAAGCACTGAGTGTAGCCCGCCAGCAGGTGGAAAACGGCGCCCAGGTGCTGGATGTAAACATGGACGATGCGCTGCTCGATGGCGTACAGGCTATGACCACTTTCCTGAACCTGCTGCAAAGTGAACCCGACATTGCAAAAATTCCTGTCATGATTGACAGCTCGAAGTTTGAGATCATAGAGGCGGGATTGAAATGTGTACAGGGCAAATGCATTGTCAATTCCATTTCATTGAAAGAAGGCGAAGAAAAATTCATTCAGCAGGCCGAAACCTGCCTGACCTACGGCGCAGCCGTTATCGTTATGGCGTTTGATGAAAGAGGCCAGGCCGATACCAAAGACCGCAAGGTGGAAATCTGTCACCGGGCTTATACTATTCTTACCAAACAGGTGGGGTACGCTCCGCAGGATATTATTTTCGACCCCAACATTTTTGCCGTAGCCACTGGTCTTGAAGAACACAACAACTATGCAGTTGATTTTATAGAAGCCACAAGGGAAATAAAAAAACTGATGCCGCTGACAAAAGTAAGCGGCGGTGTAAGCAATCTTTCTTTCTCCTTCCGCGGCAATGAGCATGTGCGGGAAGCCATGCATTCGGTTTTCCTTTACCATGCCATCAAAGCCGGCATGGATATGGGCATTGTGAATGCCGGGCAGCTGGTGGTGTACGATGAAATAGAGCCGGAGTTGAGAAAACTGTGCGAAGAGGTTATTCTCAACCGCCATAATGAAAACAACGAAGCCACTGAAAAGCTGATAGCATTTGCTGAAACTGTAAAGGCAAAAGGTAAAACTGAAGTTAAGGATGAGGCATGGAGAAATACACCCGTGGAGGAAAGATTGAAGCATGCTTTGATTAATGGCATTACGGATTTCATTGACGCCGATACCGAAGAAGCAAGACTGAAATATCCCAGGCCGCTTGATGTAATTGAAGGTCCTTTGATGGACGGTATGAATGTGGTGGGTGATTTATTCGGCAGTGGCAAAATGTTTTTGCCGCAGGTAGTGAAGAGTGCAAGAGTAATGAAAAAAAGTGTGGCATGGTTAACCCCTTTCATTGAGGAAGAAAAGAAAGCCAATCCGGTTGCAGGCAATGACAATGTGCCCAAAGTTTTGCTTGCAACTGTAAAAGGCGATGTACACGACATCGGGAAAAATATTGTTGGCGTAGTGCTTGGCTGCAACGGCTATGAAATAAAAGACCTTGGCGTAATGGTGCCTGCCGATAAAATTCTGGATACGGCGGAAATAGAAAAAGCAGATATCATCGGCCTGAGTGGACTGATCACACCCTCCCTTGACGAAATGGTACATGTGGCCCATGAAATGAAACGCCGTGGAATGAAACAGCCGTTGCTTATCGGCGGCGCTACTACGTCACGTACGCATACGGCCGTAAAAATTGCACCGCAGTACGACAACGGCGTCATTCATGTGCTGGACGCCAGCCGCAGTGTGACCGTAGTGAGCAGCCTGCTGAGCAAAGAACTTTGCGAACCCTTTCTGAAAGAAACCAAAAAAGAATACGAAACGCTGCGCAACCAGTTTTTGAACAAAAAATCAAAAACACTTATCCCGTACTCCGAAGCCGTTATTACCAAAGAATATTTCGACTGGAAACATTACAAGCCGGTGAAACCCGCAGTGGATACAGTGAAAGTGCTGCAAGATTTTGACCTTGCCACCCTGGCAAAATACATCGACTGGAGCCCGTTCTTTATTGCATGGGAAATGCCCGGAAAATTTCCCGATGTTTTATCCGATAAAATTTTCGGCGCGGAAGCCACCCGGCTTTACAACGACGCAAAAAAGCTGGTGGAAAAAATTGTAACCGAAAAATGGTTTACAGCAAAAGGTGTAATTGGTTTCTGGCCTGCAGTTAGTAACAATGCCGATACAATAACCCTACAAACCGAAAGCGGCGAAGTAAAACTGGAAATGCTGCGTCAACAGTTGAAGAAAGCAGCAGGCCAGCCGAATTATTCACTGAGTGACTTTATTTGTCCCCAAGAGCTGGGAGCCGATTATCTGGGGGCGTTTGCCGTTACCATTTCAGGGGCCGGTAAATGGACAGAATGGTTCAGTGCGCAGCACGACGAGTACAACAAAATCATGGTGCAAATTCTTGCCGACCGCTTTGTAGAAGCCTTTGCCGAATGCCTGCACGAAAAAGTGAGAAAAGAATACTGGGGCTATGCCAAAGACGAAAACCTGGACAACCAACAACTGATAAGAGAAGAGTACAAAGGCATCCGCCCGGCGCCGGGCTACCCTGCCTGCCCCGACCATACCGAAAAGCTGAAATTATTTTCATTGCTGAATGTAACGGAAAATATCGGCATTGAGCTCACAGAAAACCTTGCCATGAACCCGCCGGCATCTGTCTGCGGCTGGTATATTGCCCATCCGCAAAGCCATTATTTCGGTGTGGGAAAAATTATGCAAGACCAGCTGGAAGATTATGCAAAAAGAAAACAGATGAGCCGGGAGGAAACAGAGAAGTGGCTGCGGCCAATTTTAGAATAGATTTAGTCGTTTCAATTCTTCCTTCAATTGATGCGGGTTGTGAAAATGTATTCCAAATATTCCTAACTCTTCAGCAGCTTTTACGTTTCGCAGATTATCATCAATAAACAAAGCTTCACCGGGGGTTACATTATACCTGTTCAGCAGCCGTTGGTAAAATTCAATAAAAGGCTTCCGGGTTTTTTCTTCGCCGCTTACTACGCGGCCGTCGAACCAGTGCAGAAAATCGTAGCGCTCCAGCGCAATAGGAAAAGTTTCGGCGCTCCAGTTGGTAAGCGCATACGTTTTTATTTCGGGTTTCTGTTTCAGTTGCCTGAAAATTTCCACTGTTTCCGGTATCGGCCCGCCGAGCATTTCTTGCCAGCGTCCGTAATATGCCCGTATTTCATCTTCCCAATCAGGGTGTTTTTTTATCAGGTCTTCTGTGCCGGCATCCAGCGGGTAGCCGGCATCCTGGTTTTCGTTCCATTCATGTGTGGCTATGTTTTCAAAAAACCAGTCTATTTCTTCTTCAGTTTTAAAGATAGTGCGGTACACATAGCGGGGATTCCAGTCAATAAGCACACCGCCCAGGTCAAAAATCACCGTATTAAAAGTATTCATCGGGAAAAATTTCAGGTTGCAATATTAACTCATCTTTTTTCAAACAGCCACCACGATCGGCGGCGGGGCACAATTTTATAATTCTGTTTGATATAGGTTCGTATATGATGCATGGCTTCATCCACATCATCAGTAAGCAGCACCAGCGAAAGATCCTTTCTGGCAATGGTTCCTTTCTGCGCCATGTGTTCCAGCATTTCCCACAGGTCTTTGTAATATTCTTTTCCAAACAGCACAAGCGGGAATTGTGTAATGGTTGTTGTCTGCACCAGGGTCAATGTTTCAAAAAATTCATCCATGGTACCGAAGCCGCCGGGCATGATGATAAAAGCGTAAGAATATTTTGTAAGCAAAACCTTGCGGACAAAAAAATGTTCAAAGGTTATGGTATAGTTTGTAAAGGGGTTGGGTTTTTGTTCAAATGGCAACTGGATATTGCAGCCTACCGTTACACCGCCTGTTTCAAAAGCGCCGCGGTTGGCCGCTTCCATAATGCCGGGGCCGCCGCCGGTTATCGTCACAAAACCCATTTGTGCAATCCGCTTTCCGAATTCCCTGGCCGCTCTGTAATATGCATGTTCCTCGCCAAACCTGGCTGAGCCAAAGACTGTAATACAGGGCCCGATAAAGTGCAGCCGCCTGAACCCGTGGATGAACTGCCAGAATACACGCATCGCAAACAATAATTCAAAGCCCCTGCTTTTGGGACCATCCAGGTACACATGGGCTTTAGGCGGAATCAGGTGTTCATGTGGTTTCATAATTTCATTTTATGCGGGTACTAAAAATAGAATAATTCCGCCAACGACCGTTTTTGTAAAACATGTAACTTGTCAGCCTGCTAAAAATAATTATGCGCATTATTTCATACAATGTTAACGGCATTCGTGCTGCCATCAACAAGGGATTTCCCGACTGGCTGAAAACAAATCCTGCCGATGTTATCTGCGTGCAGGAAACCAAGGCACAGAAAGATAATGTGGATCATAAACTGTTCAACGAGCTCGGGTATCACGATTACTGGTTCAGTGCGCAGAAAAAAGGATACAGCGGCGTGGCGGTATTTACAAAAACAATACCCGATAATGTGGAGTATGGCAACGGCCACGGCCCCAGCGATGATGAAGGAAGAGTTCTGCAACTTGACTTTAAAGATGTGCGGCTCATCAATGCATATTTTCCCAGCGGCACCAGTGGCGAAGAAAGGCAGGAGTTTAAATACAAATGGCTGGATGATTTTTTGGTGTGGCTGAATAAGCTGAAAAAGAAACATCCCAAACTGATTCTTGCCGGTGATTACAATATTGCACACAGGGAAATTGATATTCATGACCCGAAAGGCAATAAAAACTCTTCCGGTTTTTTGCCCGATGAAAGAAAATGGATGGATAAATTTTTTGCCAGTGGCTGGATTGATACGTTCCGAGAATTTCATCCCGAACCGCACCGGTACAGCTGGTGGAGCCAGCGCTTCCCGAGTGTACGTTTGCAAAACAAAGGCTGGCGGATTGACTATATAAATGTTACTGAGCCATTGAAAAAACAGTTAAAGGATGCTGAAATTTTCCCGGATGTAAAACATTCTGATCATTGCCCGGTATATCTTGAATTAAAAATTTACTAGTCATCTCAAAAGTATTTTCAGACCACAGATTGCACAGGATAAGCAAACAGATTGCACCGCTTTTATTCTAAAATCTGAGAAATCAGTGAAATAATATCCGTGTAATCAGTGGTTAATCGGGGTTAAAGTGACTTTTGAGATTGCTTATAATAATGTTTATCTACAATGTCACTATAAAAATTGACTGGTCCATTCACGAGGCCTGGCTGCAGTGGATGCAGCAGGAACATATGCCCGAAGTGGTAAGCACCGGTTGTTTTACCCATGCCCAACTGCTGCGCCTGCTGGAAACGGAGGAAGAAGAAGGGCCCACCTATGCGGCACAATATTTTGCCGAAAGCAGACCGGATTACAACCGCTATATTGAATTGTATGCTGCCGGTATGCGGCAAAAGGCCATTGACAAATGGGGCGACCGCTTCATTGCCTTCCGCAGCCTGATGCAGGTGGTGCAATAACAGTGTGAAAAGAGCAAGAAACTATCAGTTCAATCCCCATCTGCAATCTTATGCAATCCTTTCCCCATGCGGGTTCAGCGTGATTAACCTGTGCTGAAAAAACAGGAAGAAAAATTTTGCTGCAATACAAAACCCTCTAAATTTGCCGCCGTTATTAATCGTTAAAAAACTAACTATGAACAAAGCAGATTTAATCAACAAAATGGCCGATGATACAGGCATTACCAAAACGCAGGCCAACGCTGCAATAGATTCTTTCACCGAAGCTGTTACAAAAACACTGAAAGCCGGTGGCAAGGTGACCCTGGTAGGATTCGGTACATTTCTTATTTCAAAAAGAAAAGCCCGCAAGGGGCGTAACCCCCAAACCAATGAGGAAATCACCATCAAAGCCCGCAAAGTGGCCCGCTTCAAGGCAGGAAAAGAATTAGCCAGCAAGCTCTGATGTTGAAAGAAAATTTTTTTTGAAAGCCCCGCATTTACTGGTTGTAAGTACTTCCGGGGCTTTCGCATCCATAGTACAATTAAAAAATTAAAAAAAATCTGTTATGGGGAAGGGAGACAAGAAAACAAAGCGAGGAAAAATTTTCAAGGGAAGTTTTGGCAAAAGCCGGCCGGCTAAAAAGAAGGGAACAAAAAAGAAAGATAAATAATCCGTTTCTTCACGGCGCCAGCCTTTCTATTTTCCAGTTACCATTATCATCCAGCGTGTATTGTATGCGGTCGTGCAGGCGGCTGGGGCGCCCCTGCCAGAATTCAATTACCACCGGTTTTACCAGGTAGCCGCCCCAGTGCGGCGGTCTTGTTATTTCAGAGCCTTCCATTTTTTTTACCAGCTCATTAAACTTTTCATCCAGCCAGCGGCGGCTTTCAATCACCCGGCTTTGTGGCGAGGCCCAGGCGCCGATACGACTGGCTTCGGGCCGTGAATGAAAATACTCATCGCTTTCTTTGCCACTTATTTTTTCCACCAGCCCGGTAATGCGAACCTGGCGTTCCAGTTCTTTCCAGAAAAAAAGCAGGCAGGCTCTCGGGTTTTCGGCCAGCTGGTCGGCTTTAAAGCTTTCATAATTGGTAAAAAATACAAACCCCTTTTCATCAAATCCTTTCAGCAGCATAGTTCGGGCAGCCGGCAGCCCGTCGGCCGATGCAGTGGCCACCGTCATGGCATTCACTTCATCAATCTTTGAATGCACAGCTTCATCCCACCATTTTTCAAACTGGCGGATGGGGTTTGCATCCACATCATTTTCCGCTAAACTTTTATGTGAATAATCTCTGCGGATATCGGCAATGTTCATACTTGTTTTATTGCTTTGCGGCAAAGGTAAACCTGCAGCAATAAAAAAAGCCCGCAGCGGGGCTTTTTGCCTTATGATTTTTATCAGCCGCACATTACAGGCCGGCGCCCTGGTTTTCTTTCAGCTTATTTCTTTCTTCCGTCACTATGTTCAGCATGCTTTCCAGCTCGCCAAGCCGCTTCAGTTGCCCTTCCAGTTTTTTATTGGCGGCCGACATCTGCTGCAGGTCTGTATTCAGTTCTTCAAGATAGGCCACTTTTTTCTGCAGTTGCTGCCGCTGGTGATTCGATTCGCTCAGCTTGTCTTCCAGTTTTGAAAGTTCTATCTGCAGGGCCTGGTTTTCCTGCAGGTAATGGTTGGTCTTGTTTCTCGATTCATCCAGCTCCCGGGCCATTTTATAATAAGCTTCTTTCAGGTCATCATATTCAATATTCATCATTTTGGAAGAAGCAAGCTGCGCTTCCAGCTTTTTTATTTTGTCCTGCAGCAGGTAAAACTCGTTGTAGGCATTGTCCAGCATGGAAGTCATCTCTTTGGTCAGGTGCTCCTTCTGCTTTACCTGGCTTATTTCTTCTTCTTTTTCTTCCAGCAGGTATTTCAGGTCTTTTATCTGCATGCCCAGCTCTTCGTTGCTGCGCTGAATTTCCAGGTTTTTTTCTTCAGTTTCTTTAATTACATCCACCTGCTCCAGCAGCTTGCTTATTTTTTCATTGTGCTCCAGCAGGCTTTGCTGTGCCTGGCGAAGCTGCTCGTAATAATCGGGGCGGGCAGGGGAAAGAGGGGTTTCTGTTTTTGGCTGTTGTATTTCGGCTTTCAGCTTCCGCAGCTGATTTTTCAGCTCTTCAATCTCTACCTGGTAAATTTTGTTGCTTTCTTCGGCTTCGAACAGCCGGTTCTCCAGTTCGCCGGTTTCTTTTTCTTTCTGTTCGGCATCGTTGATGTATTTTATTTTCCATTCATCGATGCCGCTGCCATAAGCTTTTTTTGTTTCTTCCATTTGCTTTTTCAGGCTTCGCCGGCTGGTGATAAAAAGATGAATAACCACGCCTATTACCACAGCGCTTACAAAAAGAATGGCAATTTCAAAAACGGATAATGAGATATTTCCCATAAGATAATTGAAGATTGTAAACTAATAAAATTCCGGCAGTCCGGGTGAGTTAGTTTTACACAGCAACGGCTGGCGGTGTATAATTATAAAAAAAACATTGGGAATTGAATACAGCAGGCACAGCTTTTCATCCCATCAGCCGGTAACAAGAGTGCCTACTTTTTCGCCTGTGACCACGCGGCGCAGGTTACCTTGTTTATTCATATTAAAAACAAGGATAGGCAGGTTATTTTCCATGCAGAGTGTAAAGGCAGTCATATCCATTACCCGCAGGTTTTTACTGATGCACTCAGAAAAAGTTACTCTATCGAGCTTTTTAGCAGAGGGATCCTGTTCGGGATCGGCTGTATATATACCATCCACACGGGTTCCTTTCAAGATTACATTGGCATTTATTTCAATAGCCCGCAGCGAACCTGCCGTGTCGGTGGTAAAATAAGGGTTGCCTGTGCCGGCGCCAAAAATCACCACCCTTCCTTTTTCCAGGTGACGGATGGCCCGGCGGCGGATATAAGGCTCGGCAATCTGTTCCATTTTAATGGCACTGAGCAGGCGGGTGAACACGCCAATCTTTTCAAGTCCTGCCTGTAGCGCCATGCCATTGATAACCGTGGCCAGCATACCCATGTAATCGCCGTGTGCCCGTTCAATTCCCGTTTCAGCTTCATTCATACCGCGGTAAATATTCCCCCCGCCGATAACAATGGCCACTTCCACACCGATTTCAGTCAGTTCTTTAATGTCTTTTGCATATTGTGCTATCACATCGGGGTCAAGCCCAAAAGATTTATCACCCATCAATGATTCGCCGGAAAGCTTCAGCAGGATGCGTTTGTATTTTGGAACCATGCAGCGATTTCAGATTTTAGTCCCGACAATTATCGGAAGCAGATTTATCATCCGCTACCGGATTGCGTGGCGAAGATAGGGAAACGGGTTTTTCTGAAAAGTTTTATTTGAGCCGGTGATTAGCTCAGCATTATTTATTGTTGCCTTGTTCAAAACCAGGTTTCATGCGTTGAGCAACAAAATTTCTTCCAGCAGGGTTCTTTCATTGCTCAGCCGCGGCACTTTGTGCTGTCCGCCGAGTTTTCCTTTTTTGCGCAGCCATTCGGCAAACACGCCTTTTTTCAAAGGATGCAGTACCGGCAACCGGAGTGCCATATCCTTATATCGCTTGGCATCATAATCGCTGTTAATGTTTTTCAGAGCCGCATCCAGTTCGTTGGCAAATTGCCCCATGTTTTCAGGCAGTTTTTCAAATTCAATCAGCCATTCATGTGCACCGGCAGCGCTGTCGGAAAAATAAACAGGTGCAGCAGTATAGTCTGTTACTATGGCTCCGGTTTTTTTGCATGCAATTGAAATGGCTTTATCCGTATTGTCAACAATCACTTCTTCACCAAACGCATTGATGTAATGCTTCAGCCGGCCGGATACTTTTATTTTATACGGCCGCAGCGAAGTGAACTGAATGGTGTCGCCCAGCAGGTAGCGCCACAGCCCGCCGTTGGTTGAAATAACCAGGGCGTAGTTCTTATACAGTTGCACATCTCGCAGCCCGATGGTTTTCGGTTGTATTTTTCCATACTCACCCACCGGCATAAACTCCATGAACACGCCGTGATCAAGAAACAGCAGCATGCCTTCTTCACCGGGTTTGTCTGATGCGGCAAAAAAACCTTCGCTGGCATTGTACATTTCCAGGTAATGAATGTCTTTGCCGATGAGTTTTCCGAACGGTTCTTTGTAAGGAGTGAATGAAACACCGCCGTGCATATAAAGCTCCAGCGACGGCCACACTTCCGCCATGCAGCTTTTTCCCGTGATTTCCAGAATTCGTTTAAACAACACCAGTGTCCATGTAGGTACACCTGAAATGGACGTCACATTTTCTTTGATGGTACTCTGCGCCAGCTTTTCAATCTTACTTTCCCACTCATCCATCAGCGCAATGCTCAGGTCGGGTGTTCGTATCCAATGACCCCAGAAGGGAGAATTTTGCAGCAGCACGGCGCTCAGGTCGCCGTACTGCACTTCGGGATTCAGCTGGTTGATGGTGTGGCTGCCACCGATTACCAGTCCTTTTCCGGTAAGCAGCTCCGACTCAGGATTGAAATTGTAATACAGCGTCAGCACATCTTTGGCGGCTTTATAGTGGCCATCCTGCAGGCTTTCATCACTTACGGGAATAAATTTGCTCCGGTCGCTGGTGGTGCCGCTGCTTTTGGCAAACCAGTAAATAGGAGTATTCCACAGCACATTCTGCTCTCCGTTCATGATGCGCTGGATGTAGGGTTTCATATCATCATAATCATGAATCGGAACAGCCTGCTTGAAAGCCCGGAGCGTAAACAGGTCGGAGAAATAATATTTTCTGCCAAACTCGGTGTATTGCGCTGCCGTCACCAGGTTTTGCAGCACATCCCGCTGCGCTTCGATGGGGCTGTTCTTCCACGCTTCGATGCGCCACATGCGCATGCGGGCCAGGGATGATATGGCGGGGCTGAGCAGCTTCATAATCCTTCCACCACACTTAATGCGGTGTGCAGAAATAAAACAAGATAAAGTTAAATGATAAAACAGGAAGATCAGAGATCGGAAGCTCTCGCTTCCTCATGCAGATAATCCTTTCTTCTCAATTCAAAATTTCTTCCCAGGTACAGCCGTCTCACATCTTCATCGGCGGCCAGTTCTTCGGCGGTGCCGTGTTTGAAGATTTTTCCCTCGATAAGTAAATATGCCCGGTCACAGATGGAGAGGGTTTCCGTCACGTTGTGATCGGTGATGAGGATGCCGATGTTCTTATATTTCAGCCGGGCCACAATGGCCTGAATGTCTTCTACGGCGATGGGGTCAATGCCGGCAAAGGGTTCATCAAGCAGTATAAATTTCGGATCGGTGGCCAGTGCCCGTGCAATTTCCGTTCTTCTTCTTTCGCCGCCGCTGATTACATCGCCGTTGCTTTTGCGCACATGCCCCAGGCGAAACTCGCCGATGAGTGATTCGAGCTTGCGGTATCTTTCATCCCGGCTCATGTCGGTCATCTCGAGTACAGCCATTATGTTATCTTCCACGCTCAGCTTACGGAAAACCGATGCCTCCTGCGGCAGGTAACCGATGCCCATTTTTGCCCGCCTGAACATGGGTAGTTTGGTGATATTGACGTTATCAAGAAACACTTCTCCTTCATCGGGCTTTATCAATCCTACTACCTGGTAAAAAGTAGTGGTTTTGCCTGCGCCATTGGGGCCAAGCAAACCGACAATCTCACCCTGGTTTACTTCAATGGAAACATGGTTCACTACTGTTCGCTGCCGGTAGCGTTTTACAAGATTTTGTGTGATGATGGAAACAGGCATGATAACAAAAATACGGGTTCGCCATTGATAAGAATGATGAGGCCCCCGTTATTTAACAAACTCAGGCTTATTCCCTACTTTTAAGGCCGTCCATGAAAAAAACATTTCTGCACATCCTATTGCTGCATCCCTTGCTGCTGTTTTCGCAGGCAGAAAAACCGCTGCATTTTGAACAGGTAAAGGGTCTGTCGCAAAGCACCGTTTATTCAGTGATGAAAGACAGGCAGGGCTTTTTGTGGATAGCCACTGCCAACGGGCTGAACCGGTTTGACGGTGTGGAGATGAAAATCTATAAACCTTTTTTTGGCAATGCCCCCGGGCAAATGCAGGGAAGAATCATTCGTTCTGCCATGCTGGAAGATGATGAAGATCAGATATGGTTTTCCACCGACATTGCACTACACAGTTTTAATAAACGAACACGGCAGTTCACCCGGCATAAGCTTTTCTTTGCCCGCAACAAAGAACAGGCAGGTGTTGAACAGGCGGGCACCATTGAATCATTTGCCAACCCCTTGCTGATAAAGGACAACTACCTATGGCTTGCATCCGCATCAGAAGGATTGTATGTATTAAATACAAAAAACGGGGACTGCATTTCTTACCCGGTTTCGGTTTTAAACGAACCAAAAGAAAATTTTCCCCTCATGTACAATGGCGTTCATGATGAAAGCGGCCGCTTTTGGTTTGCCAGCAACAAAGGACTGCTTGCGTTTGACAGCAGGAAAAAACAGTGGAACCGGCTGCTGAAAGACAAATCATTTTACTGCATCACCCGTTGCCGGGACACCCTTTACCTCGGCAATAACAAGGGTGTTAGCTGGGTGGATTGTAAAACTTTATCCACCGGCACCATTCCGGTTACCAATAAACCAGCTTCTGTGAATCAGGGAATGATCCGCTGTTTTTATTCAGACAGCGGGAATAATATCTGGGCAGGAGATCAGACAGGAAATATTTTTTATAAGACTGCATGGGAAAACCAGTTTGTGTGGAAAGGGAATATTAACGGGCTGCCCATAGCACAAACATTTTTCCCGGTATATTGTCTCTATGCCGATACAACAGGCAATCTGTGGGCAGGCGCCGATGTGCTCGGCTTTTTAAAAACAGAGATTGAACCGCCTGCTTTTTACAGCTATCCAAAATCAGCACCCGGTGCAAATGGAGGCACCCGCCTTTTTATTCATTCTGTTTATGAGGATGAAGAAGAAAATATCTGGTTGGGTACTTTTCAAAATGGCTTATTGAAGCATAATCCCCGGACAGGTGAAACCAGCAGGATCCCATTTTCTCATTATGAACCTTCACTTCCATATGGCAGATCAGTTCCGCTGATCAAAGAAGACAGCCGGGGGAATCTCTGGACAAGTTACTCGGGTTATTTGTATATAAGAGAAAAGACAAAACAGCATTTTATTTCGCTTAAAATTCCCCATCCGCCAGATTATCTCCAGTCGCCGCAGTTATGGTCAATGATTGAATATAAAAACGGCTGGCTGCTGGCTACCAATATTGGCTTGTATGTTGTGAATAAGGATGGAGGCCGCTATCATATCAGCCAGCTAAAGTTTTTGACCGGCGCTAAGATCACGGCGCTATGGACTGCTCCCGACAAGCAAATTTGGGTAATACCGGAAACAGGAGGAATTTATATTGCGCCGGGTGTGGAGGAGTTGAAAAAATCAAAACGCCTTTTACCCGGTGAAAATGTAAAAGCCGTGAGTTATGATTCATTGCGGCGGCTTATTTGGATTTGCACAACCAACGGTCTTGTTGCCCATAATCCCCGCGACGGGCAGTTAAAGGTTTACACCGAAAGCAACGGGTTAATGAGCAGTTATGTCTACGGGGCATTGATCAGCAACGATGAAATATGGGTAAGCACAAACAAGGGGCTTTCAAAAGGAAAAATGCAATTCCGTGAAACAGCTGTTTTTCCCGAAATCAGGTTTGTGAATTTTACAGAATCTGAGGGTCTTCCGGCCAATGAATTCAATACCGGCGCCTATCACCGGGGACGCAGTGGTAAATTGTATTTTGGAACAGTAAAAGCGGTGGTATGGTTCCAGCCAGAAACAATCAACATACAAAAACCGTTGCCGGTTTTGCGATTAATTGAATTTCGTATAAACGATAAGCCAGCCGATACTGCTCTTTCACCCGAATATATCAGTCACACCGGGCTGGCCTATTACGAAAACAATTTGTTTTTTCGATTCAGGGCAATTGATTTCAACGATCCCGCCAAAATCAGTTATGCTTACCAGCTGCAAAACTGGGACCGCGACTGGGTGCATAGCGGAGGGTTAAATGAAGTACATTATAATAAACTGCCGCCGGGTCATTATGTATTTAAAATAAAAGCCGCCAATCAAACAGGTGAATGGACAAATAAGCTTTACCAGCTGTCGGTGATCATCCGGCCACCTTTCTGGCAAACCTGGTGGTTTTATACTCTCGGTGGTTTCTTCTTTATTGGGCTAACTGTTTTTATTACCCAAAAAATCGCCCGGCGCAAGCTGAAACAAAAAATTGCCGAGCTGGAAAGACAACAGGCACTGGACAAAGAACGGCAGCGCATTAGCCGCGAAATGCACGATGATATCGGCGCGGGCCTTACCCAAATTATTTTAATGAGCGATTCGGCAAAAAATAAAGCCACTGCCGCCAATGAAAAAGAACTGCTCGACATCAGCAGCACCAGCCGGAGGCTGGTAAATAATATGAGTGAAATCATCTGGAGCCTGAACCCCGAAAATAAAACCCTGGAGCAATTGCTTTCCTATATGCGGGAGCAGCTGCACAAACAACTGGAGTATTCCGGCATCAGCTACCGCATTGACCTGCCCGATGGAGGCAGCGATGTTTTACTCAGCAATGAACAACTCCGTAATATGCTGCTGGTGACCAGAGAAATTGTAAACAATGCCATCAAGTACAGCCAGGCTGATACTATTTCTGTCATTGCCAGGTGCAGGCAGGGTTTCCTGCATTTTGAAGTAAAAGATGATGGCGCCGGGTTTGATTTGCAAAAGAAATTACCTGGCAACGGACTTCGCAACATCAGGCAAAGGACAGAAGAAATAGGAGGCCAGTTAACAATAGATTCAGCAGCCGGCAGGGGCAGCCGCTTCCTGTATGCTTTTCCATTAAATACTACTTAAATAACATTCCGGACAAAAAAATAAACCTGCAATTTTAACTGGTGAACATAAAATCACTCGCCATAATTGAAGACGAAAACAAAGTGCGGCATTATCTGGCCGAACAGGTGCAGCTGCAAATAGATGTGGACGAACTTCGTGTATTTGCCGATGCTGAAACCGCATTGAAAGAACTGGCTTCCGAACCGGTTGACATTGCTCTTTTTGATGTAAACCTGCCGGGCATGAACGGCATTGAATGTATGCGCCGTTTAAAGATGATTCACCCCGCCATACAATGCATGGTGCTGACGGTATACGACAACCCGGATACTATTTTTGAAGCCCTGAAAGCCGGCGCCATCAGTTACCTGCTGAAAAGCACACCTTCGGAAAAAATCATTGAAGCCATTGAAGAAGTAAATAAGGGCGGCAGCCCCATCAGTAGCCAGATAGCCCGCAAGGTGATTGAAGCTTTTGCCCTCAGGGAAAAAACCAATGAATACTTTCAGGACCTCACCCGGCGTGAGCAGGAACTGCTGGAACTGCTCAGCAAGGGGTACCGCTACCGCGAAATAGCCGACAAACTTTTTATCAGCATCGAAACTGTCCGCACCCATATCCGCAACGTGTACGAAAAACTGCAGGTGAACTCCCGCACCGAAGCGCTGAAGAAAACAGGGCTGCTGTAATTGCTACTTTTTTACCATTGCGCCACTTAGTGATTATAAGGAGATTTGAATAAAAAAATTTCCTATGCTGAAAGTATTCTTTTTCTCCCTGTTTATCCCGGTATATGTTACTGTGTGTGGGCAACAGTTTCAAAGCTTCCAGGATCCAGCATCAAAAAAATATGGCCTTAAAGATGCATCCGGAAAAATTATTGTAGCGCCAAAGTATGACACGATTAAAGCCTTTAAAGATGATGTTGCTGTTGCAGGTAAAAAAGTTACGTGGACCGATTACAAATATGGACTGATCAATAAAGCAGGAAAAGAAATTATTCCGCTTATTCATGAAATTGTTTATACCGATGCGGGCATTGTGGTGGTACAGGCGGATGATAAATATGGCTTTATGGATAAAACCGGTAAAAAGCTTTCACCATTAAAATATAATAATGTGTGGGAGTTTTCAGATGGTATTGCCGGTGTTGAGATTTATGACAGGGATAAAGGGGAAGGCAAATGGGGTTTTGTTGATAATACAGGAAAGGTAGTAATACCTGTAAAATATGACAGGGTGCTATCAAATAAAAAAGGAGTAATAGTAGAAAGCGAAGGTAAATATTTTGCAGTTGCTAAATCCGGAAAAGAAATCCCGCTTAACTACGAAAGGATAGGATATGCTGCGTATGGATTATTACTGGTAAAGGCAAATAACAAATACGGATTCATCAATACAAAGGGGGAACTGGTGATTCCGCTTAAATATGATAATGCCTGGGATTTTTCTGAATGGCAAAGAACGGGTTTTCTATCCTGTGTCCGGCTCGGCAATAAAAG
>CAYUJD010000048.1:0-28981 GCA_964444975.1 uncultured Chitinophaga sp. | reverse complement strand
GTCATCTGGATTTTTAACTCAAATGGCCCTCTTAGAATTTACAGGAAGACCCTAAGTTGATAGCATATGTGTCAACTAATATTAAAACTGCTTCGGCTTCTCCAGTTTTTTCAATTCGGCAGTAATAAATTCTTTTGACAGCCATTTATTGCCCAACATCACACCGGCAATTTTTTTTGTGTTTTCAATATTTTCCAGCGGGTTGGCATCCAGTAATAGGAGGTCGGATACAAAACCGGTTTTTATCATACCCCGGTCATTTTTACCAAAATACTTTGCTACGTTCACCGTGCCGCTCTGCAGCGCTTCGAAAGGAGTGAGGCCGGCATCAACCATATACTTCAGTTCCTGATGAATGGAAAAGCCGGGCACATCAAACACCTGCGGCGCATCGCTGCCCAGCAATAAGCCTACACCATTGCGCTGGCATTCGTAAATCAGTTTCCGACGCAGATGAATGAATTTCCGCAGGGACGCTGCATTGTAATTTGCATTTGCCACCAGGTTTTTTTTGCTGCTGATCCAGTTTTTCAGAGTTTGTTCGCTCATGTAAATCATCTCCGGCTCGCGGGCAAAAGCATCAGCATCTTTCTCGGGCGAAAACCATCGCTCGGCCAGCGATTGTGTGGGCACTACCCATATATTTTTTTCTTTCAGGGCCTTCATCAGCGCCGGAATTTTTGATTCATCGGCCCGGTGGGCAATAAACATTCCGAACAGACCGGCGCTTTGCTCTTTTACTGTATCAATGCCCGGCACCAGGCTTTCCACAAATCCATCCAGGTGATCAATGGAAGCATAACCCGCTTCTATTGCCTGCCACACACCCACTTGGAAAGACACATGACCGGCAAACGGAATGTTCACTTCATGCGCCGTTTTTGCTATGGCTGCAAAATTTTCTATTGTAAGACCCGGATGAAGTTTCAGAAAATCATAACCGGCCTGTTTTTGCTGGCGCACCATTTCAGCACCGGCATCGGAGGTTTTCACACTATTGCCATTGAAGCTGGGACCTGATGTATAAAAATGCGGACCCGCAATTTCACCGTTCTGAATTTTATTTCGCAGTTCAATATGGCGCGGATGACCCAGCATACCGCGGATGGTGGTGACGCCATTGCATAAAAAAAGCATCAATACTTCTTTCATTGGTTCCAGGTCATCCACCGGCGGCACATGCGCATGCATTTCGGCCAGCCCGGGCATCAAAAATTTGCCGGCCCCTTCAATCACCAGGGCGCTTTTATCATATTTCACTTTGTCCGCATTGCCAATGGCTACAATCACCCCGTTCTTTACCACTACGTCCTGGTTTTTTATCACCTGTTCTTTATCCATGGGAATGACGTTTACCGAACGGAAAACAATTTCCTGGTTGTTTGGTTGTGCTGTGCAAGCCAGCACCATAAACATTAACGGCAAAGCAAAAAACGATTTCATAAAAGTGGTTTTCAAAATTACAATTCCCGTATCCAGATATTGCGGTAGCTTACCGGGTTGCCATGATCCTGCAGTATGATGGGTTCTTTGGCATCATGTTTTTCATAATACGGTGAACCGATATATTGCGTGCCGCCCCAGATGGTCACATTGTTTTGAACCAGCACTCCGTTGTGGAGCACAGTTATTCTTGCCGGTTCTATCATCCTGCCGTTTTCACCAAAGCGGGGTGCGGTAAAAATAATATCATACGTCTGCCATTCGCCGGGCGCCCTGCAGGCATTTACCAATGGAATGTGCTGTTTGTAAATGCTGGCTGCCTGCCCATTGGCATAGGTTTTACTTTCGTAGCTGTCGAGCACCTGCAGTTCGTAGCGGCCCATCAGGAAAATGCCGCTGTTGCCGCGGCCCTGGCCTTCGCCTTTCACTTCGGCCGGGGCTCGCCATTCAATATGAAGCTGGCAGTCGCCAAATTTCTGTTTAGTTTGAATATCGCCGGCGCCGGCTTTAACGGTAAGGGTATTGTCAGTTACCGTCCACTTGGCTTCCGATCCGTCTTTTTTTTGCTGCCATGCCGAAGCAGAGCTGCCATTAAAAAGAATAATGGCATCCGATGGTGCCTCGCTTACGGTTTTACCCGGTGTTACTTTCGGTGGTTCGGGTGTCCATACTTCAGTTGTCTTCGGATCTTTTTGGGCAAATACGGAACCGGCAGAAATTGTAACAAGAAAATAAATGCTGATACGATAAAGGTTCATGACAAAAAGATTTTATGAAGGAAAGTTAAGCATTCTGAATTTGTCACGGCTCAGTTGCCAGCGGTTTACCGGCTGTTCGAAATTGAGATAGCCCGGTGTGGTGATATAGGTTTTAATAAAATCAAAACCTGTTTTTTCCAGCACTTTGTTGGGGGCCGTGTTAAGGGCATAGGGTTCGCAGTACAGCGTTTTTAATTTTAGGTTTTCAAAAAACAGCGGTAGGGTCATTTTCAAAAAAGAAGTTCCCCACCCGGTTTTTCTTGATGCAGATTTCCATAGGTGCAGGTGCATATAAGCCTCCTGGCCATAGATGATTTTGTTCACATTGCTGTGTCCTACAGCTTCACCACCGGCCAGCCAGATGATGCAGTACGCTTTTTTTTCTTCATAAGACTGGCTGATTTGTTCAAGCAACATTTTTTCCCATTCATCTTTTGGCGGAATTTTTGCCGGGTCGGCGCCCATGCCCCTGAGAAATTCTTCATCGGCGCTCAACCAGTAGTTGATAAGCGGCGGAATATCGTCAGTTTGAATTTCACGTACGGAAAGATTTGAACTCATAAACAAAAATTTTTCTTAACGGAAATTAAGGTAATCTGCAGACAGGAATTTATGATCATAGAAATAGATTCACCTTTTGGCTCTCATCTTGTTTTGGCTTATTTTTGCCGTCCGCCAGCGCCCCAAATATTTGGGGCTTCGGCGGGCAGGCCCACATAGGTCCCGTAGCTCAACTGAATAGAGCATCTGACTACGGATCAGAAGGTTTCAGGTTTGAATCCTGACGGGATCACAAAAGCCCCCTAAATCCGGGGGCATTTTTATGGATATCCTCATCACCGGCGCCAATGGTTTTCTTGGGTATTACCTGGCAGAAAAATTACTGGCAAAAAATTATTCCGTCATTGCCACCGGCAAAGGCGAATGCCGCCTGCCTTTTACCAACAACAAAAATTTTCATTACCTGCCGATGGATTTTACCGACCCCTATGCAGTGCATGATGTTTTTGAACAAACAAAACCCGGTGTGGTGGTTCATGCCGGCGCCATGAGCCGGCCTGATGAATGTGAACTGAACCAGATGCAGGCTTACCTGGTGAATGTGGAGGCAACGGTTCACCTGCTCATCAATGCCGCTGAATACAAATGCTTTTTCATTTTTCTTTCCACCGATTTTGTTTTTGACGGTGAAAGCGGCATGTACAGTGAAGATGCGATACCGGTTCCTGTAAATTATTACGGTAAAACAAAACTGGAAGCAGAACAAGCCGTGAAAGAATATGAGTATGACAGTGCCATTGTAAGAACGGTGCTGGTGTATGGTAAAAATCATTCAGGCCGCAGCAATTTTTTAAGCATAGTAAAAGAAAAACTGGAGAAGACGGAGGGGTACAGCGTAGTAGATGATCAATGGCGAACACCGACATATGTAGAAGATCTTGCTGACGGGATAGTTTCAATAATTGAGAAAAAAGCCAGTGGTATTTTTCATATTTCAGGTAAAGATATTTTAACACCTTACCAGATGGCAGTGAAAACAGCAGCTTTTCTCGGGTATGACAGTAAACTTATCAAAAGGGTAACGGCTGCCGAATTTACCCAACCCGCCAAACGCCCCCCGAAAACCGGGTTTGTAATTGAGAAAGCAAGAAAAGAACTCGGTTATGAGCCGCTAAGTTTTGAAGACGGGCTGCGGAAAACATTTGCAAAATAAATTTTGTTTCGTGTAAACCGACGCTCAGTTCATCATCAGCACATTCACACTCCGCTGCAGAATATTAAAAGCAATTTCGGCCATCAGGTTTTCTTTATCCAGCGTGGGATTTACTTCGGTTATTTCAAAACAACAGACTTTGCGGTTGTGCATGAATTTACTTATCAGGTCTTCAGCTTCCCTTTCTCGCAGCCCGTTGCTCACCGGCGTGCCGGTACCGCGGGTAATGGAAGCATCGAGTGAATCTACATCGAAGCTGATATAAATATCGGTGCAATCGTCAAGGTAACGAATAACAGAGCGTACCACATTTTCCGGCCCCTTGCTGCGCACCTCCTTGGTACTGATAAGTTTTATATTATGTTTATCAATCAGGTATTTTTCCTCTTTTTCATAATCTCGTGTCGAAATCAGCACCACGTCTTCGGGTAGCACTTTGGGTGAAATTTTGCCGATATGCTTTAGTTGTTCCCAGTATTTTTTTGTGTCTTCATCCAGCTTATGTACGGCGCAGTCTTTATTATCTTCTCCCAGCGTGACAGCCATCGGCATACCATGCACATTGCCTGAAGGGGTAGTGTATGGCGTATGCAGGTCGGCATGCGCATCAATCCATATTACCCCGAGCTTGCTCTTCGGTTTTGCCATTTTAATACCCGCAATGGTGGCGCCGGCAATGCTGTGATCGCCGCTTAAAACCACGGGAAAGAAATTGTTTTTAATAGTTTCAGAAACAGCCTTGCCTACTTTTTCATACATGGAGTAAATCCCTTTTACCCGCTTGGCATAAGGCGATTCAATTGGTTCGTACAACAGCTTGTTTTCATGCGGAATTTTTTCCGAAGGAAAATGGATAAAGAAATTGCTCATGAAATCCATGGCGGCAATTTTTATGGCTTCCACGCCCAGGCTGGCGCCACGGGTGCCCGCCCCAATTTCTGAAGGCACTTCAATCAGCTTGATATTCCTCATACCTTTCTTTTACTGAAACCACATCAAAAAAATCTTTGAAGATAAGCCGCCGGGGTTAGGTAAGAGCGGCAAAAAATTGATGCAGCAACTTTTTTTTGGAGCGACAAATCTAAAAAAACAAAGCCGGAAAACCTAATGGACGTTAGCAAAAATGCGGTTGGGAACAAGGTTATTCATGTGCAGCCAGTACCGGTATAGTACTGTGAAAAGCCAGCTTTTTAGTGGCGCTTTTTTTGAAAACGGAGTCGTAAAAAGTATGATTGCGGGGAACAGTAATCACCAAATCTATATCCTGGTCTTTTACGAACAATTCGATGGTTTCGTGAAAATCGAAAGTGGTAATAAAATAAAATTCAGGGTTGTATTCGCCAAACTGCTGCGCCAACCATGCTTTTTCGTTTTTTAATTCTTCATTCAGCGCCACGTGTATTTCGCTGTTTACATTTACAATGTGCAGATTGGGTTTGAAAAAATCCAATATGGCTTTTAAATAAATAACCGGCGTCACTGTTTCCACATCTTTAAAATCAGAAGCCAGCGCCACGTTTTTCACTCCATTATAAACGGCCTGTGGTGGTACTATCAATACAGGACATACATCCCGCATAGCAATTTTCAGCGTATTGCTTCCGATAAGCGCCTGCCTGAATGCCGACTTACCTGTAATGCCCATGACAATCAGCGTGGCGGTTTTCTGGTAGGCCAGTCTTTCCAGGCAATCAATCAGGTCGTCGCCGCGTTCGCGGATGCATTCTATCACTCTGTCACCTTTTATTAGTAATTCATTTTTCAGGCTCTCCAGATAAGTGCCTGCCATTTCATACTCATCCGCATCGGAATACATGTGATAAAGTATGATGCCGGCGTCTTTTTTACCGCTCAGCATGGCGGCAGCATAGCGGGCGGCATTCAGCGATGTTTCGGAAAAATCTACCGGAATTATTATTGTCTTCATGCATCATTGGTTTGAAGCGATGTGGTCGTTTCAAAAGTGAGCCGAAATTAATGCAATCGGGCCGAAGTAAAATAATTTTGATAAGAAGAATTTGACTATTGTTTACTCCCACGGTACCTGTCAAAGAAGCAAAGCAATGAATAAAAAGGACACGGATAAAATTTTCAGTACCTGCAGGCGCCCTTTGAAATTATCCGGTTTGTCAGGGTAAATTTGCAGCTTTAAACGTTGGCGGTAAACCCCCCGAAAAACCTTGATGACTTTTCCCGGTACTGTGAATAATTCCTTGTTTTACAAATGGTTTTTGCAGGTTATATTCGCCGGAATAAAATGATTGCCCGTGCGCCTAAAAAGTCTTGAAATCAAAGGATTTAAAAGTTTTGCTGATAAAACCATTGTCAATTTTGATGACAGTGTAACCGGAATCGTAGGCCCCAATGGATGCGGAAAATCAAATATTGTGGACAGTATACGTTGGGTTATCGGCGAACAAAAGATAAGCCATCTGCGCAGCGAAAACCTGGAGAGTCTTGTGTTCAATGGC
The DNA here is from genome assembly GCA_964444975.1 of uncultured Chitinophaga sp. Lineage (GTDB taxonomy): Bacteria > Bacteroidota > Bacteroidia > Chitinophagales > Chitinophagaceae > VBAS01. Next base: position 22,595 of record CAYUJD010000048.1, on the reverse strand, counting down.
TCCAAAAGCCGTTCTGCTTCGGGCCTTGCCGAAGTGAGCCTCACGTTTGAAAACACAAAAAACCTGCTGCCTACCGAGTTCAGTACCGTTACCATCACCCGCAAGTTTTACAAAAGCGGCGAAAGCGAATACCGCCTGAATGATGTGCAGTGCCGCCTGAAAGACATTCAGAATCTTTTTATGGATACCGGCGTGTCCACCGATTCGTATGCCATCATCGAACTGGCGATGGTGGATGATTTGATAAAAGATAAAGAAAACAGCCGCCGGCGCATGCTGGAGCAGGCTGCCGGTATTTCTATTTACAAAACAAGAAAGAAAGAAGCCAGGCTGAAGCTGGATGCCACTGAGCAGGACCTGGCCCGTATTGAAGACCTGCTGTTTGAAATCAACAACCAGTTGAAAACACTCGAAAGCCAGGCCAAAAAGGCGGAAAAATATTACGAGGTAAAAAAAGATTACCGCGACGTAAGTGTGGAACTGGCAAAAGCGGCACTGGAAAGTTTTAATCTTACCTATAAAGAACTGAATAGTCAGCAGGAAGCTGAAACAGATAAACGCCTGAAACTGGAAGCAGAAATTGCCGGCGACGAAGCTGTATTGGAACGGGCTAAGTTAACCTTTATTGAAAAGGAAAAAGAACTGCAGGCAAAACAACATGCCTATAATGAACTGCTCCAGGCTGTGCGCACCAAAGAAAATGAAAAAAATCTTGTTTCGCAGCGGCTGGAGCACCTGGGAGAAAAAGAAAGCGGACTGCAGGATTTTCTTTCCCGGGCAGAAGGCCAGTTGCAGGGTATTGAAGAAAGTATCGCTTTTACCCAAGCGCAGGCAGCGGAAGAAGAAAAAATGATAACCTCCATGCAAGAACAGTTGCAGTTGCTGCGCAATGAAATGGATGCAAAGCGAATGCTGATGGATGAGAAAAGAACCCTGCTCGACGGGCTTCGTGCCGAATACCAGCAGGTACAGCGCAGCCAGTTTGAGGCGGAAAAAAAGGTGGCGATTGCCGATACGTCCATTCATAACCTGACACGGACCATTCAGCAAATTGATGATGATAAAATTCAGCGTGACCTGCAGCGCAAGCAGCTGGCCGATGAGCTTTACCTGAGGGAAAAAGAACTGAAAATAAAACGCACCGACCTGGAGCAGCTGCAAAAACACCACGAATACACCAAGGAGCAGATACTGCAAACCCAGGCTTTGCTCGAAACACTTCGCAACAAACTGGCTGAAGAAAACCGCAAGCTGGATGCAAAGAAAAACGAACATGACCTGCTGAAAAGCCTGATTGATTCAATGGAAGGTTACCCGGAAAGCGTGAAGTTCCTTCATAACAACACAGGCTGGAATCACACGGCACCGATACTCTCCGATATCATTTATGTAAAAGAAGAATACCGCACGGCGCTGGAAAATGTGCTGGAGCCCTACCTGAATTATTATATAGTGAACAACCTGGCGGAAGGGTTGCAGGCCGTGCACCTGCTTGATGAAAATAAAAAGGGCAAGGCGAATTTCTTTTTGCTGGATAAAATAAAGAACCAGGATTTTACGGATGATAAGGAGTTGGAAGTAATGCATGGGCATACACCAGAAGGCCTTACGCCTGCGCTGAGTGTGATTGATGTTGAGGAAAAATATAAGAATCTCGCCGACCATTTGCTGGGCAATGTATTTATTGCCGACAATGAAGAGGCCTTGCAGAACAGCAATGGTTTTGTGGTGATAGAAAAAACCGGCAAGTATGTAAAAGGAAAATATTCGCTGACCGGCGGCAGCATCGGATTGTTTGAAGGAAAAAAAATAGGCCGGGCAAAAAATCTTGAAAAGCTGCAGGAAGAAATAACCACGCAGCATGCCGTGGTGGAGCTGCTGAAACAGGAGATACAGGAGCGGCACAACGAAGTGATTGCTTTCAACGAAGACCTGCGGGAAAATACAATCAGGAATACAGAATATGAAATACAGGAGCTGACTAACCAGGTATTCTCGCTTCACAACAAACTGGAAAACCTGCACGCCCTGCAAAACCTGGGCCAGCAGCGGCAGGAAGAATTACAAGTGCAGATTCAGCAAACACACAGCTCGGTGGAAGCTGCCCGCAACGAACTGAAATGGCTGAATGAGGAGCTGCAGGTGCAGGCGGCAAAGCTGAGTGAGGCTGAAGAAATGTTTAAGACCGATGAGGTGAGTTATAATGATGCAAGCCGGGTTTACAACGAATACAACCTGCAGGTGACAAAGCAGCAAAGTAAACTGGCGGCACTGCACCAGGAGCTGGATTTTAAAAACAACCAGCTGACAGAACTGAAACAGCAAATAGAACAGAATACTGCCCTGCTGGCTGAAAACAAACAGCAGATGGAGCAATGCGCCAATCAACTGCGCCAGGCAGAAGAGGAACTCATCAGCCTGGTGAAGGCAAAAGCCGAAGAAGAAAAAAAGCTGAATGAAACCGACCAGGCCTACTATAACTTTCGCAATGAACTGAACGAAAAAGAAAGCCTGCTCCGGCATAAAATAAAAGACAAGGAGCTGGTAGAGCACCTGCTTGGTGAAATAAAAGACAAACTGAACGAAGTAAAACTACAGCTGGCCGGTATGAAAGAAAGACTGCAGGTTGAATTCCGCATCCGGCTCGAAGATATCCTGGATGAAGCCAGGAACTCCGATATGCCTGTTGAAGAACTCCAGGAAAAAGCTGACCGGATGAAGAAACGCCTGGAAAACCTTGGCGAAGTAAATCCTACTGCTATCGAAGCGTTCCAGGAAATGAAAAAGCGGTATGAATTTATACTGGAACAAAAGAACGACCTGGTGTCAGCCAAAGACAGTTTGCTGCAAACCATCCAGGAAGTGGAAGCCACTGCCAACCAGAAATTCCTCGAAACATTTCATAAAGTGAGGGAGAATTTTCAGAAAGTATTTAAAACACTGTTTACTGAAGATGACCAGTGTGATTTGATTTTGGAAAACCCGGATAACCTGGCCGAAACCGGGATTGATGTGATAGCCAAACCCAAAGGCAAACGGCCCACTTCGCTTACACAACTCAGCGGCGGCGAACGTACTTTAACAGCCACGGCCCTGCTGTTTGCAATTTATCTCATCAAGCCGGCGCCTTTCTGCATACTGGACGAGGTGGATGCCCCGCTGGATGATGCCAACGTGGGCAAGTTTACCAACATGATTCGTGAGTTCAGCGGTAATTCGCAGTTCATCATCGTTACCCACAATAAAATGACCATGAGCGCTGTGGATGTTATTTACGGAGTGACTATGCAGGAACCCGGCGTAAGCAAGCTGGTGCCGGTTGATTTCCGAAGTTTGAATTAATGAAATTATTTTGAATGTTAAGTCCTGCGATGCGGGACTTTTTCATGCCCTTTAAAAATTACCTATGCGTACAGTAGCATTGCTTCTTGCTTCCAATGTATTTATGACGTTTGCCTGGTATTATCATCTGAAACAGGACGGGTGGCCGCTGTGGAAAGCTATTGTCTTAAGCTGGTTCATTGCTTTTTTTGAATATTGCCTGATGGTGCCAGCCAACCGGGCGGGCTATGCAGGCGGCTTCAATGGTTTTCAGCTGAAGCTGGTGCAGGAAATTATTACATTGGTTGTATTTTCATTTTTTGCCGTCGTTTACCTCAAAGAGCCTTTTCATTGGAAGTACCTGGTGAGTTTCGGTTTCCTGCTGGGCGCCGTTTATTTTATGTTTAAATAAAAAATTTTTATCCCGACTGCTGGCGCATTTTCTGTTTTTTGATGAGGTCCGATTTTACTTTATTCACGGCAGCGCTGCTGAGCAGCAGCACACCGCTGGCGAAGGCGAATGCCGAAATCAAACCGAAGAGAATCCATTTTTCCTTTGCATGCAGGTGCGTGAGGGAATAATACATAAAAAATACAGCACCGCCCAGCAAAACAAAGCCTGCAAGTGATTTTATAATCCATTTATCGTAATGATAATTTGCCATGCGAAAAATTTAGCGGGCTAAATTACGTCTTTTGCTGCTACGATTTTTTCTGAAAAAGATATTGAAAATAAAGCCCGGCAGGCAGCCAAAAAGCCCGGCACGGAAGCGAAAACGTAGCTTCCGCAGGTAGAAGTACTTATTGCTTCGGGTAGTTTTGTGTATTTTATAAATTCTTCTTTTGTTTTTGTTCAGAACTGGCGTTCAAACGCTCTAATTTTATAGTAAATCCTAAGTGCTCACCCTATGAAAACCGTGAAGTGTGTTTTTGTTTTATTGTTTTCTATCTTTTCTACGCTTGTTTTTTCGCAGGGAACAAGTTGTTTAAGTCCCTATTCATTAATACTTGATTCGGTAAGCCGCAATTATACCATTTCATCATCCAATGGCAACTCTTCACACTGTACGGATCCGGAATTCAGCGGCACCGGCAAAATCACGGTGTTTACTTTCACTACAAATGCATCTGCTTCATGTGTATTGATGAATGTTTCCACTTCACCGGTGCAGGCAGCAGAAGTTACTTTTTATACCGGCTGTAGCGGCGGCGGCAACACCCAGGGCCCGGTAGATGCCAATGCAGTTTGCTTCAGTGACGGAACCGGTTATTGGGCGCCGGCAGAAACCTATACCCTTTCACCAAACACTACTTACTATTTACGAATCTGGACGCCCGGTACAGGCACCTTGACTCTTTCAGCAACAAATTATACACCACCAAATAATTATTGTTCCGGGGCAACCATCATCAGCCCGGTGGCCACCAACGACAACAATGCATGCAACAAACCTTCCACGGAAGTAGTGCCGCTTGATCTGTGTGCCTTTTCATTGGAGAATACAGCATTTTATACTTATTATGTGGAGAATGATGGCACCAGTTCCATTCAACTGAATAATATCAACTGCGATAACTCAGCATCCGGTTCTTCCAATGGTTTCCAGGTAGGATTTTTTCTTGGCAACTGCGGCTCGCTTACTAAAATAAATTGTGTTACCAATTCAGGGGGATCGGTAACAGCATCCACCGGCTGGCAATCTTCTGGTACCAAGGTGACAGTAGCTATTGACGGTACTGCCGGCTCCAACTGCTCATATACTATCACTGCATTTAATGCAATGGTATTGCCGGTGACGGTGAAATATTTTACTGCATGGAAACGACCCGATGGCAACCGCCTTACCTGGGTGACAACCAGTGAAACCGCCTTTTCTCATTTTGAAATTGAGCGTTCAATTGACGGGGTCAATTTTATTAAAATAGGAACGAAAGCCGGCAAAGGAGAATCCGATAAGGAAATTTATTATTCGTTTGATGATTATTCCCTCAGCCCGGTACAGCATTACCGGCTGAAATATGTGAATGCGGGCGGTAAATACACATACAGCCATATTATCCGGGTGAACCGGAATGATATTGCCGGCGCAAAAATACTTTTCAGCAACAGGGTGACCAGCCAGCTTGCTTTGCGCATAATAGATTTGCCAGCCGAAAAGCTGACAATAAAGATTATTGATAATTCAGGACGGGAAATGAATACGCAGCATGTACGGATTAATCCCGGTGAAAATTCTTTCAACCTGAATACATCTTCTATTCCTGCTGGTTTTTACTACCTCATGCTGTCAGGTGAAAATTACAGGAAAACGATGCCCTTTATAAAATCCTGACAGGAGAGTAAAAGAGTGCTCACAGTAAATTAACCGCCTCATCGGCTGGCCACTACTTCAATTTTCTTTTCGGCGGGTTTGTGAAAAATAGCTGAGCGCATAATTCCCCATTTGTTCAGCCTGTATTTGACGGAAGTGAGAATAACGCCCAGCCCGTATTTGGCGCTTCGGCGGAAATTGATAGAGGAAGCTTCTTCAAAATATTTTGCCGGGCAGGAAATTTCGCCGATTTCATAACCGAGATAAAAAATCTGGCAGAGCATCTGGTTGTCGAAAATAAAATCATCGGAGTTGGCTTCCAGGTTCAGCTTCTCCAGCACTTCTTTTGAAAAGGCCCGGTAGCCCGTGTGATACTCGGAAAGTTTTTGCCAGGTGATAAAATTCTGCGTCCAGGTAAGTATGCGGTTGGCAATGTATTTATATACCGGCATGCCGTTAATCATGGCCCTGTCGCCAAGTATGCGGGAGCCCAGCACGGCATGAAACACTTCTTTGCCTACCAGGTACGCCATCGAAGGTATCAGCTTGGGATTGTACTGGTAGTCGGGATGCAGCATGATTACAATGTCAGCCCCGATTTTCAAAGCATAGTGGTAGCAGGTTTTCTGGTTGCCGCCGTAGCCATAGTTACGGTCGTGTTTCAGAATATGGCTGATGCCAAGTTGTTTGGCTACTTCCACCGTATTATCGGTGCTGTGATCATCCACCAGAATCACATCGTCCACCACATCAAAATCAATTTCCCGGTACGTTTTTTCCAGGGTTTTGGCGGCATTATAGGCGGGCAGCACCACTACTACTTTCTTTCCATGAATCATACTAGGCGACTTATTTTGGGCTGACAAAATAAAAAACCTTGGCTACATGCACAAGTAATTAGTAAGTATCATCATCAAAAACAAAACCGTAAAATTAAAGCCGGTTGCTGTTCGTATATTTTCTATTATAAAATAGGAGGAGAAGGGAAGTTAATCCGAATATCACCACAAGCAGCAACTGCAGGCTGTGCAGCAGGGTGGCAAAGGCTAGTCCATCCTGCCGTGAAAGACCATACAAAACAAGACCCTGCGATACAAGCAGGTGATAGGCGCCAATACCGCCTTGTACAGGTGCCGACATGCCTATTCCGCCGGCTACCAGGAGGAATAATGCTGCGTTAAATCCCAACCCGGTGGTAAAGGGGAAAGCAAATAAACAAACATACACTCCCAGGTAATAAAGGAGCCAGATTAAGATAGAATGAAAAATAAAAAGCCAGGGGCGTTTCAGGTTGGCGACAGATCGCAATCCTTCCAGGAGGCCTTTGATGAGTTTTGTAAAGCCTGTTTCATAACTTTTTTTCCTGGTTTTTTTAAAATAAAAAAATAAAACGATAACAACTGCGGCAAGCAAAAACAGAGCTGCCAGTTGTGCGATTGGCGATTTTGCAAGCTGCTGAATTTTTGAAACAGAAGGGTCAAGAATATTTTCCTTAAAAAAATATCCCAGTCTTTTGAATTCAATAACCGAAGCCAGTAACATACAAAGCAACAGGCTAAGCACATCAATGGCTCTTTCCACAATTACAGTTCCCAGCAGTTTATTAAAAGGTATTTTCTCCGCCTTATTCAACGCTCCGCAGCGGGTTATTTCGCCAAGCCGCGGAAAGGCCAGGTTGGCAAAATAGCCCACCATTAATGAGTAAGTTGTTGTTTTAAGGGAAGGGGAATAACCGAGCGGCTCTATCAGCAGTTTCCAGCGGTAAGCCCGGCTGATGAAGGCAGCAACAGAAAACAAAGCCGATAGGGTAACCCATAACAAATCGGCTTTAATCATTTCAGAAAAAATTTTTTTCACATCCATACCGCGAAAGGCAAAAAGCAGCAGGCCGGCAGCTATGGTGAGGAGGAGGAGTAATTTAAAAATATTTAAGAATGTAATCCTCATCATGTTTCTTTCCCGTAATTATCCAGAATTGCCAACTAGATTTTGAATCCTGGTACTACAGATGGACATATGTATTTTGCCACCATAAAATGATTTACAATTATCAGCTATTTGAAGAGTCGTAGCCAATTTTGTCTTTCAGAATATATAAAGGGCGGTGTTTAGATTCACGGTGAATTCTGGCTACATATTCACCAATGATTCCGACTGTGATAAGCTGTACCCCACTGAAAAACATGATTGCAATAATGGTGGTGGTCCAGCCGGGAACCCAGTTATTTGTACGCAGGCGGACAAAAATTACATAAATAATTCCAACCAGGGACAAGAAGGCGGTGAGAAATCCAAGATAGGTAGCAACCTTCAAAGGAGTAGCAGAAAATGAAACAATGCCATCCATTGTAAAACGGAGCATTTTACGAAGCGGGTATTTTGATTTTCCTGCAAACCTCGGCCGCCGGTCGTAGTATACTGGAGTTTGTTTGAAACCCACCCAGCTGACCATGCCGCGGATAAAGCGATGATGTTCCCGCATGTTAATCAGTTCATCAACAACCCGGCGATCCATCAGCCTGAAATCACCTGTGTCGAGTGGTATGGGCACTTCAGAAAGCCTGTTTAATAAACGATAAAACAGGCGGGCAGTGAGTCTTTTAAAATAAGTTTCCCCCCTGCGAAGTATACGCTGGCCATAAACTACTTGGTAGCCTTCCTTCCATTTTTTTATCATTTCAGGAATCAGTTCTGGCGGATCCTGAAGATCGGCGTCTATCAGTACCACCGCGTCGCCCCTTGCATGATCTATACCCGCTGTCACAGCCAGCTGATGACCAAAATTCCGTGAAAAGGAAAGAATGCGGATATGGGGATTCTGCGGTTGCAATGCTGACAGTATTTGTAACGTCCGGTCTTTACTTCCATCATCAATAAAGATTAATTCAAATTCATCTCCCTGATGGTTCATCACGTCCATCAGTTCAGTGCAGGTTTGTAAAATAGATTCTTCTTCGTTGTAGCAGGGGATAACCAGGCTTATCATTGAAAACAAAGATAAAAAATGAAAAATACAGATACAATTTAATACTTTAGAAATATGAATGAACAGCAATTATTGAATCATCTTGAAAAATCTTTGTTCCTGAAAGACGGGATCTGGATTTCGGAAAACATTCAGCAAATATCTTATCCCCATGAGGCCAACAGGGTATATTTTGAAGTGGAAGATAATAGCTTCTGGTTTCAGCATCGAAATAATTGCATCACCGATCTGGCCAGGGCCTTTCATATTCCAAAGCAGTTTTTCGATATTGGGGGTGGAAACGGATTTGTTTCCTTAGGTATGCAGAAGGAGGGATATGATGTTGTTTTACTCGAGCCCGGTATTGAAGGCTGTCTGAACGGGAAAGCGAGGGGTATAAGAAATATTATTTGCACTACACTACAGCATTGCGGCCTGCCGGAAGCTTCTATACCCTCTTGCGGTTTATTTGATGTCATCGAACATATCGAAGATGACCTGGGGATTCTAAGGCAGGTTAATTTTTTTATGGAAGAAAACGGCATACTGCTGCTGACAGTACCCGCATACAATTTACTTTGGTCTGATGAGGATGATTATATCGGCCATTTCAGACGGTATACCCTGAAATCAATCACCGAAACACTTTCAAAAGCGGGATTTAAAGTTGAATACAGCAGTTATTTGTTTTCATTTTTAGTGATGCCGATTTTGCTTTTCCGAAGTCTTCCAACCTGGTTACATTTAAAAACCAAAAGAGGCGATCCTAAAACCGTAGAAAAAGATCATCACAGCAAAGGAATTGCGGGCAGGATTGTTCAGTATTTAATGTCATGGGAACGAAAAAGAATAGGAATGAGGAAGAAAATATTTACTGGAAGCAGCTGTCTTGTAGTTGCCAGGAAAAAATAATTTCCCGATAAAATTGTACAGGATTTATTTTTTTTATGAAAGCACATAAAAAAAACCAAAAGACTAAATCACTGCAGAAACCGCAGCTGCCACTAAATAAAAGTAAATCTGCCCCGGGTTATTGGAGTTTTTTTAGCGGTAAAGGCCATCTGATAGGGTTGCTTATCATCTGCTTACTGGTAATAATAATAAGGTTAAATTTTTTGGATATCCCGTTTGAAAGAGACGAAGGCGCCTATTCCTACTATGGCCGGTTGATACTCGATGGCAAAACACCCTACATATCTTTTTATGAAACCAAGCCCCCCGGGTTGTTTTATATGTATGCTTTGCTACAACTTTTTTTTGGCTCCACGGTACAATCTCTTCACATAGCTGTAATTGCCGTCAATCTGCTCACTATCATTTTTATTTTTCTTATCGCAGCCAACCTGATGGATAAATCGTCCGGGTTAATTGCAGCCGCTACATTCGCACTATTATCTGTCGGTAAAAACATTTCCGGGTTTACCGTCCAGGGCGAACATATGGTTTTGCTTTTTGCCGTTGCCGGTTTCTGGTTGTTGCTGAAAGCATTGGAAAAAGATAAATGGTATTCTTTTTTGGGAGCAGGAATATTAATCAGTATATCATTTATGATTAAACAAAACGGCCTGTTGTTTTTGTTATTTGCCGGTGTCGTCATACTTGCCAGGTACCTGATACAAAGGCCGATAACCATAAAAAAATTATTTTTCAATGGAAGCATTTTTGCAGCCGGTGTTTTGCTGGTTGTTGCCATATTTGTTTTTGTAATTTTCATTCAGGATGCTATTGCTGCGTTCTGGAAATGGGTGTATATAGTTCCCAAGTCATATACATCGCAGGTTTCACTGGATCGGGGCGTTGATAATTTTCAGTGGAATTTCGGCAGGCAGTTTGATGATAATCCTGTTTTGATGCTGATGGCGGGCGCAGGCTATATCCTTACTTTTTTCAATTCACTTAAATCCCTTAAAAAAATTTTTATTTTAATGCTGCCGTTATTTTCCTTTTTATCTATTATTCCGGGTTTCTGGTTTTATAATCATTATTTTATTCTGTTGACACCCGCCATGGCTGTATGTACTGGTTCCGCATTTTATTCAGTCAGAATTTTTTTGGCAAAGAGATTAAACACGGCTGTCTCATCCGGTATGCTTGTGGTTGTTTTTGTACTTGTTTTTCTGCAAAACCTTCATGCTGGCAAAGCGTATTATTTTAATCCGGATTATACATTGATATTAAAGGAAGTTTACGGCACCAACCCCTTTCCTGAAGCCTGGGAAGTAAGCAAAGTTGTGATGGATCGGACAAAGGAGGGAGATATTGTAGGCGTATTAGGCGGCGAACCGGAAGTGTTTATTTATACAGGCAGAAGAGGACCTTCTGCTCATGATATGGCCATACTGTTATATGGCGGCTCCGGCATACGCTCTAATGAATGGCAGCATTTGTATATTACCGATGTAGAAAAAGCAAAACCAAAATACTTTGTCTGCTTCAGCAATCCCATTTCATTGATGTCATATATAACCGATACCAGCTTTTTCAGGTGGTTTGACAACTATATGGCTAAGTACTATCAACTGGAAGGGATTGCAGATATGATTAGCCCGTATGAAACAAAGTATGTATGGGATAAAGATGTAAATACTTATAAACCGAAAAGAACGCATGGAGTGGTTTTTGTTTTCAGGAGAAGGGATTCTTCATAAGTTAGGAAGATTTATATCCTATTTATCCGGTTGGTCATATTGCATTTATTAAATACTTTTTCAGAGCCAGGAGCCTTTCACTGCTTTTTACTGCTATGTAAATCACGCCCTATTATTTAAATTCGGGAATCCATCGTATTGGCCGCTAATTTCCGTTTATGGGCAAAAAAAAGCGATTTACAGCTAAAACTATAAAAGCTGCAAACCAGGCGGTTTCTGTACCACCTGGCAAGAAAGAAAAAATCAGCGGCTTGATTTTTTTTGCTGTATCTGTTACTGCCCTGTGCTTTTTACCCATGCTGCAAAACAGTTTTACCAATTGGGACGACGGTCTCTATGTTACCAGCAACAAATTACTCCACGGACCCGACTGGGAAGGGATTTTTACCAAACCTATTGCCCAGAATTATCATCCGCTTACGATCATTTCGCTGGCGTTTAACTACCAACTCCCAGGTCTTGATCCCTTCTCTTACTTTTTAGTGAACCTGCTGCTTCACCTGGCGAACACAGCTCTTGTGTTTTATTTTATCTGGCTTTTGTCAGGTCATAATAAATGGGTGGCACTGCTGACGGCTCTTGTATTTGGCGTGCATCCCATGCATGTGGAATCAGTAGCGTGGATATCGGAAAGGAAAGATGTGCTTTACACTTTCTTCTTTCTTTTATCATTGATAAAATACTGCCAATACGTGCAAAGTAAAATGCGGAGCCTGTATTTGTTTTCATTACTTTTCTTTATTCTTTCTTTGTTTTCCAAACCGGCGGCTGTTGTTTTACCCCTGTTATTATTTTTACTTGATTATTGGAAAGGCCGCTCCTTTTCATGGAAAATCATTTTTGAAAAAATTCCATTCCTGCTGCCGGCTTTGTTGTTCGGAATCATTACTGTAGTGGTTCAAACCCGCGGCTCTATCATCGGGCTGGATGTGTACCCGCTCTGGAACCGGCCTTTTTTTGCTTCGTACACACTCATGATATATAGTCTTCGTTTTTTTATTCCCTACCCGCTCTCGGCATTTCATCCCCTGCCAGTACCTGGCCAGTTAGGATTACCCATTCTTCTTTCGCCGGTTTTCATCATTGTGCTGGCAGCCGTATTATGGTATTTCCGGAAAAATAAAATAATTATATTCGGAACCCTTTTTTTTATAATAAATCTTTTGTTAGTCCTCCAGGTTTTATCCATCGGCCTTACTATTGTGTCTGAAAGATATACTTATGTGCCTTACATCGGGCTGGCATTTATGTTCAGCATGCTGCTCGATAAGTATAATATCATCACCGGGAAATATTTTAAGTGGGTAGCAATACCGTTTTTTGCTTTGCCGGGGTTTGTAAGTATGCAGCGGACAAAAGTGTGGAAAGATACCGGTACTTTATGGACAGATGCTATAAAGCATTACCCCCATGCCAACTGGCCAAGAATAAACCGGGCACCTTATACTGCATTGCAGGCATTTGCAACATCTGACACCGTGAGTAAAAATAAACTTATTCACCAGGCGCTGGAAGACTGCAATATTGCTGTTAATTACGATCCGGAAGTTCCGGCCGCTTACGAAAAACGGGGCCTGATTTACCTCGACCTGAACAGAAATGATGAAGCCCTTGCCGATGCGATAAAGCTGAACCAGCTTCAGCCGGGAAATAAATTCGGCTATTACATCAGGGGAACGGTGGCCATACGACAGAATGAACCCCAAAAAGCATTGGCTTCGCTGGATACCTGTCTGAGTATTGACCCGCAGTATGCGGCAGCGCTTTGCAACCGCGGCACCGTACTGTTCAATGCTTTTATGAAATACAAGGAAGCCCTGGCCGACCTTGACAAAGCGATTGCGGTGGATGCGCAGGGCACTTACTACCTGAATCGTTCCTATTGTCATTTTAAACTGGGTGATGTTCAAAGGGCAAAAGCCGATGCAGAAATGGCTTTGAAAAAAGGTACTGCCGTGCCGCAGGACTATCTTGGGCTATTAAACAAATAACATTGCGAAGTAAAAAGAAAATAAAACAACAAACCATAAAGAAAACTGTGCCGGTAAAAAACGAAACGGGACAAGTACCGGTAACGGAAAAAAACACGGGATATATCAAGTGGGTAATTTTTGTATTGGCTCTTACAGCCATCTGCCTGTCGCCCATGCTGGGCAATGAGTTTACCAATTGGGACGATGAAGGCTATGTAACAAAAAATCCATTACTCAAAGGCCCCGACTGGGCGGGGATATTAACTAAACCGGTAGTTTCAAATTATCATCCCCTTACCATTTTTACGCTTGCCATCAATTACCAGCTGGCGCCCGACGAACCTTTTTTTTACCTGCTGGTAAATTACCTGCTGCACCTGCTCAATACAGCGCTTGTATTTCATTTCATAAGGCTTATTTCGGATAAAAAATTGTTCGTGGCTTTCCTGGCTGCACTGCTCTTCGGTATTCATCCCATGCACGTGGAATCGGTGGCGTGGATTTCGGAAAGAAAAGATGTGCTGTACACGTTTTTCTTTTTATGGTCAGCTATCCGCTACTGGCGGTTTCTTGAAACCGGCCGGTCATCTCACCTGTGGATTTGTTTCCTGCTTTTTGTTTTGTCACTCTTATCAAAACCATCGGCTATCGTGTTACCGCTCATTTTGTTTTTGCTCGATTACTGGAAACAGCGGGAAGCAAAATGGAAGCTGGTAATAGAAAAAATTCCATTCCTGGTCATGTCGGTACTCTTTGCCGTCATTACACTACTGATACAGTCGGAAAAAGCCGTTTCGGGATTTGATGTGTTTCCACTTTGGACCCGGCTGCTTTTTGCCTGTTATACAACCATGATTTATTTTGCCCGTTTCTTTTTTCCTCATCCGTTATCGGCATTCCAGCCTTTCCCGTCGGCTGATAACCTCGGATGGCCGGTGCTTTTATCACCTGTATTCATCCTGGCGCTGATTTTTTTTCTCTGGTTTCAGCGCAGGCAGCGGTTCATCATTTTCAGTTTTGGTTTTTTTATTGTCAACCTGTTGCTGGTAATGCACCTGGTTCCGGTGGGTTATACCATTGTATCGGAGCGATACACTTATGTTCCCTATATCGGGTTAGGATTTTTAGCGGGCATGCTGCTTAGTAAATGGATGACTGGCCGTAAAGGGCTTTTTGTAAAAGCCGGGTTGGCTGCTGTGTTTGTTTTGTACTGTTTTATCAGTTTTCAGCGTACGCAGGTATGGAAAAACAGTGAAACACTTTGGACGGATGCCATACGCCACCAGGATGCGGCGCTTGCCCGCACCAACCGGGCTTATTATTATTTTACGATGGCAGACACTATGAAATCGCCGGGTGCAGATTCACTGTTTCAAAAAATTCTGGCCGACTGCGATGCGGCTGTCCGCATTAACCCGTTTTGGACACGGGCCTACGAAACAAGGGGACTGGTACTAATAAAGTTAAACAGGAATAAAGAAGCTCTGACTGACGGCGATTCCATCATCGTGCAGGCGCCGGATAATGCTGTCGGCTATTCCATACGGGGTACTGCCCACATGCGTCTCAGTGAATTTGAAAAAGCATTGCACGATTTTAATATTTACCTTCAAATGAATCCCGATGACCCGGTGGCACTGAACAAGCGGGGTACCGTTTACAGCAATTATTATAAAAAATTCAACGAGGCGATTGCAGATTTTTCCCGCGCCATAGAGCTTGAGCCCCGCGGCGATTTTTACCTGAACCGTGCCTATTGTTATTACATGCTGGGTGATTTGGCAAAGGCAAAAGAAAACATCAGGGCCAGCATCGCAAAAGGATATGCCGTGCCCGAACAATACCGTAATTTACTGAACCAATAATTTTTTTATCCATAACAGCATGGCAAAGAAAAAAAAGTATGTGGTAAAAAAACCGGCAGCATCGGCGGGGCAGCCGGCAGTCAAAAAATTACCCGGAGAAAAAAATAAATCTTATTTAGCCTGGTGTGTTGCAGTTGTTGCTGTCACCGCGGTTTGTTTTTACCCGATGCTGAATAATGAATTTACCAACTGGGATGATGAATTTTATATACTCAATAATAAGCTGCTCCGCGGGCCCGACTGGAAGGGAATCTTCAGCGAGCCGGTAGTGGGCAATTATCATCCGCTTACCATACTTACACTGGCGTTTAATTATGCCGTTTCAGGTAAAGAGCCATTTTCGTATATGCTGGTAAACTACCTGCTGCATTTGGTAAATACCGCACTGGTTTTTTATTTTATTTTAAAAATATCCGGCAGTAAAACCGGGGTAGCTGCATTCACTGCACTGGTATTTGGTATTCATCCTATGCATGTGGAATCGGTGGCATGGGCATCGGAGCGTAAAGATGTTTTATATACGCTGTTTTTTCTGCTGGCTTTAATTCAGTACTGGCGTTACCTGCAAACCGGTAATAAAACGTACCGCTGGATATGTTTTTTGTTTTTCATCCTGGCGCTGCTTTCGAAACCGGCCGCTGTAATTTTTCCACTGGTATTGCTGTTGCTTGATTACTGGAAAGAAAGGCCATTGTCAAAAAGGGTGCTATTGGAAAAAATTTTATTTTTCATACCTGCAGTTATCATCGGCATCATTACGGTAAAAATTCAATCGCCAACGGCCATGGCAGGACTTGATGTTTACCCGATGTGGCTGCGGCCCCTGTTTGCCTGCTACTCCACCATGATTTATTTTGTCCGCTTTTTCATTCCTTACCCGCTGTCGGCGTATCATCCTTTTCCCCCGGTCAGCAACCCGGGAGCGGCCGTGCTGGGTTCTCCGCTTTTCATGATGGCTCTCCTGGTTTTGTTGTGGATAAAACGAAAAGATAAACTGGTTGTGTTGGGGATTCTTTTTTTCCTTGTCAACCTGCTGCTGGTGATGCAGGTGCTTACCATTGGTCTTACCATTGTTTCGGAGCGGTACACTTACGTTCCTTACATCGGGCTTGCCTTCCTGGCCGCTATGCTTGCAGACAGAGGCATAAGAACGTTTCCGAAAAAAATTTTTTGGGTTGCGGCAATTGTAATTGCTGCTGTATTTGGGTTTATCACTTTCCGCCGTACTGATACATGGAAAGACAGCGGTACTTTGTGGACTGATGTTATTAACCGGTACCCCAATACTACATATCCCCGTACCAACAGGGCTAATTATGTTTCCATACAGGCTGGTCAGCAGAAAACCCAGGCGGCCACAGACTCACTTTACCGGCTGGCGCTTGAAGATTGCAACATTGCATTGAAGATAAACCCCAACCTGGCTGCCGGTTATGAAAAAAGAGGATTGATTTATCTCGGGCTCGGCAGGCTGAAAGAAGCCCTCGCCGACGGCGAAGCGCTGGTAAAACGGGATCCCAAAAATAAAATAGGGTACGATGTCAGGGGTACGGTTTATTTCCGCTACAACCAGCCGGAAAAAGCATTGGTGAATTACGACACTTGTATTTTATTGAAACCCGACGATCATCGTTCGTACAGTAACCGGGGTACTATTTACCTTAATTATTATCAAAAATACAAGGAGGCGCTTCAGGAGTATAACAAAGCCATCAGCATCAGCCCGCTTGGCAGCTACTACCTGAACCGCTCCATCTGTTACTACCGGATGGGCGACCTGGCCAAAGCAAGGGCTGATGCCGACTCAGCCGTGCAAAAAGGCACAGCAATTCCTGACAACCTGAAAAATGCGTTACAGATTAAATAAGATTTCATTTTTGTTTGGTTGCGATTCTCCCGGAGTAAAATTTTTTCCGGCTTTTAAACTTAAACGGAGTTGAGTAATTTGGAGGGCTGTACCTGTACGTTTAAAATCATTACTGATGGGCAAAAAAAACAAGTGGAAGGCCAAAAAGAAAAAAACCGGTACCCGGCCCGAATTGAATGAAATGAATCAACCCGCCTTATCCCAGGCGGAGAATAATGTTTCTGCCTGGATATGGATGCTGCCGGTACTGGTAATTACGGCAGGCTGTTATTTACCTGTATTTAATAACCAGCTCACGAACTGGGATGATGAATATTATGTAGTGCAGAATTATCTATTACGGGGTCCCGACTGGAAAGGTATCTTCACCCAGCCGGTGGTGTCCAATTATCACCCGGTCACTATCATCAGCCTTGCCTTCAATTATGCGCTTTCCGGGCTGGATGCTTCGTCTTATCTTATTACCAATTTTATACTTCACCTGATCAATACTTCACTTGTTTTTTATTTTATTTATACCATTTCGGGAAAAAAAGTATGGGTGGCAGCATTTACGGCGCTCATCTTCGGCATTCATCCCATGCATGTGGAATCGGTGGCATGGGTATCGGAACGCAAAGACCTGCTGTACACTTTATTTTTTCTTTTATCGCTGATGCAATACTGGCGGTACCTGGAAACCGGCCAATCCTCAAAACTTCTTTTTTCATTTTTGTTTTTCGTTCTTTCCCTTTTGTCAAAACCGGCAGCTATTATACTGCCGCTTGTTTTGCTGCTGCTCGACTACTGGAAAGGACGGTCATTCCGCAGCAAAGTGATTACAGAAAAAATTGTCTTCTTTCTTGTATCAGTTGCATTTGCCATCATTACGGTAAAGCTGCAGTCGAAAACAGCCATTGCCGGTCTTGATTTTTACCCGCTATGGACCCGTTTCTTTTTTGCCACCTATGTCACCACCATTTATGTATTCCGGTTTTTTGTACCCTGGCCGCTTTCGGCTTTTCATCCTTATCCACCGCCATCCGATCTTGGCTGGCCGGTCTTGGCCTCACCGCTCTTTATTATTGCTTTGCTTTTATTCATGTGGTATCAAAGGAAAAACCGGCTGGTAATTTTCAGCATTGGTTTTTTTATTGTCAATCTTATCCTTGTGATGCAGGTAATTTCTATCGGCGCCACCATTGTAGCAGAGCGCTACACGTATGTCCCTTATATCAGCCTGGCTTTTTTGGTTGGCACATGGCTGGATAAGTACCGGTCTGCCCGGTTAAAGCCTGTTGTATGGCTGATAGCTGCTGCAGCCACACTTGCCTTTGGATACATAACTTACAAACGCACAGATGTATGGCAAAACAGCGGCCGCTTATGGGATGATGTAATCAAACGGTTCCCCAATGCACCTGTACCGCGTACAAACAGGGCCAATCATACTATTCGTTCAGTTGATAAAATAGCCAATAAAGATTCTGTCAACACACTGCTTCAGCAGGCGCTTGAAGACTGCAATGTGGCATTAAAAAATAATCCTAATCATGCAAAGGGCTATGAGAACAGGCAGAATATTTATTTGCGCTTTAACCAGGGCGATCTTGCCCTGGCAGATGCCAATTCACTCATCAGGCTGCAGCCCAACAACCGGCTGGGTTTTTACACCCGCGGTGTGGTGTATGTAAGAACCAATAAGCCCGACAGCGCTTTGGCTGATTTTAATAAATGCCTGCAGATAAGCCCCAATACAGATTATGCACTTAACAACAGGGGAAGTCTTCTTGTCAACCACTTTCAGCGTTATGATGAAGCGCTGGCTGATTTCAACAAAGCCATCCAGATAAACCCGCAAGGCGATTATTACCTGAACCGCTCCATCTGTTATTACCGCAAAGGAGACCTGGACAATGCCAAAGCCGATGCTAAAAGGGCGATGGATAAAGGAATAAAACTGCCGGATAATTACCGGCAGGTGCTGGGTTGGTAGAGTTAAAATTTTTTTTATTGACCGCCTAATGAATTAATATAAGCCTGGTCAACAGGCACACCGTTTTGCCTTGCTGTCAATGCATCCTTCAATGCCTGCGCTTTGTTGTTCAGCACAGAATGTGTGTAAGAACGATTCAGGTAGAATTGCGGCACATGGGGAGTCATCTGTATGGCCCGGTCAATATACGTTAATGCCTCCTGGTACCTGCCTTGCAGGCGAAGACACATGCCGATGGTATTCACTACATCAGCCGCATTGGGTTCAAACTCCAGGAATTTTTTCCAGTCACGGATGGCTTCGTCATAACGTTTGAGACTCATCAGCACCAGGCCACGGTTACTGTATGAGGCTTTATAATCCGGTTTTATTTTTATAGCCCTGTCGAGATAGTAGAGCGCCGAATCAAACTGGTTTTTCCGGGCATACATGGCGCCGATGTTATCCAGGGTAGTAAAATAATCAGGCTTAATGGCCAACGCACTTTTGTAATCCTGGTGAGCCAGGTCAAATTTATTCAGGTCCATATAAATATTTGCCCGGTTGTTGTACGACTCATGATCAATTTTATTGATGCGCACAGCTTCTGAGTAATAGGCTATGGCCTGGTCATAATTTTTGTTCGCTTCATCATTCTTCTTGTTGGCTTCTTCCATTTGGTTTTTCTGCATCAGCAGGCCTGCTTCCTGCTTCAGGGCACTGGCTTTTTTTCTGAAAAGAGTGGCCCTGGCGCTGTAAGCTCTCGAGCTGGGATTGGTTTTGATGACACTGTCCCAAAGGGTCTCGCCGTTTTTCCACTTTTGCGATTGCAGGAATGTGAGTACAGAAAAAATAAACGCCGCAGGGATAATGACGGAATAAGCCATTAACTGGTTATTTTTTCCAAACTGCGATAGCAGGTATCCACCAATATAAAACCAGCCGATATAGGGCAAGTATGTATACCGCTCTGACATTACAGCGCTGCCAACAGAAAACACCTGCAGCACCAGCAAAAGATTGACTATATAAAAGCTGATTCCAAAAGCAGCTACACGGTTTTTTTTCATGCTGAGAAAAAACAATACAGCAAGCGCAACGGAAAACAAAGGGGAAACATAATAAACCGCCGGTAAATTTTCATTGATGGGGGGAAAGGGATAAAACGCGGAAAGCTTTAAGGGAAGAATCATTTTTACGAAATACATCATGATGCCGTAAAAACCAAATAGAATATTTTTACCCAGGCCAAAGGGCTCGCCTTCGGTGGCGCCGGCACTTTTTTGAGCTATTACAGTAATGATACCCATAATAATGGCCGGGATAAAAAAGAGAATTTTTTCTGTAAACAAACTGATGGAAAATTTGCGACGCCGCAGCAGGTCAATGCAAAACAGGGCAACGGGAAATATGACAGCTGCAGGTTTAGAGAGCAACGACAGTATGCAAAAAAGAATGACCAGTCGGAAATGTTTGCGTAAACCAGTGTCAAGATAACTGGTATAAGAGATAAGGCCGGCCAGGAAGAACAAACTATAGAGCACATCTTTACGCTCCGATATCCAGGCCACCGATTCCACATGCATGGGATGAATGCCGAATAACAGGGATGTGGTAAATGCGATGATGACATTGTTTCGGCTGAGCAGCAGTGCAAGGCGGTAAACAAGAAAACAGTTTGCAAGATGAAATAGCAGGTTTAAAAGGTGATAAGACCAGGCATTTTCACCCGACAAAATGTAATTGATGGCCAGGCTCAGCATCGTTATCGGGTGATGGTTGCCCTGCACGGGTGTTACCAATAGCTCTCCGACTCTTGAAATGTCTTTAACGAGGATATTATCTCCCACATAGTCACCATCATCCCAGTTTACAAAACCGGCATTAAGCGCCGGTAAATAGGCAATAAACGTTATTATCAATATAAATGGCACATGCCAGCGTGGGGTATCATTTTGCGATGGCCTCGCGGTCTTATTTTGACCCTGCTTTTCTTTGGTAAAAAAATATTTTTCCGGTTTTTTTTTCTTTCCCATGGTTCTTATTCGCCGGTTAAATTATTAAATTAAAACGAATTTAGTAAGAGCGGGATCGTGTAAAAAGCCAGGCAATTTTCATTTGTAATAAAAAAAGTCCCGCCGGGTAAAAGCGGGACTTGAAAATCGGTTTTCCTGGTTTTATTAATTCGGACTTAAAACAATACCTCTTGCATTATACATACCAACGGAGACGGTATATACAATCCTTGTCCTGTAAACAGCCGGTACTTTGAATGGTATCCATGCATCAGTGTTGGCAACAACATCCCGTTTCATTTCGCCGATTTTTACTCCGTCAATTGTATAGAATCCTATCTGCGCTTCACCACTCACAGGAGAATTTACTTTCAGTGAAAAATTCTCTTCGTAAGGATTGGGGTAGGCAGTTACGGCCAAACCGGTAGTTATTGTTGCTACTCTTGCCTGAGCCGGATCGTATTGCGGACAACGGGGCACATTCCATCCGATGAAGATTTTACACTTGTCAAATACTTCATTGATATTGCCCACTGTCTTGGAAATAGAATCCAGTGACACGCCATTTTCACTTCCATTAATACCATCCACGTTAGCGAGGGCATTGTTGGCCAATGCAAACAAACCGCTAACATTTTTGGTTCCGCTGATAGCGGCTACCACTGCCGGACTTATCCACCTGTAGGTGTACTCATTTACTACGCCAACCAGGTTGAACGGAGCTTCGGGATTATAGATACACTGGCGTTCCTTCGGCGTATCGTCACCGCATCCACCCACAGGATCCTGTGTTGCCAGTTCACCGCCCTGGAGCGGGAAGCTGCCAAGATCTGATGGATCGGTAATTCCGAGGTTCAAACCCAGTGTGATGGTTTGTGCAAGCAGGATATTTTTAATTCGGCCGCCCGGTCCCATTGTTAACGAGTTGGGCAGAGTGCAGATATTGAAGTTTCCTGCGGGTAATTCTTTAGCAGGTCCGCCACCAGGCAAAGATGCAATTACGCAATTGATGTTTCCAGCTGTATTATTAATATATACTGAATGACCCGCTTGTCCTACTGTTAATGTGCCTCCCCAATTGCCTAATGATTGTGCAATAAGTGCGGATGTTGATATATCACCGGTTTCGCCATCGCATGCCAATCCGCCCGGATTGCCATAGAAGCCCTGTGTATAGGTACAGATGGCCTCACAGCAGCGTACCCTTATTGTCTGGGTATGTGCAGCTGTATTTCCACAACCGTCAACGGCAGTCCATGTTCTTGTAACTATCCGGTTGAACCCGGTTGTACAATCAGCTGTATTATCTGTAGAGCCTGTTTGTGTTACTGTCGGTGAACCGCATGCATCTGAAGCAGTCGGTGGTGTAGATGTCGGAATCGGGTCAGTACAATCAATATCCACATTAGCTGGAGTAGCTGTGAATACAGGCGGCGTATTATCAGCCGTCCAGGTAACCGAACGGGAGATGGTTGCCGTATTGCCGCAGGCATCTGTTGCTGTGAATGTTCTTGTTCTTGTACGCAGGCAACCGTTGCTCTGGTCAGCGCCATCAGTGCCGGCGCTAACTGTCACAGCGCCGCAGGCATCGGTGGCCGTTGCACCATCCAGTGTGGCTGAAATATTAGTCGGGTTGCAGCCGAGGTTCACGGTAGCATAGCTGCCGGTGAATACA
>CAYUJD010000047.1:0-29465 GCA_964444975.1 uncultured Chitinophaga sp. | reverse complement strand
CTTTCTCATCATTCATTACTCATAAATACCGGTTCATCTGCAATATCCAATCCGGGTCGGGACAATTGGCTAAATATTTTTCTTTTTCAGAAAGCCTGCATACACCGGGATAATCGCCAGTGTTGCCTTCCAGGTCGAGTATGATTTGAAAATGCAGGTGCGGAGGCCATTGCCCGTTTTCAAACTGCATTCCGAACCCGGCAAACACTTCTCCCTTGCTTATAAGCGCCCCTTCGTGGAGGTTTTTTATTGAATTCAGGCTGAGGTGCCCGTATAATGTATAAAAGGAGCAGCCATCAAGATGATGCGTAAGGATTATTGTCACTCCATAATTGCCATATTCATTATGAAACGCAAAGCTGTGAACAATACCGGCCAGCGGCGCCATCACCGGTGTATTGGCTTCGCCCCAGATGTCAGTGCCAAGATGAAATCTTCTCGGCTCCTCACCCGGCCCGGCAGCATCAAAAACCCGGCTTCGGCTGTACACCGTGCGGTGTTCGGCATAACCGCCCATACCATAGCGGGCGCCGGCTGTCTGCAATTTGTTTTTTACCCAGGCAGAAAATTTATTTGTGTCATTAAAAATTTCACCCCTCAGATCCCTGTTGCTTTCAGAAAAATCCATGGCCAGTAATTTATCTTTTGCCGGCTGAAAAGGAACAACAGGGTGAAATGATGATTGATGTTTTTTTATCAGTTGTTCAATATCCATTGACTTGCTTTGCCGGTTTGTTTCCCAAATTAAAAAAAAGTCCCGCCGATCAGCGGGACTAAGTATAGTACGATAAACCCTTTACCTCGTTACCACCAGTCTGCCTGCTGCCAGCCGCTCGCCACTCGGGTTGCGGAATTCGATTACATATACCCCGGCAGCAAGTCCGCCAGCGCTGAAATCAATCCTGTGATAAGGCCCGGTTGTCACTTCGTGGCGTTCAATAATCTTTCTGCCTTTCATATCAATTACATTTACGGTAACCGGCGACCCGGGTTGTTCTACATAATAAGAAACATAGAAGGCCCCGCTGGTCGGGTTGGGATAAATGAATAGGTTGGACGACGGCAAGGCGGTAAACGTGACCCCGGAAGTTGTATTTACACAACCATTCACATCGGTTACTCTTACTGAGTAGGTGCCGAGATGGTAAGCATCCACCGTGTAAGATGAACCGGTAATGGCGCCATTGGGTACACCATTTACAAACCACTGGTAGGTAGAGCCGGCCGGGTTAGAATTGACAGTAACCGTGGTAAGCATACCGGGTCTGAGTTGTGTTTGACCTGCCGGGTTCAAACTGAGACTTACTGTTGGCAACGGATTGACTGTAAGTATGGCCGCATTTGAATTCACCGGTCCGCAACCTGTGTTCGACATGACACAGCGATAACGGTACCCGTTCATAGAGGGCTGCACATTTGTGAGTGAAAGGGTAGTTGTATTAGCCCCTGCGATATTGCTCCATGTAGCGCCGCCATTGGTACTTACCTGCCATTGGGTGGTTTGAATGGTGCCGGTGGCAGCTACTGTAAATGTTACATTATTATTCTGGCAGGTAGTTACATTCTGTGGATGAGCGGTAAACACAACCGGCGTATGCACCGTCACTGTTACTGTTCGTGGCGCTGAAGTACAACTTACTGGATCAGGGATCAGGAATGTAATTTCCCAGCTGCTGAGCGAGCCTACATCCGCACTCAAGTCATCTGCAATAAACAATTTCCATGTGCCGTTCGGATCGCCGGTAAACATGGATAATGCGGGTGTGCCCTGTGTAAGTGAGCCAACCGGCGCAGGGAATACATCCGTTGCACCAATATTAGTTGGTCTGTAAGTGCCTGTGGCATTCAATGCGGCATCGGCCATTAAATTTCCGGCATCATCAAATGTGTAGCTCTGCCCGGTTACATCAACACTACCGCCCACATCCGACATTAATATTACGTTTTCGCCGGTTGGCGATTGCAGTACAATATCAATGTCGTCGGGGAAAGAATGTTTCATTCCCTTCAGGCCTACTGATTTTACCACTGCATTGGCTGGTAATCCTGATACAACGATTAAATCGGGATAAGGATCACCCGGCCCTGCAGGGCTGGAACCCGGAGCCCCTGCAGGAATGGTGACAGCTCCTCCCGCCGAGAATGTTTTGGTTTCTGTGCTGCTGTTGGTAACTGTCACCGAATAAGTAGTAGTAACCGCCGGGTTTGCATATACTGTATTTGCCGCAGTGCCGGCCACATAAGGAATAGTGGCGCCTGCATCAGTAAATAATCCTGTTACAGGAGTCCAAACGCCGGCATCGGGTGTTGCATAATTTATGGTGATTGACCAGGAGGTAATAATTCCATCATCCCCGGCGAATGCATCAGATGCAATCAGGTTCCATGTACCGTTCGGAACAGAGAACAAGCTTGCAAATGTTGTTACATTGGAAAGATAAGGCGCCACACCAACTCCATTGATACCATCGGGTAAAAAAGTGCCTGAGAACGGTGCTGTACCGGATGATACAGGTGTTGTTGCAGCCGAGCTGATGGTTGTATTGGTGAAATTATCTCCGGACCCGCCTCTCTCTCTTACAAGATTTAGAATATTTCCATTCGGCGCCTGCAGGTTAATTGTCACATCACCATCCCATGTATGCGTGATATTGAAATTGACACTTACACTTTGTACAGCCCCGGTTACTCCTGACACATTCAGCCCGGTTACAGCAGGAGGAGTAAGATGCGTGAATGAAACACTGATAGGACCTGAAGAGGTAGTGTTTGCTACCGGCGGCAAAGATGAACTTGTAATGCTTAAAGGCTGCACTGTGCCTTCACATATAACAGGCGCTGCCGGAGCCACAACAGGAACCGGTGGTGTGAATTTTACATTTACTGTAGTTGTATTCTGGCAACCGGTAGCCGTATTGGTGCCGGTCACCGTGTAAGTTGTGTTTGTTGTTGGATTAGCCGTAACAGTGGCACCGGTAGTAGCACTTAATCCGCTTGCCGGCGACCATGTATATGTATTAGCGCCGGAAGCTGTCAATACGGTAGGAGCACACTGGTTGTTTTTGGAAACAGAAATAGAAGGAAGGCTGTTTACGGTCAGCGTGGCTTCATTTGAAGTGGCTGCCGGCGTGCAGGTGCCTGAAATTATACAACGGTATTTATAATTATTCAAAGTAGGCAGCACATCGCTGATGGTAAGTGTTGCCGTTGTTTGACCCGTGTAAATAAATCCGCTTGGGTTGGTGGGTGAACCTGTGGTAATATTTACAAACCCGCTGCCCATATCTACCTGCCATTGATAGGTAAGACCGGTACCAGCAGCTGTTACAGAGAATGTTGTTGTGCCACCGGCACAGGCTGTTCCGCTTACAGGCTGGCCTGTAATGGCCGGAACCTGGTTTACAGTAATAGTAACATTTGTCGGCGCCGAATTGCAGGTGCCGTCATTTACAATTACTCCATAAGTAGTAGTAGAAGCAGGCGATGCATAAACGACACTAATAGGGGTGCCGGCAGTATAAGGGGTGGTAAGGCCGGCATCGGTAAACAACCCTGCAGCCGGGCTGAAGATTCCCTGGCCCAATTCAGCAAACGTAATGCTCCAATCGCTGATGGCGCCAATATCGCCACCCACATCATCTACAATAAATAATTCCCACACGCCATTATTATCACCTGCACCAAAAGAACCCAGTGTGGGCGTTGCCTGTGTTATTGCACCCGGACCCGGCGCAGCCCAGGTGTCACTTGATCCGATATTTGTTGGACGGTAAGTTCCGCTTGCATTAAATGCTGCATCTGACATTAAGGAAACCGCCGCATCACTGAATGTGAAGTTTTGCCCGGTGGCATCCGTACTTCCCCCAACATCAGACATCAATACCACACTCACCCCCGATGGTGACCGGAGTAAAATATCAACGTCATCGGGGAAAGTATGAGAAAATCCGTTTATGGTTACTGATTGCACTACAGTTACTGCAGGCAACCCGGCAACTGCAATAGTGGAAGGATAGGGAGCTCCCGGACCGCTGGTGCCAATTCCGGGAATAGTTACACCCGGGCCGCCACCAAAACTGGTTGTCGGCCCACCCCCCACGGTTATCGCCTGGCTTCCTCCGGGGCAAATAGCTGCACTTGTTGGCGTTACCGGTGGCGGAGACGGCGATGTGAGAACAGTTAAAGTAGCCGGGTTCGAAATTTCGGGCAGCCCGCCATCAGGACATACCAGCACACAGCGGTATTCATATCCGTTCATTGATGTCAATGCTCCGGTGATATTTAATGTTGGAGTATTTACACCTGAATAAACACCGCCATTTGTCAAATAAGTAAATCCTGAACCGGTATTTACCTGCCAGTTGTAACTGATGCCCGAAGGTGTGGCTGTAACGGTAAATGATGTATTGGCGCCGGAACAAACAGTGGCATCAGATGGCTGGCCGGTTAAATTAATCGGGAAACAAGTGGTTGGAGGATCGGTAAATGTAATACTCCAGCTGCTCCAGTTACCCAAATCGCCGCCCAGGTCATCTACTATAAATAAATTCCAGGTGCCGTTATGATTGCCATTTCCGAAAGTGGATAAAGCAGGAAGTGCCTGCGAAATACTTCCGGGGCCGGGTGCGGGAAAATTATCGGGTGTGAGAAAATTAGTGGGTAAATATGTACCCGATGGTGATACGGCATTATCCTGCAAAGCAACGGCAGCCGCATCGCTGAAAGTATAGTTGTGATTTATCCAGTCAGCGCTGCCTCCTGCATCAGATACCAGTATCACATTGGTGCCGGAGGGTGATTGCACCATAATGTCAACATCGTCTGCCCAGGTATGGTTTAACCCATTTATTGTGACTGATTTTACCGTGGCGCCAAGCGGCACACCGCTCACTGCGATGGTGGCAGGATAAGGTGTGGCATTGCCACTGCTGGGAATAGTACCGCCGCCACCGTTGAAGGTATAATCCAGCTGTGTACGCTGGTTATTGTTTGAAAAAATATTTCTTGCAGCAGTATTTGCTGTATTGTTCAGCGCCTTGATTTCGGCCTGCAATGCATCATGCGGATAAGCGGGATTTTTTCGCAACACGTTCGCACTGTAAATCGCTTCTTTTTCCGCCTGCACTTTGCGGTTATATACACTACCGGAAGCAGTGATTTGTTGTTTGTAAATCTCTTTACCGGCATTAGTCACTTTATATTCTACCTGGCCCTGCTGATTGGTGTAAACGGAATATTCAACCCCGGGATGTGAAGTGCCTTGCTTGGCCTGTTCCAGCATTTTAGCGGCCGCTCTTGCTTTTTCCAATGCTTCTTTTTCATTGGCATTTCTTTTTTCTTCTTCATCCGATAATTGTAAGGGCTGTTGCTGGTTTGCTCCCGCAATTCTGTATGATAATTTCGGATTTGCCCTGAGCTTGGCTTCCATCAGGGCAGCTTCCTGCTTTTTCTGTTCAGCTTCCTTTTTTACCTGCTCTTCTTTCGATGGCTCCTGGGCCATGACGGATTGCATTGTAAAGCTGGCAATTATTACAAAAAATAAAGACTTGAATACCGGGCTGAGTTTCCTGCTCCCTGTTTTTCTGAAGGGTGTCATTAATTGAAACGGGTAAAGAGCTGACATAGGCAGTTATTTGTTTTGGTAATAAAAATTATCGCTCTGTTAACAGCGACCTAAGTTAGTGCTTTTTTTATTATTCAAACAAAACCCTTTTAAAAAAACCCTGCCTCCATTTCTTCCTTATTTTTTTCTGAATCAAAGCTGAAAAAGTGGTCTTTCCTTTAAAATTCCGGATTAAAATATTTATTCTTTTTACCCGTTTTATACACATGACCCATATGCAATTCTGTTCGCAAAAAAAATGTTTAACTATCGTTGCGGCAGCGCTGCTGGCTGCGCTTTTTTTAAATGAAAATTGCCATGCGCAAATGATAACCGGCGTATGGCACGGCCGCATCAATAAGAAAAAAACCGAACTGAAAATAATCCGGAAAGGAGACAGCCTGCTGGGCACTTCGTATTATTTTGAATCGGCAAACAATTACCGCCGTTATTCCATCAGGGGATATTTTGACGCAAATACCAACCAGGCCTTGTGGTGGGACGACCAGTTGCTTGAAGAAAAAACCGGCAGATACAGCCTGGGTTCCCCTGGTAAAATTCCTTATCTCTCCGTCGCAGATTTTAATTGTCCCGGCAGCGACAAAATGTTCCTCGACGGAAATGCTTTTTTAAAAAATGACCGGGAGGATATTAAAGGACCTGTGCATCTTGAAAAAACAACAACACCTGTGTTCAGCGATGAATGGGATTTTATAATTGATAATTATACAAGCGGTGGAAATAACCCGGAGCTGATTGACAGTGTGACTGCCATTGCTTCAATGCCAGTTTTCTCGCCGGTAAAAAAAACAGGTGAAGCCGGACGAACAGAAACATTGGCGGTAAAACCGAATGCAAAAGAAAAGACAGAAACAAGTTTGACTAAAACTCCCGTGCCCTTTCAGAATAATCTGCCGGCGCAAAACATCATTGAAGATAAATTCAGGCAAAGAAAAAAACTTATTATAGCTGAAATTCCGCTTGCCGGCGATTCCATTGAATTGCGTTTTTATGATAATGCCGAAATTGACGGCGACTCCATTTCACTTTTTCTCAACGACAGGCTGATTTTTCAGCACATCAGGCTTACTGCTTTGGCCTATACTATCAAACTTCCGGTTAGTGAGTTAATTGACAGCAACGAACTGGTGATGGTGGCGGAAAATCTCGGGGAAATTCCACCCAACACATCTTATATGGTGGCGCTTTGCGATGGCAGGCGGTATGAAGCCGTTCTTTTCAGTACCGAGCAAAGCAGCGCTGTCGTAAGGCTGGTTAAACCAAAAGCAGTGAGTAAGACTACAAGTCATCTCAAAAGTCGTTAGTAACACAACGGACACTAAGAAAGCACTACGCACACAAAGTAATCATCTCTTATGTTCAGGGCGTTGTGTTCATTGTGTTCAACTTTGAGTTCTTTGTGTTCGTTCTTTTTCACTTTTGATATGGCTTCTAATCAAAACTGATTTTTGCAAAAACCGGGAAGTGATCGGATGAAAAACGGCCGTCCCATGTTTGTGAAAGCGTGGCATGCTGCAGCACTTTCCATTTTCCTTTCAGAAAAATATAGTCAATCGGTTCGGCACTCACTTCTTTTGTAGTAAATCCATTGAAAGTACCCGACGGACCGTAATGCGGCGACACACTCATTTCCCTGCTGTCGGTTATATGCTGCGGGTCGGCCTTTTTTGTCAGAATTTTTATTGGTTCATCAAAAGGTTTTGCATTAAAGTCACCCAGAATGATAACGGAGCTTTCGCCGGCAATGATCTTTATTTTATTTAATAACAGTTTGGCGCTTTCCCTGCGTGCTTCTTGCCCGATATGATCGAAGTGGGTATTAAAAACAAAAAATGTTTTTTGCCCTGTTTTCATTCCAAACTCAGCCCAGGTCACAATGCGTGTAATGGCTGCATCCCAGCTTTTGCTGCCCGGCGTTTCCGGCGTAAGCGATAGCCAGAAGGTAGCAGACTGAAGCAGGCTGAGTTTTGCAGTATCATAAAATATGGCTGAATACTCACCCCGGGTTTTTCCATCATCCCTGCCCACGCCGGTATAGGTATAGTTTGGCAGCCGCTGCTGTAAATCCAGCACCTGGTCATGCAGGGCTTCCTGCACTCCCAGTATCTGCACTTCATGAAAAAGCACCTGCGAGGCAACCTTATCTTTCCGGTAAGGCCATGCATTCAAACTGTCCGCTGCTGTATTGAGCCGGATATTAAAACTCATTACATTCAGTTCCTGTGCCGGAAGCGATACTGCAAGCAGGAAAGAAACCAAAACTATAATACTGTTCATAACTGCATTATGAAAACAAATGTAAGCTGAAAACAACCGTCAGCGATATACATGTAATACTCCAATAATTTTTCTGAAGTGGATTGCTGAAGTTTATATATAAACATGAGCATTGTTAGGTTATTTTTCTGCAACTCAATAACAAGGCTGAGGTTGAAGAAAAAGCCAGGTTATTTTCGTTCCGTAGGAACGAAAGGTGGGTAGAATAAATCGAAGGTTTTTTAGACGTTCCGCAGGAACGTTGGGTGCTCTGGCAACAAACACCCGGCGTTCCGATGGAACGCATGAATGGCTCCTTGAACATATACTACCCACTCCCGGTTGTGACCGGGATCCTTACGGGACAATAGAAGGATTAAAATATAACCGGACTATTGAACATGAAGAACTCAACAATAATTCACAGTAATTAAACATTTATTCAATTATTATTTGTTGAATTGATTATTCTTTATAATTTCAATTATTAACAATTAAAATCTTACTGACCCTTTTATGCAATCCAACCCAGCGCACAGCCGCGATTACACCGTTGTAACCAATCATCATTTCGCCGAAACAAGGCGAGACAATATTACCGGCCAGCAAACATTATTTGCACTGCGTTCCTTCAAAGACGGAGAAATAATAAGTCCCTTCGGCGCCGCCTTTGTGTCGGATAAACCGTCGTACCTGACGGTGCAAACCGGCAATAAGGAGCACATAGCGCTGCATCCTTATTTTTTACAGCATATCAATCATGGCTGCCATCCCAATTGTTTCTTCGATACCACTGCCATGCAGGTTGTCGCTCTGCGTGACATTGAAGCCGGCGAAGAGTTCACTTTCTTTTATCCATCTACTGAGTGGGAAATGGCCAGCCCGTTTCAGTGTTATTGCAACCAGCCGGATTGCATCGGTTTTATCAGGGGTGCGGCACACATACCTGAAGAAATATTGAGCCGCTACCGGCTGAGCGATTTTATCCGGAAAAAACTGAAGTCAAGACAGAGGAGATTGAAGAAAGTGTAAAGTCCCGTACCGTCCTCTCACATCCCATCCCGGTTTAATCGGGATCAACTACGCACTAGGCCCGCTTTTGGGGCGATTATTTACCGAATGCAGGTATCTACACAACGACATTAATCATTCTGTTTTTTACGTAAATCACTTTCTTCGGCTGCTTGCCGTCAAGCCATTTTTTTACCACTTCATCCTGCAACACCATTTCTTCTACCTGCTGTTGTGTGGCGCTAAGGTCAATACGGAGCTCGGTTCTTGTGCGGCCGTTGATAGCTACAGGATAAACCCTGGTGGTTTCTTTCAGATACTTTTCTTCAAACACCGGAAAAGCTGCATCAAGAACGGTTGTGGTATTGCCGAGTGCATGCCACAGCTCTTCCGCCACATGCGGGGCATAGGGCGCCAGCAATATGAGCAGCGGTTCAAGTATAGCTTTTTTATGACATTTCAACTCAGTAAGTTCATTTACACAAATCATAAATGTGCTCACCCCGGTGTTGAAGCTGAACCGCTCGGTATCTTCTTCAATTTTCTTTATTGTTCTGTGCAATACTTTCAGTTCGGCTTCGGTGGGGGCCTCTCCCTTACCCTCTCCTGACAGAGAGGGAGATGAAGTCGTCCAGATGGGGCCTTTCACTTCATCATAGAAAAGCCGCCACAGTTTTCTCAAAAAGCGGTGCACACCTTCAATACCTTTTGTATCCCAGGGTTTATCCTGTTCTATTGGACCGAGAAACATTTCATACATGCGGAAAGTATCCGCGCCGTATTTTTCCACCATATCATCCGGGTTCACCACGTTGAAATAGCGTTTGCTCATTTTCTCCAGTCGCGAACCGCAGATATATTTTCCATTCTCAAGAATAAATTCTGCTGTTTCAAACTCGGGTCTCCATTTTTTAAAGCGTTCAATATCCAGCTCAAGTCCATCGGTCAGCACAACATCCGTGTGAATTTCATCCGTTGAATAATGATCTTTCAGACCGGCTGATACAAATTTATTGCTGCCATGAATCCGGTAAACGAATCTTGAATCGCCGCCAATCTTACCCTGATTCACCAGCTTCTTATACGGCTCTTCAAACCCAATCAACCCTAAATCATAAAGCACTTTTGTCCACATGCGGCTGTAGAGCAAATGGCCGACGGCATGCTCGGTGCCACCGATGTATAAATCCACCTGTCCCCAGTAATCGCTTGCTTTGCGGCTGCAAAATTCTTTTTCATTGCCGGGGTCCATATATCTTAAAAAATACCAGCTGCTGCCGGCATAACCCGGCATGGTATTCACTTCCCGCACGCCAGCTTTATTATTCTTCCATCCTGTCAAATGCCACAGCGGTCCTTCGCCGTCGGGGCCGGGCTTCAGGTCATCCAGGTGAGGCAACAGCAGGGGCAGATCACTCTCATCAAGAGGATAAGCTACGTTATCCTTCCACACAATCGGGAATGGTTCGCCCCAGTAGCGCTGCCGGCTGAAGGCAGCATCCCGTATTTTATAGTTCACTTTTCTTTCGCCAATACCCATTTCTTCCAACCGCATAATTGCCACCTCGATGGCATCACGCATTACCATGCCATTAAGGAAATCGCTGTTCTCAAGAATGGCATCTTTGGTGGGGTTGGCTTCTTCGCCGTTGTAATGATGGCCGATAATGTTGGTGACAGGGATATTGAAATGCGTTGCAAACTTGTGATCCCTTTCATCACCGCAGGGCACGGCCATGATGGCGCCGGTGCCGTAACCAATCAATACGTATTCAGAAATCCAGATAGGGATTTTTCTGCCGCTGAAAGGATGAATGCAGTAAGCGCCGGTAAACACACCGCTGATTTTTTTCTCCGTCATCCGCTCCCGTTCACTGCGGCTGTTTACATACTCAAGATATTTCTCCACTTCAGCCTGGTGCTCATCCGTTGTTATTTGTTTTACCAGTTCATGTTCGGGAGCCAATACCATAAAATCAACGCCGAAGATGGTGTCGGGGCGGGTGGTATAAACTTTCAGCGTTGTGACTTTTGACTTTTCACTTTTTACTTCAAAATCTATCTCTGCCCCGCTGCTCTTCCCGATCCAGTTGCTCTGCATCTCCTTCATACTCTCGCTGAATGCCACCTGCTCTAATCCTTCCAATAATCGATTAGCATATTCGGTTATTCTTAAATACCACTGCCGCAGTTTCTTTTTCACCACGGGGTGGCCGCCGCGTTCGCTTACGCCGTTCACCACCTCATCGTTGGCCAGCACAGTGCCCAGCGCCTCGCACCAGTTCACTTCGCCGTAGCCGCAGTAGGCAAGACGGTATTGCATCAAAATGTCTTGTTGTGTTTTTTCATCAAAAGAATTCCATTCGGCAGCCGTGAATAGGGCCGGTTGCTGGTTGCCGGTGGCCGGTACAGGATGACTGATGTTGCCTTCTTTTTCAAAAGCACTAACCAGGTTTGCTATCGGTTCGGCATGCTTTTTCTTCCGGTTGTAAAACGAATTAAACAGCTTCAGAAAAATCCACTGTGTCCATTTATAAAACTCAGGGTCGCTGGTGCGCAGCTCCCGGTCCCAGTCGTAACTGAAGCCGATATTGTCGAGCTGTTTCCTGAATGTATTAATATTATTCTCCGTTGAAAGAGCCGGGTGAATGCCATGCTCAATGGCATACTGCTCGGCCGGCAGGCCGAATGCATCGTACCCCATCGGGTGAAGCACATTAAAGCCCTTCAACCGCTTGAACCGTGCATAAATGTCTGAAGCAATATAACCCAGCGGGTGACCCACATGCAGCCCTGCCCCGCTTGGGTACGGAAACATATCGAGCACATAATACTTCGGCCTGGTGGATTCATTGGATACTTTATATACCTTATTCTCTTTCCACCACTGCTGCCATTTTTTTTCGATATCTCTGAATTTGTACTCCATAATCACCTGATAAGTCAAAAGTCAAAATTAAAAATTAAAAAAGAGCAAATCGCAAGTGGTCGTTTGAATTCTGCCTTTTGTGTTTTTTATTTTTATGGGCCCGGCTGAAGTGCTTTTATTTAGCTTCCGTTGCGTCGCACTCTTGTACTTCCTGTATTCTATTCAGCTAAAATGATGATAAGAATTCCTGCAGTCAAACGGAGCCCCGAAAAATCGGGGCAAGGGACGTTGAGCAATCCCGATCATTATCGGGATGTGAAAGAAGACCTAAAAAAAATTTTCTTTCTTACACTCAAAAATATCAGCCGCTGCCAATCGTTTGGTAAGCGGCAAATTTACGGTTTGCCTTACACATCGGCACAAAACAATTACATTTGCCTGATTCAAATTGCTGAATTCTAAAACCAAAATCAGTACTATGGTAAAACCGGGCAGGGCCTCCATCAAACGCGGAAAACCATCCTACTTCATGTCCATCCTGGGTGTCACGCTGGTGCTTTGCCTGCTGGGCATTATCGGCATCATCACCATCAACAGCCGCAAACTCATCACCAACCTGAAAGAAAGTGTGGAAGTGCATGTGTTTCTGAAACAGAATATAAAAGACACGGCAAGGGAGCGGCTGCAACGCTACATTGCCTCGCAGCCCTATGTGAAAGAAGTGGAATACACCGATAAAGAAACGGCCAAAAAGGAATGGCTGAAAACCGGCGGTGAAGATTTTACCGAGTTTATTGACAACAGCCTGCTGCCCACCAGCATTGATTTTAAACTGAAAGCCGAATTCCTTGATTCGGCAAAGCTGGCGGCCGTCAAAGCGGAGCTATCGCAATTTCCCATTGTGGATGAAGTCCGCTACCCCATTGCCGTGGTGAACAAAATGGTTTCCAATTTCCGTACCATCAGTATTGCGCTGCTGATAGTAGCGATTCTTATTTCTGTAATGGTCATCATCCTGATTGATAATACCATCAGACTGGCTATGTTCAGCAACCGGTTTTTGATAAAAACCATGCAGATGGTGGGGGCTACCCGCTGGTTTATTGCCCGCCCACTCGATGTGCGGGCCATCATCAATGGCTCCATCAGTGGTATTATTGCCACTGCCATTGTGTACCTGCTGATGCTACTGGCTGAAAACTTTTTTGACGGGTTTAAAAAACTACACGACACCCAATCGCTTACCCTGCTCGGCTTTGTACTGGTGCTGCTTGGCATCGGCATCACCCTGTTCAGCACTCACCGTAGTGTCATCAAATATTTGCGGATGAAGCTGGACGAGTTGTATTAAGGTAATAGATTTAAGACAATAGAAAATAGACAATAGCAAGTGGCAAGTGGCAAATTATGACGGTCACCCATTGACTACCCGATAGCTATCGGGTTACCATTCACTAAAATGTCTATATTGCAGCCCTAAATTTTCCTTCATGGCAGAAAAGAAAACAACAGCACATTCAACCGGGTTATTCGAAAAACAAAATCTGTGGCTGATGCTGGCCGGCGCCGCTGTTATTGCTATCGGTATGCTGCTGATGGCTGGCGGCAAAAGCAAGGACCCTGCCGTATTCAATTATGATGAAGTGTACAGTTTCACAAGAATCACACTGGCACCCCTACTCATCATTGCGGGGCTGGTGATTGAGATTTACGCTATTTTCAAAAAATCCAAAAATTAATCTGCCCATGTGATAATTTGCCGATGTGCCAATGTAACTACCCTGAATTCCGAAACCTCCTTCATCACATTGTCAAATTCACCAATGAGCACATTAACCAATCAGCACATCCCCCATGAGCCTCGTTGATGCCATCATCATCGCCATTGTGGAAGGTCTTACCGAATTTCTTCCCATTTCTTCCACCGGGCACATGATTATTACCAGCTACCTGCTCGGCATTCATAAAGAAGAATTCACCAAGCTCTACGAAGTATCCATCCAGTTCGGAGCCATACTTGCAGTTGTTGTATTATATTGGAAAAAATTCTTTGCCCCGGTTGCTATCGGTGTCAAAGGCTGGCAATTTTATGCAAAGCTGGCTGCCGGTGTATTGCCGGCACTGCTGCTGGGCTTTTTGTTTTCTGATGAAATTGATGCCTTGCTTGAAAGCCCCGCCACGGTGGCCATCACCATGCTGGCCGGCGGTATCATTCTTGTTTTTATTGATAATCTCTTCCGGGTTCATACTATTGAATCAGATGAACAGATTAGTTTCCCCCGTGCCTTTCTTGTCGGCTGCTGGCAGGTGCTGGCCATGATTCCCGGTGTGAGCCGCAGCGCTGCTTCCATCATCGGCGGTATGCAGCAGAAGTTTACCCGGCATCTTGCTGCTGAGTTTTCATTTTTCCTTGCTGTGCCTACCATGCTGGCGGCAAGCTGCTACACTATTTTTATAAAAGACTGGAACAATGGTTTGCTGAACCGCAAGGGTTATGAGATTATAATGGAAAGCAGGGAAAACATGATTTCCTTTTTTACCGGCAATCTGGTGGCATTTGTGGTGGCTATGCTGGCAATAAAATTTTTCATCAATTATCTTAAGCTGCATGGTTTTCGTTTGTTTGGTTATTACCGCATACTGGGCGGGCTCATTCTGCTGGGCATCATCCTGAGTGGTGTGATGGAAAACGGTTAAGCATTTTCTCTTTATCTTTCCTTTCATTTCCTTAAAACCAACTGCATGCAGACCGCTTCCAAAAAAGTAATAAACGGCTGGGCTATGTACGACTGGGCCAACAGTGTGTATAGCCTGGTGATTACTTCCACTATTTTACCGGCCTATTATGAAGCGGTGACCAAACAAAGAGTGGACGAGTCCGGAACGGCCTATATCAGTTTTGTCGGACGAGAATTTGTCAATACCTCTTTATATAATTATACCCTTGCCATTGCTTTTTTTATCGTAGCACTTATTACGCCATTGCTTTCTTCCATTGCCGACTATAAAGGCAATAAAAAAAATTTCCTGAATTTTTTTCTTACGATGGGCAGCCTTGCCTGCGGCTTGCTTTTTTTATTTAATACACCCACCGGCCGCACCAGTGCTGTGGCTTCCAACCTTGGCTTTGGATTAGTGTGCATGATTGCCGGTTGTGTGGGTTTCTGGGCCAGCCTTGTTTATTACAATTCTTTTTTACCGGAAATAGCAGCGCCTGCCGACCGTGACCGGGTAAGCGCCAAAGGCTTTGCCATGGGTTATATCGGCAGCGTCATTTTGCAAATCATTTCATTTGTGCTTGTTTTTTTTCCGGGCATAGTGGGCGGCAATACAACAGAAAATGATGCTTCCACCATCCAGTTCCGGATGTCGTTTTTACTGGTGGGTGTCTGGTGGTGGGGCTTTGGCCGGTTTGCGCTGAGCCGGTTGCCCAAGCCGGAACCGGCCGGTGAAGGAAACAGGCAAAACATTCTTTTCAGCGGTTATAAAGAGCTGGGTAAAGTTTGGCGCCAGCTTACTCATTTGCCCGTACTGAAAAGATACCTTGCCGCTTATTTCTTTTACAATATGGGTGTGCAGACAGTGATGCTGGCCGCCACTTTATATGGTAAAAGTGAACTGGCTATACCCGACACGTTTCTGATTGTTGCTATCCTTATCATCCAGCTGATTGCAATTCCGGGAGCTTATCTCATTGCAAAATTGTCGGCCCGTATCGGTAACCTGAAAGCCCTTATGCTCTGTGTAGCCTTATGGGTGTTCATCTGCATTGATGCTTATTTTATTCCCAGGGGAGATATTATCCATTTCGGTATTCTCGCAGCAGTGGTTGGTTTTGTCATGGGCGGCATCCAGGCGCTTAGCCGCAGCACCTATGCCAAGCTGATGCCGGTGACCAGGGATACTGCATCGTTTTTCAGCTTTTATGATGTGGCTGAAAAAATCGGCATCGTGGCGGGTTTGTTTTTGTTTGGCTTCCTGGCCGAAATCACCCGCTCGCAGCGTACTTCCGTACTGATGCTGATGACATTTTTTTTCATCGGGCTGCTCTTACTTTTGTACACAAGAACAGTTCAAAAGAAACACGCATCAGCATACACTGAATGAAACTTTACTCCATCAACACCGGCTACTTCAAACTCGATGGCGGCGCCATGTTTGGCGTGGTGCCTAAAACCATCTGGAACAAAATCAATCCCGCCGATGAAAACAACCTGTGCCGCTGGGCGCTCCGTTGCCTGCTGATTGAAGACGGCAACCGCCTGATACTCGTTGACAACGGCATCGGTGACAAACAGGATGCAAAATTTTTCAGCTACTATTACCTGCACGGCGATGATACACTGGATAAATCCCTGGCTAAATATGGTTTTCACCGCGATGATATCACCGATGTGTTTTTAACCCATCTTCATTTTGACCATTGCGGCGGCAGCATTTCCCGTGAGGGCGATAAATTGCTGCCCGCATTTAAGAATGCTGTTTACTGGAGCAACCTGCAACATTGGAGCTGGGCCGTGAACCCCAATGAAAGGGAGAAAGCTTCTTTTCTGAAAGAAAATATTTTACCCATGGAAGAAAGCGGCCGGCTGAAGTTTATTGAAGTATCGGAAGCAGAAAACAGGAGACTGGGTGAAACGGTTTTTACGGAAAATATTTCCCTACGCTTTGTACACGGCCACACCCAGGCCATGATGCTGCCACAGGTAAAATATAATAACCGGACGGTGGTGTATATGGCCGATCTGCTTCCATCCGCCGGTCATATTCCCCTGCCATACATCATGGGTTACGATATGTTTCCCCTGACCACGCTGGAAGAAAAGAAAATGTTTCTGAAAGAAGCGCTGGAAAATGACTACATCCTTTTTTTCGAACACGACCCGCAGCATGAATGCTGCACCCTGCAGCAAACGGAAAGAGGTATCAGGCCGAAGGAGTTTTTCAGTCTTGAGACTTTGTAATGGCTGGAATGCCGGATGGTTTGATGGCCGGATGGCTAGATGGCTAAATTGCTAAATGGTTGAATGGCCGGCAACTTCGCGAAACCAGGTGACTATAATAACCATCAAACCATTTAACCAACTGACCAATCTTAATTCCCTCGCAGCCTTATCAATGATGTCAGCGGATGGCGGAGGTTCTTATACGCCATCATGTCAATTTTCACTTTGCCCACTATTATCGGGCTTTCCACCCGCAGCACCACGCGGTTGGGGTCATCACTCACCCACACGGTCATTTTCTCGCCGCCTTCAAAAATGGTTCCTTTCAGCAGCAGCGGCTTGAATCGGATGGCCCTGAATTTGCCATACTGTGTTTTCACCGTTTCCTTCCCCATGTATCGCAGATACATCTCGAACACTTCATTATCCAAAAACA
Organism: uncultured Chitinophaga sp.; assembly: GCA_964444975.1. Classification (GTDB taxonomy): domain Bacteria; phylum Bacteroidota; class Bacteroidia; order Chitinophagales; family Chitinophagaceae; genus VBAS01. The sequence continues at coordinate 12,324 of CAYUJD010000047.1, read as the reverse complement.
TGCTGAAAGGAATTTTATCGCCAGGTTTGTATTTGCCAAAATCAATATTGCGGGCATAATACATGGCACTGAGCACATCCTGGATGCAATCGGGCACTTTGAACACGCCGCTGTTGGTAACCGCCGTGTTGGTGCTTTGGTTAAAACTGATTGTTTCGTAAATCCTGTATCCGCCTTCGTTTACATTACGAATAAATCGCTGTGGCTGCAGCGTGGCTGTGTCAATGTAAGTTTCGTACCGGTCTCTTACCTTATAAATCCAGTCGTACGCCGGTTTTGTTTTCCCATCACCCACTACATGATATACCGGCCGGTTATTATAGTTTTCAAGCGTAGTGGTAAAGGTGGCATTACCGGCATGAATATAAGCGCCGGCCAGCGAATAATACACATAAAAAGTAACCTGCTCGCCGGCCTGGAAAGCCCGGTTGCTGATACCGCAAAACTCTTCATCCTGTTCGGTACTTATTTCTTTTGCCGCAACAGGGTAATTCGTTTTATTGTCAAAAGAAAAAAAGATTAACCCGATGCTAAAAAAGATAATGGTATCAAGAAGCCGCATGTTGTTTCTTAAAAAGTTTTATGCCCAGTATCAATAAGCTGCCGATGGCTGCCGGCAGCACCAGGTTGATAAACCATACCGTGGTAGTAACGAACCCGATGCCTAATGTATTGGCTGAAAAAACTGTAAAAATTTCTTTAGCCACATAAATTTTTTGCACTACTTCAAACAAGGCAACCGTAGGCACAACAGCCATAATAAAAAATACAAGCGAGATGGCCCAGAATGCCTGCCACCATCCTGTTTCCACTGCAAAAAAACGGAGCAGCAGGTAATACTGCAGTACAAACACCCCGTAACGCAATGCAGATAAAGACAGCAGCCGAAGCAGCAGTGATGCATTGGCTTTTTCCAGCTCGCTGATGAGCCAGGCGTATTTTTTTATTCCCGGCAGTTTATCAATCCATTTTATCAGCCAGCCGATGCGGAAATAAATTACCGTTAAAAAAACAAGAGCTGCCGCTCCGACGCTCAACAACAGGTTAATCCAGGTGGGCCAGCCCGAAAGGCCGGCAGCCACGATGGCCGGCTTCAAAATATATAAACCGATTAGCCCGAAAAAAAAAGTAACAATAACCTGGCTGTAGCTGCCCAGCATGGTGAGTGAAATGACCCGAAGCCGGTTGCCCTCATCCATGTACAGCACACGGCCGAGATACTCACCGGTGCGGTTAGGCGTGGTGACAGAAAATGAAACGCCGGAAAAAATTGCACGCAGCGACCGAAGAAAAGTAACCGGCTGCACTGACTGCACAGCCAGTTTCCACTTCAGCGCCTCCAGCGACCAGTTGATAAGCATCAGCACAAATACAGCAACAAGACTGATGACAGCGCTGCTGCCGAAGGATTCTTTTATTTTTTCCCACGACCCGGCAAGATGCGGTTGGTTTTTTACCTGCATAAAAATAGAATAGGACAACCAGGCAAACAGCAACGGACCGAGAATATAGTTGAGAAAGATTTTGATATTTTTGTTCAGCCTCATTAAGCTTGTAAAAATACTCTGCTGTTGCAAAAGCCCGTAAAAATAATTCTCGGCATTGATCCCGGCACGCTGCTGATGGGCTACGGAATAATAGTAGTGCGGGGCGCCGCCGTGAGCATGAAAGAAATGAATGTGCTCAAGCTTTCCGGCAAAAAAGATAATTACACAAGGCTGCAACTGATTCACCAGAAAATTGAAGAGCTGATAAAAAAATACCGTCCGCATGAGTTTGCCATCGAAGCGCCTTTCTTTGGCAAAAATGTGCAGAGCATGCTCAAGCTGGGCAGGGCACAGGGTGTGGCTATTGCGGCCGCCATCAGTGCCGGGCTGCCCGTAACCGAATACAGCCCGAAAAAAGTAAAGCAATCCATTACAGGAAACGGGAATGCGGACAAAGAGCAGGTATGGAAAATGCTGCAGCGTATGCTGGCACTGAAAGAAATACCGCAATTCTTTGATGCCACTGATGCGCTGGCTGTGGCTGTGTGTCACCATTTCCAGGACAAACCGGCCCTGAAAGCAAACGGCAAACTGAAAAGCTGGAAAGATTTTATTACAAAACACCCGGCACGGGTGAAGGTGAAATGATTTTTTATGAGAACCTTTTTTTTACCCGCCTTATTTTTTTTGCTGTCATCCTTGTATTCCATTTCCCAAACCATACAGCAAAAAGTAAATCAGTTCATAAAAGAAAATGAAAGCAGGTTGATTGAGGAGTATGTAAAATTTGTTTCCATACCCAACGTAACAGGAGATACAGCCAACATTCTGCGCAATGCGGCTTTTATAAAAATGATGATGGAGCAGCGGGGCATAAATGCCGTGTACCTCGACGGCGCTACTGCAAAAGTGAACCCCGTGGTGTTTGGCGAAGTGAAAGTGCCGGGAGCAAAAACTACATTGGCTTTTTATGCACATTACGACGGGCAGCCGGTGAATGCCGATAAATGGACCGGCGGATTATCTCCTTTCAATCCTTTTTTTATTGACAAACCCATTGAGCAGGGCGGAAAAATTATTTCCACGGCCGGAAACATTTTGCCTGACCCGATACCTGTCGGGTGGCGGCTTACCGGCCGCGGCAGCGCCGACGATAAAGCCGGTGTAATGACCATACTGAATGCATATGAAGCGCTGGTAAAAAACGGGGTGGCGCTGAAACATAACATCAAATTCTTTTTTGAAGGCGAAGAAGAACTTGGCTCCATTCACCTCGATGAAATTTTTACAAAACACAAAGAAAAACTTGCCGCCGACCTGTGGATTATTGCCGACGGGCCAAGACATGTGTCGGGAAAAAAAATTATCAGCTTTGGCGTTCGCGGCGATGTGAACATGCACCTGTCTGTGTACGGCCCGAAGCGTCCGCTGCACAGCGGCAACTATGGCAACTGGGCGCCCAATCCCGCAAAACTGCTGGTGGACCTGCTGGCAGGTATGAAAGACGAAAAAGGAAATGTGCTGGTGGAAGGTTATTATGACGATGTGGAGCCGCTGTTGGCAAGTGAAAAAGAAGCGCTGGCAAAAATTCCGAATATTGAAGAGACGTTGAAGAAGGAGCTCGGCATTGCCGAACCCGAAGGCGGCGGTAAATCTTTTCTTGAGCTGCTGCACTTACCTACACTTAATATTAATGGTATCCGCAGTGCTGATGTGGGTGAACTGGCGGCCAACATTATTCCTGTCAAAGCCGAAGCCACGCTGGACCTGCGGCTGGTGTTGGGCAATGAAGTGGATAAACAAATTGATAAAGTGGTAAAGCATATTGAAAAAAAAGGTTTTCATGTGCTCAACCGCGAACCCACTGATGAAGAAAGACTGAAATACGGCAAGCTGATTAAAGTGACACATGGCAAAGGATATCCTGCACAAAGAACTTCATTTGATTTGCCGATAGCACAAAGCCTGGTTAAGGCCGTGCAAACGACAGCTCCCTACCCGGTGATACTGCAACCTTCGGCCGGGGGCAGCCTGCCGTTGTATTTGTTTGAAAAACTGCTGGGCGCAAAAGTGATCAGCGTACCGGTGGTGAACTACGACAACAACCAGCATGCTGAAAATGAAAATGTGCAAATCAGTTTTTTGTGGGAAGGCATTGAAACCATGGCTGCCATTATGGTGATGGAACACCAGTAACCGCAAAGTGGTATTTATTCCCCGCACAGGTTTCGGTAATTTCATAAGCATTTTATTCTTCCCCAAACCACTTTTATGAAAAGAAAATTTACCGGTGCAAAACCGCCGCGTAACCTCTGGGGCAGGATGAGAAGTTTGGCGCCAGACTTACTCACCGGGTTGCCCGTCATTTACTGGCTGGCCCGGTTATCTTTCCACACCGGGGTAAATGAATACAAGACTTGCGACGTATCCTGAGAAGAGAAAGCAACACTATCCAAAACCGGATATCCGAAAATCTAATTCAGAAATAATATGAGCCGCATCAAATTTTTGCCAAAATTATTCGGCGAAACTTCTGCTGAAGTGAGGCGGATAATATTAAAGATCTTTTTAGTGTTTTCTTTATTTTGGAGTATTCATCAGTAAAACATCCGTCAGTTCTTCGGTTTGGTTGCAGGCGGTTTTGTTGTGGCCGGTTGTTTTACCGGGTCAGGGTCATCACCAAGGAATATCAGCTCTTGTGGCAGCTCAGTCAGTTTGAGTTCTCTTGCCACAGCTATAAAAATATTATCAATGCGGAAACCGGCTTCGTAGGTGTTAGGCTTCAGCACCAGCGTATATTTTTTTCTTGCCAGTACTTTTTTATATGCATCCGAAACCTGCTTGAATAATTTTTCAGAAAGCTGGGCTCTTTTGGTGTCAGACCTGTCCTGGGCAATCTGTTGCCAGTAAACAATATTCAGCATGGCTTTTTGACGGTCGGCAGTCAACATATCAAAAACAGCTTTTGATTTTTGCCCGGTGGCTGCCATTGCTGAGTCGGCTTTGTACGTGCTGTCGAGCCGGTTATATTCCAGTTCATAATATTCCCGCAGGGCGCCCAGCGAATCCCGGTTGTAAATAGTCATCAGGCTGTCCACTTCACGATAAGCCGGCATAGCCTGCACCATCAGTTCAATATCGAATACGCCGATTTTCAGTACCTGTGATTTTGCATTTGCCTGTGCAAACAAGATAAAGACAACACAGAAAATGAAGACTGATGCTTTTTTCATACAACATTATTTTATAATAAAGCTGAAACCCGGTTTATCAGCCTGCGCTGTGGCTAACCGGGGGTGTGAAAATAAGATTTATCCTCCAGCTATTTTGCTGCGTTGATATATGCCGGAGTAACTGTAAAACACAAAAACCAAACACCAATGGAAAGCGGTAATCACAGGCTGGCAACAATCTTTTCCTGTATTTTTTTCATTTCTTCCGGCGAAAGTTTCAGTTTTTCTCTTGTAAAATTCAGGTCGTTAGCCGAATTGATGGGTATTAAATGCATGTGTGCATGCGGCACTTCCAGCCCGATAACCTCGATGCCGCAGCGGTTGCAGGCAAAAGATTTTTCAATGGCCTTTGCAATAGGTTTTGCAAATACCAGCATTTCGCCCAGGTAATCATCCGGCAGGTCAAAGAGATTATCCACTTCAATTTTCGGTACCACCAGCGTGTGGCCTTCACGCAGCGGAAAAATATCAAGAAAGGCAAAGAACTTTTCGTTCTCGGCAATTTTATACGAAGGAATTTCTCCTTTTATAATTTTTGAAAAAATAGTCATAGTCCCAAAGATTTTAGATTGCAGATGGGCGATTGCAGATTTAATGTAGCGCAGTTTCATATTTCACCGCACAAATCTAATCCTGATTGCTATCAGGATGAAATCTAAAATCCGCTCCCGGTAATTATCGGGGCTGAAATCTAAAATCAGATAGTGATATTTTCCACCCTGAATTTCAGCGTTCCGGCCGGCGCCTGTATTTCAGCCACATCACCGGGCTTTTTTCCCAGCAGGCCTTTGCCGATGGGAGAGGTAACGGAAATTTTGCCTGCTTTCAGGTCGGCCTCGTTTTCGCTGACGAGCTGGTAGGTTACCTGTTTTTTGGTGTTCAGGTTGGTGAGAGACACTTTGGTAAGAATGGATACTTTGCTTGTGTCAATGCTGTTTTCATCAATCACTCTTGAGTTGGCAATAATGCTTTCGAGCTGGATGATTTTTGCCTCCAGCAGTCCCTGCGTTTCTTTTGCTGCGTCGTATTCTGCATTTTCTTTCAGGTCGCCTTTTTCCTTGGCATCGGCAATGGCCCTTGAAGCTGCAGGCCGGTCCACGGTTTTCATCCGCTGCAGGTCGGCTTTCATCTGGTCCAGCGTTTCTTTGGTCACATAATTTATACCGCTCATAGCGTTGCCATTTACAATAAAGAAAAAAATAACAACGCCCCAGTGGAGAGCTGAAGCGTTGCATTTGTCGAAAACAAAGATAAAAAAGAATCTGTAAAAAAAACAAGCGGTTAAAATCGCTTTATTTATTCGCCGGTGGCGGTGGTGCCAGCTTCTGTGAAAACTCACTCCAGCCGGTCACTTTATTATTCTTTACCTGGAAAGAGGCATGTACCCGCAGCGAATCTGTCTTGCCATCGGTGGTAGTGAAGTAGTCCCTGTTCCAAACCAATACATAATCTTCATTTTTATCATTACTGTGCACCACCATCCACCCGTCAAATACCGGGCGGGTAGCGGAATACATTTGCCGGTATTGTTTGGCAAAATTGATAAAGCTGTCAACCGTGTTGTTGAATTTCATGCCATCGGCGCCATCCACAAACACGGAATCACTTAACAGCGGTTTCATATCATCAATCTTATTTTCTTCCCACATTTTGTACAAGTCGAGCACCATTTTGGCATGACCGGCATCGCCCATGCTGAAATCGGATGAATAATCAGCCCTGTAAGGATAGGCGATGGCTGCTGTTTCTTTTTTTTCACCAGTTGTTCCGGATTCTTCGCCCGGTTTTTTCTCATGGCTGCAGGCAAATAATAATGCCGTTGCAACAGCTGCAATTGACAGTTGTTTCGTTACTTTTTTATTTTAGGTTAAAAAATACAATCTGCTTTCAAAGCAATAGGGATAAATGAGGAGTTTCCCGGGAAGGAATAATGAAATGTCAAGATAGGAAAGAAAATCAAATCATGCTACAGGCAGGAAAATTTTTTTACAACAATCCTAATTTATCCAGCAGCACTTCGCCCATTTTAAAAAATGATTCGTGGCTGTAACCTGCAATATGCGGAGTGATAATTACATCAGGCCGGTTGAGCAGCCAGCTGAACAAATTTTTTTCTTCTTCATTAAAGTTTGACAGCTTTTCATTTTCCAGCACATCGAGCCCGGCGCCGGCTATCTTACCTGCAAGCAATGCCTGTTTCAGATGCTGTATATTCACTACCCCGCCCCGCGCCGTATTCAGTATCCAGGGTTTTCGCTGCAGTGAGTTGAAAAAAACATCATTAGCCATGTGGCGGGTTTCATCGGTCAGCGGCACATGAAAGCTGACGACATCGGCATAGCGGCATACCTGCTCAAAGCTGGCTTCTTTCACGTAGTCTTTTCCAAACCCGAATTTGTATTTATCGCAGGCCAGCACAATCACATGAAACGACTCCAGCAGTTGTGCAAAGGCGCTGCCGGTATTTCCATAACCGATGATGCCAACGGTTTTTCCGGAAAGCTCTGTACCGCGGTTTTCATCCCGCAGCCACTTTCCTTCTTTCAACTCCCCCTGCACTGAATTTATTTTATTCATCAGGCTTAACAGCATGCCAAGGGCATGCTCAGCTACTGCATTCCTGTTTCCTTCGGGGCTGCTGATGCATTTTATGCCGCGGCTTTCGGCATATTCCACATCAATCAGTTCCATGCCGCTGCCCAGCCGGCCAATCCACTTCAGTACTTTCGATTTTTCAATCAATGTCCTGTCCACTTTCACTCTTGTTGTCACTACCAGGCCTGCAACGTCTTCCATCATTACGGACAATTCATCGTAGGTGATGGCAGGTCTGTATAACACATCAAACCCTTTTTCTTTCAGTTTGTTTATAAAAAAATCATGCGTCTTTGCTGTAATAATTACCTTACTCATGTTTCATCCTGTTTCATTTTAAAAGTCAATTGTGCAAATTCGGAAACACTCAGCTCTTCGGCACGCCGGTTAAAAATTTCATCTTTCAATGTATCTGCGTAAAATAAATTCTTCACCGCATTTCGCAGCGTTTTTCTGCGCTGGTTAAAGGCTGTTTTCACCAGGCGGAAAAATAATACTTCGTTTTTCATGCCGGGAATATTCTTTTGCGGCAGCAGCCTGATAACGGCACTCTTTACTTTCGGCGGCGGCGTAAAACATTTTTCATGTACTTCAAACAGGTATTCCACGCTGAAATAAGCCTGTGTCAATACACTGGTTATTCCGTACATCCTGCTTCCTTCTTTTGCCGCCACCCGCTGCGCCACTTCTTTCTGAAACATCCCGACCACACATTCCACATCGTTTTTCCAGTCAAGTATTTTAAATAAAATCTGTGAAGAAATGTTGTATGGAAAATTACCAATAACCGTGAATGTACCCTGGAAAGGTTTTTCCATCTCCAAAAAACTACCAGCAATTATTTTGTCTTTTAATTGCGGGTACGTGTGTAAAAGAAAATTTACTTTCTCCACGTCCAGTTCCACTGCTTTAAAATCCGCTTGGCTTAATGCAAGCAGGTATTTGGTTAATGCCCCGCTGCCGGGGCCTACTTCCAGCAGCCGGCTGTGCGGGCATTGCTGCAGGGCGGCCACAATTTTTCTACAGATGTTTTCATCTGTTAAAAAATGCTGACCCAGCGATTTTTTCTGCGTGTACATGGCTGCAAATGTAGTAGCTGCAGCCGAAGTTATATTACGATAAAAAAACCTCCCCGCAGCATGAGGGGAGGATTGGGTTTTAAAATAAGCAAGAACCGGCTATTCGAGCACCACGAACCGTGTACTGAATGTTTCCTGCTGAATTTTCAGCACGGCATGGTACACGCCGGGTTGCCAGTTCTCACCAACAGCTAATGTAAAAAAGTTGACACCCGGCTTTATCATTTCATTCATCACGGTCACCGGCCGGCCGTACATATCCACGAACAGGATGTTTGCCGGCCCGGCGTCCGAGGATGTTACAGTCAGCTGAAATTTATTCCGTACAGGATTGGGTGCAATGGCCAATCCGGCTTTTATGGCGGGTTTTAATCCTATCCTGATAATGCGGCTGTAAGAATATGTATCATCATGATTAATGAGACGGATACGGTATTCAATAAAAGGAGAGCTGATACCGGCAACAGGCTGCATAAATTCATAGGCAGCTTCCTGGTTCCGGTTTTGACTGGCTAATACAACAGCCGTTGTTACAAAATTCACTCCATCGGTGCTTTTTTCCACGGTAAAGTTTTTTACCGAAGCGTTGTTTACCACCGTCCAGCGGAGTGAAACTTTCTTTTCCGCTGCATAATAATTACCGTAAAAAGTTCTGAACTTGCCGGGCAGCACGGCACAACCGGTATCTCTTGTTACAACCACTGTATCGGTGGCATAAGGGTTGCAACCCGCCATCAGTTGTTGTGTCACTATATAGGTTCCGGTTGCGTTTACTTCAATTGAAGTTCCGCTGGGAGCTGTCGTGATATTTCCATCAATGGTAGTCCAGGTATAAACCGAGCCGGGACTTGGATTGGTAACATAAATCATGGTTGTGGCAGAATCGGGGCCGCAAAAAACCGGGACTTCGGCCTGCGCATCGGCCCTTGGCGCCAGAAATAAATCTATCGGGGCAATAAAGTCTTTAAGCTCTGCCGTGAAAGAGGCAGAAGCTCTTGTTTTCACCACCAGCCTGTTAAACGGCGAACCACACACATCGCCACCCAGGTTGGTGGCAGGGTCAAGCCCCAGTTTGGTAAGATTCACAGAAAATTCCATGAACTGGTCTTTGGTATAGTTAGTGGAAAGGCTGTTGTTTTGAAGTACCAGCTGAAAAGGACCAGTCCACGTATTATTATTACAACCCAAACCTGTATAAAATGCACCGGCAGTTTTTGGTAAAATGCTGGCATAGCCATAAGGGGCACCCATATAAGCGCCATCGTATTGCCCTGACCAGTTGAACTGTGCCGGAGAAATACTTAATGCAGTTTGCGGTACCCATATACGGGCTTCAATATTGGTTAGTGTTGAACTTTGGTATTCGGCTGTAAAAATAATATCGCCGGCTTTGGTCACATTGCCTGCGCCATCAAACTCCCAGGATGTATGACCCATATCATTGCCATAGCCATACCAGCTTGCCGATGCCCTGTCATAATAAATATCCGTCTGGTACATTTCAAAATCAAAGTAGCGGTTTCCGGTTACATTGTCCAGTGAGAGTGCGCCGAACATCCACAGCGAGTCCGTTACATTAGGTCCGGCACGGCGTATGTGCATAAAGACATCCAGTATATCATTTTTATCAGGAATGCCCTGTATGCCACCGGTCCAGTTAGCGGGGCTCATCCCGTTTTTATCAGAGCCGGCAGTGAATACGGTAGAATCATTTCCATGGTAGTCCCTGACAAACAGGGCATCGAGCCAGATCCTGTTGTTGATGACACTGAATTTGGGCTGGCTCATGGAGCGATACAAAGGAGCCATTCTGCGGGGCCAGGGAGAAACATCGCTTAGATAACCGGCTACAACAGATGCGGCGCCGGTGGTATCAATAACAAAGTTACCGGTACCGGCCGTACCGTTATTAAACCAGTCATCGTTTCCGCTTTGTACAAACCCGTTGAAAAAATTTGTCCGCAGGTCGGCATCCACGCCAAACCCTGCTCTTATCACCGGCGCCGTGATTTGTGCAGATAAACCTGCCGGCAACAGGATGAGTAAATAAAAGTAGCGTAAAAAATTTTTCATAAGCATGGGTTTAATTCACATAATCATACTCCTCAAACAGCAGACAAAGGATGCGGACCGGTGGTTTCGGCCTTCATCCATATCCTATCCATGCTGAACAATACGGATTACTTCAACAGGTGAATAATAGGTTGTACCGTTCGTCATCATACAGGCGATACGGTAATAAATATATCCCGGGAAAACAGACATATCCTTCCAGGAAAATTTTTCTGCATTATTGCAGGGGGTTTGATTGATGATATCAAAAAACTCCCCGTCGTATGAACGTTCAAGAATAAAGGATGAAATTCCCGTGGGTGAGTTCACGCCCCAGTTCAGCACCACATTTTTTGCCTGGCGGTGAATGCGGAAATACCTGAACACTTCCTGCTTTGCGACAGCAGCAGCGGCACTTGATTTTTTAGCGGGAAATTTTTCCATACCGGTAAAAGAATACCCGGTAAATGCAATAAATGCCACAGCAAAAACCAATAGCTTTTTCATAAGGTAGAATTTTATAGATATGAAGGTATTTCTGCCATTTGTTTTACGCAAGGAACAATTACCAGTAAAATACCCCCGTGCAATAGCTCATCTTTTCCGAAGGATTATATGGTACAGTTCAATAAAAGATACGGAGCAGGAATTAGCATCTCTCCGTAACATAAGCAGAAATGATAAGTGAAAATATATATTAATGCTTAGGCAAACAGGATGTAGTGATTCTAAGTACGAATCAACGCTTTTTTTTAAATTCAATACATTTGCCAAATACCCACACATGCATACAACGACAAAACCGGTAATCGGGATAAGCTGTGGCGACCTGAATGGGATCGGTACAGAACTGGTGATTAAAACATTTTCTGACAGCCGGTTGCTCGATTTCTGCACACCGGTTTTTTTCGGGTCAAACAAACTGATAAATTTTTATCGCAAATCAATACCGGATGCCGGATTTAACTGGCAAAACATCAGAGATTTCAGCCGGCTGAGTCCTAAACAACTGAACATTTTTAATTGCTGGGAAGAAGAAGTGGTAATTCAGCCCGGTCAACTGACAGAAGCTGGAGGTAAATATGCTGTGAAATCGCTGCTGGCTGCAAGCGACGCTCTTAAAAAAAATGAAATACAGGCATTGGTAACTGCGCCGATTCATAAAAAAAATGTTCAGTCAGCAGAATTCAGTTTTACCGGGCACACTCCATTCTTTAAAAATTTTTTTGGTGTAAAGGAAGTTGTCATGATCCTGTTTGCCGGCGATTTCCGGGTGGCATTGCTTACCGAGCATGTGCCGGTAAGTGAAGTAGCCCGCTTTATTACAAGAGATACGCTGTTAAGCAAGTTCATCATACTAAACGATAGCCTGAAAAAGGATTTTGGAATTGAAAAACCTAAAATAGCAGCCCTGGGTCTGAATCCTCATGCCGGCGATGAAGGATTAATCGGTAGTGAAGAGGAAACAGTAATTAAACCTGCCATAAAAGACGCAAAACAAAATAATATGCTTGTTTCGGGTCCTTACAGCGCCGATAGCTTTTTTGCCAGGCAATTCCATCTGCGTTTTGATGCGGTACTTGCCATGTATCACGACCAGGGCTTGGTGCCCTTTAAAACCCTGGCATCAGGCAGCGGTGTAAATTATACAGCAGGATTGCCGGCAGTTCGCACTTCGCCCGACCACGGCACTGCCTTTGATATTGCCGGCAAGGGAAAAGCGGATGAATCGTCGTTCCGCACTGCAATTTTTGAATGCATCTCGATAATCAACAACAGAAAAGAATATGAGGAAAACAGAAAAAATCCTTTGAAAAAACTGACTACCGGAATTCTTGCCAACCAGGAAGATGAAAAAATTGAGGAGAATTAATACAA
>CAYUJD010000046.1:1611-29651 GCA_964444975.1 uncultured Chitinophaga sp. | reverse complement strand
TTTTTACTTTTATTCGCCTGTCTGTATCTTGCGATTCATATCACTTCTATTCAGCATAATCCAATTTTCACTTCGTTTTTAATTTTCCCTACCATCCGGCCCGCTATTGAACTCCTTCTGAGTTCTCATCTTTGATTTTAATCTTCACACCATGTTTCACCCGGTGCTATTCTTGTTTCCTCCCTCGGGATAAAGGCAATTGATTATACAAACTCCTTCTCCGTGCTTCTGTGCTTCAGTGTCAATAAATCCCTTTCCACCACTTTGTTTTTGTATGCCACCTGGATTTTCTTGCTCACTGTTTTATCCCATGCCAGCGGAAACAGGTAATCGTCCAGTTTTTCAAACCCGATTACTTCGGCCGCCGTGCCGCAATAGAAAGCCGCATCGGCCTGCTTCAATGTTTCAAGGCTGTAAAATCCTTCTTCCACTTCAATACCCAGTTCATCACAGGTTTCAAGCACGGTGGCTCTTGTAATGCCGGGTAAAATATTTCCCAATGCCGGGGTAAACAGTTTGCCGTCTTTTTCAAAAAACAAATTGGCGCCCGGCGCTTCGGCTACATAATCATTTACGTCGAGCAGCAATGCTTCGTCATATCCCTTTGCTTTTGCTTCCTGGCTGGCAAGGATGGAGTTCACATAATGACCTGCCGCCTTTGCATGTATTTTAAAACCATCCGGGTTCGGCCGTTTGAATGAGGAGGTCATTACCTTCAGCAACCTGTCGCCAAGGAAAAGTCCCATTTCCCATGCCTGGATTACGATGAACGATTTTTCATTCACATCAAACTTCATGTTCGCCGGTGCATACACCAGCGGGCGGATATAGGCATCCTGCAGTTTGTTTCTTTTCAGCACTTCATACGTAGCTTCTGTCAGCTCTTCCGTTGTCCAGTGATAAGGCATGTTCAGTGCATCGGCAGAGTTTTTCAGTCTTTCATAATGCTCCGTTGCCTTGAAGATTTTTGTTTCACCATTCACAGTTTTGTACGAACGGATTCCCTCAAACACACTGTAGCCATAGTGCAGGCTCTGGCTGTACAAATCCATCCTGGCCTCGGCCGCTTTTACAAACTCACCGTTCCAGTAAATAATTGTTTTCTCGTTGTAATATGTTGCCATAATCAGAACCTCCTCTAAATCTCCTTCAAAGATGGAAACTTGGGTTGTTTACAATTTTAAGTGCACGTTTTTTTTTGAGCCTCGTAAGTCCCTCCCTGGAGGGGATTGGGGAGGTCAAAAACAAACCCGCCTTTTTCGGAGGCGGGTTGCTGTATTATCAATTTATTGTTTTTAGCATCATGCACCACCTCCTGCAGAAGTAATAATAATGACAACCACTATAATAATGGCAACTATACCGGTGATGACATTATGTATTGAATTCTTCAGCATGAAGGATGTATGTTTTGTAAATATACACCCGCCGTTTGAAAAAAGAACTGCGGCAAGCAAGTTTTTTTGATGTCTGATGTCCGATGTCTGATGTCTGATGTCTGATGTAAGATTTTAATCCTAACGTTCGGTATTATTTCCGACTTCCGACTTCAGATTATCGTAGATTTCCTTAACTCAATATTCTCCTTCTTAATCGTTCCCGGGATCTTCCCGCTGATATAATCACACAGCAACTCACCAATGGTGGAAGTAAAATAAAAATTCACCGGGTCAATATCCTTTGTAACAAAATTGTTTTCCAGTGTCCAGTTCACCGCTTCCCGCACAAGCGTTGCTTCGTCTTTCAGGCCGAAATGGTCGAGCATCAGGGCAGCGCTCAGCACCGAGCCGATGGGGTTGGCAATATCTTTTCCTGCCGCCTGGGGATAGGAGCCGTGAATCGGTTCAAACAAAGCCGTCTTATTTCCTACAGAAGCCGAAGGCAGCAGGCCGATAGAACCGCTCAGCACACCGGCTTCATCGCTCAGTATATCGCCAAACATGTTTTCCGTGAGCACCACGTCAAACTGTTTTGGATTCAGGATGATTTGCATGGCTGCATTGTCAACAAACAGGTAATTAACCACAACATCTTTATATTGCTCAGCAATCTGCTGCACCGTTTTTCTCCAGAGCCTTGAAGTGTCAAGCACATTGGCTTTATCCACCAGTGTCAGCTTGTTTCTTCTTTTTAATGCATACTGGAATGCAAGATGTGTGATTCTTTCAATTTCTTTCCTGCTGTACACACATTCATCGCTGGCCGAGCTTCCGTCTGCGGCGGTTTGTTTTTTACCAAAATAAATGCCGCCGGTCAGCTCACGGAAAATGATGAAGTCAACAGCTTCTACAATCTTTGGTTTCAGGGGAACCAGGTGTTGCAGGGTAGGGTAGGTGGTAATGGGACGAATGTTGGCATACAACTGCAGCGCTTTTCTTATTCCTAATATTCCTTGCTCGGGCCGCACTTTTGCATTCGGGTCGTTGTCATATTTGGGATGGCCCACTGCACCGAACAGGACAGCATCACTGTCGAGGCACAAATCAATTGTTTCAGCCGGCAGCGCCGTTCCGGTTTTATCTATCGCATCGGCGCCAATCAGCGCTTCGTGGTAAGTAAATGTATGGCCAAAGCGTTCGGCCACTGCATTCAGCACACGGATGGACTGGCGGGTCACTTCGGGCCCGATACCATCCCCGTTCAAAACGGCAATTTTCTTTTTCATATAAGGTTTAGCGTTCTATGGTTTCAAATTCTTCAATTTCTTTTTTGATGCTCAGCAGAAAATCAATGTCATCAAAGCCGTTCATCAAACAGGTTTTTTTATAACTGTTGATGACGAAGACCTCACCCCCAACCCCCTCTCCGGAAGGAGAGGGGGCTTTGGGAGACTCTAATAGTTTGATCGTTTGCTCAGCTAAGTTTACTTCAACTTCGGTTGCCGGATTCTTTTCAACTGCGTCAAATATTTTTTTCAGAAAATCTTCACTCACCGTAACCGGCAATAAAAAATTATTCAGTGCATTGTTTTTAAAAATGTCGGCAAAGAAGCTGCTCACCACCACATCAAAGCCATGATCTTTGATGGCCCATGCTGCATGTTCCCTGGAGGAACCGCAGCCGAAATTTTTTCCTGTAACTAAAATTTTGCCACAGTAATTTTTATTATTTAAAACAAATTCCTGCTTCGGCCTGTTCTCGTCATCATTCTCATAACGCCAGTCCCGGAAAAGATTTTTGCCAAAACCCTCCCGGCTCGTGGCTTTTAAAAAACGGGCAGGAATAATCTGGTCGGTGTCCACATTTTCAATATTGAGAGGTACACAAGATGAACGAACTATGTTAATGCATTTGTTCATTTTAATATTTTCAATGTTCAATACTCAATTTTCAACAGGCGACTCGGTTAATGAGAATGTTTCTTCCTGTCCTTTAAGAATTGCGGGCATCAGTTCTCTCACATCAGTTACTTCACCTGTTATAGCCGCCGCCGCTGCCGTCAGCGGACTTGCCAGCATGGTTCTTGCCCCGGGCCCCTGTCTTCCTTCAAAATTCCTGTTGCTGGTGCTGATGCAGTATTTGCCGGCCGGAATTTTATCTTCGTTCATGCCCAGGCAGGCGCTGCAGCCCGGCTGGCGCAGCATGAATCCTGCCTGTTCAAAAATTTTATCAATGCCTTCTTCTCTTGCCTGCTTTTCCACCTGCTTGCTTCCCGGCACCACCCACACTTCCACATCATCAGCTTTCTTTTTTCCTTTTACAAACGAGGCCACCATCCGCAGGTCTTCAATCCGTGAATTGGTGCAGCTGCCGATAAACACATAATCCACTTTCTGTCCCTTGATGGGAGTGCCTTCTTTCAGTCCCATATAGGCAAGTGATTTGGCCAGCCCGCTTCTGTCGGTTTCATTTACGGTATCGGCGGTCGGAATTGAACTATTAATGCCAATTCCCATCCCGGGATTGGTGCCGTAAGTAATCATCGGCTCAATGTCGGCGACATCAAGGAAAATTTCTTTGTCAAACACAGCATCCTCATCGCTGCAGAGCGTCTTCCAGTATTCCAGTGATTTTTCCCACAAAGCCCCTTTAGGAGTTTGGGGTTTGTTCTTCATGTAATGGAAGGTTGTTTCATCCGGCGCAATCAATCCGCACCGTGCCCCCATCTCAATACTCATATTGCAGATGGTCATCCTGGCTTCCATGGATAAACTGCGGATGGCGGAGCCTGCAAACTCCACGGCATGACCCGTAGCGCCGCTGGCTGAAATTTTTGAAAGAATGTACAGCACAATGTCTTTGCTCACCACACCCTTGTTCAGTTTGCCCTCCACATTTATCCGCATCAGTTTGGGTTTGGTTTGCAGAATGCACTGCGTAGCCAGCACCATTTCCACTTCGCTGGTACCAATACCAAATGCGATGCAGCCAAACGCACCATGCGTAGAAGTATGGCTGTCGCCGCACACAATCGTCATGCCCGGTTGCGTAATGCCCAGCTCAGGTCCTATCACATGCACAATGCCCTGGAACGGGTGTCCAAGGCCATAAAGCTCAATACCATGTTCGGCGCAATTCTTTATTAATGCTTCTACCTGTTTTCGGCTGAGTTCTTCTTTGATGGGCAGGTGCTGGTTTAGCGTCGGCACATTGTGGTCGGCAGTGGCCACCGTCTGCTGCGGACGAAAAACTTTGATGCCGCGTTTATTCAATCCATTAAATGCCTGCGGGCTGGTAACCTCATGAATGAAATGCCGGTCGATGTACAATACCGAAGGCCCGCCGTCAATTTGCCTGACGATATGTTTTTCCCAGATCTTTTCAAATAAAGTTTTCGCCATAATCCCTCCCAACCTCCCTAAGGGGATGCTTAATGCTTTTGTATTTCAATTTTTCTTTTCAACTATTTTCATCTGCTGATGTTCTGCTTAACAGATGTGCCTTTTGTTTTGCCCAAAAATCCCCCTTTAGGGGGACGGCGGTAAAAAATGCGTGACGTAGAAACGCCACGCCCTAACCAAAACTAACTGTCATGAGAAAAAATTTATTACGCACCGATTGCTTCCGGCAAATACTGGTTTGCCATTTGCAACAGGTCATTATCTTCCACTTCTTTTTTTGAATCGGCAATTTTCAGGAACTGTTCATAGAGCACATCAATATCGTTGCGGCTGAAATCAAATCCAAGCTTGCGGAAACGGTACGCCAAGGCACTTCTTCCGCTGCGGGCTGTGAGCACTATTTTTGACGATTCAGCGCCTACTGCTTCGGGGTTGATGATTTCGTACGTCAATGCTTCTTTCAAAAAACCATCCTGGTGAATGCCTGACGAATGGGCAAACGCATTGCTGCCCACAATCGCTTTGTTTGGCTGCACCGGCATACGCATGGTTTCCGATACCAGGCGGCTCATGGAATTCAGCAATTGTGTTTTTATATTGGTGTAAAAACCCAAACCATGGTGCTGCTTCATTATCATCACCACTTCTTCCAGCGAAGTGTTGCCGGCCCGCTCGCCGAGGCCGTTGATGGTACATTCAATTTGTCTTGCACCATTGATAACGCCGGCAATTGAATTGGCAGTGGCTAACCCCAGGTCATTATGACAATGGCATGAGATAACCGCTTTGTCAATATTGGGAACATGGTTTGCCAGGTATGCAATTTTTTCACCGTACTGGTGCGGCAGGCAGTAACCGGTGGTGTCCGGAATATTCACCGTGGTGGCGCCGGCTTTAATCACTGCTTCAATTACTCTTGCCAGGTAATCGTTTTCCGTGCGGCCGGCGTCTTCGGCATAAAACTCCACATTGTCAGTAAAATTTCTTGCCCACTTTACACACGTGATGGCACGCTGCAGAATTTCTTCCCTGTTTGAATTGAATTTTGCCCTGATGTGAAGGTCGGATGTGCCGATGCCGGTATGAATGCGGGGGCGTTTTGCGTATTTCAATGCATCTGCTGCCACTTCAATGTCTTTTTGCACGGCACGGCTGAGCCCGCAAACCTGTGCATCTTTAATGATGGCAGCAATTTGTTTTACACTTTCAAAATCGCCGGGGCTTGAAATGGGAAAACCGGCTTCAATAATGTCCACTCCCAGCTCTTCCAGTTGAACCGCCAGCTCTACTTTTTCTTTTGTATTCAGCTTACAGCCCGGCACCTGCTCGCCATCTCTGAGTGTGGTGTCGAAAATAAAGACCCGTTTATCTGGCATACAAACGTTTAATCAGGTGATAAAATAAACAGGCTGCTTATTTTTGTGTTGCTTGCCGGTAACCAATAAACTTACAGCCTGTTTTTACGAAAGTATTTCTTATTTATTTCCCGGTAAAGCCAAATTTGAACGAATTTTACGCCGGGCAGGGCGATGTGAATCTTCTGAAACCCTTGCCAGGCAAGCTTTTTAACCCGTAAAATTTACAATGCCCAACCGTTCAGCCGATACACTCTTTCAGCTTGTAAAATCGCTTGAGAAAAGCGAGAAGCGGAATTTTAAACTCTTTGTAAAACGAAATACCCCCGGCGGCGACATGAAATTTATCCAGCTGTTTGACGCACTTGACCATATGAAGGAGTACGATGAAGCAGCCTTGCTGAAAAAGAATAAGGCAATTAAAAAGCAGCAATTGTCCAACATCAAAGCGCATTTATACAAACAGATTCTTACCAGCCTGCGGTTGATTCGTGATGAAAACAATATTGACATACAGCTGCACGAACAGATGGACCATGCACGCATTTTGTTCAACAAAGGACTTTACCTGCAAAGCCTCAGGTTGCTTGATAAGATGAAGGAAACGGCAAAAGCTCATCACCAGTTTACCTACCTGCAGCAGGTTTTGTTTTTTGAAAAAAAGATTGAAGCGCTCTACATCACCCGCAGTATGCGAAACAGGGCCGACCAGCTGACGCAGGAAAGCGAGGAAGTGAATGAAAAATTATCGCTGGTAAATAAGCTTTCCAATCTTTCACTGCAGCTATACAGCTGGTACATACAGCACGGGCATGCAAGGAATAGAAAGGATTTTGATGAACTGAGAGTGTATTTTGAAACTCATTTGCCTAAAGGGATTACAAAGGAGTCTTCTTTTTACGAGCGGCTTTATTTATTCCAGAGCTACACATGGTATGCGTTCATCCGCCAGGATTTTTTGCAGTACTACCGGTATTCACAAAAATGGGTTGACCTGTTTGATGAATGCCCGGCGATGCTGGCGGCCGAAACAGCCATGTATATTAAAGGCATGCATAACCTGATGGGGGCTCATTTCATGCTGCTGAATCATGCGAAGCTGCGTGAAGCCATTAAGAAGTTTGAGCAGTTCACTCACCACCGGCTGGTAACGGGAAATGAAAACAACCGCATTCTCACGTATGTGTATTTATATACTTCCAAAATCAATCTCTGTTTTCTGGAAGGCAATTTTACCAAGGGCCTGCGGCTGGTGCCTTTCCTGGAAAAAATGCTGAAGGAGTACGGCATCTTCCTCGACAAGCACCGGGTGCTGGTGTTTTATTACAAAATCGCCTGCCTGTACTTCGGCAGCGGCGATAATGAAAAATCCATTGAATACCTGAACAAGATTATAAATGAAAAAGCCGACCTGCGTACCGACCTGCAATGTTATGCCCGCCTGCTTCACCTGATTGCCCATTATGAGCTCGGCAATTTTGAATTGCTGGAATATCTCATCAAATCGGTATATCGCTATATGGCCAAAATGCAAAACCTGAGCAAGGTGGAAGAAGAGGTGTTTACCTTCCTGCGCCGTTCCTTCCGAGTAGGCGCTCATGCGCTGAAACCTGAATTTGAAAAACTGCATGAATCGTTGAAGAAGTACGAAGGCAACCCGCTGGAGTCACGGGCCTTCAGTTATCTCGATATCATCTCCTGGCTGGAAAGCAAAATCAGCAATGTGAATGTGCAGGATGTGATCCGGGAAAAATACCGGCATAGCAAAACTAGAATGTCCCTTCGCACTACCTGAAAATCCTTACAAAAAATTTTTCCCGGATAACCAGGGTAATGAAAGTGATTTAATATATTGTGCTTTCATCATAAAACACCAGCAATGAAAAAAGGTTTTTTATTTTTTATCGGCTTCTTTTTGTGTTCAGTTCTTATTTCAGCCAAAGAGCCCGGCGACTCACTCCAGGCAGTTATTGAAAAACAACTGAAGATGATGGACTCCATCGAGGGTACGCTGCATTATAAAACCGGCACTCTCACTCTTGGCAACGGCGTGGCTACCATCCATGTTGAAAATGGTTTTCGCTTCCTGGAAGCCGATGAAGCCGAATATGTGTTAACCGAATTGTGGGGCAACCTGAAAGGGACAAAACCCCTGGGATTGTTGTTCCCGCCCAACAGCGGGGCCACTTCTCTCGACAACTATGCTTATTTACTGGAATACGAAGCTATCGGTTATGTAAAAGACAAAGACGCTGATAAAATAAACTATGACGACCTGCTGAAAGAAATAAAAGAAGGGCAGCAGAAAGCCAATGAAGAAAGAAAAAAGCTGGGACTGGAAACCATGGAAATTATCGGCTGGGCGGCAAAACCGTTTTATGATAAAGAAAGAAAACTGCTGCATTGGGCAAAAGAATTCAGGGTGTCGGGCAATGATGAAAACACGCTGAACTACGATATCCGGGTATTGGGTCGCAAAGGCGTTCTCACTCTTTCGGCCATCGCCGGAATGAGCCAGCTGGACAGCGTGAACAAAAATCTTGAGAAGGTACTTTCGATGGTTGCCTTCAACCCGGGCAATAAGTATTCTGAATTTGATTCAAAGACTGATGAAGTAGCAGCATGGACAATCGGTGGCCTTGTTGCCGGGAAAATACTGGCCAAAGCCGGCTTTTTTGCTCTGATATTAAAAAATATCAAACTGGTTTTACTTGGTCTTGTTGCAGTGGGCGGCGGCATCTGGCGGTTTATTAGCGGAAGAAAAAAGAAGGAAGAAGAATTTGTGTACCAGCCTCAGCCTAATCCTGATAACCAGGAGCCCATACACCCGCAATAATTTACTTTTTCGTGAATAAAAAAAGTCCTGCCTGCTGGCAGGACTTCTTTATTTTTGCGCCCCGATAGCTTGCCCGATTTTTACCAGTTTAATTTAAATATGCCCGACAAACAACTACCCGCTGTACTACTGCTCGAAGACGGAACGCTTTGCCACGGATATGCTTTTGGCGCTATCGGTACCGCCACCGGCGAAATCTGTTTCAATACCGGCATGACCGGATACCAGGAAGTGTTTACCGACCCCAGTTATTACGGACAGATTCTGATTATGAACAGCGTTCATATCGGCAATTATGGTGTGAAGGATGATGAAGTGGAATCTGCTTCAGTAAAAATCCGCGGGTTGATTGGCCGCAATCTGGAAGAATCTTATTCACGCCGGCAAGCCAAAGGTTCGCTGGAAGATTATCTTAAGAAAAATAATATTGTGTGTATCGAGGGTGTGGATACCCGTGCCCTTGTCACGCATGTTCGCCAGCAAGGAGCCATGAACTGCATCATCTCTTCTGAAATACTGGATGTGGAAGAACTGAAAAAAATGCTGGCCAAAGTGCCTTCCATGAACGGGCTGGAACTGGCTTCCTGTGTTACGACCGGGAAAGAATATGACTTGGGCAATCCTTCTTCGCCGATTCGTATTGCAGTTTTGGATTACGGTTGCAAACAACATATTCTGCAATGCATGACCGACCGCGGTGCTTATGTAAAAGTTTTTCCGGCAAAAACTTCATTGGAAAAAATAAAAGAATTCAAGCCAACCGGTTATTTTATTTCCAATGGTCCCGGCGACCCCGCTGCCATGGATTATGCCATAGAATCGGTGAAAGAAATTTTGGAAGAAAACAAACCCACTTTCGGTATCTGCCTCGGCCACCAGTTGCTGGCACTGGCTAATGGCGTAAAAACATACAAGCTGCATCATGGTCACCGCGGGCTGAATCACCCGGTGAAAAATTTAATCACGGGCAAATCGGAAATCACTACGCAGAATCACGGCTTTGGAGTGGAGCCTGAATCGGTGAAGCAGGCAGAGAACATTGAAGTAACCCACATCAATCTCAACGACCGCTCCATTGAAGGCATCCGTATGAAAAACAAACCGGCCTTTTCGGTGCAGTATCATCCGGAAAGCACCCCCGGCCCGCACGACAGCCGCTACCTGTTCGACCAGTTTATCGGCATGATAAAAGAGTACATTGAAAAAGATTCTGCCGTTTCCAAAAAGCAGGTACAAACACAATTGCAGGCGGAATAAAGATTTGTTTACATTCGTTTCATGAAAATCGCAATCATCAACGGGCCCAACCTGAACCTGCTGGGTAAAAGAGAAACGGATATTTATGGCAGCAAACCGTTTGAAGTTTTTTTTGGTGAGTTGCAGCACAAATATCCACATATTCACTTTTCATATTTTCAAAGCAACGTGGAAGGCGAACTGGTAAATGAACTGCAGCGTTTGGGTTTTGATTATGATGGCATCATCCTGAATCCCGGCGGCTATACCCATACATCGGTTGCCATCGGCGATGCCATTGCTGCCATAAAAACTCCAGTGATAGAAGTGCATATCTCCAATGTGCATGCAAGGGAAGATTTCCGAAAACTCTCTCACGTTTCCGGCAAAGCGGCAGGCAGTATTATTGGTTTGGGGCTGAAAGGGTACGAACTGGCAGTGGAGTGGTTTTTGGCAAATAAGAAATGAGTGATGAGTAATGAGTAATAAGTAATGAGAATTTTATCATTATCTCCAGCCATTGAAGTAACCTTCTGAAATTGTATCCATGAATTTATTCGGCAACATTATCTGGCTCATCTTCGGCGGGCTTATGGCAGCAATCGGTTATTTCATCGGCGGACTTATTTTATGCATTACCATCATCGGTATTCCCTGGGGACTCCAGTGTTTCAAACTTGCGGGTTTGGTACTTTGGCCTTTTGGTAAAAAAGTCATCAGCGATAACAGCAGTTCCGGTTGTCTTCCCGTGATGTGCAATATCATCTGGATTGTCTTCGGCGGATGGTACACTGCATTGGTTCATGTAGTGATGGGATTCCTTCTTTACATTACCATTATCGGTATTCCCTGGGGCCGGCAGCACTTCAGGCTGGTTGAAATTTCACTCATGCCATTCGGCAAACAGGTGGTGGATGAATAATGTTCATTATGCTGCACATGATAAATATCAGGTGTTGAAGATGTACTTATCATAACATGCCGGCAATGTATTTGTAGTTTTGCAGCCGTATGAAAATTCCCATCGTTTATAAAACAGCAGAAGAAGCACTTGCGGTCATACAACCCGGTAACCGGGTATATGTGCACGGCAGCGCACAAACTCCCACTTATTTACTGAAGGCATTGACGCAGCATACCCACCGCCTGCGTGATGTGGAGCTGGTTTCCATCAGCGTGTATGGCGATATGCAAGTGGATAAACCGGAATATGCCGGCATTTTCCATATCAATTCGCTTTTTGTTTCAGCCACACTGCGGCATGCTGTGAACGAAGGACTGGCTGATTATGTGCCGGTGTTTCTAAGTGAAATTCCTGAACTGTTCAAGCTGCATATTCTGCCGCTCGATGTGGCGCTGGTGCAGGTGTCGCCACCTGACAAGCATGGTTATTGCTCCATGGGCGTGTCGGTTGATATTGCCCGCTCGGCAGTGAACACGGCAAGGCATATCATTGCGCTGGTGAATCCGAATGTGCCCAGGACACACGGCGATAGTTTAATTCACAGCAGCCGCTTCGACAGCCTGGTGTATTGCGAGGAGCCGCTGTACGAGATGGACTTCAGTACAAAAATCACCGAAGCGGAAACCCGGATTGCCGGGCATATTGCCGAACTGGTTGAAGACCGCAGTTGTATCCAGATGGGCATCGGCTCCATTCCCGATGCCGTGTTGAAATCACTGGTGAATCACAAAGACCTTGGCGTGCATACCGAAATGTGTTCCGACGGAATCATTGACCTGTTTGAAAAAGATGTTATCAACAATAAATACAAGCAGATTCATCCCAACAAAGTAGTGACGGCATTTGCACTGGGCACGCGGCGGCTGTACGATTATGTGGATGATAACCCCGCCTTCCAGTTTCTCGATATTGATTATGTAAACGACCCGCATGTCATCCGCCGGAACAACAAAATGGTGGCCATCAACAGCGCTATTGAAATTGACCTCACCGGCCAGGTATGCGCCGACTCCATCGGCACTTACCAGTACTCCGGCGTGGGCGGGCAGATGGATTTTATCCGCGGCGCATCGCTGAGCAAGGGAGGCAAGCCGATTATTGCATTGCCCAGCCGTACTGCCAAAGGTATTTCACGGATTGTACCCACATTGAAACCCGGCGCCGGCGTGGTCACCACCCGTGCCCATGTGCATTATGTGGTTACCGAGTATGGCGTGGCCTATTTGTTTGGTAAAAATTTAAGACAAAGGGCAAAGGCATTGATCAGCATAGCACATCCTGACGACAGGGAAGAATTGGAAAGAGCCTGTTATAATCGCTTCAAACTATTCTGAGATAAGAAATGTGGTGTATATAAAAAAATTAACCGCAAAGAACGCTAAATAGTTGCACCAGGAGCAAAAGTATAAGTACAATAACCAGCCCTTTGTGCAATTTCTTTGCGAATATTGCGGATAAGTTTTCTCACATTTAAGACAGCCTCTTTGATCTTTTATTTACCTGTTGCTTTCTTCTGCACCTCATCCAGTTTGGCAATATAAATACTGCGGCCATGCGTGCCCAGCACAATTTCATTTTCCCTTGCCTGTATGGCAATGTCGTGCACGGGAACTGATTTGGGCAGGCCTTTATTCCACATCATAAAACTGGCGCCGCGGTCGAAGCTTACATACAGCCCGCCGTCGGTACCTGCGTAAAGTATGTTTTCGTTTTTCGGATCTTCACGTATTACATTCACCGGCTCCATCGGTAAGTCTTTGCCAATCTGCGTCCATGTTTTTCCATAATCATCGCTCACATACACATAAGGAGAAAAATTGTCGAAGCGGTAACCGTTCAGCGTCACATACACTCTTGCTTCTTTGTGTTGCGAAGCAAGCACACGGCTCACCCACAGGTTTAAAGTTTGTAGTTTGAGGTTTGTAGTTTGTGGTTTTGACTTTTGACTTTTTACTTTTGACTTATTTTCCGGGTTTTGTTCACTTTGACTCAGCCACTCCCAGCTATATCCTCCATCCTTTGTTACATGAACATTTCCATCGTCCGTGCCGGTATAAATCAAACCAAAGCGAAGGGGAGATTCTGAAATAGTGGTCAGCGTACCGTAAGGCACATCGCCTTCTTTTTTCCCGTTGCTTAAATCCGGTGTCATTCGTATCATCGTATCACCCTGGTTGGTGCTGCGGTGAAAATGATTGCTGCCGAAATAAACAATATCCGGGTTGAATGAACTGAGCTGTATCGGCGACTGCCAGTTGAAGCGGTAAGGAAATTCGCCTAATTCATGCCGCGGTGTTATTCTTCTTGTGCCTTCTCTTGTCACCCGGTTGGTTCTTGAATAATTGCCGAACTGCGAACCGTAATATACCGTTGTGTTATCTCTTGTATCTACCTGCACCTGCATGCCATCGCCGCCACCGATATTTACTTCCCCGCCCACTGTCATACCAAGTCCTGAGCCGGCAAAAGGATTTCGGCCCGCCTGTGAAGGCATATACCAAATGCCATTATCCTGCAGGCCGCCATACACATTATAAGGTTTTGCATTGTCGGTGGTGATGGCATAAAACTGCCCCACTGCCGGCGTGTTGGCTTTGAACCACACTTCGCCGTCATCATAGGTTATGTTTACACCGCCATCGTTGCCGTTGATGAGGTGTGAATCCCGCTTTGGATTTATCCAGAGTGCATGATGGTCGGCATGCACATTGTTTTTATCCATGTTCTTCCAGGTTTTGCCGCCGTCGTACGACACCTGTGATGAAAAGCCCAGTGCATATACTTTATTCTCATTGTAGGGCGACACATAGATTTTGGCAAAATAGTAGCCGTATGTAAAAAATATCTGCACTTCTTTTTCATTCACTTTTTTCCAGCTTTGCCCGCCGTTATCGCTGCGGTAAATTTCACAGCCGATGGGGTTGGCTTCAAAGCCGGTGCTCACATTCAGGTAATCATACAGCACAGTGGGTTTGTATTTATCCGCCGCCACCCATTCTTTCAGTTGTTTGGCAGTATAGCGGCCCAGCCTGCTGCGAACAAGAAAGGTGTCGAGTCTTTTATTATCCAGTTGGGCGAATTGTTCTTTGGAAAGATTTTTTAAATCTTCCAGCCGGTAAGTAAGCGTATCACGGCGGGCCGTATCGGGTTTGCTGTTTTGATTATCCAGGATGGCATATACAATCTGCGGGTTTTTGGGATATACACACAGCCCGATTCTGCCTAAGCCGTCGCCAGTGGCGAACCCCGAGCCTTCTGCTGTCAGCAGTTTCCAGGTATTGCCGCCATCGGTGCTTTTATAAATGCCGCTGGTTTTTCCGCCTTCTTCAAAATTCCATGCACGTCTGGTGCGGTACCATGCGGCAGCATACAGTTCATTCGGGTTTTGCGGGTTGATGTCCATTTCCACCACGCCGGTATTGTCATCAATGTATAAAGTCTGCTTCCAGGTATTGCCGCCATCGGTGGTTTTATACACGCCTCTTTCTTTGTTTGGCGAATACAAATGACCCAGCACCGCCACCCACGCTGTGTTATCATCGGCAGGGTGCAATTGAATTTTGCCGATATGATGCGATTCGGGCAGGCCAAGATACGCCCATGTTTTTCCGTTGTCGCTGCTTTTATATACGCCGATGCCTGCGTACGAGGAGCGACTGCTGTTTACCTCGCCGGTGCCCACCCAGATTGTTTTTGTTTTCCAGTTCACGGCAATGTCGCCGATAGTGAGAATATCTTGCGAATCAAAAATGGGTTTGAAGGAAAGCCCGTTGTTGGTGGTATGCCACAATCCGCCGCTGGCATAAGCTACATAAAACTCAGTGGGGTCATCGGGATTGGCTTCCATGTCGGACACCCGGCCGCTCATAGTTACCGGGCCGATGTTACGGAAGCTGATGTCGTTGAGCACCGATTTTTTCTCCAGCTCTTTGCGCTGCTCCACTTTTTTCATCCGTTCTTCGGCAGGGGTAGGCACTACCTGGGCCGATGTGCTGATGTGCCAGTTTACTAATGTGTTGATGATGATGAAAACAAAAATGGCATTGCGGTGATTTTTTAACAGGCAAAACATAAAAGCAGTCGTTTTTCGTTAGTAAATTTGGTTTGGGATTAATAGTTTATGGTTTGTAGTTCATAGTTCATTACTCATTACTCCCAACTCAAACATACTAAACAATGCGATACCTTCTCCTCCTATTTCTTTTGATTTCCATCAACGGTTTTTCTCAGTGTAAAACGTACCAGCTAACAGCAAACGGCGACACGCTGAACTGTGTGGACATGAATGGCAAAAAGCAGGGCCGCTGGGTGATCCAGATGCCGCCGCTGCGTGGCGAGCCGGGCTATGAAGAACAGGGTGCGTTTGTAAATGATAAAAAGGAAGGCAAGTGGCAACAGTTTACTTTGGACGGCGACCTGCTGGCTGTAGAAAATTATCGTTGGGGAAATAAAAACGGCCGCTGCATTTACTTTACCCGCTTTGGCCAGCCGCTGCGTGAAGAAAGCTGGAAGGCTGTAAACCCGGATAACCCTTATGATACGGTGGATGTATTTGATTTGAATGATCCCAACAAAATTGTTGACAGGGTAGTGGTAAAACTCGACGGTCACACGCTGCGCCACGGCACATGGAAATTTTTTGACCCCGATTACGGCACGGTGATAAAAACCGAGCAGTACAAACTGGACAAGCTTGTGGTAGCCGGCCAGGTAGAAGATGAACTGGCGCCGATAGACATCAGCACCGGCAGCTCATCGAAAGCAAAAGCAGCAACCGATACCACCGGGAAAAAAACAATCGCCAAACCCAAAGAAGTGCTGGAATACGAAAAGAAAAACTCAGGCAAAAAAAAGATAAAGGTGAGGGATGGAAGGACGGGGTATACCCCCAGCCCCTGAAGAGGAGTTAAAAAATACCACTAAGCGGGTATTGACTTTCGCCTGATGATAACCGTACTTTGGGCAAAATCATTAACTATGACTAAAAAATTCACTTTTGCAGTACTGGCATCGGTGATGCTGGCTGCCTGTCAGAAAGAGACTACCCCCCCCCCAACCGGAAATTATAACGGAGGAGAGTATGCCCACGGTCAAAATTGAAAACGGGCATTTAGCTTTTGAGTCAAGAGCAGATTTCGACAGACTATTTGAACTTCCCCAAAAAACAAGAGCGGCATTTATTAAAAGTTATGAGTCATCTTCTGAGTTTACTTCACTCAGGGAAAAAGAAAACTCAACTAATGTGTCAAACCAGCGTATTATTAATGGTTGCGATGTTCCTGATTCATTAATTGAAGACAATGAAGATTTTTTTGCTACGCTTGATCGGGATGGGGTTATTCAAATTGGCAATGACTTACTCAGGCTGGATTATTGTAACTCTAAGGTGTTTGTAATTTCAACCTCGGTTTCTTAAATAACTACAATGATTTTCTGAACGGAAATACAAGTAACCCGAATGTCGGATGGTTTTATACGCATGTTGATGTACTTGACGCTCTTGCACAGAACTACCGGACAATGCCCGATACAACACAAATTAATGACCCTGAAGAGATTTTTTCACAAGCGAAGACAGGACTAATTGGTAAAACGAAAACAGAAAATAAGTCAATTCATGATTTTGATTTAGAAGTTAGCCCGAATGACCGCTTAATGGATGGTAAGCTGGCCTATGATAAGTTTGGTTTTTATTTTCACTTTTATGGGAAAGAGAAATATAAATACCAACACGTAATAGGCCTTTGGTTAGTAGCAAGTACAGCTTCTCAAGGGACAGATAAATGGCGAGTCGAATATAAATATGAATATTTGAGAAAAGGAAATGGACAGACTTTACAGACCGGGGAAGGCACGCTCAAAGCCCCTCCAATAGGAAGCCTTAATAAAATAGATACAACGTTTTATAGTGGAAGTCGAGGGTTAAAAAATGGTTATGCCCTTTGGACAGTATGGAATGATCAAACTGATTATGTAAAAGTTCAAAGGAATTATGTTGGTGAGTATTTTATAAATTACAGAGCGACTCCTCTTGCGATGCCAAATTATGATTTGGATGTTTTAGATTTTAATTTAGCAAAACCATATTTTATTTCCTGGTAAATTATTTACTGAAATTGTTTATTCCTCATCAGTTGATTTACAAAAAAATTATTTTATGAAAGGACAATCTAAATTCTTTCTTTTAATATTTGTAATACTAATTACAAAACAAATCAATGGTCAAGATAATCAAATTTCAGTGAAAGTCGGTGCAGCAAAACTCCTGACTGCACCGGCTTCATCCTCAAAAGAGTTTGCTTATAAAGCAATTGCTCCGCCATCACCATATCCGGTATTACACATCGAGTATAAAAAGGAAGATTTTTTTAAAAAAAGAGTGGCCTTATTAGCTGGCATCAGCGGCATTCCAACTTTTAGCGATTTAACTTTGAATGAAGAAAATATTAAATCTGGTTATAGCAGAGCATCAAGGATTTCTTATTATTCGTTACAAATATATGCGGGAGCGGAATTTATTTTCAAAAATCCCCAAAACCCTCTTTACAAAAATTATTTTTCAATATCTGGGGCATTTGCATTAAATCTCTCAGGAGGAGAGGAGTTGACACCAGAAATGTTGTCGGATGGAGGTGTGACAAATAGCGGTGAAATATTCAGCGGAACTAAATACACTGTTGAACAAGGTAGATTTTTGTCACCATCTCTTCAGACTGGGGTCAGGTATCATATAACAAATAGCAAAGGCAGGGATGTGATTATACTTGAATTGCAGATGAACTATAATTTAAGCCGATACTTCTCCTATACTTTCCGTTATCAGGTAAACGGGGTTGACAGAGTTGATTACGTTGCAGAAAAGGGTTTTAATATCCAATTTAATGTGATAATTCCACTGTTCAATTTTTCAAAATAAAAAAAAGCAAAGATGATAAGACTGCGAATCTTTTCCTTACTGACTGCATTGTTTTTTTCGTCATTTACTGTACTTGCCCAGCCCCATGTTAAACCCGATAACAAAATTGGCAAAAGTGAATTGGAAGTCTCATTTATTGCCGGATTAAGCGACCGGGCGGCATTGGCGGGAACACAACTAATTTACGGGTTTCCTATCGGCTGCCAATTCAAATTGGGCGGCGGCTTTCATTTTTCAGTGGATGAAGAAAAAGGGGGGTCTCATCCTGCCTTGTTATTAGAGCTTTCCAAATTTGTTGGTAATAAGCAAAAATGGAAATTCAGCGGGCAGGTAGGCAGGGGTTTTTATGAAAGGTCATACAGGTACAGCGGTGTAAACGGCACAACTTATTTTACAAAAGAAAATAAAGAAATTATTTATCATCTGAATGCAGTTTATAGAATGAACATAAGCAAAAAAATATCCTTTTTTGCAGGTCCTTACTACTTGCTTCAGTCCTTTAAATTATCAACCGAAGTAAAGGATGCACTTGGCCAAACATTAAACCCTTTAAGTTCCAGGCGCGGTGATGGCGGCGGGGGCCTCCGGTTTGGTTTTGTATTTTAAGCATCAATAAAAAAACCACTTCAGTCCGAAGTGGTTTTTGGTTTAGTAAGAAAAATGTGTTGCTCTAAGTTTCCCTTGCGTGGGACAAGAGTTTAAAACGCCTTCTTCTTTTCCGCTGCATGCTGCATCGGGTTCTTTGTTCCCGGTGGCGGGGCAAACGGGCTTACAGTTTGTTTGAATACTGTAAACTTCGATGGCGCAGTCACATGGGGCCACTTGTTGTTGCTTTCATCTATGTCGGCGGTTTCCCGCATCGGGTCCAGCCGTACGGCAGTTACCTGTTTATCTTTAATGAATACTTTGGTAAAGCCCGTTTCATTCTTTCTCCAGATCTGCGCCGGTATTTTTTCAATTTCTTTTGTGCCGTCGGCAAAGGTCCATTCCAGAATCACCGGCATCAGCAGCCCGCCCTTGTTGGTGAACTTTAACTCATAAAAATGCTTGTTCTCCAGTTTAGCCCTCGCGGCATCATCAATTGGCGGATTGCCGGTGGTGGTTTTTACTTCATAGCTGCTGCTGTCGTATGGCTCAATGCCCCGGGCATAGCGCCAGTAAAAATCACGCAGCGAAGTGTCGGCATCGGTTTCAAACACAATGTTCCTGTCTTCCCTGTTGCGGATTTTTGAAATATCATCAAAATCGTTCAGTATTGGTTTCTGCACATTTCTTTTTACCAGTGTATCTCTCACCGGGCTGGCAGTAAAATCCGGTTTGAAATATTTTACTGTATCCAGCGAAATATCGCAAGCCTCAATACCATAGAACCAGCCACGCCAAAACCAGTCGAGGTCTTCACCGCTGGCATCTTCCATTGTGCGGAAAAGATCAGCCGGTTCGGGATGCTTGAAAGCCCATCGCCGTGCATATTCTTTAAAAGCATAATCAAACAACTCACGACCCATGATGGTTTCGCGGAGAATGTTCAGCCCGGTGGCAGGTTTTGAATAAGCATTGGGGCCAAACTGAACAATGTTTTCCGAATTGCTCATGATGGGTTCCAGCTGGTCTTTGGGCAGCTTCATGTAATCAACAATTTTATGTGCCGGCCCGCGGCCCACAGGAAATTTATTATCCCACAGTTCTTCGGCCAGGTATTCCACAAAGGTGTTCAGCCCTTCATCCATCCAGCTCCACTGCCGCTCGTCGCTGTTGATGATCATCGGGAAAAAGTTGTGTCCCACTTCATGAATGACCACACCCAGCATTCCGTTTTTGGTTCCTTCGCTGTAGGTGCCATCTTTCTCCGTGCGGCCGAAGTTGAAACAAATCATCGGGTACTCCATTCCGCTGCTTGCTTCCACGCTTTGCGCCACAGGATAGGGATAGGGGATGGTAAACTTTGAATAGGTTTTAATGGTATGCGCCACTGCCTTGGTTGAAAATTTCCTGTACAGGCCATACGCTTCCTTGGCATAAAAGCTCATGCACATTACTTTTTTGCCTTCCACCATTGCGGGCATGGCATCCCACACAAACTTGGGGCTGCTGCCCCAGGCAAAGTCACGGACATTGTCGGCTTTGAAGATGTAGGTTTTCTTTTTATCCGTATTATTTTTTTCAGCAGCTCTTGCTTCTTCGAGTGTTACAATCTCCATCACATCTTTTGCTGCTTGTGCCTTTTGCCAGCGGGCAAGCTGTGCAGGCGTCAGCACCTGTGCATAGTTCTGGCATTGGCCGGTGGCGCCCACTATATGGTCAGCAGGCACGGTCATCTGCACTTTAAAGTTGCCAAAAGTGAGTGCAAACTCGCCGCGGCCGGTGAACTGGTGATTCTGCCAGCCTTTGAAATCGCTGTACACGCAAAGCCGCGGGTACCATTGAGCCATGGTAAAAATATAATTGCCGTCTTCCGGGAAATATTCATACCCGCCGCGGCCACGCTGTTGCATGCGGTTGCTGATTTTATAATTCCAGTCAATGCTGAAAACAAACTTCTGCCCGGGTTTCAGTGCGGCCGGCAGTTCCACCCGCATCATGGTTTTGTTGATGGTGTGTTTAAGTGTTTTGCCGGTAGCATCGGTAATCTTTGTAATGTTGAAACCAAAATCATTTGGCGTATTGGCATTGGCCATGGCTTCCACAGCATTTGCATTTATCCTGGCAGTCATACTGCTTGCATCCTGGTAGTTGGCATTGTTCTTTGAGCTGTGCTGGTTTTCGTCCAGTTGCAGCCACAGGTAAGTAAGATGATCGGGAGAGTTGTTGTAATAAGTAATTGTTTCGCTGCCGGTGAGCTTCAGGTTTTTTTCATCCAGCTCGCATTTGATGTCGTAATCACAGCGCTGCTGCCAGTATTTGGGCCCGGGGGCGCCGCTGGCAGTGCGGTATTCGTTGGGTGTGGGTAAAATAGTACCCAACTGCTCAAACTTGTTCCCGTGATTGCTGCCGGGATTGTTCTGGATGTTTTGTGCAAGAAGAAAGCTGCAGGCTATTAGCTGCAGGCTGCACGCAAGGAATAATTGTTTCATATTGTTGAGTTGTTGCATTAATGGATTGCTTGATGGTTTGATTGTTATCGTGATAATTTTGTATTAGTATATTTAATCAAACGATTAATTGCTTCCGGCAGTTTTTGTAACTCCTGGTAAATGTGCTCATATTCATCTTTCGTAAGCAGGTTCCTGACTTTTGATTTTTCATTCCAATCAAAACATTCTTTCACTGACCCGATACTATAGAAATAAAATTTTATTTTATCTTTTTTAAAAAATCTCCCGAATCCTTCGGCAATATTTGCCGGTATAGAATCCACAGCTTCAACAAATTGTTGGCCAACCGTTCTTTTCGCAAATGACTCCCATTTAATCACCACATTCCAAATATAATTGCTCAGGTGGAAGGCTGTCTTATAGGCATCAATGTCATTTAATTTGATATACTTTTCTGCCATATTAAATTCAAATAATTCCAAATTTTGTTCACACCCACAACCATCAAACCATCAAACCATCAAACCATCAAACCATCAAACCATCAAACCATCTCCCTCCTCACCCCGGCCACCGCTCCAGCGCCATCTTCAACGATAAACCCAAAGCCCCGGCCGAAGCAAAAATGACCCATTCACGCCGGTTAATTTTGAAAAAAGATAATAGCACGGTTGAAAACAAAAGTATCAGCAGCACCACGGCAACCTGTCCCGCTTCAAGCCCCACATTAAAACCAAACAGGCCCCAGCCGATGCTTTGATCCGAAGCCAGCATAACCCGGATGGCATTGGCAAAGCCCATTCCGTGAACCAGGCCAAAGAACAAAGCAAGAAAATAATTTACCCGGACCGATTTCGGCGAAAAATTTTTCTGAAACAAATTGATGATGGCGGTAAATATAATGGTACAGGGAATCAGGAACTCCACCCACGTTGATGAAAACCGCACCACATCATACACGCTTAATGCCAGTGTAATGCTGTGGCCGATAGTGAAAGCCGTTACCAGTATCAGCACCTGCTTCCAGTCTTTCAGTAAATAAATGGCGGCCAGCACCAGGATGAAGAGCTGGTGATCAAGGGCATTGCTGCTGATGATGTGCTCCCAGCCCATCCCAAAATAAAAACCGAAATCACTCATAAATCTTGAAGTCGTTCTTCAAACCCTTGTCCTATTTTTAACGTCTGGAAAGAGGGTCGTAAAATAATCCAGAGTTTTGTAACACGGAAAATTATTTGGTCAATGGCTGCATCATTCTATAAATGGTTGTTTATTCCCTGCATGGCTTTAGTTGCCTCATTTTCTCTCTACAAGTTTGGCAATGTTTCCAAATTCCCCCCCGGGGAGGTTAGAGGGGGTCATCCTTTTCATGTGAGTGTGGTGGAAATTAATCACAATGCCGCAGAAAAAACCCTTGAAATCACCTGTAAAATTTTTACCGACGATTTTGAAAAAGCGCTGGCGCAGAACTACAAGACCAAAGCGGACCTCATCAACCCGCCCGACCGCAAGGCCATGGACAGCCTGGTGAAAAAATATATTTTCAGCAATCTTGCCATTTCCGCCGATGGCAAACTGGTCAGTTTTACTTATCTCGGTTTTGAAATAGAGGAAGAATCAGTTTTCAGTTATGTGCAGGCCGAAAATATTTCAACCGTAAATAAAATTGACATTACCAACAAACTCATGTACGACATGTTCGACGACCAGATAAACATTATGCATGTGATAGTGGGAGGGGAGCGAAAGAGTACGAGGCTGGATTATCCGAATTCACATGCCGTGATAAATTTTTAGTGATTGATGGTTTGATGGTTTGAGTGTTTGATTGCTGCATTATTGAATTATTTTGTGAAGCTTCCTTCTAAACCATTTAACCATATAGCCATTTAACCATTTAGCCATCAAACAATCCTAAACCCGCTACCAGCCTGCTTATTCCTCCATATCCTCCCGTATTTCATCACTTATCTTCACCAGCACTTTGTCAATGCGGTGACCGTCCATGTCAATGATTTCAAATTTAAATCCCCGCCAGTCGAATTTTTCGCCGGTATGGGGAATGCGTTCGAGTGTGTGTAAAATAAACCCGGCCAGGGTGTCAAACTCATGCTCGCCTTCATGCATCCAGTCTTCCTTATCGAAGCGGGACAGGAAATCATAAAACGGGATCTGCGCATCCACCAGGTAGCTGCCGTCTTCCCGTTCCGTCACAGCATAATCAATTATGTCGGGTTGCGGAATATCGCCGACAATGGCTTCAAGAATGTCGGTCAGCGTAATCATGCCCTGCAGCGTGCCATATTCATCCACGATAAAGCAGGCATGTTGTTTTTTTTGTTTGAATTTTTCCAGCACCTGGTAGGCCGAATTGTTTTCCGGTACAAACATGGCCGGTTTCATGATCTGCTTGAAACGGGTCCTGTCGTCGGTCACATACAGGTCTTTGATGGAAACCACACCTTTAATGTTGTCAATTTCACCGTCGCAGATGGGATATACCGAGTGCGGCTCCTGCAGGATTTTTTCCTTGATTTTTTCTTCATTGTCTTCAATATCAAACCAGGTAATGTCGCTGCGGTGTGTCATCAGCGAAGTAATGTTGCGGTCGCCCAGGTGAAACACTCTTTCAATAATTTCCTGCTCGGCTTCTTCAATGGTGCCGGCTTCGGTGCCTTCGGTAATCATGGTTTTTATTTCTTCTTCCGTCACCGCATCATCTTTTGATTTTTTAATATTGAACAGGGTGAAAAAGAAGGTGCTGGTTTTATTCAGCAGCCACACAAAGGGATGGATGATTTTTGCAAAAAACAACATGGGGCCGGCCACGGCTTTCGAAATCCGTTCGGCCCGCAGCAGGCCGATGCGTTTGGGCACCAACTCGCCCAGGATGATGGAAACAAAAGTGACGATGACTACCACTACGCCAATGGCGATGTTGTGTGCATAATCTTTCAGGAAACTGATTTTCTCGAAAGCAGGCTGTACATACACACTGAATCTTTCGCCCGAGTACACGCCGGTTAAAATGGCAATCAGCGTAATGCCGATTTGTGCGGTGGATAAAAAAATTTCAGGGTTGCTGGCAAGATAGAGGGCCCTTTTGGCATTCAGGTCGCCTTTTTCGGCCAGCGATTCCAGCCGGGCTTTGCGTACCGACACCAATGCAATTTCGGTAACCACAAATAATGCATTCAGGAAAATAAGAAAGAGCAGGATGATGATTTCCATTCAAGTGAAAGTTGTTTCAGTTTTCGAAGTTAGCAAATCCGAACCGCTTGTTAAAAAACACACCCATCAGCAGGCCAAACAAAACACCAATGACTGCGCCGCCCAGGATGTCAAAAGGATAATGAACCCCCACGTACACCTGTGCATAACCCACAGCCACAGCCCACAGTAATGCAAGCCATACCCAATTTTTGAAGACGGCCCGCAATGTGATAAAAATAAATACCGCCATGCCGAAATGATTGGCAGCATGCGATGAAGTGAAACTGGCGCCGCCGGAACAACGGTTGAGCAGCAGCCGCACATTGGCAATAAAATCGGGGTCGGCACAGGGGCGCAACCGCTCAAAAGTTTCTTTAAAAATCCGGCTGCTGACAATATCTGTCAATGAAACAACGCAAAGAAAAATGACTACCCACCACCAGGCCCTGCCTTTGAAATTGAGCACCGCAAAAAAGAAAAGAAATACATAGAGCGGTATCCAGGTAAACGAGTTGCGGAGGAAAGGCATCAGCCCATCGAAAAAAGAATTGCTTTGGTGATTATTTATTTCAATAAACAACCAGCGGTCCCACTGTTCCAGCTTTTGTAAAAGATGATTGGCCAGTAAAAACATAGGCAAAAATAGAGGAACGGTTAAAAACCGAAAGAAACTCATTGCCCGGTACGGATAAATTCTTTTCTTTTGTGCTTCCATTTTCATGCTGGTACGATTTAAAATACCCAAGACCATCCTGTGGGTGACAAACCTGCTGCTGATTTTTTTACTCATCTTCACCCTGTTCAGGTTTGCCACTTATTTTGCATTCAAGCCGGGTGATCTCAGCTTTACCGACCTGCTGCCTTCGTTTCTGCTGGGCTTACGCTACGACCTGCGCTGGATTTCACTCATCCTGTTGCCGGTGGTATTGGTAAGCTTGTCACCGCAGCTTTCTCCTTTTTATTCTGAAAAAAATAAAAAATGGTGGACCTGGTACCTGGCCATTATCACTTTTATAGTTTTCTTCTTTTTTGCTGCCGACTTTGGAAATTTTTCTTACAACAAAACCCGGCTGAATGCAAGTGCTCTCAACTTTGTGGAAGATGCCGGTATTTCCATGGCCATGCTCTGGCAGTCGTACCCTATTTTCTGGATGCTGATGGGGCTGCTGGTGGCTGTACTTTTTTTTCGCTGGATGTACCGCCGTACCCATTGGACGGTGATTGCAAAAACTGACGGGCTCGGTATTCCGTATAAAAGAAAATGGTTTGTGATTGCCGCCCTGCTGCTGGCATTTTTTATTTATGGTACGGTAAGATTTGTGCCGTTGAAATGGAAGCAAGCCTTTGTACTGAACGACAATTTTAAAAGCTACCTGGCGCTGAACCCGCTGCAGAATTTTTTCACCACGCTGAAATTTCGCCGGCCGCAGTTCAATGAAAGCAATGCAAGAGCGTATTTCCCGGTGATGGCTGCATGGATGGGATTGCCAGACCGGGAAAATTTTTCATACCGCCGCCAGGTATTTCCTGAAAAAGCGCTGGAAAGCAAACCCAACGTGGTGCTGGTGCTTTGCGAATCGTTCAGCATGTACAAAAGCAGCATGAGCGGCAACCCGCTGAACACCACGCCCTATTTTCATGAGCTGAGCCGCAACGGGATATTTTTTGAAAAATGTTTTACACCGCATTTCTCCACGGCCCGCGGTTTGTTTGCGCTGATTACCGGCATTCCCGATGTGCAGCTTTCAAAATTCTCCACACGCAACCCACTGGCGCTGCAGCAGCATACCATCATCAACAATTTTGAAGGCTATGATAAAATGTATTTTCTCGGCGGCAGTCCCGAGTTCAACAATTTTGATGGCCTGCTGAAAAATATCGAAGGCCTGCAGATGTACACCGAAGGAAAATTCAGCTCGCCAAAAATGAACGTGTGGGGTATCAGCGATAAAAATCTTTTCCTTGAAGCCAATAAAGTATTCCGGCAGCAGGCAAAACCGTTTTTTGCCATCATCCAGACGGCCGACAACCACCGGCCATTCATGATACCGGAAGAAGATAAAGAATTTGAAAAAATAATTCTGCCCCGTGATACGCTCCGGAAATACGCCTTCGAGTCGGTTGATGAGTTTAATTCATTCCGCTATTCCGACTACTGTTTTCAGAAATTTATGGAAGCAGCCAAAGCCGAGGATTATTTTCACAACACGATTTTTGTTTTTATCGGCGATCATGGCGTATCGGGCAATGCGGCAGGTATTTATCCCCCGGTGTGGACCGAACAGCGCCTTACCGATGAGCATGTGCCGTTGCTTTTTTATGCACCTTACCTGCTGCAGCCGGGGCTGCGCAAAGAAGTGGTATCGCAGATTGATGTGCTGCCCACCCTTGCCGGCATGCTGCAGCAGCCTTATGTGAACACGACGCTCGGACGAGACATACTTCACAGGAATAAACAAAACAATTATGCCTTCATCATTCATCATGATGAAGGACGCATTGGCATCGTTACCGATTCCTGTTATTTTATCAAAAACCTGAATTTCACCGAGGAGCAGCTCTTTTCATTAACCGGCGATAAACTGCCCTACGATGAACGCCGCAGGGATTCTGTTAAACAAAAACTGAACGAAGTAACCACTGCCATGTATGAAACGGCTCGCTGGATGCTGATGAATAATAAGTAAAAGCGAACTCCCCAATCTCCTCCAAAGGAGGGATTTGCAACTCTCAAACCGCGTTATTCCGAAAATGAACAGTTAAATGAGCATGCATCGCCATGAAGAGCTATGTATGCCGGGGCTATCCGTTTAAGCAAATCAGGGTGCACTTTTCTTTGCCAGCAGTATCATCCTCGGCTTATTCCGTACATGATAACTCCCCAGCTCATAATCGCCGAAAGCATCCTGCACCTGCAGCCCCTGGAAGCTGAGCATATCGTTTAAATCGCCGAATAAAAATTTGGCCACCTGTTCCGTATGCTCCACGGGGTGTGATAGCGATGCATCCTTAATGATAATTTTCTTGAAGAAATGTGAATCGTTTTGCCAGCGGTGAATTTCGTAGGTGGTACCATTGAGAATTTTTACTTCGTTATGCACCAGGTGATCTTCGGCATAATGCACATTCAGGTAGTCAATCACAAACAGGCCGCTTGTTTTCAGCGCCGAGGCAATGGTGCGGATGGCGTCTTCATGTTCCCTGGCCGTATTGAAGTAACCAAAGCTTGTGAAGAAGTTGAAAGCATAGTGATAATAATTTACCCGGAAGGGCAG
Source organism: uncultured Chitinophaga sp. (assembly GCA_964444975.1). GTDB lineage: Bacteria > Bacteroidota > Bacteroidia > Chitinophagales > Chitinophagaceae > VBAS01. The sequence goes on along the minus strand of CAYUJD010000046.1, from coordinate 2,040 downwards.
GCGCATGTCATGCTGAAAGAATTCCAGGTTTTCCCGTGAGGCGGAGCCGAAGTGGTCTTCCTCCCATTGTTTGGCAAAGGCAATGCTGTCGGACGAAAGATCAATGCCGGTAACGAAAAAACCTTTTGAAGCCAGGATACGGCTATGACGGCCGCGGCCGCAGCCGGCATCCAGCATAAAACTTTGCGGAGCCGGTTTCAGATAATCAAGCAGCCTGCTGATAAATGCCGCAGCTTCTTTTTCATCTCTTTCAAAATACAATTTGTGATAAAAAGGGGAATTGAACCAGTCTTTGTACCAGGCCTGTTCCGTCATAAAGCAAAAGTAAGAAGGATGAACTAAAGGGTTCCTGAAAAGCTTATTTTTGCATCCCTCATCGGAGGTCTGAAGTCTGAAGTCTGAAGTCGGAAGTCGGAAGTCAGAAGTCGG
>CAYUJD010000046.1:0-1511 GCA_964444975.1 uncultured Chitinophaga sp. | reverse complement strand
GAAGTCAGAAGTCGGGAGTCATTAATCAATAGTCAGGAGTTTTAAGCAGTTTTTCATTTCAACCATCAAACCATCAAGCCATCAAACTATTTAACCATTTAACAATTTAACCATTTAACCATTACATTCCAACCAAACCAACAAACTAAAAACAACTTGGCTCTTATAAAAAGTATATCAGGCATCAGGGGAACCATCGGCGGCAAACCGGGAGAAAATCTTACACCGGTGGATATTGTAAAGTTTACTGCGGCATTCGGCTCCATCATTGCCGATAAAAAAAAGAGTACAAAAATTGTAGTGGGACGTGACGGACGCATGAGCGGCGCCATGGTGAGGGATCTGGTGGTGAGCACACTCACGGGTATCGGCATAGATGTGGTTGATCTTGGCCTTTCCACCACACCCACGGTTGAAATAGCCGTGAAAGGAGAGAAGGCCGGCGGGGGCATCATCATCACGGCCAGCCACAATCCCAAAGAATGGAATGCGCTCAAGCTGCTGAACAGCGAAGGCGAATTTATTTCGGCCGAACTGGGCGCCCAGGTGCTGGAAAAAGCGGCAAAGGATGATTTCAGTTTCACCACAGTTGATAAACTCGGCAGTGTTTCCACGGATGATACGTACCTGCAAAAGCATATTAACGCTGTTGTCAGCTATCCGCTGGTGAATAAAAAAGCCATTGCAGCAAAAAAATTTAAAGTGGTTGTTGACGGCATCAATTCCACCGGCGCTGTGTATGTGCCTGCCTTGCTTAAGGCGCTGGGTGTGGAAGAGATAATTGTGCTGAACGATGAAGTGAATGGAAAGTTTGCACACAATCCCGAACCGCTGCCGGAGCACCTTGCAGCGCTCAGCCGCGAAGTGGTAAAGCATAATGCGCATCTCGGCATTGCCGTGGACCCCGATGTGGACAGGCTTTGTTTTGTAAACGAAGACGGCAGCCTGTTTGGCGAAGAATATACGTTGGTGGCCATTGCCGATTATGTGCTGGCAAAAAGAAAACCTGCAAAGGGTGAAGCTCCCGGCAATACCGTAAGCAATATGAGCAGCACCCGTGCCCTGAAAGATGTGACGCAGAAACATGGCGGGCAGTATTTCCCGTCTGCCGTCGGCGAGGTAAACGTGGTGAAGAAAATGAAAGAAGTGAATGCCGTCATCGGCGGCGAAGGCAATGGCGGCATCATCGTTCCCGATTTTCACTACGGCCGCGATGCACTCATCGGCACCGGGTTGTTTTTAAGCCACCTTGCCAATCACATGATGGGCATGAAATCGCTGCGGAGCCTCTATCCCGATTATTTTATTTCGAAAAACAAAATTGAGCTCAGCAATGGCGTGGATGTAAAATCCATTTTTGAAAAAATAAAACGGAAATACAAAAAGCATCCCATCAATACCGAAGACGGGCTGAGGATTGAGTTCGACAACGACTGGGTGCACCTGCGCACTTCCAACACCGAGCCCATCATCCGCATTTATGCCGAAAGCGATTTTGAAACCAAGGCCAA
>CAYUJD010000045.1:0-29926 GCA_964444975.1 uncultured Chitinophaga sp. | reverse complement strand
AAAACTGTTGTCGGGCGAAAGACTGAAAAATTTTTCCGTGCTCATGCCGCCACCGCTTCCCCAGTCGGAATTATAAGCCGACATATACTTCAGCGTATGATTGGCCAGTTTGCTTTCAGCGATTTTATCCTTTTGGCCAACAGGTGTTTCATTAATTCTTTTACTGTTAAGAAAAATCGGCTCACAGTATTCAGTCATCATTTCATCTTTTGTAACAGCCATATACCAGTAGCCCTTGTTACCCGGCAGGCATTTTACCCCCACAAATACCATGTGGGTTATGTTGTTGATGTACTGAAAATAAATAGCAGTGATGGTATCCTTGTCCGGCTTATGAAAGCCGGTAAAATGATACAGGTCGCCTGCATCGGTTATCACCTGGATTTCCTTTTTTAAATATGCTTCCGCTTCGGCGACAGAGGAAAAGAAATGGTTGCAGAACTGAACACTCAGGTAAATGTCTTCGGCCGGGCGCCTGAGTACAATCCAGCCATCTTCTTCTTTATAAACTTCCAGTTGCTGCAGGGGAAATTGTATGCCGGGATTAGAGATGGTATAAAGGTTCATGGCAATCGGATTTAAATTTTAAGATGGCAGAACAGGCTCAATTCAGTTAAATAAAGTTTTTTCTGCAGAATTACAGGCAATAAATAACAATCAGTTTTCAGAGCCTTCATGTAGTGGTTTTTCAAAGATATTCCATAAGTTGCCAGGAAGTCAATACCCTGTTCGTGGTATTTTAGTGATATATTTCTTCCGCATTAACTGGCGGCACAGTCCGGGTAAGCGGGCCATTCAGAAATCGGGTAAATTTACAATCAGTAAACACCTGCTATGCAACTCAACGCTTTGGCTTAACTTGCACGCATGCAGCAATACCTCAGTTTACTTCAGCATATTCTCGACACCGGAGTGCAGAAACACGACCGCACCGGCACCGGCACACTCAGTTGTTTTGGCTACCAGATGCGGTTCGATTTGCAAGAGGGGTTTCCGCTTGTCACCACAAAAAGAGTGCACCTGAAAAGCATCATTCATGAGCTGCTCTGGTTTCTGAAAGGAGAAACCAATATTCGTTATCTGAAAGAAAACGGCGTGAGTATCTGGAACGAGTGGGCCGATGAAGATGGTGAGCTGGGCCCGGTATACGGCAAACAGTGGCGCAGCTGGGAAGGAAAAGATGGAAAAGTGATAGACCAGGTTAACGAACTGATTCAGCAAATAAAAACCAACCCCGACAGCCGCCGGCTGATTGTGAGTGCGTGGAATGTGGCCGAGCTGCCGCAAATGGCGCTGATGCCCTGTCATGCACTGTTTCAATTTTATATCAGCCCACCCAACCCTTTAAAGGGTGGATTACGAAACCGTCTTTCCTGTCAGCTTTATCAACGCAGCGCCGATGTTTTTCTTGGCGTGCCATTCAACATTGCATCGTATGCCTTGCTCACTATGATGATAGCCCGGGTTTGCAACCTGGAGCCGGGTGAGTTCATACATACTTTTGGCGACGTGCATATTTACAACAATCATATTGAGCAGGTAAAACTCCAGCTCAGCCGCAAACCCTATCCTTTGCCCGTGATGAAGCTGAACCCGGCAGTGAAGAATATATTTGATTTTAAATACGAAGATTTCACCCTCGAAAATTATCAGCACCACCCTGCCATAAAGGCTCCGGTATCGGTTTGAAGTATGCCGGATTTCGGATTTCGGATTTTAGATTTTAGATTGCATCGGGTTCAACAGTAAAATCTGATTCCGGGTATCCGGGATGCCATCTAAAATCTGACACTTTGGTTATCTCACTCGTTGTTGCCGCTGCTGAAAACAATGCCATTGGTAAAAACAACCGGCTGCTCTGGCATTTGCCAAGGGATATGAAGTTTTTTAAAAACATTACCTGGGCTATGCCGGTAGTAATGGGGCGCAAGACGTATGAATCCATGGGAAGCGAACCCCTGAGCGGAAGAAAAAATATTATCATTACAAGACAGGCAGAGTGGAAAAGTGATGCTGTTTTTACGGTGAACAGTTTTGATGCGGCCATCCTGCTTGCAGAAAAATTGGATTATAAAGAGCTGTTTGTAATCGGCGGCGGCGAAATTTACCGGCAGGCATTTCACCGGGCCGATAAAATATACATGACCAGGGTGCATGCTGTGCTTGATGGGGATACTTTTTTCCCCGCCATTGATGAATCAGAATGGAAACGGGTGAGCAATGCAGATAACCCTGCTGATGAAAAACATGCCTATGCTTATTCGTTTCAGCTGTGGGAAAGAAAATAATATGCTAAGCCTGCCCGCAGAAGCCCGGGCGCAGGCAGGTGCCGAAATGCCAATTTGCTAATGGATTGCCGTGTATTCAAAACTTCAACTCGTATACAAATACCTGCATTATTACCTCACGGCATCCAGCGGTGAAGGACATGGCATTCATTCACCTTTTGTTTATGATTTTATTGCAAAAGTGCTGAATGATAAAGCCCCTTACCCGGGGTATGAAAAAGTGGAAGCCTGGCGAAAAAAACTTTTGGACGATAAAGCAGTCCTGACTGTTGAAGACTTTGGCGCCGGTTCAGCCATGGCAAACTCCAATGACCGCAGTATCTCCGATATAGCTAAGTATTCCGTCAAACCAAAAAAATACGGGCAGTTGCTATTCCGGATGGTGAGGCATTACCAGCCTTCCACCATACTTGAACTGGGTACTTCACTCGGCATCACCACTTCATATCTTTCATTGGCAAAACCCGGTGCAAGGCTGCTTACGCTGGAAGGCGCCAAAGCGGTTGCCGATGTGGCAAGACAAACCTTTCATCAGCTCGATGTGAAAAATGCCGTACTCGTCGAAGGAAATTTTGATGACAAACTTCAATGGGCCATCACGGAACTCTCATCCGTTGATTTTGCCTTTATTGACGGCAATCACCGCCGGGAACCAACTGTCAGGTATTTTCAGCAACTACTTCCTGCGGCTGGTAATGATTCTATTCTTATTTTTGACGACATTCACTGGAGCAGCGAAATGGAAGCAGCATGGCATATAATCATCCGGCATCCGTCGGTACGCTGCAGCATTGACCTGTTCTTCATCGGTATCGTTTTTTTCAGAAATGAATTCCGGGAAAAACAGCATTTCACCATCCGGTTTTAAAATATTGTTCATGACGATTGGCATACTGAAAGAACCCGGCAGCGAAACAAGAGTATCCTTGCTGGCCGAGGCGGCGGCTGCTTTAGCCAAAAAAGGTATCATGGTGCTTGCCGAAGATGGCGCCGGCGAAAAAGCTTTTTGCAGCAATGCTGAATATGAAAAAGTGGGTGTGCAAATCAGGAGCAGAAAAGAAGTGATGAATTCTTCAGGCATACTGCTAAGCATTCACCACCTGCCGGCTGATGAGTTGCAGCAAATTACCTTTGAAGTGCTGATAGGTGTATACCAGCCGCTTTACAATGCTGAAATGATGAGCCGCTATGCCACGGCCGGCCTTACCGTCTTTTCTCTCGATATGCTGCCCCGCAGCACCCGGGCACAAACGATGGATGTGCTGAGCAGCCAGGCAAATATTGCAGGTTATAAAGCCGTGCTGTTTGCGGCCAATCTTTATGCACGGTATTTTCCCATGTTTATGACAGCTGCCGGAAGTGTGAAACCCGCCAAAGTGCTCATACTTGGCGCAGGGGTAGCCGGCTTGCAGGCTATTGCCACTGCACGCCGCCTTGGCGCCGTGGTGGAAGTGTTTGATACACGAACTGCAGTGAAAGAAGAAGTATTGAGCCTTGGTGCAAAATTTATTGAAGTGGAAGGCGCAGCCGATGCCAGCGCTGCGGGCGGCTATGCAGTGGAGCAAACAGAAGAGTATATGAAGCGCCAACAGGAAAAAATTGCCGAACGTATTGCCGCCGCTGACATCGTGATTACAACGGCACAGATACCCGGCAAAAAAGCTCCGGTACTGATAACGGAGGAAATGATACGCAATATGCGCAGCGGATCGGTCATTATGGATTTAGCCGCTGCCACGGGCGGCAATACGCCTTTTACCAAAGACTTTGAAACGGTATTGCGTCAGGGTGTGAGTATTGTTGGTAATGGCAGTCTGCAGTCAACCATGCCTTCGGATGCAAGCAAACTGTATGGCCGGAATATTCTGAATTTTTTACAGCTGATTATTGATAAAGAAAATAACCTGCACATCGACTGGCAGGATGACCTGGTAGCCGGCAGCTGCATCACCCACAACGGGCAGTTGGTAAATGAAAAGGTAAAATCACTTTTACAATAAAACAGAATTATATGCAAAGCATAATTGAATGGATGCGGGCCAATGAGCAAATGCTGTACATACTGGTACTGGTCATCTTTCTTGGCTTTATCGTCATCAGCCGGGTGCCAACGGTACTGCATACGCCGCTCATGAGTCATGCCAATGCCATCAGCGGCGTTGTCATTATCGGCGCCCTCATTGTGATGGGCAGAGCCGATGCAGATAACTACGTAGCCCTCATTCTTGGTTTGCTGGCCGTCATTTCTGGCACCATCAATGTGGTGGGTGGCTTTGTGGTTACCGACCGGATGATGGAAATGTTTAAAAAGAAAAAATAGTTGCCATGGGAGTTCTTGTACTGATTTATGTGATGGCTGCGGTTACTTTTATTTTCGGACTGAAAATGATGTCGCATCCTGCCACAGCCCGCAGAGGGAACCTGCTTGCCGGTATGGGTATGATGGCTGCCATCATCGGTACCATTTTCTTATACCAGGATGAGGCGGGCAATAAGCTGAAAAACCAAACCTGGATTTTTGCCGGCATTGTTGCCGGCTCCGTCATTGGTGTACTGATGGCAAAAAAAGTAAAGATGACCGCCATGCCGGAAATGGTGAGCTTTTTCAACGGCATGGGTGGCGCCAGCGCAGCACTGATTGCCGTAGTAGAGTTTAGTCATTTGGCAAATATGAATTTCCAGGAAACTATTCCCGGGGCGTATGTATCTGACCTGGCGGTTTCCGAAGAGCTACTTGTACTGCCTGTTTCCAGCGGCACGTTGATTACACTTTTCTCGGGCATTATCCTGGGCAGCATTACATTTTCGGGCAGCATGATTGCCTGGGGCAAGCTGAGTGGTGTGGTAAAAGATTTTGCTTTCCGCGGTCAGCACCTCGTCAACTCCGGGTTGCTGTTGCTTTCAGTCGGGTTATCGGCTTATATGATTGCCAATATCAGCACCACCGGCACGTGGGTAATTTACCTGGTGCTGGCACTGGCATTTATTTACGGGGTGTTTTTTGTAATGCCCATCGGCGGAGCAGATATGCCGGTGGTTATATCGCTGCTCAATTCGCTCAGTGGCATTTCGGCCGCCACCAGTGGATTTTTATATGATAATAAAATGGTCCTTACCGGTGGCATTCTTGTGGGAGCCGCCGGCACTATTCTTACCCTTTTGATGTGTCACGCCATGAACCGTTCGCTGCTGAATGTGCTGATTGGTTCTTTTGGTGCTGGCGCAGCAGCAAAAAAAGGAGATAAAGAAAAACTGAGCTATAAAGAAATTTCGCTGAATGATGCTGCCGTGGTTATGAGTTATGCCCAGAAAGTTTACATCGTGCCGGGTTATGGGCTGGCTGTAGCGCAGGCGCAGCATGCTTGTCATGATTTAGAGAAACTGCTGGAAGCAAGAGGGGTGCAGGTGAAGTATGCCATTCATCCTGTGGCGGGCCGCATGCCGGGCCACATGAATGTGCTGCTGGCCGAAGCCGATGTGAGCTATGATAAACTGGTGGAAATGGAACCAGCCAACGAGGAATTTCATAATACGGATGTGGTATTGGTGCTGGGGGCCAATGATGTGGTGAACCCGGCGGCAAAGCATGATGCCGGTTCGCCAATTTTTGGCATGCCGATACTGGATGTGGAGCTTGCCAAAATGGTAATTGTAAACAAACGTACCATGAAACCCGGCTATGCCGGCATCGAAAACAAACTTTTTTACCAGCCCAAAACTTCCATGCTGTTTGGCGATGCAAAGAAAGTATTGCTTGACCTGGTAACTGAAATTAAAAGCATGTAAGTTTCTTAGATTTACACATGCAACTTCCCGAAGCCTTTCTTGAATCTTTATCAGGCCTCCCGGGATATGATAAAGATGCCTTTAAAAAAGTGCATGAGCAGGCAGAGCTGGTAACATCCATCCGGATAAATCCTTTTAAGTGGTCAATAGTGAATGGTCAATGGACAAAGACCGGTAATATTCACCATTCAGCACCCGATAGCTATCGGGGCACCATTCACGGTAACATCCCATGGACTGAATCCGGCTACTACCTCCACACCCGTCCTTCCTTCACTTTCGACCCGCTGTTTCATGCCGGCTGTTATTATGTGCAGGAAGCCAGCAGTATGTTTCTGGAACAGGTATTGAAGCAGACGGTTGATTTATCAAAGCCATTACGGGTGCTTGACCTTTGTGCCGCACCCGGCGGAAAATCCACACATATACTTTCGCTTATTTCAAATGACAGTTTGCTGGTCAGCAATGAAGTCATCCGCTCAAGAGCCCGGGTACTGAACGGCAACATTGTCAAGTGGGGTTGCAGCAACGTGCTGGTGACAAACAACGATCCCAAAGACTTTCAGCGATTGCAAAACTATTTTGATGTGATAGTGGTGGATGCGCCCTGCAGCGGCAGCGGGTTATTTCGCAGGGAGCCGGAGGCAATAGCTGAATGGAGCGAACAAAACGTGATGCTATGCAGCCGGCGCCAGCAGAGAATTCTTGCCGATGCGCTGCCTGCATTAAAGCCAGGTGGCGTTTTGATTTATTCCACCTGTTCCTATTCAATCGAAGAAGATGAGCAGATTGCTGAATGGCTTATACATGAATGGTCAATGGACTATTGTCAACCGACAATTGACAGCGAATGGGGAATTGTAGCTTCAGGCAATGCTTACCGCTTCTGGCCGGATAAAGTAAAAGGAGAAGGATTTTTTATTGCCTGCTTCAGAAAACCGGGTGAAAATTTTTCTGAGTTCATCTTCCCGAAACCAACACCGGAAAAATTTTCAAGGCAGGAACGGGATTTATTGAAACAATTTGTAAAGGCTGACGGGTCTGTATTTTTTCATTTTGGCAAATCAATTCATGCAGTGCCCGGGTCATTGCTTGCCGACATTAATTTTTTGACATCAAAACTGCGTGCAGTGAATGCCGGAACAATAGCCGGGGAAATTATCCGCGGAAAATTTTTGCCTGGCCATGCACTTGCTATGGCTTCCATTTTGGCCGATGACATACCTGCCATTGAGCCGGACTTTGAACAGGCTATTCAGTACCTCCGGAAAAAAGATTTGAAAATTGACACAGGTAAGAAAGGATGGTGTCTTGTAAAATACAAGGGTCATCCATTGGGATGGGTCAATGTGCTGGCCAGCCGCATCAATAATTATTATCCCAAAGAGTTAAGAATTCTGAAAGAGTAAAACGGCAAAATTGCTGCATCTTTGCAACCAAAGCATATCCGCATGAAAAAACTGGTAGTTTATCTTGCTGCATTTCCTGCATACATGCTGTCATTTTCCCAGCCACAATTAATTTTAAAAAGCGGCCCAAAGGGTTTATATCTTGAACATACTGTGGAGCCGAAGCAGGGGTTGTTTCCTATCGGCCGCCTATACAGTGTGCACCCGCGGCATATTGCCCACTACAACGGGCTTGATTTTAACAAGGGACTGGCAATCGGTCAGCAAATAAAAATTCCGCTTACGGATACTAATTTCAGCCAGCAGGTTTTTGAGGGAGTGCCGGTATATTACCAGCCAACAGAAAAAGAGAGCCTGGCCAACATCAGCGTGAAGTACAGGGCGCCCATCAGTAATATTCGTGCCTGGAATAAATTAAACAACGGCACAGTGGCCGCCGGCACAAAACTCATTATCGGGTTTCTGCTCACCAGCGAAATGCAGGACAGGGTGGTGAAAACAGCCATGGAAGAAAAATCTGTTTCTAATGTAAAAAAGCAGGAAGCGCTGAAAAACGAACAGCCCATGCCGGAAGTAAAAAATGAAACAACCGAAACCCAAAAAACGGAACCGGTGGCAGTAACAGAGGAGATAAAAAAAACCGAACCCGAAATAAAAAAGGAAGAACCCAAAAAGACTGAGCCGGAAATAAAGAAAGAAGAAACACAGGCGAAAGAACAAACGAAAAAAGAACAGGCAACCGTCATTAAGCAGCAGGAAATGCGAGACCTTGAAGGCGACGGCTATTTCAAAACACATTTTTACCAGCAGGTAAAATCTTCACCATTGACGAAAGAACAAACAGTGACTTCCTCCATTTTCAAAACTACCAGCGGCTGGCAGGATGCAAAATACTACCTGCTCATAAATACCGTGGAGCCGGGAACCATTGTAAAAATCACCAATCCTTCCAACGGGAAAATGATTTTTGCCAAAGTGCTTTACGGCATGGATAAAATCCGGGAAAACCAGGGTGTGGAAATCCGCATCAGCGATGCCGCCGCCGGTGCACTTGCAGTTACAGAAACAGATAAGTTTATTCTGAAATTGAATTATTGAACAGGCAAAGCCATTCTTCATTTCTTAAAAAGACGAACATACCAGGGGAGCCTGTTAATTTTCAGCGCCGGGTAAATTTCTTCCCTGGCGCCAAAGCCGCTGTAAAAAAATGCGAGGTTGCGGATGTCGGAGCCTTCGAAGTCAAGAATCAAATCGCTGCCGGCGTAATCTTTGATAAAAGCATCAATAAGTGCATGCGAGGCGCCAAGGGTTCTGCCATCAGGATGATTGCCCACGAGGATATAATAAGCCCGGTTGTGCGAAAAAAAGAAAATGCAGGATGCCAGCAGCCGGTTTTGCGCATCCACCATACCATACACCTCAGCTTCTTTTCTTGCAGCCAAAAAATCATACAGCTTTTTAAAGTTGGAATAGTCTTGCTCCTTTGCAGCGCCGGGATGTGTCATTTGCTGGCTGCATAAACTGATTACATCATCTGCTGTAATTTCCCTGCTGACCCGGCAGCCAGGAAGCGCAGCTTTAGCGATATTCCGTTTGTGGTTGTCGCGGTATATGTTAAATATCGTGTTGTAGTCTTTATGCAGGTCAAGCGTATAGTTTATTCTCGGGTAAAAATGACTGCTTGCGGAGGGAAAATTATTCGCCGTGTTCAGTGAAATTTCAACCAGCCTGAATTTTTCAGGGATAGCTTTGATGAATGTTGAAACCAGTTCTTCAGAAATGATGCTGCTGAAAATACCCAACGAGGCAGTAAATGCCGGCTGGTATAAATAATAAAAACCGTATTTCCTGTTCCATGTCAGCGGCATTACGGCTTCGTAATCATCCAGCACCAGCGCATCCCAGTTTTTGGCCATTATGTCCAGGTAAAATGAATAAGCATAAATGAGCCCGTTGGAAGCAGTGGCAACCCGGTTGTCCCATTTTGATTTGTCAATTTCTTTATTCGGCAGGTAAAGTATCCGGCTGTTCATCAGAAGTCGAGCTCCCGGTTGATTTTGCGCAGGCTGAAGTTAGCAATATCTATGCTGAATGAAAGGGTTTTCCATATTCGTCCTTTTTTTTCCAGCACACTTTGAATGTAATCCTTGTAAATTTTACTGTACACAACGGGTACATAGATATTCACCGTGCCTGCCAGTAACGAAACCTGGAAACCGGCGTCAAAGATAAAGCGGTCAAGGTTGGCATCCCGTTTCCATGCTTCGGCATACGTGCCGATGTCGGCAAAAAGTTTCAGCGGAATTTTTACAGGCAGCAATGATAGTGGGTTCATACCCGAAGGAATGCTGCTGGAGAAATTTATCGCCGCCAGCCAGTCATCCGACTTGCCCACTTTTTCTGCATACAGGTCGGTTCGCACTTTAAAACCGCCGTCACGCACCATAATCTGCTGGCTGGGCAGTTTGCTGAATTTGTTTCGGCCGATGAAATAATCGCTGTAAGTATAATCTTCATAGCCGTTGGCGCCGGTCATGTTCAGGTGATAGCGGTCGGTGGCAAATTGCTTGGAAAAAGTTTTTGAACCCAGGTAAAAGAATTTGCCAGCAAACAGGCGCACCTGCAAGCCGCCTTCTTTCGGGTAATTGAAAAAATAATTTCCGGTAAAAGCGGTGCGTACAAAATCTTTTCCATGTTCCAGGTTCAGTTCGGCTTTATAGGGATAAAGTGCCCGGAAATTTTCAACAACTATTTTCAGTTGCTGCAAGCTGCGGCTGTCGCTTACAGTTTTTACATTTTGGAGAATGCTGGTGTCAGTGCCGTTAATTACCGAATCGTAAGAAATCCGGAATGATTCGTCGCTGAAGAAAAAAGATTTCCATTGTATATTCCGGTTCATTGTGCTGCGGGCATTTTTTTCCTGCAGGGTAAAGCGCAGGCCGGGTACAATTTTATGAAAACCCGCCTTTACCTTTTCGCCGTTTTCTTTTTCAAATTCGTTCATTGAAAATGCGGAGGCATTCAGAAAGAAATCAATTTTATTTATGACACCTGCAGCCGGGAAGAAAGAATATTTGAATTTAGTAATACCATTCAAAGTTTTTGCCCCGGTAGAGTACATCGGCGCTGCGAAAAACCGGAAGCGGGAGGGGGGTAATTTATAATTGGTAATGAAAGCGCCGATCATCAACTTATCATAGCTGTTCACCCCAATTGCCGGCGACAAAAGCAGCAGGTCTTTAGAAGGATTTCTTATGTATGAAGAAATTGAATTTGCAGAAAGCGGAAAAATGGTCTTCAGCCCTTTGCGTTCCATTCCGGGCAGAATGCCTTTTTTATCCAGCAGCGAAAATTCTTTATCCAGCTTTTGCCCGCTTGTTTCTTCCAACACTTTTTTAAAGTCTTCCGGGTAAGGATGGCGGAACCGCCACTGCCGGAAATACTGCTGCATGGCCTTGTCCAGAACTTCTTTACCAAGTTTTTTCTCCAGCAACTTCATCCATGCGCCGGTTTTGTAATAAGCAATGAGGTTATAATTCACGTTGGTGAAATCTTCTGCAGGGGTGCTGACCGGCTGATCTTTTTTTACTGCTGCTTTTGTTTCAAACAGCAGCTTCATTACATCCTGTATTGAAAAATTTTCCCTGCCAAAATGCAATTCACCTTCGCTGCCATTTTTCCGGCGGCTGTAGCGGTTATCATAATACGTGTTGATGCCTTCATCCATCCAGGGATGCAGCCTTTCGTTGCTGGCAAGTATCCCATAAAACCAGTTGTGACTCACTTCATGTGCAATGGTGAAGTCCAGCATTTTCTCATTGTTCACAGGTGATATGACAGTGATAGTGGGATATTCCATTCCGCCGCCGAAACTTTCGGGTCCCTGCACAGCGCTTACCACGTTGTAAGGATATTCGCCAATCCATTCGCTGCGGGTGCGGATGGCCTCTTTCAGAAACGGAATACTGTTAGTCCAGGCACTTGTATGCTGTGCTGTGTAATATGAAAATACAGTCACGATTTTACCGGAAAAAAGGCGGCAGGTATCCTGTTTTACTATAAACCGCTTGTCGGCAAACCAGGCAAAATCATGAATGTTGTTTTGAATAAAGGTCAGCGTTTTTGTTTGTGAAGAGGAGGGAGGAAACTCCTGCGTCACGGTTTGCACCTGCCCCGATTTGGTTTTTACTTTTTCTTTCTGCGGTTTCCAGGAAAAAGAAGCTCTGTCCATCAGCCTTTTTTTTTCTTCTTCATTCTGCAATTCGCCTGTGGCAGCCACCACATAGTTGTCAGGTAAAGTAATCGTCACTTCAAAATTTCCGAACTCGCTGTAAAATTCACCCTGGTCAAGGTAAGGCATCGGGTGCCAGCCTTTGCGGTCGTACACGGCAGGTTTGGGATACCATTGCGTGACCTGGTAACTCTGTCCCGCATGCCCGCTGCGGGAAAAATTAAAAGGAAGCTGAACATGAAAAGGAGTTGTTATAAATATTTTCTCACCCGGAGGCAAAGGGGCCGGTAAAATGAGCTTGATAATATCAATATGCTGCGGATGATCTTCGCTGGCAGCCGTCTGGTTGTTCACTTTAAACTCCAGCCGGTTGATATAGCCGCGGTTTTCCTGGCCGCTAAAATAGAATGAAGTGTTACCGTTCTCAAGCAACTGATCGCTGAAAGCGGTTTTATCATTTTTATACGCATTGGGCCACAGGTGAAACCAGATAAACTTCAGCGTGTCGGGAGAATGGTTGATATATTCAATTTTTTCAAAACCATCCAATGTATGCTCTTTGTCGTTCAGCGAAATGTGAATGTTGTAATTAACCTGCTGCTGCCAGTATTGTGTGTATGCTGCGAGCCATGAGCCATGAGTTGAAAGCAGGAGGAAAAGGATTTTTCTCAAAGGATGGAATTTGATTTCAAAAATAAACTCAAATCCCGATATTTCATCGGGAGGCAAAAAGAAATCTAAAATCGCTACTTTCCTTTTCCCAGGAAAATTATCCGCAGTGTCTGTACCAGGATTTTGAAGTCAAGCGCCAGGGAAATGTTTTCGATGTAAAGCAGGTCATAGCGGCTGCGTTCAATTATTTCTTCCACATTTTCGGCGTAGCCAAACTTAACCATGCCCCAGCTGGTAAGTCCCGGTTTCACTTTCAGCAGGTATTTGTAATAAGGAAATTTTTCAACTACCTGGTCAATAAAAAATTTTCTTTCTGGCCGCGGGCCCACCAGGCTCATTTCACCTTTCAGGATATTCCAGAGCTGCGGCAGTTCATCAATCCGCCATTTGCGCATCGTACGGCCCCAGGGTGTAATCCGCGGGTCGTTTTCTGAAGAAAGGGCCGGCCCGTTTTTTTCTGCTTCCACAATCATGGAGCGGAATTTATACAATGTAAAGGGGCGGCCTTTGTAGCCTGTTCGCTGCTGGCAGAAAATTACCGGCCCCGGCGATGATAGTTTTACCCTGATGGCCGCATAGAGGAAAAGCGGTGAAAGCAACAAGACACCGGCGGCTGCCAGCGTGATATCAAGTACCTGTTTAATATTTTGCTGCCATTCGGGCATCAGGCCGGTTTTCAATTCAATTAATACAGCGCCGAAAACATTGCTTGTTTTTACCGAGCCGGCAAGTATATCCAGTATGTCGGGTAGAATTTTTATCTCCACATCTTTTTCGCTGAGCCGCTCGATGATGTTCTCGAGCAGTTGCTGTTCCGGTTTTTCGAGTGCAATCACCACCAGCCTTATTTTCTTTTCTTCAATTATTTTTTCCAATGATTCCGGGTGGCCTAGTACGGGCAATGAGTTAAAAAAACCGTTTTTCCCATTGTTGCCGGTACTGATAAAACCGGTATAGCGGTAACCGGCGCCACGAAAACTTTTTTCGGTTTCCCGGAAAATCCGCAAAGCGGTTTCATCTTTTCCAACCAGGAGGGTATTGAATAAAACTTTGCCTGTGCGCAATTGTTTTTTTACAAGGCCCAGGATAAACATGCGGCCGGAGAGGGTGAGCAGGAAATGAATGGCCAGCAGGGAAAAGAAAGCAGTATAATAATAGCGGTAGTTATCCGTAATGTTTTTTATATCGTTTAGTATGATGGCAAAATACAGAACGGCGGCCCCAAGCAGGCTGCAAACAAAAGTGACGGTAAACTCCTGCAATTTCGATTTTTTGTAAAGCGATTGATATGTGCCTGCCAGCGCATACAGTGTCACCCATGCCAGCGGTACCAGTGTAATGCCTTTCCAGAAATTGGGGTCAATATTCAGTTGGCCCCGGTCACTCACCTGCAGGCCGAGAAAATATTTACGCAGGAAAAAAAGCAGCGCCCAGGCAAGGGCCGCCGTAAAAAAATCAGCCACGACGTACCAGGCGATATGAAGGGGTTTGTTTTGCTTCATCAGCGGGTGATAACATTGTTCCCGATTTTTTGCAGTATCTGGTGAGCCACATCCATGGCCATCAGCCCGTCAATTTCAGAAACAATGGTTCGGGTATTTTTTTCAATGGCATTTTTGAATTCTTCCAGCTCTTTTTTGATGGCATTCACTTCAGGTACCGGCGGGTTGCAGATGGCAATACTTCGTTTGCCGTTCCGTGTTTCGATAGCGAAAGTAAACACGTTGGCTTCATCGGTTTCTTCGTCTTTCAGTTTTATGATCTCTGATTTTTTGTTCAGGAAATCAATGCCGATATAAGCATCTTTCTGAAACAGGCGGATTTTCCGCATCTTCTTCATCGAAATGCGGGAGGAAGTAAGATTGGCCACGCAGCCATTGTTGAATTCAATTCTTACGTTGGCAATGTCGGGTGTTTCGGTCATCACCGCCACGCCGCTGGCCGAAATATTTTTTACATCGCTTTTCACAATGCTCAGGATGATGTCAATGTCGTGAATCATCAGGTCCAGTATCACACTCACTTCCGTACCCCGCGGGTTGAACTGTGCCAGCCGGTGCACTTCGATAAACATCGGGTTCAGCTTCATGTTTTTTATGGCAAGAAAGGCGGGGTTGAACCGCTCCACATGACCCACCTGCAATTTGACATTGGATTCTTTTACCAGCTTTACCAGCGTATGGGCTTCCTCCATGGTATGCGCCAGTGGCTTTTCCACAAAAACATGCTTGCCTTTTTTGATGGCTTTCTCGCAAAGCATAAAATGATGATCCGTGGGCGCCACTATATCGGCAGCATCAATTGCATTCAACAATTCATCTGCATCAGCAAATCTTTTCAAACCATACACAGCGGCAGCTTCACCTGCATTTTTATCACCGGGGTCGTAAAAACCGGTAATCTCCACACCCGGAATTTCTTTCCAGTTGTTCAAATGAAATTTCCCCAGGTGACCTACGCCAAAAACGCCGACTTTAAGCATGAAAAAAAAATTGACTGTTCAAAAATATAGCAAAACATGAAGGGCTAGATAATAAAAAAGTCTCAGCGCTTCTGAGACCTTTTGCAGACCGGATCCCGATTGAATCGGGGCGATTTTGCGGACCGGACGGGACTCGAACCCGCGACCTCCGCCGTGACAGGGCGGCATTCTAACCAACTGAACTACCGATCCGTTCCCTTAAAATTTTGGGATGGCAAAGATAGCCCTGTATGGTTTTGTTGCCAAAAGATTTTCGGTCAATTATTCCACACGTGACAGCTGTATGGCGAATAGAATTACCGGACGATGAAAGGATTGCGACGCAACGAAAGTTCAATCAGGGCGATGCAGCCGGTATCATAATCATTTTCATTAAATCCTTACATTCGCCTTTCATAAGCAAAGCAGCCTATGCCATCCAATGCCAACAGACAGTTTTTGGATTTTGAAAAACCCATCAAGGATCTTATTGATACCATTGAGAAGTACAGGCATGATGCGGAAAAGAACAAGATGGATATGAGCGAACCGATCCGCCAGCTGGAAGAAAGCATCATGCAGAAGCGGCGGGAAATAACGCAGAACCTTACCTCATGGCAGCGGGTGCAGATGAGCCGCCACCCCGACCGGCCCTACACGCTGAAGTACATTGAAAAAATGACCACGAATTTTATTGAGCTTTTCGGCGACCGCAATGTGAAAGATGATAAAGCCATGGTGGGCGGGTTTGCATTGCTGGATGGAGAAACAGTAATGTTTATCGGTCAGCAGAAAGGAATAAATACCAAAATGCGGCAGCTGCGCAATTTCGGCATGGCCAATCCGGAAGGCTACCGCAAAGCGCTGCGCCTGATGAAGCTGGCAGAAAAGTTCAACAAACCGATAGTGACATTGATTGACACACCCGGCGCTTTTCCCGGGCTGGAAGCCGAAGAGCGGGGGCAGGGCGAAGCCATAGCCAGAAATATTTATGAAATGATACGGCTGAAAGTGCCGGTGGTTTGTGTCATCATTGGGGAAGGTGCCAGCGGCGGCGCTCTCGGCATTGGTGTAGGCGACCGGGTGTATATGATGGAAAATACCTGGTACACTGTTATCAGCCCGGAGAGTTGCTCTTCCATTCTCTGGCGCAGTTGGGAAAAAAAAGAAGTGGCAGCCGAGCAGCTTCGGCTTACAGCCGATAAAATGCTGGGCTTTGGACTGATTGACGGCATCATTCCCGAACCGGAGGGCGGAGCCCATTGGGATTACATTGAGGCGGCGCAGATACTCAAAAATCATCTGGTACCTGTGATACGGGAGTTAAAGCAAATACCGGTGGAAGAAAGAGTAAAGCAGCGGATTGAGAAGTTTGGAAAGATGGGATTCTGGGAGGAAACCCCAGTCCCCTAAAGGGGAACTTAGATCAATGCATTCCTCGTTTTATTGAAACTGTTTTATGAAGATAGATTAGATATTGAGCCCGGCTATTATACTACTATCAAACTTCCGTTGCGTCGCACACTTCAACTTTCTGTAACTTTATTCAGCAATAAAATCCGAAATCCAAAATCTAAAATCAGAATTATGTCTTTACGTGAAATGTTTCGAGGTACTGGTGTTGCAATTGTTACTCCATTTAATCAGGACGGTACTACCGATTGGGCATCGTTTGAAAAAGTCATCAATCACATTATTGATGGCAGGTGTGAATACATCGTGGTGATGGGCACTACGGGAGAAAGTGCCACCGTTCATGGAAAAGAAAAGCAGGAAGTATTTTCATTTTGCAACAGGATAAATGCAGGCCGTGTGCCGCTTGTTGCGGGTATTGGCGGTAATGATACACAGGAGGTGATTGAGGGATTTACAACCTTTGACCTTACCGGTTATGATGCGATACTTTCTGTGTCGCCGTACTATAACAAACCCAACCAGGAAGGAATTTTTCAGCATTACAAAGCATTGGATGCAGCAACCCCGTTGCCGATTATCATGTATAATGTTCCTTCCCGCACCGGCATGAATGTAACGGGAGAAACACAGGTGCGTATTGCCCGGGAATGCAAAAATGTTTTTGCCACCAAGGAAGCCAGCGGCGATTTTGCCCAGATCAATTATATCATTAAAAATAAACCGGCTGACTTTATGGTCATCAGCGGCGATGACCCGATTACTTTGCAAATGATTGCAGCAGGAGCGGAAGGTTTGATTTCCGTGGTGGCCAATGCATATCCAAAAGATTATTCTGATATGGTTCGGCTTTGTTTAGCAGGAAAGTTTACCGAAGCACAAAAACTGCATTTTAAATACATAGAAATTATCGCCTCCATGTTTGCCGAAGGCAGCCCCAGTGGCGTGAAAGCCTATCTTTCTGAAATGGGATTATGTGGTAATTATTTCCGCCTTCCAGTTTGGCCGGTGAGTGAAAAGCATCTTGCTAAGATTAAGGAGTTGATGAAAAAAGTCAATTCAGGGGTCCTTCAATATTAATTCCCTTTTATTAAGCCCGTATTATTTTATTAACTGCAGATTCTCGGAGTGCACAAAGAGTCATACAGAATCTCTGCACACTCCGATGATCATAGTGTTTCCGTGGTTATTACTTTCTGAAAAAAATAATTTAAATTGGTAATTGGTTTTCTTATTCATTTCTAAAAGCCCCAGCCACATGAAGTACGCCCCGGTTCAAAACTACATCAACGGGAAATTTGTTGAAGCTACATCTGCCCGTTCATTGGATGTTATCTCCCCATTAGACGGCACCTTGCTTTCCAGAGTGCCCATGTCGGCTGCAAAGGACCTGGACAATGCAGTAAAGGCCGCTCAAGCCGCTTTTCCAAAGTGGAGCCAAACACCAATAAAAGAAAGAGTGCAGGTATTTTATAAGTATAAATATTTGCTTGAAAAAAATTTGCAGGAACTGGCTGCCATAGTGAGTGAAGAAAACGGCAAGACCATGAGTGAAGCCATTGCCGAAATGGAAAAATGTGTGGAGCTGACGGAGTTTGCCTGTTCGCTGCCGCAACTGGTAACCGGCGAAGTGCTGGAAGTAAGTAAAGGAGTGGAATGTAGAACAGAACATGTGCCGTTAGGTGTAGTTGCCTCCATTGTCCCATTTAATTTTCCCAGCATGGTTCCTAACTGGACAATACCGAATGCCATTGCTCTCGGCAATTGTATGATATTAAAACCTTCGGAAAAAGTTCCGTTAAGTGCGGGAAGACTTGCCTTGCTGTTGAAAGAATCCGGATTGCCTGATGGAGTATTCAACGTAGTGCATGGCGATAGTGAAATTGTAGAAGCCGTCTGCGATCATCCGGGTATTGAAGCGGTTTCATTTGTCGGTTCTACCAAAGTTGCCAAACTTGTTTATCAAAGAGGCACTAAGAATTTTAAAAGAGTGCTGGCATTGGGTGGCGCTAAAAATCATCTGATGGTTTTACCCGACGCAAAAGCGGATATGACGGCGCAGAATGTAGCCGCCAGCATGAGTGGTTGCGCCGGCCAGCGCTGTATGGCTGCCAGCGCTATGGTGGGGGTGGGCAATGTCGATCATATCATTGATAAAATCTGCGACGAAGCAAAAAAGATTGTGCCGGGAAAAAATCTCGGCGCCGTTATCAGCAAAGAAGCAAAGGAAAGAATTGAACGCTACATCAGCGAAGCGGAACGTGACGGAGCAAAGATTCTGGTGGATGGCCGCGGCGCCAAAGTGGATGGAAAAGAAAACGGGACCTATGTGGGCCCAACGGTGGTTGATTATGTGAAGCCCGACATGGCGATTGCCAAAGAAGAAGTGTTTGGTCCCGTGCTCAGCATCATGCGAACAAAAACGGTGGATGAAGCCTTGCAGATTGAAAATGCCAATCCTTACGGCAATGCTGCCAGCGTATATACACAAAACGGCGGACTGGCCCGCTACATCATTGAGCATGCCAGCGCCGGCATGATAGGAGTAAATGTGGGTGTGCCGGTACCAAGAGAACCCTTCTCTTTTGGCGGATGGAATGAAAGCAAATTTGGCGTAGGCGATATCACCGGCAAAAGCTCGATTGAATTCTGGACCAAGCTGAAAAAAACAACCGTGAAATGGAATCCCGAGGCGGGAGTGAACTGGATGAGTTGAAAGCCAGGCCCACCCAAACCCTCCCAAGGAGGAGCATTGCTACGCACAAGCCCGAAGATTGAAATGTTCTTTGTTTGTTTGGAAATGCACAAATGCTGAAGTGGAAGAACAAATAGTTTGGTATTGTACTGAAGTACCGCTCCCTTGCCCTTGTGGGGGAGAGTGAAAAAGTGAGGCCTGTGTGATGAATGTGTTGTGATATGTGCTAATTCATTATTTCACACGTGCAGGCAAAAAAATATTTTATTTCAAACCAAATAAAAACATGGGTAGAAAGTCTTTTCTGCCAGTTTTGTTTGCCGGGTTGCTTGCCGGGATAATTGCTTACGCACAAGAGCCTGTAGAGGTGGTTGAAAGTGTGATAAAGGTGGGTATTAAGACCGAAGAAGCGGTATATTATGGTTTTGCCGAAGGCGACCAGCTTATTTTTAGTTTTGAGGAAGCAAACGGAAAAGAAATGAAAGAAATTGAAATTGTTGAAATGCCTTCTACTTCAAGATTCATGGATTATAAGACAAATAAAATTGAAAACAAAACAATTCATGTGCCGAGGAAAGCTATTTATAAATTCCGGTTTGAAAACTCGGCCCTCCTGCCAAGGGTTTGCAAATACAAAATACAGCGTATTCCTTCAGGCCCGGCCACCCGGAATTTTAATACCACTGTGTATTTCGATACCTACTATGATACGACGTATACTACAGTAATGGAATCTTACATTGACAGATCCGATACGGTTATCAGCAATTTGCAAGACAGGGTGATAAAGGTTAATCACCTGACCGCGCCGGGCAGCAGCAAATCAACTTTCAATTTTGTATTGCCGGAGAATACCGTGTCGTGGAGTTATTATATCAGCGCCGATAAAGCGGGACTGCAGGTTTACCAGGAAGCCGCCAAAGAGCTTAATTCCCGGTCCGGTTCCATTATTGAAAAATTTCCCAAGTACGGGCCCCTGGCCGCTGTGGCGCTGACTGCAAATTCATACCTGGCAAAGCTTGACACCGGTCAACATATAAATTACTGGATAGTGGAGGATAATAATGCAGAATTGTTTAAAAGCGGGGAACAGTTCCGGTTTTTAAAAAAAGGGAAAGTGATTAATGACTTTTCACAGATGGAACCCCGCGACCTTATTTTTTATTTCTGCTTGCATAATGATTATAAGGATACGCCTCTAACAGTGACTGTAAAAATAACTGCCATCCTGGTAAATGAAACGCTGCAAACAAGAACCGTTCAGAAAATGCAGGTTACACCAAAAAAAGGGATGCATTTAAAAAATTAACAACGCAAACCTGGAAATAATCACAAAAACAATTTTATGTCTCAATCTGCACTGTTGTCCGAAACACAGGAAATAATCCGGGAAAACCTGGACTACACCTTATTTTCCTGGAGCAAACAAAAGGGAATTTCACCGCTTGCAGTGAAGTATGGCGAGGGAGTTTATTTGTACGATTACTATGGCAAACGCTGGCTTGATTTTTCATCAGGGCTAATGAATGTAAACATTGGGCACGGCAACCAGCGGGTGACGCAGGCCGTGATACGGCAAATGCAGGAAGTGAGTTATGTAACGCCCAGTTGTGTGACGAAGGTGCGAGGCCAGCTGGGAAAAAAACTGGCTTCAGTGGCGCCGCCGGGATTGAAAAAAACTTTGTTTACTCTATGCGGCGCATCTTCTATTGACAACGCCATCAAGCTGGCGCGGCTTTACACAGGCCGGCATAAAATCATTGCAAAATACCGGGCTTTTCATGGCGCTTCATACGGTGCCATGACAGCCGGCGGCGACCCGCGGAAACTGGCTGCCGATGCACAGCAGATGCCCAACGTGGTGCATGTGGAAGATCCGTATTGTTATCGCTGCCCGTGGGGACAACCGGGACCGGATGCCTGCCATCGTGAATGTGTAAGTCATGTGGAAAGAGTGATTCAGTTTGAAGGGCCGGAAAATGTAGCCGCCGTGATAATGGAAGGCGAAAGCGGCAGCAGCGGCTGCATCAAGTACCCGCCGGATTACATGATGAAGATAAGAGCACTGTGTGATAAACACGGAATCCTATTGATTGCCGATGAAGTGATGAGCGGCTTTGGCCGCTGCGGCAAATGGTTTGCCATGGAAAATCACGGCGTGGCGCCGGATATGATTGTAACGGCAAAAGGAATCACTTCGGGTTATTTGCCGCTGGGCGCATTGATTGTGTCGGAAAAAATTGCTTCGCATTTTGACGACCGGGTACTGTGGCTGGGACTCACGTACTCTGCCCACCCGGTAAGCCTTGCCGCAGCGCTGGAAGTGCTGAAGATTTATGAAGATGATAACCTGTTTGAGAATGCGGTGAAGATGGGAAAATATATTGATGAGCAGATGGAAGAAATGAAGAAAAAACACCCATCTATCGGTGACTGGCGAAATACCGGGTTGCTGGGTTGCATCGAGTTGGTAAAGAACAGAACTACCAAAGAGCCATTGGCGCCCTTCAATGCAAAGCCCGAAGAGATGGTTATCATGAATAAAGTGGCGGCCAAACTGAAGGAGCTGGGCATGTACACCTTTGTCCGGTGGAATTATATTTTCGTTGCCCCACCCTTGTGCATCACCAAAGAGCAGGTGGATGAAGGGCTGGGAATGATTAGCGAGGCGATTACGATTGCGGACATGGAGACAATTTCTTAAATCCCGGAATGAGGTTTGCCAAAATTAGCTCTGAAAGTTGTATAGGTTTTTTATCGCTAATTGCATTATAGTTTCTGTACAAGAAACAACATGGGTTGTCAAACTGCTTTTTTTGTCAGGAATTGTAATGGTGTTGAAATGGAAGGGCAATAAGTTTGGATTAGTACTAAAACACCGCTCCCTCCCTTTTGGGGAGGGAGAAGGAGGGAGAGGTCACAGGTGGATGAGGGGCTGGCAATGATCCGTGATGCGATTTCGATAGCAGATAAGGAAATAAGGAAATAAGTTAAGAGATTAAAAGAGTAGAAAGAGAAAAGGAGAATTTGCGAATTACTCTTTAATTCCTTTTCTGTTTTATTCTCTTAACGAAATAATAAACATGGATGACAAGTACGATATTAAGAGTTCCCCGCTTTACAACGAAGACCTGGCACCGGTGCCGCAGGAAAAACGCACCTGGAACAAATGGCATATTGCTGCGCTGTGGGTGGGTATGGCTGTGTGCATCCCCACGTACATGCTGGCCAGCAGCCTCATTGACCAGGGCATGAACTGGTGGCAGGCACTGCTTACTATTTTACTTGGTAACCTGATTGTGTTGGTGCCCATGATTCTGAATGCACATGTAGGAACAAAATACGGACTGCCGCTGCCGGTTTTTTTACGATTGAGTTTTGGAATCAACGGCGCCGTCCTTGCATCGCTGCTCCGCGGCCTGGTAGCATGTGGCTGGTTTGGTATTCAAACATGGATTGGCGGCGCTGCTATTTACCAGTTGCTGCTGGTTTTATATCCCGGGCTTGCTGGCACTGTGCATCTCGGAAATTTTATCGGGCTCAATCTTGCACAAGCTGCCTGTTTTTTGTTTTTCTGGTTTATCAATATCTGGATTGTGTACAAGGGAATTGATTCCATCAAACTGCTCGAAGCATGGGCGGCTCCGTTTTTATTATTAATCGGATTAGCCCTGCTAATGTGGGCCTGGGTGAAAGTAGGTTCGATGAATGATATACTCAGCGCTTCCTATTTACTTTCATCAAAAACCCAAGTAGATTTCTGGAAAATATTTTTCCCGGGTCTCACAGCTATGGTTGGTTTTTGGGCCACGCTTTCATTAAACATTCCTGATTTTACCCGCTATGCAAAATCACAGCGTGACCAGGCAATGGGACAATTGATCGGGCTGCCCACCACGATGGCATTTTATTCTTTTATCGGAATTGCTGTTACCAGTGCCACCGTTTTAATTTTCGGGCAGGCCATCTGGGACCCCGTGGCATTGATGGGAAAATTTGATTCCCCCGCTGTGGTCATTATTTCCATGTTCGGATTGACGATAGCAACATTATCCACCAACATTGCTGCCAATGTGGTGGCGCCCGCAAACGGCTTTGCCAACATGGCTCCGGCAAAAATTAATTTCAAACTGGGTGGTTATATCACCGGGGTTATCGGCATCCTGATTTTTCCCTGGAAACTGATAGCCGACCCGCAGGGTTATATTTTCCGCTGGCTGATTGCCTACTCGGCATTGCTGGGCTCGCTGGCAGGAATCATGATTTGCGATTATTATCTGGTAAGGAAAACGAAAATCAATGTGGCGGGATTGTTTGACCCCGCTGGCGAATACAAAGGATGGAATGCGCCGGCATGGATTGCCTTTACGGTAAGCATACTGCCGGTGATACCCGGTTTCCTTGTGGCAGTAGGTACAGGCAAGGCAGAATCGTTCCCGGCATTCTTTGTCAATCTGTATTCGTATGCGTGGTTTGTTACGTTTATATTGTCGTTCTTTATTTATCTGATTATTGCAAAAAAGAAAAACTGATAAGATGTCTGTATTGATTAAAAACGGGAGAATCATCACTGCTGATGCGGATTTTGTTGCCGATATTTTTATTGATGGAGAAATTGTTCATACAATCGGAAAAAATCTTCCTGTAATTGCTGATGAAATAATTGATGCTACAGGAAAATTAGTTTTCCCCGGTGGCATTGATCCCCATGTGCACCTCGATATGCCCTTCATGGGAACCTATTCATCCGATAATTATGAAACAGGTACCAGAGCAGCCCTGTTTGGCGGCACCACCATGGTCATTGATTTTATTTTACAAAAGCAGGGCAGCAGCCTGCATGCGGCGCTGGACGAATGGCGCAACAGAAGCAACGGCAATTGTGTAGGTGATTACAGTTTTCACATGGCGGTGACAGATTTTAATGAGAACACAAAAAAAGAAATAAAAGATTTTATTGAAAAGGAAGGCATCACATCATTTAAAACCTTTATGGCCTACAAAGGTGTGCTGATGATTGACGACCGGCAGATGGTGGGACTGATGGAAGAAGTGAAACAATACGGCGGCCTGATAAATGCGCATGCCACCAATGGCGACATGATTGATTACCTGGTTGCAAAACATAAAGCAGAAGGAAAGCTTTCTCCACTTTATCATTATTTATCACAACCGGAAATAACAGAAGCTGAAGCTGCAGAGCGGTTTGTGGATATGAGTTTTTATACGGGCTGTCCCGGTTATATTGTTCACCTCACCTGCGAAGGAGCGCTGAATGCGGTACGCAATGCAACCTTCAGAAACCAGAAAGTGTTTGTGGAAACCTGTATTCAGTATTTATTGCTCGATGCTTCTTTGTATGAAAAAGATTTCGACGGCGCCAAATGGGTGATGAGTCCGCCGCTGCGGCTGAAAAAAGACCAGGAAACCTTGTGGGCGGGTATTAATCAAGGGTTGGTACAAGTTGTAGCAACCGATCATTGTCCTTTTATGTGGGAGCAAAAGAAAATGGGCGAAAAAGATTTTTCAAAAATTCCGAATGGACATCCTGCTATCGAAAACCGGATGGAACTTTTATATACTGAAGGAGTACATAAAGGAAAGATCACTTTAAACAAGTACGTTGAAGTCGCTTGCACTAATCCGGCAAAAATCTTCGGTATGTTTCCCCGCAAAGGAACCATTGCCGTCGGCAGCGATGCAGACATTGTCATCTTTGATCCCAATGAAAAACATAAACTATCTGCTAAAACACATCACATGAATGTTGATTACAGTGGCTATGAAGGTTGGGAATTGACGGGGAAAGTGAAAACAGTTTTGCTGAGAGGGCAGCTTGCGATTGATGACGGGAAATGTTTATTGCAAAAGGGAAATGGTAAATTTATAAAACGAAATAAAGTCGCTGATAAAATATAATAATAGGAACACGGATGACACGGATTAAACGGATTAACACAGATAAATATCCGTGATCATCTTTTCAATCCGTGTCATCCGTGTTCAAAAATAAAATTATGCCCAGAAAAATCAAATCAGGTCTCATCCAAATGTCTTTGCCCAAATCAGAAGGCGAAGGTACCATTGAAGAAATAAAAGAAGCCATGGTGCAGAAACATATTCCGCTGATTGAAGAAGCAGGAAAAAAAGGAGTGCAGATTCTTTGCCTGCAGGAAATTTTCAACACGCCGTATTTCTGTCCGGGGCAGGATGCAAAATGGTATGCCAGCGCTGAAACAGTTCCCGGACCAACAGTTGAAAGAATGCGGGAGTATGCAAAGAAGTATAACATGGTGATAATTGTACCTGTTTATGAAAAAGAGCAGGCTGGTGTGTTATACAACTCAGCGGCGGTGATTGATGCCGACGGAACCTATCTCGGAAAATATCGCAAGAATCATATTCCGCATACATCCGGTTTCTGGGAAAAATTTTTCTTTAAGCCCGGCAACCTCGGTTATCCTGTATTTCAAACTAGATATGCAAAAGTGGGTGTGTATATCTGTTATGATCGCCACTTTCCTGATGGTGCAAGAATTCTTGGATTGAACGGAGCAGAGATAGTTTACAATCCTTCTGCAACTGTTGCTGGCCTATCACAATATTTATGGAAACTGGAACAGCCTGCTCATGCTGCTGCCAACGGATATTTCATGGGCTGCATCAATAGAGTGGGAACTGAAAAGCCTTGGAACCTTGGCAAGTTTTATGGCAGCAGTTATTTCGTTGACCCGCGGGGCCAAATCTTTGCGCAGGCAAGTGAAGATAAAGATGAGTTACTTGTTGCCGAATTTGATCTCGATATGATTGAAGAAGTAAGAAGTGTGTGGCAGTTCTTCAGAGATCGTAGACCTGAGACGTATGGGAAACTGGTCGAACTTTGAGAATATTCACCGCAGAGAAATGAGAACGCAAAGTTCACACAGAGTTTCTCTGCGAAATCTCATGTAACTCATGTTCTCTGCGGTAAAAAAATAATATGGCAATTGTAAACAATAGATTATCTCAGAAGCAATACGAAGAAAATTTCGCCGACATCCGTCCGCCGTTTGAAAATAAGACGGCGGCGGTGGTGGAAGCGAACCGTTGCCTGTTTTGTTATGATGCGCCATGCACCAAAAGTTGTCCCACGCATATTGATGTTCCCAAATTCATCAAACAGATTACAACAGATAATATCAAAGGCTCTGCCCATACAATTTTTTCAGCAAATATTTTCGGAGCCGGTTGCAGCAAAGTATGTCCTGTGGAAAAACTCTGCGAAGGGGCTTGTGTATTTAATTTACTGGGAGAAGAACCGATTCAAATCGCAAGACTCCAGCAGTATTCTACTTCTCAGGCAATGAAAAATAATTGGCAACTCTTCGAAAGAAAGAAATTTCCTCCCTCCCCTTTAGGGGCCGGGGGCCTGGGGTCAAAAAAAGTTGCCATCATCGGCGCTGGCCCCGCCGGATTAAGCTGCGCCCATGGGCTGGCAAGAGAAGGAGTGGATGTCACCATCTTTGAAAAAGAAAGCAAGGGCGGCGGACTGATGACTTACGGCATTGCCGCCTACAAAGTGACGCCGCAGTTTTGCGAAGAGGAAGTGAATTACATTACTTCGCTTGGCGGCATAGAAATAAAATACAACCAGGAATTAGGAAAGAATCTTTCATTAGCTGATCTGCAAAAGAATTATGATGCCGTTTATCTCGGCATTGGTGTGGGTATAGCAAGAAGTCTTGAAATCCCCGGCGAAGAACTGGATGGTGTGGTAGATGCTATCAACTTTATATATGATATAAGAGATAAGGGGTATCCGGCTGTGCCGGTGGGTGATAAAGTAGCAGTGATTGGAATGGGCATGACAGCCATTGATGCAGCAACTCAATCAAAAAGACTTGGAGCAAAACAAGTGACGATGATTTACCGCCGCAGCAAAGAAGAAATGCCCTGCACAGAGTTTGAATTTGATATTGCTGTACGGGATGGTTGCGATGTCATCTGGCTGGCGGCGCCAAAAGAAATCAGGGGCAATGGCAGGGTGGAACAGCTTGTTTGCAGCAAAATGAAACTCGGCGAACCGGATGCCAGTGGAAGAAGAAGTCCTGTTGATACTGGCGAAACTTTTACACTTGATGTGGATATGGTAATCAAAGCAGCAGGGCAGGTGCCGTTTGAAAAATTAATTAAAAAAAATAAACTCGATAACAAGAACGGGAAGTTGGTAATAGATGATAATTGTAGAACAAATATAAAGGGAGTGTTCGCAGGCGGTGATGCGGTGAATGGTGGTAAAGAAGTGGTGGATGCGGTGCAGGCGGGAAAAGATGGAGCGAAAGCAATACTGAAATATTTAAGCCCCCAAGCCCTCTAAAGGGGGCTTGCCGGCACACAGCCCTGGCTTAATCAACCACTTTGATTTTTATCGGTGTGCTTGAATATTGTTGAGTAGAGATATGAAGTTGATGTGGTAGTTATAAAGATGATTAAAGATATACAGCACCGTCCCTTCTCCTTCAGGAGAAGGGATAAGAGGGATGAGGCCAAAAGATGCCATGAAAACGGAACGATGAAGTGATTGCGACGCAACAGACGATGCCATGAAAAACTGAAGCTGGTATCATAAAAAACTATAAACTAAAAACCATAAACTATAAACTTTTATGGCAGACATCTCATCAACCTTCCTCGGAATAAAATCACCCAACCCTTATTGGTTAGCCTCTGCACCTCCCACGGACAAAAAATACAACGTAAAACGAGCCCTCGATGCCGGCTGGGGTGGTGTGGTATGGAAGACACTCGGCTCACAGATAAAAAATGTATCATCACGATACTCGGCTGTTGATTTCAACGGCACAAAAGTGATGGGACTAAATAATATTGAGCTCATCAGCGACCGTCCTCTTCATATCAACCTCAAAGAAATTGCTGAGATTGTAAAAGAATATCCCGACAGGGCGATGATCGTTTCCCTGATGGCCGATAACAATAAAAAGAGCTGGCATGAACTCATCAAACAAACAGAAGATACCGGTGCACATGGAATAGAACTCAACTTTGGTTGCCCGCATGGAATGACGGAACGTGGCATGGGCGCTGCTGTAGGACAAGATCCCGAGATTGCCTGCATGGTAGTGGAATGGGTGATGGAAGCCGCCACCATTCCCGTCATCACCAAACTCACTCCCAATGTACATTCGGTGGTGCCAACGGGGCGTTCCGTGGTGAAGGCTGGCACCCATGCATTGTCATTAATTAATACCATACAATCCGTCACCGGAGTTGACCTTGACACATTTGTTCCCAACCCCTATGTGGCGGGTAAGAGTGTGTTTGGTGGTTATTGCGGTCCGGCGGTAAAGCCCATTGCGCTCAAAATGCTCGCCACCATTGCGCAGGATGAAGTCACCGGTAAAGTCCCTATCTCCGGCATTGGTGGTATCAGTACCTGGAAAGATGCGGTGGAGTTCATGCTGCTTGGTGCAAGCAATGTGCAAGTATGCACGGCGGTGATGAAATACGGCTTCCGCATCATTGATGATTTCTGCGAAGGGCTCAGCAACTGGATGGATGAAAAAGGATTCAAAACCCTCAGTGATTTTATCGGCAAATCGGTGCCCATGCTTACCGACTGGGAAGACCTCGATATTAATTATCATCACATCGCAAAAATCAACCAGGAAAAATGCATTCATTGCGGGCTTTGCTATATCGCCTGCGAAGATGCCAGCCATCAGAGCATCCGCATGGAGTACGGCCACCCTTACAACACTTACACCGTGATTGACGAAGCCTGCGTGGGCTGCAATCTCTGCCAGCTTGTTTGCCCGGTTGAAAATTGCATTACCATGGAAGAGCATCGTGTAGCGCCGGAATATTTGAATTGGATTGAATTTCAAAAAAGAGGTTTGCCGCTGAATGATCATTAAGTCCATCCCGATTTTCCCTAAGGGAAGGCCATCAACACTCAGCCCAGATAGTTGAATATTTTTTATTTGTTTGGATTTGTACTAATGATGAAGTGGAAGAGCAAACTGTTTGGATTGGTATTACACCGCCGCTCCCTCTCCTTCGGAGAGGGAGATGAAGGGAGAGGTCAGTAAACCCAGGTTGATAATTATATTACCATGGAAGAGCATCGTGTGGCGCCGGAGTATTTGAACTGGATTGAGTTTCAGAAAAGGGGTTTGACGCTGAATGATCATTAAGCCCATCCCGACCTTCCCTAAGGGAAGGCCATCAACACTCAGCCCAGATAGTTGAATATATTTTTATTTGTTTGGATTTGTACTAATGATGAAGTGGAAGAACAAACTGTTTGGATTGGTATTACAGCGCCGCTCCCTCTCCTTCGGAGAGGGAGATGAAGGGAGAGGTCAGTAAACCCCGGTTGATAATTGCATTACCATGGAAGAGCATCGTGTAGCGCCGGAATATTTGAATTGGATTGAATTTCAAAAAAGAGGTTTGCCGCTGAATGATCATTAAGCCCATCCCGACCTTCCCTAAGGGAAGGCCATCAACACTCAGCCCAGATAGTTGAATATATTTTTATTTGTTTGGATTTGTACTAATGATGAAGTGGAAGAACAAACTGTTTGGATTGGTATTACAGCGCCGCTCCCTCTCCTTCGGAGAGGGAGATGAAGGGAGAGGTCAGTAAACCCCGGTTGATAATTATATTACCATGGAAGAGCATCATGTGGCGCCGGAGTATTTGAACTGGATTGAGTGGCAGAAAAGGGGACTACCGTTAAATGACCACTGATCCTTGTCACCCAGAGCGAAGCGAAGGGTGGATAGAGTTTCAGAAGAGGCGACTGCCGCTGAATGATCATTAACTTCCTGAGCTTGTCGAAGGGGATTATGTAGCCGACGACATTGCTACTATTGGGCGATCCCGATAGCAATCGGGACGACGCTCCGTTCAGGGTTCTGTAATTCCTCTAAAAGTTTCATAGGGTCTCAATGCTTTTTCTTCATTCA
>CAYUJD010000044.1:19581-29938 GCA_964444975.1 uncultured Chitinophaga sp. | reverse complement strand
AGGCATATACCGACAATGGCAATTCAATTTTAAACTCAGATACTTCAGGTGTTTTAACGTACAATAGTACCATTTATTTCAACCCGTGGGTATTGTCCCATGCCTCAAAGGAATTTTTAATTTCATCAATTTATCATGAGGCGATTCATGCAAAAATCCATTTTGATTTTTTAAGATACCAGATGCATTTAATTGATTCGAATTACATAAAGAATCACTATTCCATCTTCTGGAATATGCTTACAGGGAATTATTCATCGGTTAATTACCAGCATGATATAATGGCGGAGGGTTATATAAATATTCTTAAGTTATACACTTTGCAATATTATAACCCAACTGCACCCCAAAATATAAAAGACAGTGTATCTTATGCATTAGCATGGGGCGGGTTAATGGATACAAATAAATGGAAAACAAAATCAGATACATGTAATATTATTGCAATAAACTATGCAGCTAGAGATACCACGTTAACCGGACCATTTAATATTCAAGGTACTAACTGTTCTACATATAATAATATTAATTTTTCTTCTTTGTATTTAACTAATAGCTGTCATTAAATATGAAAAAGATATTTTTATTGATATGTCCAATTATTTGCCACCAATTCTGTAATGGACAAAATGATTCATCTTTTTACGTTAAATTAAGGTTTAATGTTATCAAAAATTTTCCTTTTGGGGAAGATAGTCTTTCACAAAAGTTAGTATCTGAAATTTATTTTGTTACTTTTTATGAGCAGGACAAAAAATTGGATTCTTTTTCAATCTGGAAAAATGGGAATGCTATAAACTATAAAAAATTAGAACATTCTTTGAAAAGAAGTTTAACTGAGTTAAAAGGAATTGAAATGAATGGTTTTTTAATGGTCCCCGTAATCATTTACAATATTGATAATAAATCTTTAAAGAGTTATAAAAGCAGAGAATTGCAAGAATATTTAAAAGTATTTACAGAGGATAAACCATATCGAATTAATGAAAACTTTGTAATATTGAAAAGTATTGTTTTAACTCAAATGATCAGGGCGGATAATAAAAAAACATATTGATCATGTAATACTCTTTTTGTTTCTTAAATCATAGATTCAGAATAAGCTTTTTCCATCTCTTTTTCCGCATTTTCAAAAAGTTTCTTCTTTTTTCTTTCATACCACCAAAGTGGTGCTGTTCTCTTCATCATTGTATCGATGCTGCGCATGCCGAAGATATTCCAGGCTGCTTTCAGCTTGCCGGAAACAGAAGGTGTAAGTGCTCTTAAGCTCATGGCAAAGCCGCTGTCAATATATTCCATGTGATGCCACCAGCCCGATGGCATAAACAGGGTATCGCCGTGCTCCAGTGTAGTTTCAAGTCCCCGGGCAAGCTTCAATGCGGGAAACTTGGAATAATCGGGATTGCCGCTGTTGTGATAATAATTGGAAAAATCAGCCAGCGACAATACTTCAAATGGCTTGCGATAGAGTTTGTATTGTTCATCGAAAGGGAAGAGCAGTACTTTTTTACGACCCGCAAACTGGGTGTGCAATATGTGCGAAAGGTCAATATCGAAATGCATGTGAGTGATGGACCCTGCCCCGCCGGTAAACAGCATCGGGTATTTTTTTACAAACCCCTTCATCAGGTGTTCGGGCCAGGTGAAATCATTCATGAGCTGCGGGGCATGATCAAAAATGTTGAAAAGGAAAATGCGCCAGCCGGCAGGGCCCCGGCTTATCATGTCAATATACTCGCCAAAGGTTTTGTAATCGTCGGCTTTATTTACCGGTGTGTACGCATCGCTCTTCACATTGTTGTACAGCGGCACTCTTTTATCACCCACCAGTTGCTTGAAATAATCCCAGTTCCATTTGGTATAGGCAGGCCAGTTGTGCGAAAGCTGCCGGATGACAACCGGCATGTTTTTATCGTAATACGCTTTCCTGAACTCCTCCGGCGATATGTTGTCTATCACCGGCAAAGGCCTGAGCTCCATAGCAGACAATTTTGACAAAGATATAAATCGATATCATTCAGCCTGTCACTCACCCGATATTCTTTACCACCTTCAAACCGGCAGTAAATATATCCTGCACCGGTTAAAAAAGTTCCGGTGTTTGGGGCAGGAGATTAAAACTTTTGCGATGATATTTACAGAGTCCAAATTCGGCAATTGCTTTCCGGTGTTCATACGTACCATATCCTTTATTGCCTGCCCAATTGTATTGCGGAAACTCCCGGTGCAGACATCTCATCCTTTCATCCCGGTATGTTTTGGCAAGTATGCTGGCTGCAGCTATGGAAGCATAGGTAGCGTCGCCCTTTACAAAACAACGGTGCGGTATTTTTTTATAAAGGGAAAAAAATTTTCCGTCAATCAGCAGCAGTTCCGGCTGCGGGCTCAGCCTGCTTACGGAAATATGCATGGCTTTCACCGATGCTTTCAGGATGTTGATGCGGTCAATTTCTTCGTGACTAACCTCCGCTACGGCAAAACTGAGGGCTTCTTTTTCGATAATCGTCCGCAGTTCGTTACGTTCACTTTCGCTTAATTGTTTCGAGTCATTCAGCCGTGGATGAAAAAAAATTTTTGGTAAAATGACTGCTGCAGCAAACACCGGCCCGGCAAAACAGCCGCGGCCTGCCTCATCGCAGCCGGCTTCAATCAGTTGGTCGTGGTAAAAGGGTTTCAGCATTTTGACACACAAAATATAAAATTAAAGCTTTGCGTCTGGCCGGTTAATTTTGCACCGCAATGCACAACCCCCTTCAGCGTTCATCAAAACCTGTAGCCATCTGGCTGTTGACAGGGGTAGCCATGATCATCATACAGGTAGTGCTGGGTGGCGTCACCCGGCTCACCGGTTCAGGTCTTTCCATTACGGAATGGGATGTGATTACCGGCACGCTGCCGCCAATGAATGAACCGCAATGGCTGGCAGCATTTGACAAATACAAACAGACAAGCCAGTTTCGTCATTTCAATTTCGATTTTACACTGCACGATTTCAAATTCATTTTTTTCTGGGAATGGATTCATCGCCTGTGGGCACGGCTGATGGGGGTAATGTTTGCTATTCCGTTTGTGATTTTTCTTTTGCAAAAAAGATTTAAAGCGGATATGGTACGGCCGATGATAATACTTTTTTTACTGGGAGCATTGCAGGGCGTCGTTGGCTGGATTATGGTGGCCAGCGGCCTCACAGGTGATGCTGTGTATGTGCAGCCCACCCGCCTGGCACTTCATTTTATACTTGCACTCGGTTTGCTTTGCTACACGTTCTGGTTTGCCTTGCAGCTTTTGATAAAAAAGGAAAATAAAGTTGTCAGCCCTTCTTTACACAGGCTTACCTGGCTCATCATTTCCGTTCTTACTTTACAATTAGTTTATGGCGCCCTGATGGCGGGTCATAAAGCAGCGCCGGCAGCGCCTACATGGCCAGACATAAATGGGTCCATTTTTCCGCCGGGTAAATATCTTTTTTCCGGCGGGTGGATGCGTTTTATTGAAAATAAAATCACCATTCATTTTATTCACCGGATGATGGCTTACCTGCTGTTTGTTTTAATCATTGCCTGGACATGGAAAACTATCAAAATAAAGGCGGGTGGTTT
The DNA here is from genome assembly GCA_964444975.1 of uncultured Chitinophaga sp. Lineage (GTDB taxonomy): Bacteria > Bacteroidota > Bacteroidia > Chitinophagales > Chitinophagaceae > VBAS01. Next base: position 26,339 of record CAYUJD010000044.1, on the reverse strand, counting down.
ATTGTCAAAAACACGGTGGCTGCCGCTGTTACTGGTAATCATTCAAATGGCACTGGGAATTTTTGCAACGCTTACCAGCACCACGATTGTTCCTAACCGGTGGGGGGCGTTTGAATGGCTGGCGCAAATGCACCAGGTTACAGCCATGCTGCTGTTGTTATCCCTTATCCTGAATATTTTTCTTTTAAAAAATAAATAAGCGGCAGCGGCTTCTTGAAATAACCCCTTTTAAATATTAATTTTAATCCGGTTTATTCTTCACCCGTGTTCCATTACTTATGAAAGCCTGGCTTCGCGGATTTTATTATTCATTTCCTGTACAGCTGTTATTCCTGCATTTCAGGAAATACCAGGTGCTGCTCTTGTTCTGGTTCATACTCTTCAGCACAGTCAATGGCACGTTTATGCATACCTTCGGTGCCGACTCGCTTTACCTGGCACCGGAATACCTCGGCAGCGTAAATGCAATAGGTGCCGGCATTGTAGGCATCACCATCGGCATGTTTATCATGAGCTGGAATATCACCAGCTTTATTTTGTTCAGTCGTCATTTCAGGTTCCTGGCTGCTGCCACCAACCCGTTTTTGAAATATTGCATCAACAATTTTGTCATCCCGCTTTTGTTCCTTGTGTTTTATTTTTTCAAAGCCTGGCAGTTCGACCGGCTGAAGGAACTGATACCCACCCCGGAGTTTTTTATGCTTGCCGGCGGTTTCCTGTGCGGGCTGGCGCTGCTCCTGATTATTTCCTTTATTTATTTTTTTCGTGCCGACCGCTCCATTTACCGCCGTATGATGCCGGCGATAAGCAATCCCAAAGGATACATCACGCACCTGAAGCAGGGAGAATTGCCGCCCAGCGAATCGAAGATTATAAAAGTGGAATGGTATCTCGACAAACCCACTTCGGTCAGGAAGACCAGGGATGTGTCGCACTACACACGTAATTTTATTGACAGTATTTTCAAACGTCATCATTTTGCTGCGGTGCTCAGCGTGTTTGCTGCCTTCTTTTTTCTCATAGGGATCGGTTTTTTACAGGACTCCGATTTCTTCCAGATACCGGCTGCGGCCAGCATTACTGTTTTTTATGCCATCCTCATTGGCGTGTCGGGCGCCTTTACGTATTTTCTCCAAAGCTGGAGCATTCCCTACCTCATCGGTCTCATTATTGTGCTCAATTTTTTTTATAAGTGGGAATGGATTGACCCGCGGAACAAGGCATTTGGTTTAAACTATGCCAATAAAGATGAACGGCCAGCTTACACCCGCGACAACCTGTTGGCGATGGCCACTCCGCAAAATGTGACAGCAGACAGCCTGAACATGACAGGCATTCTTGAAAACTGGAAACGAAAACAGGGTGAAGAAAAACCTTTGCTGGTAATAGTAAATACTAGCGGCGGCGGCCATCGCAGCGCCACATTTACCATGAGCATCATGCAGCGGCTCGACAGCATTACGAAGGGTGAAATCATGAAGAAAACTTTTCTCATCACCGGCGCATCGGGTGGTATGATTGGCGCATCCTATTTCCGTGAATTGTACCTGCGCCGACAACAGGGAGAAAAGATAGTGCTGCAGGATAAAAAATTCGTGGATGATATCGCCGGCGACCTGCTGAATCCCCTGTTCTCCTCCTTTGTGGCAAGAGATCTTATTTCGCCGGCCATGAAATTTGATGTGGGCCCATATGCATACGTCAAAGACAGGGCCTATGCTTTTGAATTGAAACTGAATGACAATACCCGGGGTTTCCTGAACAAACAGCTGAAAGATTACCGCGAAGAGGAAAGCAAAGCCAATATACCGCTGATGTTTTACCACTCCGTGGTGTCTCGTGACGGGCGCAAACTTTTACTGAGCACCCAGCCGGTACGCTTCATGATGCGCAGCCGGTACGACAGCTCGAAGGTGCTTGCCATGGATCCCGATGTGATTGACTTCCGGTCTTTTTTTGCAAAACAGGACCCCGACAACCTGAGGATATTAACGGCCCTGCGCATGAACGCTACTTTCCCGGTGGTGCTGCCTAATGTGTGGCTGCCTTCCGACCCCGTGATTGATGTAATGGATGGCGGCCTGCGGGATAATTACGGAATGGAAACTGCCCTGCGCTTTCTTGAATTTTTTGACGACTGGATAAAACAAAATACCCGCGGGGTGCTCATCATCCAGCTGCGAGACCGGCCCGCCGGAGCATGGGAGTATCCCTACCTGACCGAGAACATCGGCGATCATATGACCAAACCATTTTTGCTGCTGCAGCACAACTGGTACAAGATGATGGAATATTATCAGAATGATATGCTCAGCTACTACACACAGCATGCGGAACACAGCATCAGCAAAATAACATTTGAGTACGCCACAGAAAAGCCGGAAGAAAAAGCAGCGCTGAATTTTCACCTGACGCAGCGGGAAAAAAGACACATCATGAATTCACCGCACATTGCCTCCAACAGGGAAAGTTTTCTGAAAGTGATGCGCCTGCTGAATGATAAAGATACAGCCTCCTTCAGGCCGGCTGAATAAGCCGAAAACATGCTGGCATTACTTTTATTGACAGCTGCCGGGATGTTTCGGCCGGTTCGCCATCAATGTGAAGCAGCGCTCCGGAAAGATTAGTGATATCAAGGCGGTCTGCCTGGAAATAAATCACTCCTTTTTTTGACCGGACGAGGGCGGATGCAAGAAGACGGTTCCAGCCGGCCAGTTGCCGCAGTATTTGCAAAACGGCGCTCACTTTATTTTGCCCGGTTACAATTATCACATCCAGCAACCCGTCACACAAACTTGCCCTGGGTGCAATGGTGAAATTATTTCCAAACTGGTTGCTGTTGGCAATACTGATAAAAAAAGCATCCGTTGCCAGCGAAACATTTTCCGTTTTCAGTTCAAACCGGTGCGGTTTCATGAAAAAAAAATTTTTCAGCGACAGTTTGATATAGGTCAGCAGTCCTCTTTTTGGCGCTTTGGTAAAATCAGAAGCCACTTTTGCATCGAAGCCCAGACCAGCCAGCATGCATGCAAAGCGGTTATTGACAGCAAAACCGTCAATGGGGGAGGCTTTTCCATTGAAAATTATCTCCAGCGCTTTTTGCGGTTGCTTTGGAATTTTTAAGGCCAGGGCAAGACCGTTGCCGGAGCCGCAGGGGATGATGCCAAAGTTTACATTTTCATTTACCAGGCTGCCCACCACCTGGCTCACGGTACCGTCGCCGCCTGCAATTACCACATCGCTGACATGTTCTTCTTTTATTATGGAATGAAGGAAAGAATAATCGCCACCGGCAACTGATGAATAAGCCAGGAAAGGAATGCCGGCCTTTTTGGTTTTTTCTTCAATGATTCGCTGCAGATTAGTTTTGGACCGGGTGCCGGCCACGGGGTTGAGGATATAAAGAATCTTGCGGCTCATCGGGTATAAAGTGTACACAAAAGTATGCGGCGGACACGAACCGCAGCGGCCAGCGCCGGATCTTTGGGCACCGCCCACGAATACACCTTTACTTTCTGCCGGCCCTCCATAATACCAGCAATTTCAGAATTATGAATTTTGAGAAAGAGTGTATTCTTGTATTCACGAATCTGCTTGTCGCTGCTGTCGACAAAAGCGATAGTGCGTATCCAGTCAGCCTGTTCCGCGGCGGGTTTGTATTCGATGATGAAAAAACCGGGGCCCTCCATTATCCGGTTCAACAGCACTACTCTTCGTTCATCACCGGTTTCCTTTTTGTTGCTGAATTTTGATACCTCCTTGCGGTTGTGGTAAATTGTCCAGCTCTCGAATGACTGTGAATAGATCATCGGAGTCAGGAAAAATACCAATATGGCGTGCAGGGTTATGTTCATCCACAAAGTATCGGTGCAAGCGAAGTTCGGGAAAAAAACTGCTTCACATGATTCGGGCATCCAGCCGGGTTTATCAAATTATGTTGGATCGGTAAAATGGGTTTGCGTATCGGCATGCCCCAGGCTTTTACCCGGCGCCGCAGTATCACGCACCATTTGTTTCAGAATTTTTATTTCCGGGAATCCGCCGTATTCTTTGCGGTCGAAAATTTTTTTGCCGTCAATCGTGATAAGAAAATCACCGTTTACTTCGCTGGGTTGCAGGGTCACAGCTTTCAGTTCATTTTCGAAAGTAGTGAGAAACTCCTGCGCCATATAAGCAGCCCGCAGCAGCCAGTGGCATTTGGGGCAGTATTCAATAATCATGATCGGCTTTTTCATAAGTGCTTTTTTAAAACGATTAAAGGGTTTTTATTAAATGAGATTACTTTGTCCCGACTGCGTCGGGACTCGTAAGTGTTTACCATTTCAACAAGGCGCTGGCCCACGTAAACCCGCTGCCGAAAGCAGCCAGGCAAATCAAATCACCATTGTTTATTTTGCCCTCCTGCCATGCTTCGCATAAAGCGATGGGAATGGAAGCGGCTGTGGTATTGCCGTACTTGTCAATATTATTATACACCTGGTCGTCTTTCAGTTTTAATTTCTTTTGCACAAACTGGCTGATGCGCAGGTTGGCCTGGTGCGGTATCAGCAGCCGGAGGTCAGCAGTCTGATAACCATTTGCAGTCAACGCTTCCATTATCACTTCAGGAAATTTTTCTACAGCTACTTTAAACACAGCCGGCCCGTCCATGTTGGGAAACACCTGTGCTTTGTCAATCATCGCATGACTGAAAAACATCTGCCCGATTTCGGATTCATCAAAGTCGGCCAGCTTTTCCTGCGTCCAGTGATTGGCATGTGTGCCGGGGTTGTACATAGCCAGTATTTCTGCATTGTTTCCATCGCTGTGCAGGTGCGTACTTAGTATTCCCCGGTTTTCATCTTCGGAGGATTGCAGCACTACGGCGCCGGCACCATCGCCAAAAATCACCGATACGTTTCTTCCGCGGGTACTGAAGTCGAGCCCGAAAGAATGTTTCTCACTGCCCACTACCAGTATATTTTTATACATACCCGTTTTGATGAACTGGTCAGCCACGCTGAGGGCATACACAAAACCGCTGCACTGGTTGCGTACATCCAGGGCCCCGATTTCTTTCATGTGCATGGCACGCTGCAGCAGCACCCCGCAGCCGGGAAAATAATAATCGGGACAAAGCGTAGCGAAAATGACAAAGTCAATATCCTGCGGCGTCAGACCTGCTCTTTCGATGGCAATCTTTGCAGCTTCCACTCCCAGGGTGGTGGTGGTTTCTTTGGTGCGGTGGGCATAGCGTCTTTCTTTAATGCCGGTTCGTTCCTGTATCCATTCATCGCTGGTGTCCATATATTTGGTCAGGTCATGATTGGTCACCACCTGTTCAGGCACATACATACCGATGCCGGCAATTTTCGATTTGAACATAGCAAGCATTTTGAAAAAGGAAGGTATGAATAAGGGCGGAAATGCAACTGTTTCGGAGAGGGATGGTATGTTGATTTTTTAATGGATTTATATTTTCTCATATATAGCCAACGAATTTGTGCTAGAACACAGCCAGCCCCAGCACCTCCACGGCAAATTTTTCACACTCCCGGCTTACACTTGCTACATCTTTCGATTTGATGGGTGAGCCGATAACATGATTGCCTGCATTGGGAACGGCTACCTGTCTTTTCAAACTTTGAGGTGTGCCCAGCTGTGCAAACATTCTTTTCATGGCCGGCACTTTCACCACGGGATCCTGGTTCTTATCATCTTTAAAGTAGTATAATACCAAAGACGGTTGCATTACTTTTTTAAATGTGGATTCTTTCATGGTGGATTCAAGCAGCTCTTCCAGTTGCACAAGGGCACGGGTGGCGTAGCGGTTGTTCCAGTACTGCGCATACAAAGCTGTTGTATCATCAGCTACTTTGTGCCGTCCGATTACAAGATGGGCAATCTGCAACCCCCAGTGATTATTCAGTAGCCAGGCATTGGGGTCATTAATGGCAATATTGGGAGACAGCATTATGTTAGCGGCAATTTCCGGGTACCCGGCACAAAGTTTTAATGCCAGAGTGCCGCCGGTTGAGGTGGACAGCAGGATTACTTTTTTGCCGATTTGTTTTCCGATAGCATAGGCTTCGAGTGCTGATAGCCAGATTTTTTCAGCCGTAAAATTTGCCAGCGGTTCGGTGGTATCAATGCCATGCTCAGCCAGCCGGGCCAGGTAAAGATTGCAGCCAAACTTTTTTGCAAATTCATAATGCACCGGGTCGCCTTCTTCCTGCGAAGCGCTGAAGCCGTGGAGGTACACCACAGCGTATTCTGTTTTTTCTTTTGTGGAATCGTTATGCCAGACAATTCTTGCTTCGTTGTCGGGTTTCAGTTTATGCTTTGCTTCACTATTTGCTATATATTTTTCAAGTTGTGATGCGTCGGGCGGCACGTCTGGCAATTGATTACTGTACCTGGGAGCGGCGGGTTGCGGGCCGAGAAAATAAACGATGATTAAAATAAGCAGCAGTATCCCCAGCCATTTAAGAAAACGCATAAGCGGAAATTTGTATAAAACTAAACAGAAATGAGGCAATGGTGCATGGTGAATGGTGAAAACTTCAGGCGACTCCGCATTTATCATTGACCATTCACCATTCACGAAAAGCTTAATCGGAGTTATTTCAGCACAACGGAGCCCCGAACGTTCGGGGCAACCACAGCTTAATCAGGGTACAAAAGCAGGTAACCATAAAAAAAATTACACCAGGCAAACCGGTAACATAATATTCCTCTCTCTTTTATTCTCCACCCGGGTGAATTGCTGTACCTTTGCC
>CAYUJD010000044.1:0-19481 GCA_964444975.1 uncultured Chitinophaga sp. | reverse complement strand
CATAATATTCCTCTCTCTTTTATTCTCCACCCGGGTGAATTGCTGTACCTTTGCCCGCCCGTTCCGAAAATGATATTTTCAGGCGGGGGCTCAAGTTTCAGAATAAAACTTATTATTGAATGAGTCTTCAAAACACCCCTTTAGGGGCCGGGGGTATCAGAAATATCGCCATTATTGCCCACGTAGACCACGGAAAGACAACACTGGTGGATAGAATTCTTCACGCTACCAAAGTGTTTCGTGATAACCAGCAAACCGGCGAGCTTATTATGGACAGCAATGAACTGGAGCGGGAACGGGGCATTACAATTTTTTCGAAGAATGCAGCAGTGGAATACAAGGGCGTGAAGATAAATGTGATTGACACACCGGGTCACTCCGACTTTGGCGGCGAGGTGGAGCGGGTGCTGAAAATGGCCGACGGAGTACTGTTGCTCGTAGATGCATTTGAAGGCCCGATGCCACAGACCCGTTTTGTGTTACAAAAAGCATTGCAGTTGAATCTGTATCCCATTGTTGTTATCAATAAAGTTGACAAGCCAAACTGCCGCCCCGATGAAGTGCATGACGCGGTTTTTGAACTGTTCTTTAACCTGGATGCGACGGAGGAGCAATTGAATTTCCCCACGTATTATGGTTCAGGAAAAAACGGGTGGTTTAATGATTCGTTGACGCCAATTGATAATATCGAACCCTTGCTGGATGGAATATTGAAACATGTGCCGCCGCCGAAAGTGGCGGAGGGAACGCTGCAGTTGCAGATTACTTCGCTGGATTATTCATCTTTTCTTGGCCGCATTGCTATTGGCAAAGTGAGCCGCGGTGTGATAAAAGAAAACCAGCAGGTGGCGCTGGTACAGGCAGATGGAACAACCCGGAAACCGAAGGTGAAAGAGCTGTATGTGTTTGAAGGCATGGGCAAGAAAAAAGTGAGTGAAGTGCATGCGGGTGATTTGTGCGCCGTGGTGGGAATTGAAGATTTCAATATCGGCGACACCATTGCCGATACAGAAAATCCGGAGCCCTTGCCGGTGATAAGCGTGGATGAACCCACGATGAGCATGGCTTTCAGCATCAACAATTCTCCCTTTTATGGCCGCGATGGAAAATTTGTTACCAGCCGTCATCTTCGCGACAGGCTGATGAAGGAAACAGAAAAAAATCTTGCCATGCGGGTGGAAGATACGGAAAGCGGTGATGCATTTTTAGTTTATGGCCGCGGCATTCTTCATCTTGGTATCCTGATTGAAACCATGCGGCGTGAAGGATATGAACTGACGGTAGGCCAGCCGCAGGTAATTGTAAAAACAATCAACGGCAGCCAATGTGAACCTTATGAAAATTTAGTGGTGGATGTGCCGCAGGAGTATGCCAGCAAAGTGATTGACCTGGCGACACGCCGCAAAGGCGAACTGCAGGTGATGGAAACAAAAGGCGAAATGCAGCACCTGGAGTTTGAAATCCCGTCGCGGGGATTGATAGGGCTTCGTTCGCAAATGCTTACGGCCACGGCAGGTGAAGCCGTGATGGCGCATCGTTTTACTGAGTATAAGGTTTGGAAAGGACAGATTCCCGGAAGAAGTAATGGTGTACTGATAGCCAAACAGGCAGGAACAGCAACGGCTTATTCCATTGACAAACTGCAGGACCGCGGCACTTTTTTTATTGACCCGGGTGAGGAAGTGTATGCCGGCCAGGTAGTGGCGGAGAATGTAAAACCGGGCGACCTGGTGGTGAATGTAATTGAAGGAAAAAAGCTTACCAACATGCGGGCCAGCGGCAGCGATGCAGCCACCAATATTGCTCCCAAAATCCTGATGACATTGGAAGAATGCATGGAATATATTCAGCAGGACGAGTGCATTGAAGTGACACCGAATTTCATCCGCATGCGCAAAGTGATACTGGATGAGGAAGAGAGAAAGAAGCAAAGCAAAAGGATGAGTACAGTGGAAGTGTAATTTCCTTCAATGTTAGGAAGGAAGCTCGATGATTGGATGCAATAACGCGATAAAAATTAATTTTGAAATACTTCATTCCGGCAAATCGTAATTTTGTATTTCCGGAAAATGAAAAAGTTTTTCACCATATTATTTTTCATTTTATTCACTTTGTTATTTACTGCACAGGCTGTAAAGGCCCAATGCTCCATTTGTACCAAAACCGCCCAGCAGCTGGGTGAAAAGCCGGCCAAAGGACTGAATGCCGGCATTATTTACCTGGCGGCTGCTCCTTTTATTATTGCCGGTTATGTTTTTTACCGATGGAAAAAAAGCCTGAAGTAGTGTGCAAACTTCATTTATTAGTGAATCAGAAGTTTTTTCACTTCATTCCCTATTTTAAGGAGATAAATTCCCGGGGGCAGTGACGGCAGGCTCAATTCAGTAACAGCAGAAGATGAGTTAATTATTTTCGCTTTTATCTCCGCGCCGGATATGTCGGTAAGTTTCACCGGCACCGGGGAATTTATTTTTCCCAGTATAAAAATTTTGTTCCTGGCAGGGTTAGGATAAACTGTGAACCGGTCATTGCTGTTCAAATAAACTTTTCTTTGCGGGGAATAAATTCCGCTGTTGTCTTTTGCTTTTATCAGCAGGCGGTAAATATTATCTCCCGTCAACGGATTGAAATCAGGTACCTCGTATTGATTTTTTCCGGCTTCAGCTTCCTGTGTTGCCATGCCATACCACCCGCCTGCAGTCTTTCTTTTTTCCACCGTAAAAGAAATTGCTTCTTCCGGATTTGCAACTGTCCACTCAATTTTTACTTTTTTATCAACAGTAAGTGAAGCATAAAATGAAATCAGTTTTACAGGCAAAGCGCCGGGGCAATCATTCGATGCGGTAGTGGAAGTGCGGTAAGAATAGCTGACAATTACTGAACCTGCATTTCCGTTTTCAGCAGGCACCGGGGTGCCGCATCCATTTATATCAATGTCGGCGCCGGCTGTGCCACCGTTTACAGAAGTTGTAACTGCAGGCAGCGAACCATTAAAATATATCACCCCGCCGCTGCCGCCGCCGCCGGCGCCATAGCAACGGTTTAAAATAAGATCATTATCCGCATTGCCGCCATTTCCTCCTTTTGCTTCAATGGTTAGACTTCCGCTATAACTGTTGATAACATGCATGATGATGGTGCCACCGGCTCCGCCGCCCGATGCTCCATCAGAAATATTTGTTCCGCCTGTTTGCCCGTTTGCAGAAATCTTATACCCGTTGCCATAAATATTTTTTGCGATTACAATGATGATACCACCGCCCTTGCCGCCACCGCTGGTTGCCGTATTGTTGTTTGAATGACCGGCGCCGCCACCGCCGCCACAGAAAATTTTTGTTCCGCCCCAGCTGCTCAATGCTTTTCCTGCAAGCCCCCGAAAATTTCCCTGGCATCCCGTGGTGCTGAAATTGCCGCCGCCACTGCCACCGGTTGCAAGATTAGCACCGCCGCCACCGCCGTTGTTATGATTATTACCGCCGCCTCCGCCATTGGCCGGCGCTCCCCGTCCGCCATCCAATGTTGAAGTTGATGTCCACACACCCTCACCTTTATAAGCGCCGCTTGTGTTGGAGTTGGTATTATCACCATCATACACATAACCCGTGGCCTGGAAAAAATTGCTGCAGGTGCCGGAATGCAGTAAATAGCTGCCGCCGGCAAAACCCGATGCATCGGCAAACAAGGGAGCATTGAGTGTTAGATCTTCTTCAACCCGTATGGCCAGCACAGCGCCTTTGCCGGTTGAGCCGTTCCAGGCTGATGCCTTCAGGGTGTCAACAACATTTGCCGAATAGTACTCGCCGAATTTTACCAGCTGTACTTTGTCTGCTACTGTATAGCTATTCAGTATTTCATGAAAAAAATAAACCGTGTCGCCGCCCACGTCGCAGATTGTTGCAATTTCATAATTGCCTGCATTGTTCAGGGAAGTGGTATCGCCGAAGGACGAGTTATTGGCGGTATTGATGGCCGCTCCTTTCATTTGTACCAGCACTACCAGGTTGCCATAAGCAAGACCGGTCACATCATCTACCCGTACGGCTGCAAGTGAAGGAATCACTTCGGTGACGCTGTGATATGTATTGATAATGCCGCTGATGTTGGTGGTTTGCGAAAAAGTGATTTGCGGCAAAGCATATAATAAGAAAAATGCCTTAAGCCAGCAGGTTAAGGTTGACAGAACAGTTTTCAACAGGCGGGGTTTTCCTGGTAACATCGGCTGTTAAGTTAGCTATAAACAGGCGGATTTGGTAGCGTAAAAAATCGCAGCGCCCCAATGTTTGGTTCACAGTATAATATATGCTGCAGGCAGGCAGTGAAAAACAAGCCGGGCGGTTATTTTTTCAGGGTTAAATGAGTATCGTCGCAAAAAGGGGGTGTACGGGTATGCTTGCAGCGGCAGAAATAAATCTCTTCTTCTTTTTCAAACATGACTTTGATGCTTCGGTAGGGAGTGCCCTCAATGTTGCGGTGCGTATTGTCGCAAAAGGGTTGTGTGGCGCTCAGCCCGCAACTGCACCAGGAGTACACTTTGCCCGGCTGTACTTTTATTACCATGGGTTCACATTCGGCAATGCGGGGCAGATTTTCACTGGGAATCGTTTCCATGCTGACTGTAATTTTTTATAAATGAATAAAGCCGGAAGGAATTGCTGCCGGCAAGTTCCTTGATTTTTTCTTTCAGCGCTGTCTTGCTGATGTCTTTCATGCGCTTCTGTTGGATGAGCTGGAAAGCCCGTTCGGCCAGCAGCCAGTATTTTTTTTCTTTGGAATGGTGATGCTTCACCAGCCGCTCGATTTCTTTTATCAGATCATCCACACCAGTGTTTTGCGAAGCGATGGTTTTAATCACCGGCACGTCATCGTAGCGGTTGTGAAAGGCAGGGGCCAGCATCAACCGCAGGTTTTTTACAAACTGGTCGGCATCGGGCCGGTCGGCTTTGTTCACTACAAAGATGTCGGCAATTTCCATCAGGCCGGCTTTCATTGTCTGCACTTCATCGCCGGCTTCGGGCACCACTACCACAATGGTGATGTCGGCAAGACCTGCGATTTCCACTTCGCTTTGTCCCACGCCAACCGTTTCCACCAGCACATAATCAAACGGAGCGGCTTTTATCAGTTCGGTTATTTCAATAATTTTCGGGTGCAGGCCGCCCAGCGAACCTCTTGTGGCCAGCGAACGGATAAATACATTCGGGTTATCGTACCACCGGCTCATGCGGATGCGGTCGCCCAGCACGGCGCCAAGGTTGAAAGGCGAAGAGGGATCCACACAAAGCACAGCAACCCGTTTGCCCGAACGTACCATTAATCCTATCAGTGCATCCACCAGTGTGCTCTTGCCGGCACCCGGCGGGCCCGTGATGCCGATGACAGGCTTGTTCTGGTGATGCGGCAACAACTGAAGCAGTTCTTCATAACCTTGCACTTCATTTTCCACCAGTGAAATGCACCGGGCCAGCGCCCTGCTGTCGCCTTGCTGAAGTTTCAGTAAAAGTTCCGGGATCATCGTGTCAGAAAGTGTTCATTCAAAAATACTCTTTATAACATTGACAAAGGAATCCGCTTCTTAATTTTATTTTCGTGTCATGCAGAAGCTCTCGGTAGTTATTGTTTGTAAAAATGAAGCGGGTATCATCGGCCGGTCGCTTGCCGGGCTTGCCGGTCTTAGTGATGATATTATAGTGTACGACAACGGCAGCACCGACGGCACACTGGAGATTATCAAACACAGCGGCGCAAAACTTTTTGAAGGCAGCTGGGAGGGTTTTGGCAAAACAAAAAACAAAGCCAATGCACTGGCAAAATACGACTGGATACTGAGCCTCGATGCGGATGAAACAGCGGATGAAGAGCTGAAAAAAAGTTTGTTGCAGCTGGAATTGTTGGATGAAAAGAAAATCTATGAATTTCGGTTTAAAAACTTTTTAGGAAAAAAGTGGCTGCGCTTTGGCGAATGGGGCGGCGATAAACATGTACGTCTTTTCAACCGCAGGCAGGTGAAGTGGAATGATGCAGAAGTGCATGAAGAACTGGTGCTGCCGGCCGGAACAGAAAAAAAATCATTGAATGGCTTTGTGCTGCACCGCACCGCAGCGGATATTGACGCATTCCGGCAAAAAATGAAGGCTTATGCAGAACTGAATGCTGAAAAATATTTCCACCGGAATAAAAAAGCCGGCTGGCTGAAACCGTGGCTGTCGCCGCTGTTTTCATTTTTGAAAAATTATTTTTTCAAAGCAGGCTTTCTTGACGGTGCTGCCGGGTTTCACTGCGCAAGAATCAGCGCCTGGTATACGTTTTTAAAGTATAAAAAATTAAGGGGTTGGTGGAAGCAAGTATAATCAAACAAGGATAGTTAAAGATTAAAGTTTAAATTCTGTTTGCATTCAACATGTAAATTTCTTTGCACCCTGCGTAAGATTTTTTTAAATTTACCCATAATAACTATGACAAACTTTATCCCTATTTTTCCGCTCGGCATCGTGGTGTATCCCGGTGAAAACCTGAACCTCCACATTTTTGAACCCCGCTACAAACAACTGATAAAAGAATGTCATGACAGCAAAAAACCATTTGGCATTCCGGCTGTAATTGAAAACCGCCTGCAGGAAAAAGGCACCCTGGTGAGTGTGGAGGAAGTAAGCAAAGTGTACAACAACGGTGAAATGGATATTAAAACCCGGGGCGAAAAAGTTTTCCGCATGCTGGAAGTAATAAAGGAAGTGCCGGACAAGCTCTACAGCGGCGCCATTGTCAATTATCCCGATAACAAAGAACAGGGTGATATAGAGCTGATGCGCAAAGTAATGAAAGGCATCCGCGAGCTGCACAAGCTGCTGAACGTGTCAAAAGATTTTAATAAACCCGATGAGGAGCTGAACACGTACGAAGTGGCGCATCATGTCGGCCTTACTTTGCAGGAAGAGTATGAACTGCTCGGCCTGATGGATGAACGGCAGCGACAGGAATACCTGAAGCGGCATCTGACCAAAGTGATTCCGTTGGTGGCCGAAATGGAAGGCCTGAAAGATAAAATAAAACAGAACGGGCATTTCAAAAACCTGAGCGGGTTTCAGTTTGAGTGGTGAATTCAATAATTCTGCTTTTATTTTTCTTTAATGTTTTCCGGTTTTCTGAAAAGTGTTCGGATTTTCTCATTCACAAGGGCGGCACGAAAATCATCATCTGCCTTGTTCATTATACTCCCGTAATATCCCATGTAAATTTTCTCTAAGTTGCCAAAATAAAATTTACAATACATTATTTCCCTGTGAGAGATAAAGTAATTGGTATCAGTAGTTCGGACAAAATCATCTACAAGAATTTGATAAAAGCCATAAATGTTTATCCTCTGCAAAGTGTCACTATTAACTGAAATATTTTTTATTTCATTATCAAATTGTTTGATAAATAAGACATTTGTTTTGCCACCTTTCTTATAAAATATTTCTGCTTCAGTACTGATATAATAATCTGGTCCTATATAAAGCAGTAATAACGAATCGGGATTTTCTTTTTTAATGTCATCATATTTTTTATTCAGAAAATCAATAAACTTATGTGTGAAGGACACAGATGGCAACTTATCGGGCTCTTTTTCTAATGTAATGATTTGGCAAAACGATTTGCTGTAAATAAAAATTAAGAAAAATAGAACTATTGATTTTATTGTCATTTGGCGCTTATGAAATATCATATAAAGTTACGCTAACAAACTATTTTTGCCACATGTCCTCCACCCTCTGCTTCGACTTTGGCAACACCCGGCTAAAAGCAGCTTTCTTTCAAAACGATAAGCTGGCTGAGCTGTTCGTTATTGAAAACGACGGAACAGCGCTGATTGATTCGCTGTTGAAAAAATTTAACCCTCAAAGAACCCTTCTTTCTTCTGTCATCAATCACAATCCGGAAATTGAAAAACTGCTTGACGAAAAAACCCGCTTTCACAAGCTGAGTTATTTATCCAGGCTTCCTTTCACCATAGCCGTGGGTAAACCCGAAACCATCGGCGCCGACCGACTGGCATTGTCCGCAGCAGCAGTTTATTTTTATCCGCGGCAGCACAACCTTGTCATCGGCATGGGCAGTTGCATTACTTACAATTTTATCAATAAAGATCATGAGTTTCTTGGTGGCGGCATATCACCCGGCATGGAAATGCGGATGAAAGCGCTGAACCAGTTCACTGCAAAACTTCCCATTGTAAAACCCGATGGCAATGTGCCGCTGGTGGGCTACGATACAGTCACCAATATCCTCAGCGGAGTAGTATTGGGCATGGCTTTCGAAATTGACAGTTTCATCAATGAGTATAAAAGAAGATACAGCAACTTTAACGCCCATTTAACCGGGGGTGATTTGACCTATTTGGCTCCCCATCTTAAAAACCAGATATTTGCAGACCCCGAACTGATTTTTAAAGGACTTTATGCCATCAGTGAAATAAATACCCTGTGAGAAAAACAGGCAGTTACGGGAATATTTCCAGACTAAATGCTCAATGTTCAATGTTTAATGTTCAACGAAGACTGACGGGTTACAGATTGGCGTCAGGAGTTTTTCATCGTTTATTTTTTGCTGGCAGTTTGTTGTTTGCAGCCGCCTTGCTGCCGGCACAGGACAATTCGCCCTATTCCCGTTACGGCCTTGGCGACCTGCATCCCGGCAATAATATTTTTAACCGCGGCATGGCCGGTATCAGCGCCGGTTTTTCCGATTATCCCGCTGAGCTTTACAACAGTAACCCTTATGCAAATCTTGCTTATCCTTCAATAAATTTTTTGAACCCTGCATCCTATTCCCGCTTTTATTCCCTGCAGGAAGCCCGTTCAAAAAAATCGGCTTATGGCAGAATATTGCTCGATGTAGGCATCAACTTCAGCAGCCGCACATTAATTGAAACCGGCAATCCGGATAAATTCACTTCACCCAATGCTTACTTCTCTTACCTGCAGCTGGGCATGCCGCTCAGGAAAAACTGGGGACTGGTATTTGGATTAAGGCCGCTTTCCACCATCAGTTACAATATTGAAAAAAGAGAAAAGATCTTCGACCCCAACACGGGTCAGCCTATTGACAGTGCACTCACCCGTTTTACCGGCGATGGGGGCTCCTATCTCTTCAATACCGGCACCGGCTTTGCCATAAAAAATTTCAGCGCCGGTATCAATGCCGGCTATCTTTTTGGGAAAAAAGATTACAGCACCCGCCGCGATTTGTTTATTGATACCGTGCCTGCCTATTACCGCGGCTCCAATCACCAGACAAAAAATTCCTTTGGCGGTTTCTTCTTCAATGCCGGTATGCAGTACCGGGTAGATCTGAAAAAAGACAAATCAAAATATTTACAACTCGGCGTTTTTGGCAATGTAAAACAGCAGCTCACTACGCACAGCGATTTCATTCGCGAAACCTACTTCAAAGGAAGCGATGGCGGTGATTACCGCCTCGACAGCGTGAGTGAACAACTGGATGTAAAAGGAAAACTGGATTACCCGGCCATGTTCGGCGCCGGCTTTGTGATTGAGCAACTGCCTGATTCCATTAAAACCGGCTGGTTGCTGGGCATTGATTTTATTCATAACGGATGGGACAACTACCGAATCAACGGGCAGCCAGATGCAGTGCGCAACAACTGGCAATTGAAAATTGGTGGTCAGCTGAAGCCCGCACTTAAACAATCCCGGTATAAAAACCTGGTAGCCTACCGCGCCGGTTTCTTTTTTGGCAATGACTATATTTACCTCGGCCAGAAGCTGCAGGAGTGGGGCATCACCGCCGGCATCAGCTTACCTGTAGCTAACCTGAAAGATGCAGCACGGCGATTCCGCACCCAGTATTCGGTCGTCAATATTTCCGCCGAGTACATCAAAAGAGGCAATAACAAAAATCCGCTCCACGAAAATCTTTTCAGGCTTTCCGTTGGCTTTACCCTGAGCGACCGCTGGTTTACCAAGCGGAAGTATGATTAAAATCCTCAACCCCTAAAAGGGCTGTTGAACAGGTCTGCATGAGCAAGCAGCATTCCATATTGGTTGACTATGTTATTCAGAAGAATATTTTTTATTTAGCCAGCTGTATTGCTGCTATTAAGCTTCTGTTGCGACGCTCCGTTCGTCGTTCGTATCACTGTTCGGCAAAACTTTTTGCTGCTCGTTTATCATTTGTTTCCTGTGCCTTGTTTCTTCTCATCATATTCTCTTCCTGCGAAAACGATCCCCGTGATATTGACAACTGGACAAAAAGAGCCGAATTGCGTGAAGAAGGAAAAATCATCGAAAGCTACCTCAGCCAGGGCGGGGTATTAAGAGCCAGGCTCACAGCACCCCGGATGTACCGCTACCAGCGGGATACGCTGATAACAGAATTTCCTCAATCACTGCATGTAGATTTTTACGACGACAGTGTGCGGGTGGAAAGCTGGCTTACTTCCCGGTACGGCATTTATTATGAAAACCTGAACAAAGTTTTTCTCCGCGACAGTGTGACGGTTATTAATACCGAAGGCGATACGCTGCGCTGCCCCGAACTCTGGTGGGATCAGAACCAGCAGAAATTTTATACCGACAAACCCGCCCGTCTCGATGGCAAAGACAAACACATCACCGGCACACAGGGCCTCGAAGCCACACAGGATCTTAAAGTGATTGAGTTCAAATATCCCACCGGGCCTTTCCAGGTGAAAGAGGGCAATCTGCCGGAATAAGATTTTTGATTTTAGGTTTGGGATTCATAAAGAGTGCAGTCATTTCCGGATTACACTACTATCATTAATTAAAATTATTCCAAACAGCAGCCAGGATATATTGGGTACCTGTTGCCTGTTTATACGAAATAGAAAAACGTAATAAAGCTAAAACTGATCATCGTCCGGCAAGCTGTTCAATCCAACATCAGCCATAAAAAAATCCCCCGGCTGAAAACGGGGGAAAATTTTTTCTTCAAGCGAAATTAACCTTAAAGCATTCACGGACACGGGATCTTGGATTTTGGTTTTTCAACAGGCCCTGGATAAAAACGGGTCCCGAACTTTCATAAGAAAAGAAAGTTGATTGATACGGATTTTACTTTGGTTTCTCAGGATGTTGGATTAAGAGCTTCTGGACGGTTTTGGACATTTGGATATTGGATGCAGTAACCTTATCAACCAACTTCTTGATACAAACATATCATGCGTTAATGGTTTGCAAAAGAGCAAAATTGCCCCTTTTTTTTACTGTCTTTTTTACTGTGCGCTTCGTAGAATTACCAAGGGAACAAACCCGTTTTCTGCCACAATCTGCTATCTTCACTGCATAAATCATTGAACATGTCATTGCAAAATAAAACAGCCTTCATCACCGGGGCCAGCCGTGGTATCGGAAAAGCAATTGCGCTGAAGCTGGCCGGCGAAGGCGTAAACATTGTGATTGCCGCCAAATCGGTGGAAGAAAATCCGAAACTCGGCGGTACTATTTTTTCTGCAGCAAAAGAAATTGAAAATGCAGGCGGCCATGCGTGGCCGGTGCAGTGTGATATCCGGTTTGAAGAACAGATACAGAAAGCAGTTGAAAGCGCAGTTGCACAATTTGGCGGTATTGATATCGTCATTAATAACGCATCAGCCATTTTTTTAACACCCACTGAACAAACCGAACCCAAACGCTTCGACCTGATGCACGACATCAATGTGCGGGGAACATTTTTTATAACCAAAGCCTGTATCCCTTACCTGAAAAAATCATCACATGCGCATATACTTACTTTATCACCGCCTGTTAACTTAAACCCCAAATGGCTGGCAGGACATATTGCCTACACACTCACCAAATTTAATATGAGCCTGATGGCTATTGGCTGGGCGGCCGAGCTGAAGCAATATACTATTGCCTCCAATGCGCTGTGGCCGCGAACAATCATCGATACGGCTGCAGTACGAAACCTCCTGGGCGGCCAAATGATGGCCAACATGAGCCGCACGCCGCAAATACTTGCCGATGCCGCTTACTTTATTTTAAGTAAAGCACCCGCCGAATGCACCGGCCATTGTTTTATAGATGAACAGGTGCTGGCCAGTGAAGGAATAACTGATTTGGGTAAGTACAGCGTGATACCCGGAGCGGAATTATACACTGATCTTTTTGTTGATTAAGCTCCTGTTAAATTGTTGATGAGAAAAAATAAAGGTTGCCCTTTTCAGATGCAACCTTTATTTGAAAATTTATTATACGGGCGGCTGTGGTGGCGGCACCACGTTCTTAACCGGTTTGGTTGATTTCAGGTAAGCAAAAATGGCTTTTAATTCATCATCTGTCATATGCCTGTACATGTGCCAGGGCATGGGAGGCAACAAGCCGCGGTTTGTAGCAAGTCCTTTGTATTTTCCCTCACGCATAGCAAGAATAAACTGTTCTTCTTTCCATTGCCCAATACCGGTAGAATCGGAAGTGAGATTTGCCGTAAACGAAACACCCCAGGGCCCAATCCACACAGTCAGGTCTCCATTAGTTACCCCATAGCCTTTATCCTGTATATCTTTTCTGTTTAAATCCGGAACCGGGATGCCTGAATAGCCGGAAAGTAACCGGTTGCTGTCCAGATCCGGCCCCCAGGGTGTCATCTTGTTAAAATCTTTTGGCGTGTGGCAATCATGACAGGCAGAAACCGTTACAAGATGTTCTCCCCATTTTACCTGGCTTTCAAATCCGCCATAAGCTTCTTTCGTCTCCGGTGTTTCGTTATTGGAACCGGTACACATTACAAACAGGAATGTGGCTGAGAAAAAAATGATTAGCAGGGCAATCGTTGATTTCATAAGAAACATTTTTTGTTGGTGAATAATCAGTTATTTGTTTTCAGTAAGAAGGATAAACCGGTCAGGAATGTTCAAGGATGGATCTCAGAAAAGCTACAAAGTAGGCCAGCAGGGGTTAAAAATAATAATTCTTTGGGTGAAATATCAAAATCAAATTTCCCTGCGCTCCTGGCGCTAGGTAAATTATTATTTTAAAAAAAACTACTGATTATTTTTTTGCCGACCGGTTGCCGATCAGGATGGAGCACATGGCCAATGCCGAATCTTTTACAAGCGCTGTCAGATCGCCATCCAGAGCCGGTTTTAAGTGCAGGGTAAATACAAAAACCAAAAACATAGCCGCCAGTAAATAACAGGCCAGTGTTTTTTGTATGCCGGTAATGATGGCAACAGCTGCCAATATAAAACCGGCGCCGGTAGCATATACCCAGATTTTCGCGTCGCCGGGCATGTAATCAGGAATCATTCCGGCCAGTCCGACGGTATTCATAAAATGCCAGCTTACACCGGCATAGATTATAAAAAAGGAAAAAATAAAGTCAATTACCCGGGATGGTATCAACGCTTTCATTGTTATTGGTTTTGGTTGAATGAAAGCTACAAAAAATTATCGGCTGCTGCAAGCCTCAGCCAAAACAACTGTATAAACTGTGCAGGATATTTTACTGTAAACCGTCTATTCATCTTTTTTTTCCGGCCTCATCATGGGGCCTCACCCTCGTTCCTTCTCCGAAGGTGAGGGAGGCCGGGCTATGATAATTCATTCAGCTATTGAATTGACATATCATCTTTTTTCTCCGGTCTCATCATGGGAAAGAGGAGAACATCTTGTATGGATGCCTGGTTGAGCAGCAACATGCAGAGCCTGTCGATGCCGAAACCGATACCGGCGGTGGGTGGCATGCCATATTCCAGTGCCCGCAGAAAATCGTGGTCAATATACATAGCTTCGGTATCGCCCCGTTCCATCAGCGTGGCCTGCTCGGCAAAACGGTCACGCTGGTCTATGGGGTCGTTCAGTTCGCTGTAGGCATTGGCAATTTCTTTTCCGTTAATGATGAGCTCAAATCTTTCTACAAGCCCCGCTTTGTTTCGGTGTTTCTTGGTCAGCGGGCTCATTTCTTTGGGATAATCGATCACAAAAGTGGGCTGCACAAAATGCGGTTCACATTTTTCACTGAATATTTCGTCAATCAGTTTTCCCTTACCCATAGTTTTATCTGCATGAATATGCAATTGCCTGCACACGCTGCGCAGGTGGTCCTCACTCATGTTGGTAATGTCGAAGCCGGTGTATTCTTTTATGGCATCCGACATGCTGATCCGCGGATAAGGAGCTTTGAAATCAATTTCTTTTCCATCCACCATCACTTTTGTCTTATTGTTTACCGCCAAGGCAGTTTTTTCCAGCAATTGTTCCGTCGTTTCCATCATCCACCGGTAATCTTTGTAAGCCACATAAAATTCCAGCACGGTAAATTCAGGATTGTGCGTACGGTCCATGCCTTCGTTGCGGAAGTTGCGGCTGAACTCATACACCCAGTCGAACCCGCCGACAATGAGTCTTTTTAAATAAAGTTCGTTGGCAATGCGCAGGTACATAGGAATGTCCAGTGCATTGTGATGTGTAATGAATGGCCGGGCAGCCGCGCCGCCGGGAATGCTTTGCAGCACCGGAGTATCCACTTCCAGTGCGCCGTGTTCATTGAGAAAATCACGCATGGCATTCACCAGCTTTGTGCGTTTGGTAAAAACTTCTTTTACCTCAGGATTGATGATGAGATCGGCATAGCGCTGCCGGTATTTGAACTCGGGGTCGGTCACCGCATCATAGGTTTGTCCTTCGGCTTCTTTTACTACCGGCAGCGGCTTCAGGCTTTTGGCCAGCATGCGGAGCTCCTGCACATGAATGGATATTTCACCTGTCTTTGTTTTAAACACAAATCCTTTTACGCCGATGATGTCGCCGATATCAGTGCATTTTTTCCATACAAAATCATACAGTGTTTTATCCTCACCGGGGCAGATGTCGTCACGCTTAATATATAATTGAATCCGGCCGGATGAATCCTGCAGCACGGCAAAGTTGGCCTTGCCCATATCGCGGATGCTCATGATGCGGCCGGCCACACACACTTCTTTGAAGTCGTCTTTATTTTCTTCGGTAAAATGCTGTTTGATGTGGGCTGTGTAATTATTAACCGGATATAATTCGGCCGGGTACGGATCAATGCCCAGGCCCAGCAGATCGCCCAGTTTTTCCCTGCGTATTTGTTCCTGCTCGGACAGAAGTACTTTGCTCATTTCACTATTTTTCAAAAAAGTGTGGCAAAGGTACTGGTTAGCGTAGTAAAGGCAAAAAGGGCCGGGTAGTTGACAGCATCATTGTTTGAATTTCTGTATTTCAGTACTTCGTGGCAAAAATGAGTGAGCAAAGAAGCACAGAAGCATTAAAGCCAACGGCACAACACGGTTTTTATCAAACCGGAATACCACTCATCAGGCAGTCTGAAATGTCTTTTTAATGCAAGGTACAAGGGGCAGTAAGAACTCGTTCTTACCTGAATGGTTTCAGATTAAACTGAATGCTTTTAAGCGTTAAATAAATTTGAAACATAAAAATGCATTGCTGATATGTTTAAGCTGTTTTTTGGCCGGTTATTTCAGCTATCGGTTATGCAGCATTCGATTTATTCTTTGTGCTGTTTCCGAAATAAAGCTCCACAGCATTGCCCTCGATATTTTTTTCACCCGCATTTGCCGTATTAAACAGGTGATCCCACCACGTGGTCATCACACCAAAGCAGCTTTCGGTCAGCCCGCAATGATGGCGGATATGAAACGTCTGTAAACCACCCATCCACTTGTTTGCACCGCGCCGGTGCAGCCACATGTGTACATACGTATATAATGCAAACCCGGTAGCAAACCCGGCTGGCAGTGCGAGGTAAGGCGTGAAAAAAATACTGCAGCAGGTAAGAGCAAGGGCTACCGCCGTCAACATGATCTGTCTGAACCAGCCGATAAAAATTTTTCCCGGATTGGTATGATGGACGAAGTGCTGGCTTTTGTGATATTGCTTTTTTCCCTTTTCGTGCATGAGGAAGCGGTGAATAAAATATTCAGCAAACGTCCAGCAGAAAAGGCCACCGGCGAAAGCAAGCAGCTGAAAAATCCAGTGCTTGTGCAGCAGCAGGTAAAGCGTAGTGCCGGGCGGAATGGTGACCACGGCAAAAAATGCCAGGCAGATGGTCCATGGCACAGCTTTTTTGGCCAGCTTATAATAACCGAGTATTCCAAGCAAATAGAAAATCATATAGCTGTTTTTAAGGGGTGAATAGAATAAATGAGGGGACTGCTGAATGTTTTGCTTTTTTTCATCTGCCTGTCGGTGAGAAATTCCTTCAGCCATTTGGGCAGCAGTTTGTCAAGCAGTATGAATAGCCGGTTCCAGAAACCGGGAATTATCAGTTCTTTTTTCTTCAGCATTCCTTCAATCGTAATTTGTGCCGCTTCTTCCGGGTTCAGTACCGACCAGCGGCTGATGCCGGTCAGGTTTTTGTTTTGCAGTACCAGCGGCAGTGTAGTGTTCATTCCTCCCGGGCATACCGTGCTTACGTTGATGTTTTTACTTTTCAGTTCACGCCGCAGGCTTTTTGAAAAGGAGACGATATAGGATTTGGTGCCGCCATATACCTGTTTTTTTGGCAAATAAAAAAAGCTGGCCAGGCTGCTTACATTTAAAATATGCGCCGGGGAATTTTTTTCCAGCATATCAAGAAACAGGTGCGAAAGCAGGGTAGGTGCCATCACATTCAGTGCAATCTGCCGGTGATAATATTCAGCGTTCCGCTCTTCAAAATAATGCGTGCCTCCCATGCCGGCATTGTTGATGAGCATATTTACCCGGAGGCGCTTGCGGCTGATTTCTTCAAACAAGGAGCAACAGGATTCTTTTATTGAAAGATCATATTCAAAGCAAAAAGTTTTCACTCCGAAGTTTCTTTCAATGTAACAGGCCAGGCTGCTTAAACCTGAGCCGGGCAGTGCTACCAGGATGAGGTTCATGCCACGGGCGGCGCATTCCAAAGCCAATGCTTTGCCGAAGCCTTCGCTGGCGCCGGTAATCAGCGCATAGTTTTCGTTATGCATAGTGTTGGTTTTTTGTACCGGGTGCATTCACACGGTACAGGTGAAGAATGGTTTTTTGTATGCCATCAGAAAATGGCGTGATAGAATAGCCAAGCTGCCGGATGGCTTTATCGCAGCTCAATGCCCGGTTTTGCGTCATGCGCTGAATGACCCGCGGTGAGACCTGTGTGTTTTTTCCAATCAGCCTGCATACTATCAGGTGCAGGTAACTCCAGAACAGAATGAGAGATTTTGGCACCCGTATCAGCCGGATTTTTTTCCCGGCCTGCTGCTGTATGGTTTTGAAAAAATTTTTGTAAGAAATATTTTCACCGCCGAGTATGTATTTTTCTCCACCCAGGCCTTTTTCCATGGCCAGGAAATGACCTTTCACTACATCATCTACAAAGGCATAGTTGGCTACCACATGGTCACAGGAAGGAACAAATGCCATGCGCAGCGATAAAATTTTCTTCAGGAATCTTTCAAGCACATTGCCGCCTGCCACTATGCCCGGTCCGTAAACCCTGGGCGCTGCAACAATAATAGCAAACAAACCGCGGCGGCTATATTCTTTCACCAGCTCTTCGGCCCAGTATTTCGAAATTTCATAGTCGTTTTCAAAAGCCGTAATCCGCGGGTCATTTTCACTCATCGGCAGTTTGCCCGACGGCCCAATGACGGCGCCTGTGCTGGTGAACACCATTTTTTTCACACCGGTTTCCAGCGCAGCATCCAGCACATTTCTTGTTCCTTCCACATTCACCCGGTAAAAAATGCTGCTGTCTTTGTCCCACAGTTTAGTTACCGCAGCGGAATGAAAAACTTTTTTACAGTCTTTCATGGCAGCCAGTACAGATGCTTTGTCCGTAACATCGCCTTTGAATGCAACAATGTTTGGATGCACGGGCAGGTGCGGCGACTGCAGGTCACGTACAAGAATATGCACAGTGTAATTTTTTTTGGCAGCTTCCATGGCCAGATTGTGGCCGATGTACCCGGTGGCGCCTGTAATAAAGATTTTCATAACCATATTTTTTTTATTAATGATTTGTTTTTTATCAGCAGCGTAATTTCATGGCTCAGCGCAAGCGCTATGTGTATGATGATGGCCGGCCACACAGACTGGTAGTAGATACTTACCATACACAAAAGCAAACCCATCGGTACAGAACCATACCTTTCTTTTTTATCAAACCAGTGAATGAGCACATATAAAATAATATTGATGACAACAGCTGCTGCCATTCCGAAATCATCTATCATCACAAACAGCATCACCCCGCGGAAGAAAAATTCGTACACAATTAAAAAGAGGGTACGGACAAGTACAAATGAAAGCGGGAGGTGGAAGGGGAGGAAAGCTGTATGCTGAGGAGTTAATTTTTTATAAGCGCTGAATGTACCGGTAAGCGCTGCAGCAGCAGCCGGTACCAGCCAGTATGTTACAGGGTGGTCATTATTTGCCGGCATAAATATGCCGGCGTCCATATTTCTTTTCATAATAATGTGCATGGCGCCGATACCAAGGAAGAAAATGCCTGCAAGCATCCGGCTGAACAAAATACCGGGTTTGCCTTTGCCGCCCACTATATCTCCCAGTTGCCCGCTTCCGTTTTTTGACGAGGTGTACACGGCAATAAAGAACAGTGCGTAGTAAAACAACAAAAGTCCATATGTACTGATGTGGTTCAGCATAACCGGGGTTTTATGATTTCAGTTCAATAGTGGCGCTGTACAGGCTGTGGTGCACCTGCACTTTGATACAAATCCCATTACTATAGAAATACTCGTTATAATTGCCGTCGGGAAATTTTATTTTGTAATGATGCTCGGCCAGCTTCAGGATGTCCACCTGCTGCTGAAAATTGTCGGAATACACCTTTGAAATATTCAGCGGCTCCAGTACATAAATACTGAGCATATTATAGTGTATGGGATAGTTGTTCAGGGTTTCTGTCTTGCTTCCTTTATATACGGTATAGCTGTTTCCGTTTGCTTTTGTTTTTTTATCGGCTTTCACATTGCCGTTCAGCTTGCGGTAAATGGACGACCAGGTCATGATACCGTTGTCGTAAATGGTTTCTTCTTTTGCCCGGGCGGTGAAGGTGAAGATGAAGCGGGTCTTTACTTCCGATTCCAGCAGCAGCGTGGTGCGGCTGCCGCTGATGTTTTGTTTGAACCGGATATTGCCCACTACATCGCCGTTTCGTTTGATCTGGTACTCCAGGTTCTTTTCCTGGCCGAACAATGGCATAATAACCAGGAGGCAAAACATCATTGCGGGTACCCGTTTTGAAGCCATGCGCAGGATGAGTTGCCATTGATTGGCGGCAGGCATAAGAAATTTTTTGCGCAGGCAGAGCAGGATGAGGATGGTGGTAAGCATATAATTATTTTTTTATTTTTAGAAAAGACCATCCCTGTTCCCGGCAAACCTTATGGGCCCGGGGATGGTTTTTATTTTCTTTAACGTGTTAGCTGACGGGTACTTTATTTTTTCAGGATGTTGTAGGCAAAACTTACATAATACATGCCGCCGATGTAAGGA
>CAYUJD010000043.1:0-30039 GCA_964444975.1 uncultured Chitinophaga sp. | reverse complement strand
GATGGTTAAATGGTTAGGCGGTCAGGTGTTTTTTGGTACTGCAATTCACTTTTTACAATTAAGTAACTTAACCTTGTAGCAATTTAGCAATACAGCAATCCAGCCATCTAACCATCCAGTTTCTTCATCATCCAAATACTGCAGCCCGTATGCCCGCTGTTGCCCATGGGGCCGGTTAAATATTCGAAACCGGATTTTTCATACACTTTCATTGCCTGCTTCAGCTCAGGCATGGTTTCTAGGTAAATTTTTTTAAAACCGTTTTCCTTTGCCGCTTCCATGCATTTTTCAATCAATGTTTTTCCCAAGCCAAGACCACGGGCTTTTGGCAGCAGGTACATTTTTACAAGCTCACAGGTGTCAGGCGGTAGCCCGTCGGTGGGATAAATTCCTCCGCCGCCCACCATTTCGCCATCCAGCTCTGCAATAAAATATTTTGACCGTGCTGTTTGAAATACTTCGAATAAAGTATCGGTCGTAGGGTCGTAGTACACGGTGTTGGGATGATTGGCGCCGAACTCGGCAAGGGTATCACGTACAATTTTTGCCAGTGCAGGATTATCTCCCGGCCGGATATCTCTGAAATAAATCACCCGGCAAAAGTAAAAAAATATCAGGCAGGCCTGAAGGCAGGAAATTTTGCTGTACGCTGTTTCAAAATTTGAATAGCCTCTTCCCGGGAAGTAAAGCTGTTGTTGAGATTGACAAGCCGGTTTACAATTTTATCATAGCGCTTTGTCATCAGGTAATAAAAGAGATGGAGATAATGAACACCTTCGAATACCAGAGATTTTTCCCGGGCCAGGTTGTTTTTTTCTTCTAAAAACAAACCCGGCATTTCACTAAAATGGGCGCCGGGCCGCAGGTGATGCATCAGGTGATAGCCGTCGTTCCAGCATTTTTTGTTGTACGACGTATTGATGCAGGTATAACAGTTGCGGTACATATTGTCCGGCTCGACCGGATCCACAAATGCATGCTGTGTCCAGTTGCCCAGCATCATTACCAGCCGCGAAAGCAGGAAGGGAATGATGAGTACCCAAATGGCTGCTTTCAGGTTAATGAAACACATGGCAATGCAAAAGACAAAGAAAGCACCTTCGCCATAGGTGAGCCGCATGTAATATTTTTTCTTTTTCCGGTTGAAGAGGTACATAAATGTATCCATGAAACCGAGGAAGATAAATTTGAGATAGTATTTGAGGAAATCAATGAGGGAGTCACGCTGGTAGGGCAGGGTGCTGCTGGCATCATCTTCCATATTGTTTTCTTCGTGGTGCATGCCCACATGATGTACAAAATAGGTTTCGGGTGTGTGACCAAAAAAAGGGCAGACAAACCAGGTGATATATTTGTTCAGCCAGTTGTACTTTTTTTTGAACAGGCGGCGATGCGTGATGTTGTGCAGCATCAGCCCGAAAGGCCCCCGCAGTTTTATATGCCCGATAAAAAACCATATCCCAAAAGCCACCCACCACCAGGCGCCGGAGAATACCGGGAAGAATAGTAAAATGCCCAAAGGGATAACGGACAGATGAATCCACGAAAGCAGTTTGATAAATGGCAGGTCCCTTTTATCATTAATAAACCGGAGCCAGAATTTTTCAAAAGGAGTGAAAGATACCGGTGGTTTGTAAACCGGGTCAAGTAATACGCCGAGTTGTTTCATTAAGCTGGTTTAATCAGAACCTGGGTTGAAATGCAAACATCCGAAAATAAGGAATAATTGTCAGCCGGCCGACATTTATTTTTACACGTAAATAAAAGGGGTGTAAAGGAGAAATATGAAGAAACATTCAGAAGTTGAGAAGGGAAACGATTTGCTCAAGATAAAGCTGATCCGTTTCATCGAAATGATTCAGTTCAGCACTGTCAACATCCAGCACAGCCACAACAACACTGTTGCGGATAACCGGCACCACAATTTCGGATTTGGATAAACTGCTGCAGGCAATATGCCCCGGAAATTTTTCTACATCAGGTACAATCAGTGTTTCGGCTTTCGCCCAGCTTGTGCCGCATACACCTCTGCCTTTTTTTATTCTTGTGCAGGCTACGGGGCCCTGGAAGGGTCCTAAAACCAGTTCATCATTTTCACTCTTTGTAGATTTAATGCTGCTGGGTTTTACCAGATAAAAACCCACCCACAACCAATTGAACTGTTCTTTCAGCGCTGCAGCCACATTGGCCAGGTTGGCAATCAAATCGGGTTCGCCTTCCAGTAAACCTTTTATTTGGGGAAGCAATGATTGGTATTGTTCTTCCCTGGTGCCTTTTGCAATGATGAGGTCTTCAGCCATAAAGCAAAGATATTTTGAATTGTTTTTTTTACATTATCCATAAAATAAATCCTGCCCCCAGGCAGGTTTTATAATCATTTTTTCAAAAGGGAAAATGTACTTTCAGAATTTAGAAACCAACGTTGTTCAGCTAAAATCCAAAATCCCATCCCGATTGCAATCGGGACTGCAATCTAAAATCGAATCACGCCACTGCTTTCTTCACCAGTTCAGCCGCTTCGCTCAGCAGGATGGCCGATTGCACCTTCAGCCCGCTATCGTCTATCAGTTTCTTGGCTTCTTCGGCATTGGTGCCCTGCAGCCGCACAATGATGGGCACATGGATGTTGCCCATGTTTTTGTAAGCATCAATCACGCCCTGCGCCACCCGGTCGCAGCGAACGATGCCGCCGAAGATGTTTATCAGGATGGCTTTCACTGCCGGGTCTTTCAGAATGATTTTAAAACCGGCCTCCACGGTTTGTGCATTGGCCGTGCCGCCCACATCAAGGAAATTGGCCGGCTCGCCGCCGCTGAGTTTTATCATATCCATGGTGGCCATTGCCAGCCCGGCGCCGTTTACCATGCAACCCACATTGCCGTCGAGCTTTACAAAATTCAGGTTGTATTTGCCGGCTTCCACTTCGGTGGGGTCTTCTTCACTCACATCACGCATGGCTGCCAGGTCGGGATGCCGCATCAGCGCATTTTCATCCAGGTTCATCTTGCAGTCCACGGCCACTATTTTATCGTCGGCCGCTTTGAACAGCGGGTTTATTTCAAGCATGGAGCAATCGAGTCCCACGTAGGCGTTGTATAAATTGGTAACAAACTTCACGCAGTTTTTAAATGCGGTGCCGCTGAGGCCGAGGTTGAATGCAATTTTTCTTGCCTGGAACGGCTGCAGTCCATCGGCCGGGTGCACCCACTCTTTAAAAATTTTTTCCGGTGTGTTGTGCGCCACGTCTTCAATGTTCATGCCGCCTTCGGTACTGTACATAATCACATTCTGCCCCTTGCTGCGGTCGAGCAGGATGGAGAGATAAAACTCTTTTCTTTCCGCCGGCCCGTCGTAATACATATCCTGCGCTACCAGTATTTTATTTACCACTTTCCCGTTCGGCCCCGTTTGCAGTGTTACCAGCGTGCCGCCGAGTATTTTCTGTGCAAAATCAACCACTTCATCCAGGCTTTTGCCAACCTTCACGCCACTGATGCCGGTCTCTTTAATTTTTCCTTTACCGCGGCCGCCGGCATGTATCTGTGCTTTCACTACGGCAAAGGGGCTGCCGAACTGTGTTTTGATTTGCCGGTAGGCTTCTTCCGCTTCATGCACCGTGGCGCAGGCAATACCTTCCTGCACGGGCACATTGTATTTTTTCAAAAGTTCCTTGGCCTGGTATTCGTGAAGATTCATTTAAAGAAATTTGCGGCGAAGATAAAGATTGTGCTCGTAAAAAATGCATAAGACGTGAGTCCTGCTTGCTCTTACGTTTCATCGGGCAGGAGTAAGTGGTGAATCTTTTTTGATGCCGGGAAGCGATAAATTTATTAATGGCTGAAAAAGTATTGCTAAACAAATGTAAACGATAGCTTCAGTTTTTTGACCTTGTTCGTTTGCTGTGTATGCAAGGATAGCAAATCCAATACGTGCTGCAAAGCGAACTAACTGATAATAGCCGTAGGGCATATCTGTTAAACAAATAAAAAATAGAAAAGCAAGAATATTTTATACTCTCTAGAAATCAAAAAAAGTATTTGGAAGAGGAGAGTATAAAATACTTTGTGTAAATAGGATTTAATAACTGCATATCAGAGTCGGCATCGGGTTTCAAAGATAGTTAAGAACTGGTGGAGTATGTAGCCCCAATTTTGGACAGGCATACTCCATTTTTTTTCAATATTGGTGATGGCCAGGTAAACGGCTTTTAAGGCGGCCTGGTCATCGGTAAACTGAACTTTTGTTTTCGTGTACTTTCGAATACCCCGGTTCAGGTTTTCGATGGTATTGGTGGTATAAATGAGCTTTCTGATTTCCAGCGGGAAGTCAAAATAGATCGTTAGGGCATCCCAGTTGTTGCGCCAGGATTCAATGGCATAGCGGTATTTATGTCCCCATTTATCGGCAAGTTTTTCCAGCGCTGCTTCTGCTGCATCCCTGTTGATGGCGCCGTAAATTTCTTTTAAATCGGCGCAGAAAAGCTTGCGGTCTTTCCATACCACATACTTGCAGGAGTTGCGGATTTGGTGTACCACGCAAAGTTGGGTTATTGTATCGGGAAAAACGCCTTTGATGGCATCGGTAAACCCTTTGAGGTTATCGGTACAGGCAATCAAAATATCTTCTACACCCCGGGCTTTTAAATCCGTCAGCACACTCATCCAGAAAGATGCCGATTCCGTTTCGGCCATCCACCTTCCCAGCACCTCTTTAAGGCCGTCTTTTTTAAGGCCAATCACCAGGTAAATACATTTATTGATGAACTTCCCGTTGTGTTTGACTTTTAGCACAATTCCATCCATCCAAACCGTAAAATAAACGGATTCCAGAGGACGGTTCTGCCATTCCTTAATGTGCTCAATAATCCGGTTAGTAACATTGGAGATAGTGCCTTCGCTAACGTCCACACCGTATACCTGTTTTACCTGTTCGGAGATATCGGATGTGGTCATTCCCCGGCTATACATGCCGATGATGGATTCTTCCAACTTATCGCTCATACGCTGCCCTTTGGGAATGAGTTGTGGCTCGAACTCGCCGTTACGGTCACGGGGAATGTTGAGCACCATATCGCCCAGCGATGCCGATTTTACCTTTTTGGAATAGGACCCATTGCGGCTGTTACCACTGTTGTGACCTTCCCTGCTGTGTTTCTCATATCCCAGGTGTTCATCCAGCTCGGCTTTGAGCATTTCCTCTACGCCTTGCTTGTAGAGATCGCTGAATAACGATTGAAAGTCTTCTTTGCTTTTAAACTGCTTGAAGAAGTCTTTGGGGAGATGGGGTTGCTGATGGTTCATAAAACTGTATTTAAAGTTAAAAATAAGGAGGCAAATTTTGCCGCCGCCCCCGGGCAGGTTCCGCTTCGTTCGGCTCCGCTCCGCTCCGCTCCGCCTCACTTCGCTCCACCTGCCCGGGGGGTTAACTCTTCTATACAGTTACTTATAATCTATTTACACAAAGAACTATATACTACCTATGGAACATGGTTTTCTTCTTCGTCCCAAGAGCCGTTATTGTTTTTCAATCATCGCCATCATAATCTTCTCTCCGACTCCTGATTTTGTCAAGGTAGCAAGTGCATCTGGTGTGGTATCAAACTTGCACTTTGAGCTTTTTATTTTCTGAATGATTATAGCTTCAGGAATCTTTAGTGCTACCATATCAATAATACTTTTATTTGTTAGTGTACTTTCCTCTTCAGCTTGAATCTTTTTATTTTCTTCTTCCTTTTGCTTTTTTAACTCATTAGTAGCTGCTGATTCTTGACTTTCACTTCGATTTTTTTCAATTATTGCATCAACGCATTCGTTATAGGCTTTAAATACATTATGCTCAGGTTTATATTTTTTCGCTTCTTCTAAAATCTTTAGTGCAGAATTAAAATTACCTGTTAACATATGACAAATCGCCATGTTATAATAAACGTGAACTCTTGTTTTATCTTTTACCTTAGTATCTTTTTGACATTCTTCAAATCCTTGTAATGTTAGATTAAATGCTCCGGGAATATCACCTCTTTTTAGTGTCTTATATGCTTCTTTCATATTAAAATCTTTATCATCATAGAATTCAAAGGTCTTGCTTTCACTCCATGGTAAAAACATATGATTTACTTCTTCAACAGCTGATTTGATCGCCATATCTTGTACTTCAAAAGTAGTTGGGAACTCCACATACCCGATATTTGATTTATTACTTTTCTCTGGAGAGTAATTAAAAGTTTGTGCTGCTAGTGTCTTCGTTGATGATAGATCTATAACCTGGATAGATACTGTAAGAAAGGCACGAGTTCTTGAAATATATACTGGCGCAACGTAAGCTATTCCTTGCGCATTATACTTCCTTTCCGTATTATATAGTTTATCCTGCTGTGAAGTGCACCGTGTTACTTTAATGAAAATTAAAGCAGATGGGCCTAATATCTTTCCAATTGATGCTGCCGATGTTTGATCAACAGAGGATGTTAGTGTAAATGAATGCTCTTTAAGTACTGTTTGAAGATTTTCCCGTTCTATTACTTCAATTCCTCTTGAAACAAGTTCACTGACTAAGGCGTTCGCTAATTCATCAGAGCAAGTTCCTGAGGCAGGAGCAAATGCGATTTTCTTAAATTTTAATGGAAGGGTTGGTGGGTGTTCTACAAGTAAACTTATTGTAGGATTGCCAAATAGTTGCGCAGATGTGCTAATACTGAAATTAGATGTGAGCGTAATGATTAGTGCAATTTTCACAAATAATAAAGTACTTGTGTGTGCTGAAAGTAAATTTCCCTTTTTCATTTTGAAAAATTTAAATGGTTAAAGAATAGCATGGCTAATTTAGAACCTCGATTTTCAAAGGGGAAAATTTAGGATATTAAACGTAGAGAGGAATAATTGCTATAGCTTTTATTTTTATAAGTCCTTTTTGCTTATTGTAATAACAGATTTTTCATTTCAGAAAATTTGTGCCATAAATTCTAAAGAAAATGTTATAGCCAGTTCTAATTTACAACATTATATATTCGTTATGGCAAAGGATTTCACAAAAGATATTTTGGACATCGAAATATTGAATTGTGGGTTTGAATAGATGATCCGGCTGGTTAGATATTCTCATCACCTTCGGAATGATAAATCCCTTGCTGACACCCTGTGTTTCTTTCTTAACAGTAAACCGATATCAGCAAAAAAATTTTTCAGCAATTCCCTTATTGCATTTTCATCGTATCAGCCGCCGCAGGCATTTGCTGCTGGCTGCCCATCATATTCATCATATCGGCCGGCTGCATAAAGGTCCAGTGCTCTACCGCTTTGCCGTCCTTGAATTTTGTTAGTTCAACGGCTGCCATATCATATTTGCTGCCTGCCTTCATGCCCATCATATCTTTTGAAAGCGTGCCGGTAAAACGCAACCACGACATCACAAACTCATCGTCGGCCAGTTCTTTTATGATGATGGTGGTGTCGCTTTCAAGACCCGCCACCATTCTTTCAAATTCGGCACGGGCATTGGCCAGCCCCCTGATGTCGCCGGTTTCCCCGGCATGATCCACAAAATCTTCGGCAATGTAGTCGCCCAGCTTGCTGAAATCTTTTGTTTCAAAAGCCTTGATAATTCCATGGTTAGCCTCCAGGTTCTTTTTTGCTTGTTCTGAATGGCCATCCTGGTTGCTGCAGGAGCTGACAAAGATGACAAATGCAATGACAGTTAAGAAACTGAGTTTTTTCATGATTTTCGTTTTGGTTTAAAAAACAAATTACCGGGAATGGTAAACCCAATCATAAGGTTGACCCGGACTTTTCCGGCATGTTAAGATAAAAACTTTCGAAATGCAACCGGACAATTTTTCTTTATTCTTACATTCACACGATGCAGGCACTCACATTTGGCGGCATCGAAACCATTATTCATCAGTCAGTGGCCGACCCGGCCATAATAAACCCGGATGATGCCATTGTGCAGGTAACGCTTGCCGGCATCTGCGGCTCCGACCTGCATGTGTATCACGGCAGGGAAAGCGGGCTGGATGATGGCACAGTGATGGGACATGAGTTTACAGGAGTGGTAGTGGAAACCGGCAGCGCAGTGAAAAAATTTAAAAGAGGCGCAAAAGTACTCAGCCCATTCACCACTTCCTGCGGCGAATGTTTTTATTGCCGCACCGGGCTTACCTGCCGTTGTGAGAAAGGAAATCTTTTCGGCTGGGTGCAGGGCGGTGCGGGTTTGCACGGTGCACAGGCGCAGTATATACTTGTGCCGATGGCTGATTCTACCCTTATTCCCTTAAGCAATGATTTGAGCGAGGAAAAAGGATTGCTGCTGGGCGATGTTTTTTCCACCGGTTATTTCTGTGCAGAGAATGCGGGAGTAAATGAGAATGGCGTGTATGTGGTGCTGGGTTGCGGCCCGGTGGGCCTGATGACGATCATTGCTGCTAAGCATTTGGGCGCCGGAAAAATTTTTGCCATTGATTATTTACACGAAAGACTGGCAATGGCAGAAGAATTTGGCGCCGTGTCCTTGCATCCATCTTTTGAAAACGTAAAAGAAAAAATATTGACAGCCACAGCCGGCCGCGGCGCCGATGCCGTGATGGAAGTGGTGGGC
The DNA here is from genome assembly GCA_964444975.1 of uncultured Chitinophaga sp. GTDB lineage: Bacteria > Bacteroidota > Bacteroidia > Chitinophagales > Chitinophagaceae > VBAS01. The sequence continues at coordinate 21,447 of CAYUJD010000043.1, read as the reverse complement.
AGCCCCGAAGCCCTTCGGCTCGCTATTGAGTTAGTAAGACCCGGCGGCACCATTTCATCCGTTGGTGTGCATACGGCAAAGCAGTTTTCATTTTCTCCGGGTGAGGCTTATGATAAAAACCTCACTTATAAAACCGGCCGTTGCCCGGCCCGCTTTTATGCTGACAAACTTTTGAGAGAAGAAATTGTGCAGCGTTACCCGCTTGAAAAAATCATCACCCACCGCTTTGCCCTGTCGGATGGCGCCGGGGCGTATGAGGTGTTTGATAAAAAATTGGATGGCTGCATCAAACCGGTATTGCTGGTGCAGGGCTGAGATTTCAACCGGGATTTTTACCAGGAGATGAAAAAACCAATTTGCATTAGCCGCCAATTTTTCCAATGAGATATTTCGTTGATTGCCTTTTTTTCTTCTCAACACTGCTACGCTGCTTCTCTGACTGGTTGTAATTATCCATCAGGCCCTGCATCCTGAAGTTGCCCCTTCTTCTTTTTTTATGGTAATAAGTAAACGGGTAAACAGCCTGTGGCTGGTTTTGCAGCATGCCGGGAACTGTATAAGTTTCCGGATTACGGTATTTCGGTTTCACACGTTTTACTTTCTGTGCATTGCTTATTAAAGCGGCAGAAAGCAGAACAGCACAAATAATCATCTTTTTCATACATGTGTTTTTTACAAATCAGCTTCACAGGTAAATTGTTACCCTTTATTACAAGGAAATTTTTCATGGACAATTGTAATTCCTTTTTAAAACCTTTCATTCAATTGCAGCTAAAAATTTTTTGTCCGGGCCAAAGGCTTCCTTCGATGATCACAAAGTATTCTCCGAAGAAGTACCGCATGTCCTTTGGAGTGTCCTTCGGACTGTCGGTAAATGGCTCTCATGAATAGTTGCTGAAAAGATAATTTTAATTTAGTCGCCGGGGTCCTGTTGAGCCGGTATGCTGGTATAGCACGGCAGGAAGGTGTCTTATTATTAGCGTATGGTAATTTCCGGGAAAAGCAGTAAAAAAATATTCTTAGCTTAGCCTCTTTCAATTACAGTTTAGGGATGCCCACAGTAAAATTCACGTATGCACTGAAAAGATTTTTTCCGGGTCTGAAAGACATTCCAGCTGAGGGAAAATCTTTCGCCGAACTTTTCAAGGAAATTGAATCCCGCTACCCGGGCTTGTCGGCCTATGTACTCGATGAACAGGGCAGCCTGCGCCGGCATGTGAATATTTTTATTGACGGCAAAATGATAAACGACCGCAATACCCTGAAAGACCCGTTTGCCGTGAACAGCGAGATTTATATCATGCAGGCATTATCTGGCGGCTGAACCAAAACTAAACAATTATGAAACCAACGCTTCTTCTCGGTACCCGCAAAGGTTTTATTGCGTACCGCTTCCAGGATGGTAAATGGAAATCAGAAAATCTTTCTTTTGAAGGCATACCCGTTTCTATTGCTTTTGCTGATGAAAGATCCGGCGCCTGGTGGGCTGCCCTCGACCACGGGCATTGGGGGGTAAAGCTACATCGTTCCCTTGACAGGGGAAAAACTTGGGAAGAGCTGACCGCTCCTGCTTACCCCGAAGGCGAGGAAGTAAAAGATGGCGTGCCTGCCACAACCCGGTATATCTGGGCCATGGCACATGGTGGAAAAAAATTTCCTTCAAGAATATGGCTTGGTACCGACCCCGGTGGGTTGTTTGTGAGTGAAGACGACGGAAAGCGATTTCAACTGGTGGAGTCACTGTGGCATCATCCCACACGCAAAGAGGGTTGGTTTGGCGGTGGCCGCGACCTGCCAGGTATTCATTCCATCGTGGTAGACCCGCGGGATGAAAATCATATTCACATCGGCATCAGTTGTGCCGGTGTGTTTGAAACCACCGACAGTGGCAATACCTGGCAAATTCGCAATAAGGGTATGCGTGCCGACTTTCTGCCCGACCCCAATGCCGAAACAGGATACGACCCGCACATTGTTGTAGCAGCGCCTTCTGACCCTGATGTGCTGTGGCAGCAGAATCACTGCGGCATTTTTCGCACCGCAAATGGTTCAAAGGAGTGGATAGACATAAGCCAGCCCGAAGGTCCTGCCCGGTTTGGTTTTGCTATTGCTGTGGCTGAAGATAATCCTGAACAGGCCTGGGTGGCGCCGGCACACAGCGACATGAACCGGAGTGCCATCAAAGGCGCTCTTTGCATTTGCCGCACCGATGATGGCGGAAAAACATGGAAACAGCAACGTAAAGGGTTACCGCAGGAAAATTGTTTTGATATTGTGTACCGTCACTGTCTTGCCAGTTCCGGCAATGCAGTTGCATTTGGCACCACCACGGGCAATTTATTTTTTTCACCCGACCGCGGCGAAAGCTGGCAGGCACTGAATAATTATCTGCCCATGGTGTACTCGGTGCAGTTTGCAGATTAGAACTACCGGGTTTCAATTTCCTGGTGAGGAACCCAGGTTGATCAGATCTTGATAAGAGCTGAACATTGAACTTTGTTCGTTGCACATTGAGCACTGGGCATTTTCTGCTTCAAACAAATAATGTTCAATATTCAATATTCAATTTTCAAATTCCAATGTTCCATGATGCTGAATCCACCACCACCATTACCGTGTTGACCGGCTATCAAATCACCATCATCCTGTTTTTGAAAAGAACATATCTTGCAAATGCCGTGAACTCCTTTCTTTAATTACCACATTTAAATCGTTATGAAAAAAATAGTATTTGCCTGCTTTGCATTTGTATTTTTTCTTTTTGCGCATGCGCAGGAAAATTCGCTTACTGCCAAGGATTACCAACAGGCAGAAAGCATGCTGGGGTATAATGTACAGCCATTTATTGACCGGGGAAGCGTAAGCCCTAACTGGCTGGGTGAAGATAAATTCTGGTACCGCGTACTCACTTCAAATGGCAGTGAATTTATACTGGTGGATTGTGTAAAGGGGACAAAAACTCCTGCTTTTGACCAGCAAAAATTAGCTGCAGCTCTTTCTTCCGCCTCCGGCAAAATATACACATCATCCATGCTGCCGTTTCAGTTTTTCAGTTATGCGGAAGATGGCAAGTCTATCAGCTTTCGTGCCGGGGATAAACAGTGGAAATGCAGTTTGACCGACTATAGCTGCACCGGGGATAAATCAAAAACAACTGAAAACACTGCCGGCCAGCAACAAGGCTTTAGCCGAAGAGGAGGCCGTTCACCCGAAGTGCTTTCACCCGATGGCAGCAAAGCGGCTTTTATCAGGAATTTCAACCTGTGGATCCGCGAAGTAAAAAGCGGCAAGGAAACACAACTCACTACAGATGGCGAAAAAGATTTTGGCTATGCCACTGACAATGCAGGATGGCGGCAAAGTGAACGTCCCGTATTGCGCTGGTCGCCCGACTCAAAAAAAATGGCCACCTTTAAACAAGACCAGCGCAAAGTAGGTGAAATGTATCTGGCTACCACTCAGGTGGGTCATCCTGAATTAAAAGCATGGAAATATCCGCTGCCGGGCGATGAACATATTCCAATGATTCACCGCTGCATCATCAATACAGATGAACCCAAAGTGATTTTCTTCAATATGCCACCTGACCCGCACCGTGCTTCGCTCAGCGATGATATTTCGAGCAGCGGCACATTTGATGATGTGGACTGGAACCCCGATGGCAGCGAGCTGGCTTTTCTTTCCAACTCAAGAGACCATAAGCATGTCAAGATGCGTATTGCCAATGCAGCCACCGGTGAAGTGCGGGATGTGTTTGAAGAAACCGTGGCTACCCAGTATGAATCGGGCTGGGGAACCATCAACTGGCGTTATTTACCTAAGACAAAAGAGTTCATCTGGTTTTCTGAAAGAGATAACTGGGGACATCTTTACCTCTACGATGCCGTTTCGGGCAAACAGAAAAATCAAATTACCCGGGGCGAATGGCTGGTGGCTGAAATATTGAAAGTGGATGAAGCTGCCCGCCAGATTTATTTTTATGCCTTCGGGCTGCAGAAAGAAAATCCTTATTTCGGGCAGGCATATAAAATCGGGTTTGATGGCAAAGGAATGACTTTGCTTACACCAGAAGCCGGTTATCATGATGTCCGTATTTCGCCATCAGGAAATTATTTTATTGATACGTATTCCAAACCCGATGTGCCGCCGGTAACTGTACTGCGCAATTTCAGTGGCAAAATGGTTCTTGAACTGGAGAAAACGGATGTATCGCGGCTGAAAGCCAAAGGATGGAAACCGCCCATGCCGGTAACAGTAAAAGCTGATGAGGGTAAAACCGACCTGTATGGATTGCTTTATACTCCCACGGATTTTAACCCGGCCAAAAAATATCCAATCATTGACTATATCTATCCCGGGCCGCAGGGCGGCAGCATGGGTGGTTTCTGGGGATTTACCGCCTCACGGGGCGATCACCAGGCGCTGGCTGAGCTTGGCTTTGTTGTACTGGTACTTGAAGGCACCGGCAATCCGCTTCGTTCAAAAAGTTTTCATGACATGTACTGGCCCGACATGAGCACAAACACATTGCCCGACCAGGTAGCCGGCATTCGCCAACTGGCAAAGCGTTATTCTTATATTGACACAAGCCGGGTCGGCATCTGGGGACATTCGGGTGGCGGCTTTGCCACGGCCGCTGCCATGTTCAGGTATCCTGATTTTTTCAAAGTGGGTATTTCTGAATCGGGCAACCATGACAACCGAAACTACGAAGACGACTGGGGCGAACGCTATATTGGTTTGCTCACCAAAGGTGCCGATGGTAAAGACAATTATGAAGCGCAAGCCAACCAGACTTATGCAAAAAACCTGAAAGGAAAGCTGATGCTCGCACATGGATTGATGGATGATAATGTGCCACCCTACAACACCTGGCTGGTAGTGGAAGCGCTTACCAAAGCCAACAAGGATTACGACCTGGTGATTTTTCCCAATGCGGCACATGGCTTTGGCACGTACTCGCCGTACATGATGCGCAAGCGCTGGGATTATTTTGTCAAACATCTTTTGGGTAAAGAACCGCCGAAGGAATACCAGTTTGAATCAAAGACCGACCCGCGGAATACGGCGCAGCTGCCGTTTTGAGTTACCTGCGGGCTGGCGAGCCCCGATAACATCGGGGCGAAGCAAACTCCCGGAAAATTTTTTTGGGAGTCAGCTTTTGTACTGCTATTAAACTGCTCTTGCCCCGAACGTTCGGGGATCCGTTCAACTGCAACCATTCTATTGAGCCAATGGCGTATTGTCCAGCAAAGTCATGAGATTTAGTTATACACCATCCGGGTGTTTAGCTTTACCGGAGAAGCAGAAGATGAACGGAGCGTCGCAAGTAAAGCTTAACCGGAGTTGCTTCCGCCGGCTAACAAATAATTTCATTGATAGTTCATGTAGCCGATAGTATGTGTTTATGAGCAGGGGCTAAATCCAAATCTTCCTGTGGGGGGGCCGGGGGGGTCAAATCATCTTCTTCCTCCACTTTCCGCTTCGTAAATAAAAAAATGCCGGTACAAACATGCAGGTCCAGTAAAGCCACTCACTCACCCAGCCGTAATTGATGGAGAGTTTGAGTTTTTCCATGACAACATACACATAAATGCAATAGAAAATGATGGAAAAAAATTCGATGAGGAAGGTGACTTTCGTATGGCCTGTGCCGGTAACGGCGTGCAGCCATACTACCGAGAATGACATAAGAATCATGGCTAGCGATACTATGCGGATGACAGGAATACCCTGCTGAATAAACAAATCGCCCTGCCCGAAGATGGAAAGAAATGCCTGCGGAAACAGGTTTAGCAGCAAGCAAAACAGGAGTGCAATGCCGGTGCTCAGCTTTACAATTTTATTTATGACATGAATTACCTGGTCCTGCCTGCCCTGCCCGATTATATTGCTCACCATGCTGTTGCTGGTGCTGGCAAAGGCCCAGCTCATACAACCGAAGATGCCGAACACATTTCGCATCACGTTGCTGATGGCCTGGGGTGTATCGCTGGGCTGGTTGCGTTCGATAAGCAGGAAAAAGAATTCCCAGCTGATGATGCTGATGGCATGCTGAAACACCAGTGGCGCCGACATGGCAGTGATAAGCGATGCATTTTGTTTATCCCAGTGCAGATTTTTAAAAAGGGCATATTGTTGTGCTATTCCCTTTTGGTGAATGACAAGGTAAATAACAAACATGCCGGTAAACTCAGCAATGATGGAGGCAAAGGCGGCGCCGTTGAAACCCAGTTCAGGCAAACCCAGTTTTCCAAAAATGAGCGTATAATCAAATACAATATTGGCAAGGGCTTCGGCCAGCGTGCCTATAATCATGTACTTGCTTTGATTGATGCCCACAAGCAAAGCATTGCGCAATTGATAAATATAAAGAAAGGGCAAACCCCAGATGCGGATTTTCAGAAAGCTGATGGCCATCCCGGCTTTTTCCGGCTCATGCATGATGGACCGGAGCAAGGGGGGTGTGATTGTATAAGAAACAACAATACCGATGGCTGCAATCAGCAGCGCAGTAAAAATTCCCTGGTTGAAAATTTTTCCAATTTCATCCGGCCTGTTTTCGCCGGCGCGGCGGCTGATGAGTGCCAGCAGCCCGTTATTCAGCGCAAAACCGATGGAAGCAAAAATAAGATAATACACACCGGTGATACTGGCCACGGCAAGCGTGGTGGATGAATAATGACCAAGAAAAATATTGTTGGTGATAAAATTCAGCTGCGGCACTAGAATAGCGATGCTTACCGGCAACGTAAGTTTTATAATCTGCCGGTTGGTGACCTTTAACTGCAAGCCGGATTGAATACTATCCATAAAAAAAGGAGTGCAAGATAAGTCAGAAGTTGGAAGTCGGAGGTCGGAAGTTGGAAGTCGGAAGTCGGATGTCGGATGGCAGACCTCAGGCATCAAACCCCAGACTTCATACATCATACATCAGACCCCAGACCTCCGTCTTCAATTTGCCCCACACTGAATTTTATTCTAACATTGCAGCACTTAAAAAAAGATTGAAGCAGGCACTTCACATAAAATCAGGAAATGTTGTTGACGCATCGGAAGCTGTTTTGCTTCTTGTGGCAGGCCGCACTCATTGCAGTTTTGCCTTGATGAGCAGCGTGTCAAAAGAGCTGGTTGAGTTTGGCTGTTTCACCGGCGGTGATGAGGAAGAAGATTATTCAGCTTTTTTCGAAGAACAGGAAGCGCTGCGAAAAAATTATCATCAATCGGTGATTGGTTATGACATACCCGGTTCGGTGTTTATTCCTGCAGCTTATTATAATGAGGCTGATGCGGGTCTGCACCTGGAAATGCTGTATGGAGCGGATGAACATCCGGAAGTGATTTCAGATATACTTACCGGGTACAATCTTTGCAATGTTTACCGCCTGCCGGAGAACCTGAAGGCAGCGGCAAGAAAATTTACCCATGGCCGGCAATTGCATCTGTATTCTGTGCTGCTGAAAAATTTTTCTGTGTCTGCCAAAGAAGTAGTGCTGGCGGACTTCAAAACGGATGAGTTTACTGTTGTGGTATCCGGTAAAAGCAAATTGATGCTGGCACAAACCTGGTCTTACTCGTCGCCTGAAGACGTGCTTTATTACCTGCTGAAGATTTGCCGGCAATTTGGTTTGTCGCAGCAGGAAACAACAGTGGTTTTATCCGGATTGATTGAAAAAGACTCCGCCGTTTACCGGGAGCTTTACAAATATTTTGTCTGTCTTGAATTTGACATCCTGCACGGCCATGTAAAACTGGCTGATGCACTGGCGGAGTATCCTGCCCATTATTTTTCCACCCTCAGTAAACTTGGTGCATGCGTATCATAGGTGGTACACATGGACGCAGAAGAATCAACCCGCCGGCGCACATGCCCCACACACGGCCTACTACCGATGTGGCCAAAGAAGGGCTGTTCAATATCATTTGCAATCATATCGACATTGAAAAACTGAAGACGCTTGATTTGTTCGGAGGCACGGGCAGCATCAGCTATGAACTGGCCAGCCGCGGCGCCAAAGACCTGACCATTGTGGAGAAAGACCCGAAGATGTATGCGTTTATAAAAAAAACAGCCGGTGAACTGAAGCTGGAAAATTTCAAAGTGGTGAAGATGGATGTGTTTAAATTCATTGAGCAATGCAGCGAAAAGTTTGATTTTATTTTTGCCGGTCCGCCTTATGCCCTCGGCAATATTGACGATTTGCCCCGGTTGATTTTTGAAAAACAATTGCTGCAGCCCGGGGGCTGGTTTGTGCTGGAGCATACACCGGGAAATGATTACAAAAATTTTCCTTTTTACAAAATGGGAAGGAACTACGGCACTACGTTGTTTTCGATATTTGTGGAGACCCGGTGAGATACAAAAAAGCATTTCCCAACTCCCATTCACTAATCACAAATACTTCTTACCTTGACACATGCTGAAAGCGGAAGCAAGAAAAGTTTACAAAGAAAAGCGAATGGCGCTTACCGGCGCGGAAAAAGCGAAGCTGGATGACCTGCTGCTGATTCAGCTGCAAACACTTCAACTTCCCTTTATCACCTTCCTGCTTTCTTACTGGCCGATGGAGCAAAACAAAGAGCCCAATACGCACCTGTTTACCGATTATCTTGAATTCAAAAACCCGGAGTTGATTATTTGTTATCCGAAATCTGATTTTGCATCCGGCAACCTGTTAGCGGTACAAACAAATGACGAAACCCGGTTTAGAAAAAATGATTACAATATTTATGAACCCGGGGAAGGCGAGGCCGTGAATGCCCAGGGGCTGGATATGATTTTTGTGCCCTTGCTTGCCTTTGATAAATGGGGTTACCGTGTGGGTTTTGGCAAAGGGTTTTACGATCGTTTTCTGCCGCAATGCCGCAGCGATTGCATCAAAACCGGTTTTAGTTATTTTGCACCGCTGGATGCCATCAGCGATGCCGGTGAATTTGACGTACCTTTAGACCTTTGTGTAACGCCTGACACCGTTTATGTATTCTAATTTTTTCCTGAAATCATTCCGTATACTTTTATTTCCGCTGGCCCTTGTTTACTGGTTTATTATTCTTGCCAGGAACAAGCTGTACGATAAAAAAATATTCAGTTCGGCCAGTTTTGGTTTGCCTTTAATCTGTGTGGGCAACCTGTCAGTAGGCGGTACGGGCAAATCGCCGATGGTGGAGTTTCTTGTGATGCACCTGAAAGATTATTTTAAAGTGGCCATCCTCAGCCGCGGCTACAAAAGAAAAACCACAGGCTATGCGCTGGCCAATGACTATTCAACAGCGTTGGAAATTGGCGATGAGCCGATGCAGTTTCATTTAAAATTTCCCGGCGTTCCCATTGCAGTGGGAGAAGAAAGACTGGAGGCAATACCCCAGCTGCTGCACGACCGGCCAGACACGCAGTGCATCATCCTGGACGATGCCTTCCAGCACAGGGCAATCAAGGCCGGGCTTAATATTCTGCTCACAGATTGCAATAATCTTTTTACCCGTGATTTCGTTTTACCAACCGGCGATTTGCGTGATTTGAAAAGCAGTTATAAAAGAGCTGAAGTAATTGTAGTAACCAAATGTGATTCGATGATGACAGAAGAAGAAAGAAAGGTAATTACAGAAGAAATCAAACCCTTGCCGCATCAGCATATTTTTTTTACCTCCAATCTCTATTCCCAGCCTTACCGCATCATGGATCATCATGAAACGACTAAACTGTCGCCGTTATCGGAAGTGCTGCTGGTGACGGGCATTGCCAACCCGCAACCGCTGAAAGACCTGCTGCTTGACCATAGCAAAACATATTACATGCTGCATTATCCCGATCATCATATTTTTACTATTGACGACTGGAAAGAAATAAAACGCCGGTTTGAGAAAATAGAAGCAAAAGAGAAAATGATTCTTACAACGGAAAAAGATGCCGTACGCCTGGTCAAGTTTGGCCGGGAACTGAGCGATGTGCCGCTCTTTGTGATTCCGCTGGAGCATCATTTCCTGTTCAATGAAAAAGAAAAATTTTTAACCCTGGTGAAAAATTATATCCTCAATTTTAAGCCATCAGAAAACTAAGCCGCATGGGAAGAAAAAACCAGAATAAAAAAGAAAAGCAGAAGCAGAAACACAGGCCGCCGCACGAACAAACAGTGAAAGGAGTGCTGGAAATAAGCCGCTCGGGTACCGGGTTTGTCATCGTGGAAAATATGCCGGTGGATATACTGGTTCGTCCCGGCGATTTCGGCACCGCCCTGCACGGTGATACCGTGAAAGTGAAAATAAAAGATACAAGGGAAAAAGATAAGAGGCAACGGGGCGTGATAACTGAAGTGGTAAGCCGCAAGCAAACCGGGTTTACAGGTTCGCTTCAGATGAACAAGGGTTTTGCCTTTTTTATTGCCGATAACAACAGGAAGATGCCGGATATTTTTATTCCGCCTTCGGGTTTTAACGGCGCCAAAGACCGCGACAGGGTAGTAGTGCGGCTGCTTGAATGGAGCGATGCGGATAAACGGCCCGTGGGTGAAGTGATGCAGGTGCTGGACGAGGAGGACGAAAACGACATTGCCATGAAGGAAATTCTGCTGCAGTACGGTTTCCCGCTTTCATTTTCTGACGATGCACTGGAAGAGGCAGCAAGAATTCCGGGTATCATTACACCGCAGGAAATAAAAAAGAGAAAAGACATACGCAGCCTGCTGACATTTACCATTGACCCCGTGGATGCAAAAGATTTTGATGATGCCATTTCTTTCAGGGTTTTGAAAAACGGGCTTTATGAAATCGGTGTTCACATTGCCGATGTGTCGCATTATGTGTTGCCCGGCACCGAACTAGAAAAGGCTGCCAGTGAGAAAGCCACCTCCGTGTACCTGCCCGACCGGGTGAACCCCATGCTGCCAGAAGAAATTTCCACTGTGCTTTGTTCGCTTCGGCCGCATGAAGACAAGCTTACGTTCTCGGCCATTTTCCAGGTAAATGAAAAGGCAGAAATAAAACAATACTGGCTGGGCAAAACAGTCATTCATTCCGATCACCGGTTTACGTATGAAGAAGTGCAGGAAATAATTGAAACAAAAGACGGCCTGTACCGGGATGAGCTTCTTGTGCTGAACCATCTTGCGCAGCAGATGCGACAACAGCGGTTTAAAAACGGCGCTATCAGTTTTTCATCGGTGGAAGTACGGTTCAAGCTGGATGAAAAAGGCAGGCCCGTCGGCATCATGATAAAAGAAAGCAAGGAGGCGCATCAGCTCATCGAAGAATTTATGCTGCTGGCAAACCGCACCGTGGCTGAAAATCTTGGTAAAATAAAAATCAACAACAAACCAATACCGTTTCCTTACCGTATTCATGACGACCCCGACCAGGAAAAGCTGTTGCCCTTTGTGGCGTTTGCAAAAAAATTCGGGCATCATTTCGATACGTCGTCACCCGATGCCATTGCCGCTTCTTTCAACCAGATGCTGCAGGATGTGCATGGCAAACCCGAGCAGCATGTGCTGGAGCAGTTGGGAATAAGAACCATGGCCAAAGCAAGATATTCAACCGAAAACGTTGGGCATTACGGCCTGGGTTTCGATCATTATTGTCATTTCACTTCGCCCATACGCCGCTACCCCGATGTGCTTGTGCACCGCATACTGGAGCAGGCGCTGAATAATAATTTTATCCTTGATAAAAAGCTGGAAGAAAAATGCAAACATTGCAGCGACAGGGAACGGGCTGCCATGGAAGCCGAGCGGGCAGCCAACAAATACAAACAGGTGGAGTATATGCAGAACTTCCTCGGCGATGAATTTGAAGGTGTCATCAGCGGTGTGGCTGCCTTCGGATTTTGGGTTGAAACCATCGAACACAAATGCGAAGGACTTGTAAGTATTAACAGCATGCTGGAGTATGATGATTTCAAACTGGTGGAAAGCGATTATAGCCTTGTCGGGCTTCGCACAGGTAAATCATTCCGGATGGGGGATAAAGTATGGATAAAAGTAGTTGCGGCCAACCTTACAAAACGCCAGTTGGATTATGAGTGGGTGGTGGCCAGCGGATTGAAGGAAGAGAAGGGAAAGAAAAAAAGAAGGAGGAAATGATGTCTGATGCGTGCCCTCCGAAGTCCCGATTATTCGGGATGAAGGAGGGGCTGACTTCCAACTTCTGACTTCCGGCCACAAAATAACTTTAGCTGAATAACCAAAGAATTATGCACTCCTTTGAAGCGTTAGCAAAACAATTTTCAGAAAAATTCAATACGCTGCATTTCCCTGCAGAGCCCGGGTCACTGTACAGGCCCAATGAATATTTTTTGAAAATGGGGGGCAAAAGAATCCGGCCTGTACTTTGCCTGATGGGCAATGAACTTTTTGATGAAATAAACCCCGACGCCTGGCAGGTGGCCACGGCCATTGAGCTATTTCACAACTTCACACTTATTCATGATGACATTATGGATAAGGCACCGCTGCGCAGGGGAATGGAAACCCTGCATGCAAAATATGGGGTAAACACAGCCTTGCTTGCCGGCGATGTGATGCTGGTAACTGCGTATGAATACCTGGCTAAAATGAAAACCGACTACCAGCAGCGCATCCTCCAGCTGTTTAATAAAACAGCAAAGGAAGTTTGCGAAGGGCAGCAGCTCGATATGGATTTTGAAAAACGAAATGATGTGAGCATAGATGAATATATCCGGATGATTGAGCTGAAAACATCCGTGTTGCTGGCTGCCAGCCTGAAGATGGGTGCCATCATGGGCGGGGGCGGCCAGCGCAACCAGGAACTGCTCTACGAATTCGGACGAAAGCTCGGCATCGCTTTCCAGGTGCAGGATGATTATCTCGATGCTTTTGGCCATCCTGAAAAATTCGGCAAGCAGGTAGGTGGCGACATTGAGGCTCATAAAAAAACATTCCTGCATATCCATACCCTGCAATCGCCTGCGCACAAAAAAGAGCTCGAAGCTGTTTTAAATGAAAACAACGATGATAAAATAAAAAAGGTGCTGGCCATTTATAAAAACTGCGGGGCCGATGAATGGGCGCTGGCATTAAAAAACCGCTTTCTTCATGAAGCGCTGGCTCATCTTGACGATATTGCCGTGCTTTCAAAAAGAAAAGAGCCGCTCAGGGAACTGGCTCATTTTCTTGTCCAGCGGGATTATTAGGTAGTTTAAATAGTGGTACCGCTTACATCGAACCCGATGACAAGGCAGGTGATGATGATAACCAGGTCAAGCAGCACACTGAAAAAGAAAACCGGGATGGTGATGCGTGTAGGCATAGCGGCCAGGTTGGTTATTACTGTCATACCCATGGCGGCTATGGCGAAGGGCCAGAAAATAAAATGATTGCCGGCAAGTATGATGGCAAACATAGTGGCAATGGTAAGGATACAGCCATGAATCATAAGTGATGATGCCAGCCAGCCTAAGCGGTTTTTCTCCTGGCCATCACACCAGGTAATAAATTTTTTCCACAGCGAAGTTTTCGCAGTGGCTTCAAACGAAGGGGCATAAGATTGTTGTATTGCGGTTCCCATATCAATTATTTTTACAAAAATCATTTGCTGCCCGCTGCAGCAGCATGAGCAGGATTAGTTTAAAAACTGATTTTTATCATTGGCACAGCCTGCACCCGGGGAAACAATAACATCCCTGCTAAAAAATTTTTCCCTATTTTGAACCGCCAAAACCGACTGCTATGTCCCGTTCTTTATTCAGAAGAAAAACCATTGATGCCATTTTAACCGACTCGAAAAAAGGAGAAGGCGATGCCCAGCAGCATACACTTCACCGGGTGCTGGGTGTGAGGGATCTTACTTTTCTTGGCATAGCTGCCATTATCGGCGCCGGTATTTTTTCCACCATTGGCAATGCGGCTTACAACGGCGGTCCCGGTATATCAGTTCTGTTTATCATTACCGCGGTAGCCTGTGGTTTTTCTGCCTTATGTTATGCTGAATTTGCCAGCCGGGTACCCGTAGCCGGCAGCGCCTATACCTATTCTTATGTTGCTTTCGGCGAAGTTATAGCTTGGATTATCGGCTGGGCGCTGATACTTGAATATGCCATCGGCAATGTAGTGGTGGCTATTTCGTGGAGTGGTTATTTCAACAACCTGCTCGAACATGTTTTCAATATTCACCTGCCCGATTGGATGCTGGTGGACCCGGCCACCGCACAATCGGCATTCAGAGAAGCAACGGAGGCGCTGGCTGCTGGTACTGTCACCGATCCGGAAAAATTAAAATCCTACCAGTTTGCCATTGAAGCATGGAACAGCGCCCCGGTAGTTTCAGGTTATCATGTGTTTTTTAATCTTCCTGCATTTATTATTGTTGGCCTCATCACCTGGCTGGTATTTACCGGTATAAAAGAAAGTAAGCAGTCGGCCAACTTCATGGTGATATTTAAAGTGATAGTTATCATTTTTGTCATCGTGGCCGGCGTCTTTTTTGTTGACACCAACAACTGGACACCTTTCATGCCCAACCGTTTTGAAGGAGTGCTGAAAGGGGTGTCTGCCGTGTTCTATGCTTATATTGGTTTCGATGCCATTTCCACCACAGCTGAAGAATGCAAGAATCCGCAGCGTGACCTGCCCCGTGCCATGATTTATTCCCTCATTATCTGCACCGTGCTTTACATCCTGATTGCGCTGGTGCTTACCGGCATTGAAAATTATTCTTTGTTTAAAGATGTGAATGATCCGCTGGCTTTTGTGTTCGAAAAAAGAGCGCCGTGGATTGAAACTATTGTTTCCATCAGCGCTGTGGTGGCCACCACCAGTGTGCTGCTTGTGTTTCAGCTTGGCCAGCCGAGGATTTGGATGAGCATGAGCCGCGACGGGCTGCTGCCGAAGCAGTTTCAGAAAATTCATCCCCGGTTCAAAACGCCTTATTTTGCCACACTCGTTGCCGGCATTCTTGTGGCCATTCCTGCCCTGGTGGTCGAAGATGCCATCATGACCGATCTTACCAGCATCGGAACTTTGTTTGCTTTCATGCTGGTTTCGGGCGGTGTACTGCTGCTGCCGGCTATTGAAAAAGAAGCGGGCAAATTCCGCATCCCTTACATCAATGGACGGTTTATCATACCGCTGTTGCTCGCATTGTTTATTTACGGGTTCTGGAACCGGATTGAAATGGCTGCGACCCATCTTGGCAGCGAAAGTTACCAGGAGATACTCTTTCTTGCTTTCCTGCTGATTGCAGTCACCCTATCGGTGCTCACCATCATCCGCAGTTATTCGTTCATTCCGGTAATGGGGGTATTGTTCTGTCTTTACCTGATGATTGAAATACCGGCCAAAAGCTGGATGGTGTTTTTCATCTGGATGGCAGGGGGGTTGTGTATTTATTTTCTTTACGGCTACCGGCACAGTAAGCTGGCAGCGAAAACATAGCGGAGAGCCATTTGCCAGACAGTTCACATTGACTGAAAAGTTATTTTTTATAGTCAGCTTTTGAAATTCTTATCACCGTCCCTTGCCCCGAATGTTCGGGGCTCCGTTCAACTGAAGTAACTTTGCGGGGCTGCCAGCTATCCCAATCACGGTTGCAAACGTAGTGCCGGGGTAGTAAGCCAAACAACCGGTTATGAAATTCCAGGTCGGCGATATTGTCCTCATTCTTCACTCCAGCGAAGAAGCCGAAGTGGTGGACATCATCAACGAAAAAATGGTGATGGTGGATGCCGGGGGCGTGCAGTTTCCCGTGCATACCGACCAGATTGATTTTCCCTACTTCAAACGATTTACGGAAAAGAAACAGTGGAAGCCTGCCAAAGAAAAAAAATATGTGGATGACTTGAAAAAAGAAAAAACCAACGGCACAAAAAGAAAAGAGGATGGCATGTGGCTGACTTTTTTACCCGTAATTGATACCGATGAGTTTGGCGACGATGTGGTGGATGAGTTGAAAGTGCACCTTGTCAATCATACCGGCATTTCATACCGGTTCGATTACAAGCTCAACTTTTTCGGCAAGCCGGAGTTTGAGCTGAAGAATACCATTCATCCTTTTGAAGATTTTTACCTGCACGATGTACCCTTTGAAGATTTGAGCGATAGCCCTTTTTTTGAATTTGAATTTACCCTTGCCCAGCCCGACGGGGCCAAAGCAGAAATCTGCACCGCTTCGCTGAAACTCAAACCCAAACAACTTTTTACCAAAATAGAAGAAATAAGAAGCCGCAATGAAGCCAGCTTTTCGTACCGGCTTTTTGAAACATATCCCGACCGGGTGGTGGAAGAACGATTTGATGCAGGTTCGATGACTGCAAAGTACAGCTATTACGATGCATCAAAAGCAAGAAGTGAAATGGAGCCGCCGCGGAGTGTGATTGATCTGCACATTGAAAAACTTACCGATAACTGGCAGCAGCTGGGCAACCTGCAGATTCTTTCCATGCAGTTGAAAACATTTGAAAAGTATTATGATCTTGCAGTGGCGCACCTGCAGCCATCACTCATCGTCATCCATGGTGTGGGCAGCGGGCGGCTGCGTGATGAAATTCATGAACTGCTCCGGCACCGCAAAGAAGTGAAATCCTTCGTCAACCAGTACGACCCGCGGTTTGGGTATGGTGCTACGGAAATATTTTTTCAGTATTAGCCTGTTTTGCAAAATTTAATTTGCTCCGTTCGCTTACTTTTAATGACACGAAAACGATTGCCTATGCGTACAATGCTACGGGTTTCGTTGAATGTAGTGGCATCCAACCGGGCCATTCAAAACGGTACACTTCCCAAAGTGATTAAAGACACACTGGAAAAGCTGAAGCCCGAGGCCTGCTATTTTTATACCATACAGGGCAAGCGAAGCTGCATTATGGTATTTGATATGAAAGACACTTCGGAAATCCCGGTAATTGCCGAGCCTTTTTTTATGGAAATGAATGCCGAAGTGGATTTCTGCCCGGTGATGAATGCCACCGATCTGCAAAAAGGCCTGGAGGCATGGATGAAGTCGCAAACTGAACCGGCTATTTCTGCTAACTGATTTCAGGGGATAAAAAGTAAATTTGCAGTTCGCTGCAAACTTCAGCTATCGCCCCGGCGCATTGGCCGGGGAGGAAAGTCCGGACAGCACAGAGCGCTGCACCCTGCGAACAGCGGGGGCCCCGACTTGTCGGGGACAGAAAGTGCCACAGAAAATAACCGCCTCACCCTCTCCCATTGGGAGAGGGCAGGGGTGAGGGTGAAAATGTGGGGTAAGAGCCCACAGTTGCGGCTAGTAATTGCCGCAACGGGTAAACCTTGCAGGCTGAAATGCCATGTAAAGTATTGCTCCGGTAACTACCGGAGGAGGGCTGCTCGTCCGAGTTCTCCCGGTTTCACCGGGAGGCGCAATACAGGGTAGGCAGAATAGATAAATGATAGCAATATTCTCTCCGGGGAATAAAACAGAATCCGGCTTACAGGTTTGCAGCGATTTTTTTAATTCAGGTCTTCGGGTTTTGAACCGGCTTGTGTTTGCTTCTTGCTGGTTTCTTCCAGTTTCTCCATTTCCATTTTAAATTCATTCTTCAGCATTTCAATGTATTTTTTTTCAGTAGCGTTGGTACTTACCCGCTTGAACCTTGAATCGGCCTCCTTGGAAGCATAATGCGAGGATAGCGTCTGGTCAAGTGTAAACAGCGCTTCACGACGAACATCGGCTTTTTCCACTTCGGTTTTGGCTTTTTCCAGATCTACCATATAAAATTCCAGTTTCAGGCCAAGTGCCTCGCCATAATCAGGAACTCTTTCAAGCGACTTATTGATATATGTAAATGCTTTTTTCTTAAGCTCTGTGTCTTTTGAAGTAGCATAAACATAAAAAAGCCCGGATGCCACATTGATGTATGAGTTCTCCCGGATGTCAATATCCGACCTGTCCATATATTTATCCATCACCGGCAGTATTTCTTTTTCTTTCCTGTTATAATAGGCAGCATAGGTCAGGTCGTTTAGCAGGTCCGACATCAGCCGGTTGTCATTCAGTTTATCCACATCGTTCACATAACCTTTTAATTTGTTGTATTCATCAATGGTATAACTTTTCTGCTCCCGCATTTTAATAATCTCGTTTCGGATCAGGTTGCCTTTGGTCATCAGCGACTGGGTATCGAGATCTTTCATTTTTATTTCCAGTTCCTCAATTTTTGTCTTATAAATTTTTTCCAGGTCAGAAATCTGCTTTTCATACTGGTCCTTTACAGTGGTCAGGTACACATGAGAGATTTTTTCAGTCAGGCTGCCGGTGATGTCGCTGAATTTTTTATCCATTGCCTTGTTCATTTCTTCTATTTTCTTATCCATGTCTTTGCGCATTTCTTCTTTGATATTCGAAATCACCGACCGGTAGATGGCATACAGCAATACGCCGCCGATACCGGCAAACAGGGCAATCAGTTTTCCCCAGCGGCTGTCAATGTCTTTTGAAACGGCCTGGGTTAATTTGTCATCAAATTCCTTGATTGGAATCCGGGTGTAATTCCTTTCTTCGAGTGCCATGTTTATCTTTTGCAGCGTGGCCAGGATAGAATCAACCGGGATGGCTTGTTGCTGCGGGGTTTGTGCCTGGCTATGCAGGGACACAAACAACAAAAAGGTGGCAACCTGTATTAGCGTTTTCATGAAAAAAAATTTAGTGATAAAAACATGAATTCCCCACAAAAAGAATTTCTAAGGTAATATAGATTAAGCAGGAAACAATAGCCGGTAAGTGGTATTTATTTCAGCTGGTTGCCGATGTAGCCTCCCAGTTCCATCAGCCAGGCAATACCCAGGTGCACAACCAGCCCCCCGGCAATAGACCTTGTATTGTACACGATAATGCCGAGCAGTATTCCGCCAAAATAAGAGCTGATGCATTCGCCCAGCGGCTTGCCAAAGTGTATGGTACAATAATAGCAGGCCATGGGCAGAATGGCGTCTTTGCCGGCCACCTGTACGAAGGCAAGCACAAGAAAACCCCGGAAAAAAAGTTCGACCGAAATAAAATCACTGCCATAAGAAAGTTCATGAAGCAAATGGTAAAACCACCTATACGGAATACCATCCAACACTTCATTTACATCGCTTAGTTTTGGATACATGCGCAAAAAATCAGCCTGCGTGGATGCGGCTGCTACCAGTGGCGTCATCATCAGCAGCAAAATAAGATAGGGTTTCCAGGAAAAGTTTTTTGCAGTTAGCCCGAAAAAAGATTTTCCCCTGTAAAATATTTTCCAGAATACAAAAAGCATGGCCATCAGTACCAGCAGCCGCAGCGGCCAGTAAACAACCTGGTTCCAGTAATAATTCCACCTGTAATCCGACGACAGCGGAAGTTCGGTGCTCATGGCTATCTTCCATGAAAACAGGGCAGGGGATATAATAATAAGAAAAGAAACCAGGCTGCTTTTAAAATAATTTTTTCCTGCCAGCAAATAGTAAAAGGCATAAGGTAATGATAAGGCTATAAGAAAAACCAGGTAACGGAAATAAAATGAAGCAGCCACAGAGTTTTGCGATTCAATAAAGCTGTCAATTCCGTACCGGTAATTCAGGTAAATTAATAATCCGGCCAGCAGGGTGCAGGCTGCCAGCACACTTTTATTTATGGTTTGGAAATAAACTTTTATATACCCTGCAATCACCTGCATAATAACGGAAAATAAAGTTTTTTTTACCGGCCCGTTAAACTTTTTACACAGTGCCCGTTCTCATAATGCGTATTTAAAATTTTCCATAACCCTAAAAAAACTAATAACAATGAAAATGTTCTCTATTAACCGGATCAGCATAGCCGCATTTTTATTCATGTTTGCCGCTGTGCTTTTTTCTTGCCAGAAAGAATTCAGCACGGCAAACCAGGATGCAGTAACTGAAGAACAAGCAACAGCATATTCTGAAGAAAGCTCGCAGGCCGAAGCCGGCTTTGATGATGTGGCTGACCTGGCCACTACTGCCGCCGACGAAGAAGGCAATGCCAGTGAATATGGCATCAATGGCCGTGGTTTCTTTCCTTCTTTTGCTGAACTGCGTGCTTCCATCGGTGATTGCGCCACCATTACCGTTTCACCCAACGACAGCACGTATCCTAAAACCATCACCATTGATTTTGGCGACAGCTGCACAGGCCGTGATGGTAAACTTCGCTCAGGCGCCATTGTGTTGCACCTTACCGCCCCGCTGCGCCGGCCCGGTTCAGTGCTCACCATTACTTTCCGCAATTATTTTGTAAATCATATTCATCTTGAGGGTACAAAAATTATCAGCAACCTGAGCGATCCGCCGGTGCATAAGTGGAGTGTGCAGGTGGTGGGTGGAAAAGTAACCTTCCCTTCAGGCAGAGGTTATTCTTACGAAAGCCTGAAGGACAAAAAGCAGGTGGCCGGAATGGATACAAGAATCGTTCGGGATGATGTGTACGAAATAGAAGGCCGCTCCAGAACGGAATTCAACAACGGCACTACCGTAAACCTGAATACAGAAACACCGCTGGTGAAGAAAGTGGCTTGTCCCTGGATAAGCGACGGTAAGCTGAAAATAAAAATCAATGACCGGGTATTGTTTCTCGATTATGGTTTCCCCAACAATGGCCAGTGCGATAACAAAGCGCTGCTGACCTGGAACAACGGCAACAACCAGCGGGTAATTATTTTATAACCAGCCTTAGTTGGTAAGCAATCCAATAAAAACAAAAGTCCCCCGCCACCGCGGGGGACTTTGCATTGTATGATTTACATTCTAAACACTGTCGGTAACAACAAGCAGGGCATAAATTACACCAGGCAAGATAAACAGGAACCAGAGTATAAGGCTTAACCAGAATTTGCCATTCACTTCTTCCTGGTGCAGGTAAACGGCAAGTGGCGGCAAAAAGATGGCAAGAATAATCAGCGCCACCTGATCAACCTTTGCAGACAGGTTCCCTTTGTTTTCCTTTTTATAAGTCTTCCATGCTTTTTTTGCTTCTTTTATTCTTTCCTTTCTTTCTTTTTTAGGCAGGCTTTTAAATTCTGCCATGGCAGCTTTTACTGTAGCCGGGTCAGGTTCGCCGCCGGGAAGTACGGTGGCGGCCGTGGATTGAAGCGGTAGTATTGTTATAGTCATGGCGGCCATTAACAGGAAACAAACGATTTTTTTCATAAGTAAAATGTTTGGTTTACGATTAATGGGCAAATTAATGATTCTGCATCGGGCCGGTGAAAGTATTTTATCAACAGCTGTGGCAAATGTCAGAGCAATTACTTTTCCTGTACTTCACATAGCCTCCGCAGTGGCAAAAGAAATTTTAAGTAACCGGTTAAAAAGAGTAGGGTTGCTTGGCACAAGATTTACCATGAAATTGAATTTTTACAAAGATGAACTGGCCAGTCATGGCATTGACTGCATCATACCTGGCGATGCGGATGCCGCCTTTGTGAATGAAACGATTTTTGAACTATTCAGTAAAAACATTTTTCTGCCGGAAACAAAAAAGAAATACCTGGAAATA
>CAYUJD010000042.1:0-30219 GCA_964444975.1 uncultured Chitinophaga sp. | reverse complement strand
TTTGGATGTGGGTTTGAAAAAAAATTTTTAGAGCGGTGAATTTATCTGAATAATTGCATTCCACAGGAATGCTTGCATGTTGAAAGAATGATGATGGTTATGAGCAGCGTCCCATAGGGACGCATGGTGGGTAGAAACAAAGATTTGGAATGTTCATAGCGTTCCGTAGGAACGCAGGGTGCTTGTTGTTTGAAATTTTGGATAGCACCCGACGTCCCGAGGGGACGTTTAATGATTTTATTATAATGGGACTACCCACCACGTGTCTCTGCGAGGCAAGTGCAAATGTTCAATAATTGCTGAGCAGAATTACCGAACGATAAACGGAGCGTCGCAACAGAGGCTCAATAGCAGCACTACAGCCGGCTACATAATTATAACCCTTCATAAGAGGAGATTGCTTCGTCCTGCTTCGTCGGCCTCGAAATCAGAACGCCTTCTGC
The DNA here is from genome assembly GCA_964444975.1 of uncultured Chitinophaga sp. Classification (GTDB taxonomy): domain Bacteria; phylum Bacteroidota; class Bacteroidia; order Chitinophagales; family Chitinophagaceae; genus VBAS01. The sequence continues at coordinate 29,776 of CAYUJD010000042.1, read as the reverse complement.
TTTTCCCCCTCCGCATTCTTCACATACTTTTCCACCCACGCATATTGCTCGTAAAGCAGGTGCAGAATATTTTCACGGGCGGCATAGCCGTGGCTTTCGTAAGGCAGCAGCACAAACTTCACCGTGCCACCATGGCCTTTGATGGCATTGAACAACCTTTCGCTTTGAATGGGAAAGGTGCCGGTGTTATTGTCCAGCTCGCCGTGCACCAGCAGTATGGGAGTTTTTATTTTATCGGCATACATAAAGGGGCTCATACCATTGTACAGTTCCGGCGCCTGCCAGTAGGTGCGATCTTCATTCTGAAAACCAAAAGGAGTGAGGCTGCGGTTGTATGCGCCGCTGCGGGCAATGCCCGCTTTGAAAAGATTAGTATGTGCAAGAAGATTAGCCGTCATGAATGCACCATAACTGTGCCCGCCCACTGCCACACGGCTGCGGTCGCCCACACCCATTTCATCCAGCTTGTTGATGGCCGCTTCGGCATTCATGCGGAGCTGGTCAATAAAATTATCGTTGGGTCTTTTGTCTTTGTCGGTTGCCACAATGGGCATTTCGGCATTGTTGAGCACGGCATAGCCCTGCGTGACATAACAAACCGGGTTGCCCCAGCTGATAAATGTAAAGCGATGCTCACTGCCGCGAATCTGCGCTGCATCGTCAGGCGAATTGAACTCGGCCGGGTAGGCCCACATAATGATGGGCAGCTTGCCGTCACGCTGCGGGTTATAATTTTTTGGCAAATACAAATCGCCGGTAAGGTCAACGCCATCGGCACGTTTGTATTTTATTTTTTGCTTGCTCACACCTGCCAGTTGCGGATAGGGATTGGTAAACGAAGTAATGGCTTTAAGGCTGTTGCTCTTTAAATCCCTGATGTAATAGTTGGGTATTTCGTTTTCGCTTTCGCGGCGGGTGAGCAGCAGGTGCTTGTCAAAATCAATGATGCGGACGACGCTTTCAAAATGTGTTTCCTCGCAGCGCCATTCGATGTTCAGTTTCTTTGAAACCAGGTCGAAAGAAGCGATAAAGGGCAAATCGCCTTTGGGTGAAGCGCCGGTGGTATTGTTCATCATAATCTTATCGCCATCCTTGCTCATTTTAATTACATTACGCCCCCACTGATTTTTTTCTATAACCGGGAAGCCCGGGTTGGAGTAGGCATCGGTGGTATTTCTTTCAATCAAAGTTTCCAGCGTGCCGGCCGAAGGATTGAAGCGGCTGAGTCTTGTCACCTGTTTATTGAAGAGGCCTTCGTTGACAAGAGCGAGGGTGGCATTACCCCATTGTGTGCCGCGGTAGCGCATCTGTGTTTTGAAAAGCTGCTTTGGTTCGCCAGTGAAGGGAGCGCTGAGTGCATACACAGCATCGTGGTGTTCGGTTTTTTTATTGATCATGCCGCTGTCGAGCGGTTCGCACCACACTACAGTGGCAGCTTCATCGTCTCTCCACTCAAAACTGCGGGGCAGGTTCTGTACATTGTCGCGGCCGCTGGGCGCTGTTTCTGATGAAGGCAGTTCGGCCAGCAGCTTTATTTGTTTGCCGGTTAAGTCGGTAATGACTACGGAAGCCGGAAATCCATTTGCCGGAACCAGGTAGGAGAATGGCTTTTTGATTAATCGCAGCAGTAAATATTTTTTATCGGGAGAAATGCTGAAGCTTCCGTAAATGGCGGGCTGCCCGATTTTGGTTTCCACGCCGTTTACATTTTTTACCAATTGGCTGGTGGCATAAAACTCAAAGAGTTTTTCGTCGTATGGATTTTTAACCAGGTCCTGGAAAGTGGGGCGTGGTGATGCTTTACCATAATTTTCCTGGATGGTGGGTCCGCCGGGCACCGGGGGTTTTGGCGGAGCGGAGGTGGCGGGTTTTAAAGCAGTGCGATATAAAATTGTATTATCATCCAGCCACTGATAACCGCCCATGAGGGTGTTCAGCGGCTGCTTGTTTACTTTTATTGCCTGCTTTGCTGCCAGGTCTATTACATACAAATCAATACGGGAGTTGCTGGTATGGGTAAATGCAATTTTTTTATCGTTGGGGCTCCAGCTGATGCTGCCGGCTTTCAGTGGTGAGGGAAGTCCGCTAATTTTAAATTCTTTACCTGAAGAAACATTTTTCAGCCAGATATCGTTGATAAAATTCTGGCGGCTGGGTGCAAAGTTGTTTGGGTTAATACGTAGTCCCGCTATGCGCAGCTCGGGCTGAGCCAACTCTTCCACAGAAGGATAACTGTCTCCCTGGCTGAACAGGAGCCACTCCGCCTTATCATCAGTGCTCACGTTGGGAGTGGGCTTTACCAGTATCAAATCCATGATTTCTTTGGGAGGAGTTTTGTAGCCATCCTGTGCAACGAGTGTTGCTGAAGAAACCAGCAGCAGTTGGAAGAAAAGTTTTTTCATGTGTGTGTGTGTTAGGCCTCACCTCTTAGTCTCCTCTCCTTGAGTAGAGGAGAGGCCGGGCTTTTGTAAATTATTCAATAATTGTAAGTAAGCATTTTGACTTTTTATTCATTACTCATCATTGCAAGCTTTAATTTCTTTTTTAGCTTTTATCATTCAGGTATTTCAACGTTTAAATATTAATTCAACAATCATAGGAATGTTTCGGTAACTCCCCTTTAGGGGTCGGGGGCTTTGTTGGAGGTGTACACCCTCACCCAATCCACTTCCATCCGCTGCGGCCAGATGCTGTCATCCACGCCTTTTTGCCCGCCCCAGTTGCCGCCAACGGCAATATTCAGCAAAAGGTACATTTTATTATCAAAAGGCCACGCTTCATACCCGCTGTGTTCATTGGTAAAAGTGAAATACACATTGCTATCCGCCGATACTTTGACGATGTCTTTATTCCATTCCACCGCATACACATGAAATTTTTCCGAACAATCGGGCATCATCGTGAAAGAAGTTTTTTGCGTGCCGATGCCGTGATAATATTTTTTGCAGTGAACAGAGCCATGTATTTTTCCCTGGTCGTAACCTACATGCTCCATGATGTCAATCTCGCCATCATCGGGCCATTTAAGCGGAGTGGTGCTGCCCAGCATCCAGATGGCCGGCCAGGTGCCTACGCCTTTGGGAAGTTTTGCCCGCACTTCAATTTTTCCGTATTGCCAGTCACCCGTGCCTTTGGTTACCAGCCGTGCCGAGGTATAATTTTTACCCTGCCAGTTTTCTTTTCTTGCTTCAATAACAAGCAGGCCATTTTCAACCCGGGCATTCTCCGGTCTTTTTTCAGTGTAAAACTGCAGTTCATTATTTCCCCAGCCATGCCCGCCCACATTGTAATTCCACTTGGCAGAATCGGGCAAGCCGGTGTAGTTGAATTCATCACTCCATACCAGCTTCCATTCCGGCTCCGGTTTATCTGCTGTATCGGAGAAAAATAAAATGAAAAATAACCAGGTAATAAAGAAGGTGTGCTGCATCCGGTCCGATGGTTTGCACCGAAGTTACAATAGAATGCAGGCATTAATTTCACCATTTGTAAAATTTTATAGCCGGTATAATAGTTATTTTCGTGTTCCGTAATGCCTTAATTTTATCCCAAACATTTATATGAATCGTTTACCGCTTTTGCTTATTACGGGTTCCATTTTTATTCTCAGTTTTTGGGCCGGCGATTCTTCAGGAAAAAAGGGAACTGCTGTGCAAACAGATAATGGCGGCATCACGCTGCCGGCAGGTTTTACAGCCACAGTATTTGCCGATAATCTTGGCGCCGTTCGCCATATTGTTGTCAACAGCAATGGCGAGGTGTTTGCCAAGCTGGAAGATTTGAACGACGGCCGGGGTATTTTACGGCTGCAGGATAATAATAAAGACGGCGTGGCAGAAACTATTACCGGCTTCAGCAATTATATCGGAACCGGCATCGCCATTAAGAACGGTTACCTGTATACTTCTTCGAACGAAAAAGTGTATCGTTATAAATTAAAAGACAATGGCGATGTGGATACGGCAGGTGAAGTGATTGTGACCGGGCTGGTAAACCGGCGGCAACATGCATCCAAATCCATCACGCTGGATAATGCCGGTAATATTTATGTAAACATTGGAGCGCCGTCCAACTCCTGCCAGGAAAAAGACAGGCAAACCGGCTCAAAAGGAATGGACCCTTGCCCGATACTGGAAACAGCCGGCGGCATCTGGCAGTTTAAAGCGGATAAACAAAACCAATCGTATGCTGAAGGTATCCGTTTTGCGACGGGTTTAAGAAACATTGTCGGGCTCGACTGGAACAATGAAGTGAATGAACTGTACGTAGTGCAGCACGGCCGTGATGACTTGAACCGGCTTTATCCCGATTTGTATTCGATTGATGAAAGTGTTGAATTGCCGGCAGAAGAAATGTTTTTAGTAAAAAAGGGAATGGACTTCGGCTGGCCGTATTGCTATTACGATCATCTTCAAAAGAAAAAAGTCATGAGCCCTGAATACGGCGGCGATAAAAAAACGGTGGGCCGCTGCGAAGGAAAAGGAATGCCTATCTATGCTTTTCCGGGTCATTGGGGGCCGAATGCTTTGTTGTTTTACACTGCCGATAAGTTTCCGGCAAAATATAAGAATGGTGCATTCATAGCCTGGCATGGCTCATGGAACCGGGCGCCGCGGGAGCAACAGGGATATTTTGTCACTTTTCTTCCGTTCAAAAACGGAATGCCCGGCGGCGAGTATGAAGTGTTTGCCGATGGATTTGCCGGTGCAAACAAAACACCGCAGGGTGCCACCTGGCGGCCATGCGGACTGGCGCAAGGACCCGATGGTTCATTGTTTATTTCCGATGACCAGAAAGGAAGAATCTGGAAAGTGACTTATAAAGGCAATTGATGTAATCTATGAAACGAAAACTCCTGTTTTTATTCTCCCTGTTTGTATTTTTCATTCTTGTGAGCTGGCAACCTTCTCCTGTACCCAAATTAATTATGGAAAGGGGGAAAAAAGTTTATGACCAGCACTGCCTGAGCTGTCACATGGATAACGGGCTGGGCGCCCCGCGGATGAGTCCTTCGCTGTCGAAATCGAAATTTGTTGTGGGCACCAAAACAAAAGCCATCCGCATTGTGCTGCGCGGCAGCGATGAATTTGCCGATATGCCGGAGCGGAATTTTAAAAACCCGATGGCGCCGCTCAATAATCTTACCGACCAGCAGATTGCCGATGTGCTCACTTACATACGAAACAGTTTTGGAAACAAAGCAAGCATCATTACACCGGGCGATGTGAAGTATGTGCGGGCAAGGACGAAGATTTAAACCTCATTTACGATAAGTAAATCCCTTCGGTGCTTTTAATATTCCGGGGTCGTACATATTTATATAAAGCCTGATTGGCTTTTCCAGCCCGGCATATTTTATTTCATAAATATCCAGCATGGCAAAACCCATCAGGCCGTTTTCGCTGGGCGTGGCACAACAACTTCCCAGCCGGTTATAAGAAATACTTTCTCCGTTGGGGCCGAGCAATGCATTCAGGTATCTTCTTTCGTTGGTGGGGCCCGAAGCGCTTCCGCCTACTTTAATGGGATTCTTCTGGTCATAGCCGTAAGTGGAATCGTCAGAAATGCCTTCGAGAAGAAAAGAGTTTTCATCCAGCATTTTGGCATTCAGTTTTTTCAATGTCGGATTCCCTGCGGGTGATGATGAAGCTGAAGATTTTTCTGCCGAGGCTGTTGAAGATTTTTTCTGTGAACTGCAGGATTGCAGTATTGCAAATAAGAAAACCAGGAAAACTGCAATGAATGATTTCATAAATATTTTCTCGTTATTGGTTATTGTTTTTTAAAAAGTATTCCATTCTTCATCACCAGCATTACCTTTCTGATGTTTTTGATTTCCTGTGCCGGATCGCCTTCCACAGCCACCAGGTCGGCAAACAACCCTTTTTTTATCCGGCCAATTTTTTCAGCATAACCAAATACATCGGCATTTACTGATGTGGCAGACTTCAGCACATCAAGCGGGTTCATTCCGTACTCCACCATCAACTCCATTTCTTTGGCATTATCACCGTGGGCAAACACTCCCACATCGCCGCCCATGCAGATGGTGACGCCGCTCTTCAGTGCAAGCGTAAAACTTTTCTTTTTGTCTGCAATTCGCTTCGGGTCAGGGTCCATTCCTTTTTTCCAGCCAGCATATTGCATAATGGATTCACCCGCCGAAAGGGTAGGGCACAGCGCCACGCCTTCTTCTTTCATCAGTTGAAACACTTCTGCTGTACCTCCGTCGCCGTGTTCTATGGTAGCAACACCGGCAAGTGTTGCCCGTTTCATTGCTTCGGGAGTCACTGCATGCGCCACCAGTTTTCTGCCGCTGCTGTTGGTTACTTCTGCCGCTTTCTTCAGTTCATCCAGCGTAAACGTGGGTTGTGCTTCCTGGTAAATGCCCCAGCGGTAGTCAGCATACAGTTTTATAAAATCAGCGCCCTTGCCAATCTGGGATCTTATTTCTTTTATCAGCGCATCTTCACCATCGGCTTCTGCTGCGCCTGTTATGTTTTCATTATCGGCAGAGAGTTTCGGGCCATAGCTCCCCGTTGCCACTATAGCCCTTGTGGCTATTATCATTCTGGGCCCCGGCGTCAATCCTTTTATTATTGATTCTTTCAATCCCACATCATCATACATAGCTCCTTCAGTACCTAAATCTCTTACCGTAGTAAATCCTGCCATCAGTGTTGCCCGTGCATGATTCACTGCTCTCACCATCCGTTCCGCCCTGCTTTCTTTCAGCACCTGGTCATGCCAGCTTGTTTCGTTGTACGGATGAAGAAATAAATGGGAATGACCTTCAATCAGCCCCGGCAGCAGCGTCATGCCTTTCAGTTCTATTACTTCGGTGCCGGCAGGAAGTTTGAAATTCATCGGGCCTGCCTCTTCAATCAAATTTTTTTTTACCAGAACCACCCAATCGGTATGCATCTGTTCGCCATCAAATACCCGGCCGGGTTTCAGTAAAATATATTTGTCATTTGATTGTGATTTCAGCTGGAGGAAGAAAAAGCACAGCAGGGGAGTAAAAAAAGATTTCATACAGCCATTTTTGCGAATTGGTTTTAAAGCTAAAAAATTTTATTTGCTAAAAAGAAAATCTATTCCAATATTTGCAATGCAATGAAACATTTGACAGCAAATTACGGGTGGTGGCATACAAACTCTTCCGGGGTTCTGTAAGGTCATTACGGTATTGCTGATTTTATATTCAGGCCCCGACTAATCTCGGGGCTTTTTATTTGGCGGCCAGCTGGCGGATCTCCGGTTAAGCTATTTTGCGACGCTCCGTTCAACGCCTGTGCTGCTATGAAACAAATCGGAAAGGCATGAAAAAAATCGAAATTCAAACCACCTGCAAAAAACTGCTGGCCGATGTATATACACCGGTGAGCATTTACCTGCGGCTGCGTGACCGCTTCCGCGATACCATCCTGCTGGAAAGCACCGACTATCACACAGTGGAAAACAGCTATTCCTTCATCTGTGTAAATGCCATTGGGGGTATTGAAATCACTTCACTGCAGAGTATTGAGTTCAAACTACCCGGAGAAAAACCTGAACGGGTTGCCATAACTGACATCATGCAGGTGCCTCAGCTCATCTGGAATTTTGCCAACCGCTTTGAAGCGCTTCCCTCCGAAGCAAAGGAAACCCGGTTTGCCCAGGGATTGTTTGGCTATTCCACGTACGACGCAGTACAATTCTTTGATACTATTAAACTCACCACTCACCACCCGATAGCTATCGGGTCACCACTCACCACTGCTATACCACTCATGCGGTACCGCCTTTACCAGTACGTCATCGCCTTCAATCATTTTAAAGACGAACTGTTCATTTGCGAAAACCATATTAAAGGAATCGAAAGCGAATTGTCGCTGCTGGAGTCGCTTATTCGCAGCAAAGATGTGCCGGTGTATCCGTTCAGCAGAAAAGGAAGGGAAACATCCAACATGAACGATGAAGATTACATGGACATCGTGAAGAAAGGAATTGCAGGCTGTCATCGCGGCGATGTGTTCCAGATTGTACTGAGCCGTCGTTTTCAGCAAAGCTTTACCGGCGATGAATTCAATGTGTACCGTTCGCTGCGCAGTATTAACCCGTCGCCGTATTTGTTTTTCTTTGATTATGGCGACTACAAGTTGATGGGTTCTTCGCCGGAATCGCAACTGATAATTAAGGATGGCAAAGCCGTAGTGCATCCTATTGCGGGCACTTTTCGCCGCACGGGTGATGATGATAAGGACCATGTGGCAGCAGAACTGCTGAAAGGCGATAAAAAAGAAAACGCCGAACATGTGATGCTGGTTGATCTTGCCCGTAACGACCTGAGCCGCCTGTGCGATGATGTAGGTGTGGTGCATTACAAAGAAATTCAATATTACAGCCATGTCATTCACATGGTAAGCGAGGTAAGCGGCAAAGTGCGGGCCGGCAGTAACCCGTTTGAACTGCTGGCAAAAGCTTTTCCGGCAGGCACCCTCAGCGGCGCACCGAAATTAAAAGCCATGGAGCTGATTGATAAGTTTGAGCCGACAGCAAGAGGTTATTATGGCGGTGCTATCGGCTTCATGGGTTTCGACGGCAGCTGTAATCACGCCATTATGATCCGCACTTTTCTGAGCAGAAACAATACGCTGTATTACCAGGCCGGCGCCGGCATAGTAGCAGCCAGCAAACCGGAAAGTGAATTGCAAGAGGTGAATAATAAGTTAGGGGCACTCAAAAAAGCGATTGAGATTGCGGAAACCCTCTAAATCTCCCTTAAGGGAGACTTTTTGCAACGGAACTAAATCAACTTTTGTAATATGAGTGAGCAGAAAGAAAACAAATCAGCTTTTAAAAGAGGTGGCATGTTCGAAAGAACGAATTATTTGGTATTTGAACTTGCCAAAGAATTGAGGAGGAACATGACAGACGCAGAGAAATTATTATGGAATTATTTAAAAACCGGAGTGAAAGGCCTGAAATTTCGAAGGCAACACCCGATTCGGTTTTATATAGCTGATTTTTATTGTCACAAAATCAAACTGATAATAGAAATCGATGGAAAGATTCATAGTAATGATGAAATAAAAGAAAAGGATAATCAAAGAGAAAAAGATTTGATGAGTTGGGGTTATACGATATGCAGATTTACAAATGAAAGAATATTTGGTGAGCTGGATACAGTATTGGCTGAGATTAATTCTATCGTTGAAAATTTATTCAAAAGCTTAAAATAATTACAGAAGTCAAATAAGTCCTCCCTTTAGGGAGGATTTAGGAGGGGTTGCATGAAAATTCTTGTATTCGACAACTACGATTCCTTCACCTACAACCTGGTGCACCTGGTGGAAAAAATTACTCATCGGAAAGCGGATGTGTACCGCAACGACCAGCTGCCGATGGAGAAGGTGATGGAGTATGATAAAATTATTTTATCGCCCGGCCCGGGTATTCCTGAAGAAGCGGGATTGCTGTTGCCGCTGATAAAAGAATATGCACCAACAAAATCCATCCTTGGTGTTTGCCTCGGCCACCAGGCGATTGGTGAAGCGTTTGGCGGAAAGCTGGTGAACCTGAGTACCGTGTTTCATGGGGTGGCGACGAAAATAGTAGTCAGGAGTCAGGAGTCAGAAGTCAGAAGTTGTTTGTTTGATGGTTTGCCGGATGAATTTGAAGCAGGCCGGTATCATTCATGGGTGGTATCGAAAGAAAATTTTCCGCAGGAACTTGAGATTACAGCCGAAGATGAAAATGGAATGATTATGGCATTGCAGCATAAAACTTATGATGTGCAGGGGGTACAGTTTCACCCGGAGAGTGTGTTGACGCCGATGGGGGAAAATATACTTCGCAACTGGCTTGGAGGATAATTTAAAAATTTTGCAATTTGAAAATTTGAAAATAGGGTTTATGAAAAAAATTCTTCATTATTTATTCGAGCATAAAACACTCAGCCGGGAGCAGGCTAAGGAAGTGCTGGTCAATATCGGCAAAGGCGTGTACAACGAACATGAGATTACTGCCTTCATGACCGTGTACCTGATGCGCAGCATCACTATTGACGAACTGATGGGTTTTCGGGATGCTCTGCTGGAACTTTGTGTGCCGGTAAATCTGAATGGTCATAAGACTATTGACATTGTGGGCACCGGCGGTGATGGGAAGAATACATTTAATATTTCCACGCTGAGTTGTTTTATCGTGGCCGGTACAGGGCAAAAAGTTGCCAAGCATGGGAACTACGGCGCTTCATCCATCAGCGGAGCGTCGAATGTGATGGAACAGCTCGGTTATAAATTCAAAAATGAAAATGAACAATTAAAAAGGGAAGTGGAAGAAACGAATATCTGCTTTTTGCATGCTCCGATGTTTCACCCGGCTCTGAAAACTGTGGGACCGATCCGTAAGAATCTCGCCATACGGACCTTCTTCAATATGCTGGGCCCGATGGTGAACCCGGCGCATCCGAAGTTTCAGCTGGTGGGAGTGTTCAGTCTTGAAATGGCACGGATTTATAATTACCTGCTTCAGCAGACAGAAAAATCATTTACCATCATTCACAGCCTCGATGGCTATGATGAAATTTCCCTGACCAATGATACCAAAGTGATCACCAATGAAGGCGAGAAAATCATGACGCCTGAACAACTCGGTAAAAGAATGGTGGAACCGGCCGATATTTACGGTGGTAGTACGGTAGAAGAGGCAGCGAAAATTTTTGCAAAGATTCTGAAAGGGGAAGGCAGCTGGGCGCAGAATGCCGTGGTGCTGGCCAATGCCGCGATGGCGCTTCATTGTACCGGTAAGTATGAAAATTATGAGAACAGCTATAATGCGGCCGTGGAGAGCCTCGAAAGCGGGAGGGCTGAGAAGTGTTTGAAGAAATTGATTGAGTTGAATTGTTAGGTGGCCTGCCCACCGAAGCTGCCAGCTGCTTTCAAACTGTGTCGGATAAATTAGCGCAGGTGGGTTAAATTGTCAAATGGATAAATTGTTGTTGGGGGCATAGTAATCCATGTATTCATGAATATTCTTGAAAAAATAGTGTCAGAACGAAGAAAGACGGTAGAGCAATTGAAACAGATTGTTCCGGTGCAGGCATGGGAAATGATGCCCCTGTTTGATAAAGAATGTCTTTCGCTGAAAGAAAATCTGCTGGATGAAAGCCTGACCGGGATCATTGCCGAGTTTAAAAGAGCTTCGCCATCCAAAGGGATCATCAACGACAAGGTCGATGTATTTGAAGTGATTACCGATTATGAACTGCATGGCGCAGCAGGAATTTCCATTCTTACCGAACCATTGTTTTTCATGGGCAATAATGATGATATTCTTTTACTAGCGGAATCATTGAATACGCCGGTGCTGCGCAAAGATTTTATTGTGGATGAATACCAGGTATTCGAATCAAAGGCCATTGGCGCCGATGTAATTTTGCTGATTGCAGCCTGCCTTACACCGAAGCAGGTGAAGCAGTATGCCACGCTGGCCAGGCACCTTGGTATGGAAGTTTTGCTCGAACTTCATGATGAAGGTGAATTGGGCCATATTTGTGATGAAACGGAGATTGTCGGCATCAACAACCGCAACCTGAAAACCTTCAAAGTGGATATTGAGCGAAGTCTGAAGATGGCCGAAAAAATTCCGGCCGGTAAAATCAAAGTGGCGGAGAGTGGTATCAGTTCGGTGGGAGATATCAGGCTGTTCAGGGAAAACGGGTTCAATGGTTTTTTAATTGGTGAAAATTTTATGAAAGTAACTGACCCGGGCAAAGCATTCAGGGATTTTGTAAACAAGCTTATGAATTAGCCACCAATAACACGAGTGACCAGGTTAGCAGAAAAGAGAAAATTTGTTTGGCAACCAGTCTCATTCGTGGAAAAAACGATCTACAATGAATGTTAAAGTTTGCGGAATTACACAGGTAAAGCAGTTGCAGCAGCTGGAAGCGCTGAACATTGATTATGCCGGGCTCATTTTTTATAAGGAATCGCCGCGGTATATGGGCGATAAAATGTCCGGCAGGGAAATAAAAGACGCCGATTTTGATTTGAAAAAAGTCGGCGTGTTTGTGAACCCGTCCTATTCCGATTTGCTGGATGCGATTGATGAATACGGGCTGGACATCGTGCAGCTCCACGGCAATGAAACGCCGGAGATGTGCGAAGAACTGAGCGCTGAAGTGGAAGTGATGAAGGCTTTCCGCATCACTCCCGGCGATGCAGTAAATATGGATGGCATGCTGGAGCCCTATGATGCGGTTTGTGATTATTATTTGTTTGACACAGGAGGATTGAAGGAGAGTTTTGGTGGCACAGGCCAGCAGTTTGACTGGTCAATTTTAAAAAAGGCGAAGATTGAAAAGCCCTTTTTTCTCAGCGGCGGTATCGGCCCGGATGATGTGCAGAAGATAAAAGCCTTCAGTCATCCTGACTTTTTTGCCATTGATATCAATAGCAAATTTGAAACTGCACCGGGGGTGAAGGATATGGCGGCGATACTGAAATTTTTACAAGGTTTTAAATGATTGGCATAAATATTCAATTTTCAACTTACAACGCTCAATGTTCAATGATTGTTTCGCTAAGAGAATTAAAGAGAGAAGGAGATAAAGAGATTTGTGCCGCAGGCACAATTGGTGGGTAGAAAAAGAATCGGAAGATTGAATAGAATGTCGCAGGTACGCCGGGTGCTTGCCAAAAAGAATAAAAAAGAGGAGGCTGAATGCTTAATGCTTAATGCGGAATGCCTGGTACTGAGTAATATGATTTGGCTAAGAGATAAAAGGAGAAGAAAGAGAAAAAGAGTGAGTTGTTTATTTGTGCCGTAGGCACAATTGGTGGGTAGAGGGATATTGAAAGATTGAATTGCGTGCCATAGGTACGCTTGGTGCTTGCTAAAAAGAATAAAAGAGAGGAGGCTGAATGCTTAATGCTTAATGCGGAATGCCTGGTACTGAGTAATATGATTTGGCTAAGAGATAAAAGGAGAAGAAAGAGAAAAAGAGTGAGTTGTTTATTTGTGCCGTAGGCACAATTGGTGGGTAGAGGGATATTGAAAGATTGAATTGCGTGCCATAGGTACGCTTGGTGTTCTGGCTAAAAGAATATATGTGCAAAGGAGATAATGAATTATTTCGGGTATTAAAACTGATGCAATGAAAGCGGGACGATGAAGTGATTGCGACGCAACAGGCGATGCCATGAAAAACCGGAGCTGGTATCATAATTAAAAAGAAATGACAACAACAAAATCATACACTGAACCGGATGAAAAAGGCTATTACGGCCATTTCGGCGGGGCCTATATTCCGGAAATGCTGCACCGCAATGTGAAAGAGTTGCGCACAAAATATCTGGACATCATAAATGATGCAGCGTTTCAGAAAGAGTTCCGGCAATTGTTACACGATTATGCAGGCCGGCCGACTCCGCTGTACTATGCGCAGCGATTGAGTGAGCGGTACGAAACAACAATTTACCTGAAACGGGAAGACCTGTGTCATACCGGTGCTCATAAAATCAATAATACCATCGGGCAGATACTGCTGGCGGAGCGATTGGGAAAGAAAAGAATCATTGCTGAAACCGGTGCGGGGCAGCATGGTGTGGCTACTGCAACTGTCTGTGCGCTGAAAGGAGTGGAGTGCATTGTGTATATGGGTGAAAAAGATATTGAGCGGCAGGCGCCGAATGTAGCCCGGATGAAAATGCTGGGAGCAACCGTGATGCCTGCAACCAGCGGAAGCAAGACGCTGAAAGATGCCACCAATGAAGCCATACGTGACTGGATAAATAATCCCAACGACACACACTACATCATCGGCAGCGTGGTGGGGCCGCACCCGTATCCTGATATGGTTGCCAGGTTTCAGCGTGTGATAAGTGAAGAAACAAGATGGCAACTGAAAGAAAAAACCGGGAGTGAACGGCCCACTCATATTATTGCCTGCGTGGGCGGCGGCAGCAATGCGGCCGGTGCATTTTATCATTACCTGGATGAGCCATCGGTAAAGTTGATAGCTGTGGAAGCGGCGGGTCTTGGCATTGAAAGCGGTTTCAGCGCTGCCACAACCCAACTGGGCCGGCCGGGAATTTTGCATGGCAGCAAAAGCCTGCTGATGCAAACCGAAGACGGGCAGGTGGTGGAGCCGCACAGTATTTCTGCGGGGCTGGATTACCCCGGTATTGGCCCGCTGCATGCACATTTGTTTGAAACCGGCCGGGCAACATTTTTAAGTGCAACAGATGAGGAAGCATTGGCTGCCGCATTTGAGCTGGCAAAGCTGGAGGGAATTATTCCGGCATTGGAGAGTGCACATGCATTGCATGCATTGACGCTTTTGAAATTTAATAAGACTGATAAGGTGGTAGTTTGTTTGAGCGGGAGAGGGGACAAAGATCTTGCAACATACATGAATAAGATGAGTAAAAAATAATCAGTAAACAAAAAACAATACTCAATATTCAAGGCTCAATTCCTGCGTGTTGAATATTGAGAGTTATAAAAGGAAAGAATGAGTAGAATAAGGAAACTGTTTCAAGGTACCCCTTTAGGGGCGGGGGGAGGCGGCATCCTCAACATTTACTGCACGGCAGGCTTTCCGCAATTTGATTCAACACCGGAAGTGATGAAAGCCCTTGCAGAAAATGGCGTTGATATCATTGAACTTGGTATGCCTTACAGCGATCCGCTGGCCGACGGGCCGGTGATACAGCAAAGCAATACCGTGGCATTGAAAAATGGTATGACCATTAAAAAACTTTTTGATCAGCTAAAGAATCTTCGCAAAAGCCCCTCCTTTGGAGGGGTTGGGGAGGTTTTGGGGGTCTTGCTGATGGGCTACATGAACCCCGTGCTCCAATACGGCTTTGAAAAATTCTGCGCCGATGCTGCCGCCGTCGGTATTGACGGATTAATCATTCCCGATTTACCAGAATATGAATTTGAAACGGAGTACGGCGCCGTCATAAAAAAGTACCGGCTTGATTTTATTTTTCTCGTTACACCCGAAACGAGTGAAGATAGAGTGAGAAAACTCGACAACCTGAGCTCTGGTTTTTTATATGCTGTTTCTTCATCCTCCACCACCGGCCAGGATAAAAAGATGACGGATGTAAAAACTTACCTTCAAAAACTACAGCAGATGAAACTGAAAAACCCCGTACTGGTAGGCTTTGGCATCAAAGACAAAGAAAGTTTCGAGATGGCCTGCTCAAATGCTGCCGGCGCCATCATCGGCAGCGCTTACATCAAGGCCCTTTCGCAGCCGGGTAGCATTGCCGGCAATACCCGGAAATTTTTAGAAGGTATTAAGGGTCATACATTAACCCCCCGTTGATTTTTTATTATTTTTACAGGCACAATCAGCAGCTAATATGAAATCATTGTTGTTGTTTATTCTTGGTGTTTATTGCACAGGGCTTTTTGCCCAAAAATCACCAGATACAAGTTTTATTATTAAGGGGACCATCAGCGGTTTTGCGGATGGCACCGAAGTGATACTGGAGAATGCCAATGATAAAGCCCAGCTGGCGAAAGCAAAATTTCTGAAAGGAAAATTTACCCTGAAAGGCAAGCTGGATGAACCCACGCTCTGCTGGCTGAAAATAACCGGTGAACCGCAGCAATACATTTACCTCGAAAATAAAGCGGTTACCCTCACCGGTTCAAAGCCTCTGGCAAAAAACCTGAAAGTCAGTGGCTCGGCTTCCCATAATGATTTTACGGCGTTTCAGCAACTGTTCAATCCGCTCATTGTAAAACTGCAGGCGACGGTACCGGTTATAAACAACTCACCTTACGGTGCGGCAAGAGACAGCCTGATAATTGTGTATGAATCTATCCTTGATTCCATCCAGAAAAGCATTGATTTGTTTATCGGCAATCATCTCTCGTCACATGTTTCACCGTTTGCGCTGTTTGTCACCTCGCAGTTTTACGACGATCCTGTGTTGCTCGAAAGCCGCTTCAACCGGCTCGATTCTTCGGTGAAAATAACACCGACAGCCATCAGCCTGAAAGGGTTTATAGACTACAACAAAGTTGGCGCAGTAGGTACTACTGCTCTTGATTTCACACAGCCCGATACTTCTGGTGCGCCGGTTACATTATCTTCCTTCAAGGGCAAGTATGTGCTGGTTGATTTTTGGGCCAGCTGGTGCGGACCCTGCCGTATGGAAAATCCCAACGTGGTGTCCAATTACAACAAGTTCAAGGAAAAAAATTTCACCGTGCTGGGTGTCTCTCTCGATCGTCCCGGGCACAGGGATGACTGGATCAGTGCCATTCACAAAGACAAACTCACCTGGACACATGTCAGCGATCTTCAATTCTGGAACAATGCGGCTGCAAAATTGTACCGGGTCAGTGGCATTCCATTCAATTTTCTTGTTGACCCGCAGGGTAAAATTATCGGTAAAAATCTCCGCGGCCCTGACCTGGAAAGCAAGCTTTGTGAAGTGCTGGGCTGTAATTAATGCGCCGTTATTTTTGTAATCCACACTGGTAACTCCTGTTATTCTTTTCACTGAGCTCATTACCTGCCATCGTACAAAAACTTTCAGTTTTAGTTATTCTCCCTGTGAAAAGTTCACGGAAAACATTTGGAGAATTTTCAGCCCGCCGGAAATTTTTAATTAGAACCTTTCTCAAGAATTAAAAATCACAACACAGTGGCACAGGGTTAAAGAGCTGCACAGCGAATTTACCTCTGGGTCGACATCTCTGTGTAACTCAGTTTCTCAAAATCTCTGTGTTAAAATTACTTTTGAGATAAATTGTACTGCCCGACATCGAAGTGTATTATTCTATACCCACAGGATAGTTTATATATGTAGGCAACGGCAGATGGATAGATGGCGCCTCGCTGCCGTACCGCTACCGAACCTATAACCTGTACACGGGCTACAAAGTGGTGATTAACGAACCCCGGCCGTATATACATTTTCACACCCACAAGGTGAAGTTTGCCAAATACAAGGGGAATCATGGCAAACAGGTAATCATCAAAAACAGCAACGATCCGAAATATTATGTTGGAAAAGGGCACCTGAAGTACAAATCGAATTCATACGGCGCAAAATCAAAGGGCGGCGGAAAAGGCAATGGTAGAGGAAAGAGGAAAGGGTAGCTCTCATCCGTGTATGTATATGTGTTTACAAAATGCCCCGGTATCTACACCGGGGTTTTTCATTTCAATACTAACAAAAAAACAAATTGTTTCACCTGTAAACCGGTTCACCAGTGCGGCCGTTCTCATTTTCATAAATAACTGTAACTTCAATTGACTATATCTTAATCAATAGCTGGTATGAAATTTCTCCTGTTACTTATTTTTATTTTCCTTTCGGAAAAAAGTGAATCCCAGTTTCAGCGTCGCCAGAGGGAAAGGGTTTTTCAAAAATCGCAGCAGGAGAGCCGGAAGAAAGTGAATAATTCAAAGGCCGGCGCCATAGCCGCTTTCAGGGAAAAATTCAAAGAACTGAATGCCGAATTTGATTCCACCGATTATGAATATGCCCTTCTGCTTAACGACAATGCCGGGTTATTTGCCGCCCGGTCAAAAGGTGAATCAAAAGCAAAATTTATGAAGATGAGCAGCCTGGCAGCCGCGGCACTTGAAAATGCAAACCTGACCGATGAACAATATGCCGGGATGAATCTTGCCGTAGGACAAACGGCTTATGCGCTCGGCCGGTTTGTATTTGCCGAAAAAAGATTCAGGGCTGCCAAATCATATTTTGAAAAAGCCTCGCTACAGGATGATATGGATTACCTCCGGACCACAGCCAGCCAGGGTTTGCTTTATATTTCCATGGGCCGCTTTAAGCTGGCAGAGGAGCTTATTTTAAAGGCGATTGATTTGAACCGTGAAAAATCAGCTGAAGAGGACACCATCATTACTTCGCTGCAGAATAATTATGCTGTACTTCTTTTTAATCTTGGCCGTTACAATGAGGCGGAAAAAGAGTTTGAAAATGCATTTGCATCACTGCACTCTTTTAACCAGCATTCGTCAATGCCTTATGCTATTGTTTTAAACAACCAGGCCATGCTTTATCAGTCGCTGGGGCGTTACGAAGAAGCAGTCAGCAATCTGCAAAAAGCCATCGGGATAGCCGGCAGGCTGGAGGCCAGCAAAGCAAAAAATCACCTGAAGTTTTATTCCAACCTTGCCCTGCTGTACCAGCAAATGCACAGGTACGATGATGCAGAAAATACGTACCGCCTCCTGGAAAACAAATATGAAAAAGGTAAAACGGAGTTTGGCAACCTGCTGAATAACCTCGCCATCCTGCTTTTTGTAAAAGGCCGGCACGACCGGGTGGAAGAAATGCTGAAAAACTCAGCTAATATCTTAAAGGCTAACCTTGGAGAGAACAGCCCGGCTTTTGCAAAAGTGATCAGCGACCTGGGAAATTTTTACCGCTACAAAGGCCGTTACGACGAAGCGTCCCCGCTTCTTGAAAAAGCACTGCAGGTCCGGGAGCAAACACTTGGCACATCGCACCCGCTGTATGTGCAGGCGCAGGAAGACCTCGCCATATTATTCTGGAAGAAAAAAGATTTTACCCGTGCTACTTCCCTTTATCAAACGGTGATGGAAAAATCGCTGGAATTCATCAATAACTATTTTGCCCCGATGAGTGAGGCGGAAAAATCCCGCTACTGGGATATTCTTTCGCCGCGGTTTCAGCGGTACTACAATTTTGCACTTGAGGCAGCCGACACTGACAATAAAATACTGACCGCTTTGTTTGAGTACCGGGTGGCTACAAAGGGACTGTTGCTCAAATCGGCCCGCAAAGTGACGGAAAGCATTTTTGCAAGCGCCAATAAACAACTGGTACAGGACTATGCCGCATGGATAAGCCTGAAAGAAGAACTGGCCGCACTGTATGTGTATTCAAAAGAAGATCTGCAGGAACAAAACATCAACCTCGATTCGCTGGAAACAGAAGCCAACCTGCTGGAGAAAAAACTCTCCGCCGGTTCAAAAGAATTCAGCCGGTTTTTCTTTGCCGCCAAAATAAATTTTTCTGATGTGCAAAGCCGGCTGAATGAGGATGAGGTCCTGGTGGAAATTATCCGGCTGCGTTATTATGACCAGGCATTCACTGATAGTTCGCAATATATCGCCCTGGTGATTACAAAAAACAATCCCATTCCCGGGTTGGTTATTTTACCAGGCGGGCCATCCCTGGAAACTGAATTTGCAAAAATTTACCGCCAGGGTATAAAAGCAAAAACACCGGATGAAAAATCGTTCACGCATTATTTTTCAGCAATTGAAAAAGAACTGGGAGTAAAGAAAAAAATTTACATATCTCCCGATGGAATATTTAACCAGTTAAACCTGAATACACTCTATAAGCCCGGTGCCGGTTATCTTATCAGCCACTATGATTTTATTCTGCTTGGCAACCCCGGCGATATGCTGAAACAAAAGACCTCTGGAAACAATGACGCCAGGAAAGCCGTCCTCATGGGTTATCCCGATTATGGTTCGGACCGGATACCCGAGCTGCCCGGCACGCAAATGGAAGTGGATGAAATAAACAAAATGCTGAATGCTTCAGGCTACCAGGTGAATGAGTGGGTGCAGAAAGAAGCTACGGAAACCAACCTGAAACAAAGCAGCCGGATGACTATTCTGCATATTGCCACGCATGGTTATTTTCTTGAGGATGTAAATAAAATTTACTGGCCCATCGGCGTTCATGCCGACAATGCTAAGGATAATGTGCTACTGCGTTCGGGGCTGATGCTGGCCGGGGCAACTGCCGAAGACCATGCAGCCGCAGGACTCGACAGTATCAACAACGGAATTATCACTTCTTATGAAGCTATGAATCTCGATTTGAACGGTACCAGCCTTGTAGTGCTCAGCGCCTGCGAAACCGGGCTGGGTGAAATAAAAGCCGGCGAGGGAGTGTATGGATTGCAAAGAGCCTTTCTTGCCGCCGGGGCAAAAGCCATTGTGATGAGCCTTTGGAAAGTGGATGATGCCGCCACCCGGCTGCTGATGAATGATTTTTATTCCAACTGGCTGAAGTCCGGCGACAGGCAACAAGCATTCAAACAGGCGCAACTGCAGCTGATGGCAAGCTACCCGCATCCTTATTACTGGGGCGCTTTTGTGATGATGGAAGATTGAATCCGGTGCAGAATAATAAAATGAATTTTTATGCAACTGATTTCAACAGTCAGTTTATTTTCCTGTTCAGTGTTGTGCTGCAGTAGCTGTCGCCCACCAGGTGGTTAGTGTTATTATCCAGCATGAAAAGAATATTATCATCAGCTTTCAGCAGGGTGAGTGTTACGTTTTTTTCTGAACCTGTTTCCAGCCGGTACACAGTGGCTGCCGGGTCATTTTTTGTGCCCTGCATCAGTTTCCACCTGCCCGTCACGCTGTACCTGTTATCATCGCCGGCGCCGACATAAATGGTATAAAGAAGAAAAGAAGCAGGGGTATGTGTTTTTATATCCTGTAAAAGTATAAGCCGGCACTTTACCAGGTTGCAGCCAGCGGCAGGTATTCCGTGCAGCTCTCTCAGGAAAGAAAAACAGGGAGTTCTTCCGTCAAAAATTCCCGCTGTGTCCGTGCCGGAAGTAATTTTTGTTTCTTGAACCGGCTTTGGAAAAAATTTTTCCGTTGATGCTGGTATCGGATCAACCCTGTTAAGCGTATAGCTCCAGGCACCGGTGCCATTCAGCAGGCTGCTATCTTCATTTAACAGGTGAAGCAGATTCTCATCAGGCTGAAAGAAGGAGAGATTCACCGGGAAGTTTTCGGCGGCTAAATCAAGACGGATTAAATTATTATTTCTCAACAACCCTTTCCCGGTTGTCCATTTGCCGGTCAGTTCAATGGTTTTTGATCCTGCTGTAAACCCCCTTGTGTTTTGTTTGGGCTGGCCAAATTCAACTACCAGTTTAAAATCAGCAGCTGCGATAGTATTTACATCGCTGTTCAGGGTCAGCCGCCATTTCAGCATTTCACATGCGGCATCAGCCGGGATACCCAGCATTTTTTTAGCTGCTTCACCACAGGCTGTGGTGGCTTCATATACAACCGGTTCAGGTTTCCTGGCCTGCGATGGTTGCTGTGAGCAGGAAGAGCTTGTTGCGAAGAGAGTAAAAAGAAATACAGCTGTAAACGAATACCCGGCCTGTTTCATATCACCTGTTTTACTAAAGATAATCCAGGTTAAGCTGAAATCTTAAAAGTTTACACCCGGGGTAATAATTACTTGATAAAAGAAGGCAACAAAAATTGTTAAAGGCGGGCAAATCACTGCATGTTTTAAATTCAAAATCACATCAGCTGCCTTTTGTACAACTGTATCGTATTTTCAAATCCCAGGTAAAGGGCATCACATATCAGCGCATGGCCGATGCTTACTTCGTCAAGCCAGGGAATGTTTTGTTTCAGAAATTTCAGGTTGTGCAGGTCAAGGTCGTGTCCGGCATTCAGGCCAAGCCCAAGTTCCCGGGCCTTTTTGGCGGCAGCCACGTAGGGAACTACCGCCTGGTCTCTTTTTCCCAATGCATATTGTTTGGCATAACCTTCGGTGTACAGCTCTATTCTGTCGGTTCCCGTTGCTGCTGCGCCTTCCACCATTTCAATCACCGGGTCAACAAAAATGGAAACCCGTATGCCGGCTTTTTTAAAAACGGAAATAATATTCTGCAAATAATCCTTGTTCTTCAACGTGTCCCAGCCGTGGTCGCTGGTCAGTTGTCCCAGTGCATCGGGTACCAGCGTCACCTGCTGCGGTTTCACTTCCAGCACCAGGTCCACAAACTTCTGCTCGGTGCAGTTGCCTTCGATGTTGAACTCTGTAGTGATAATTTTTTTTATTTCCCTTACGTCGCTGTAGCGGATATGCCGTTCATCGGGGCGGGGATGCACCGTGACACCGTCGGCGCCAAAGCGCTGCGCATCCACAGCCGCTTTTACCACATCGGGGTTATTGCCGCCACGTGAGTTTCGCAGGGTGGCAAATTTGTTGATGTTGACAGAAAGTTTGGTCATGAAGCAAATCTACTAATTGAAAACTTTAAATGCACCTGCAGTTAAATTTCCTTCTTCCCATAACGGAGCATTTCAGGAAAGCCCCACTTTTTTGAAAGCGCATTTACAGCCATGGCAATACGCTTTGTGCGGGTGGGGTCGGTTTTGGCGCTGTCAATCCATTTACTGAAATAATTGCGGTGCGAGCCGGGCAGCGAGTTAAAAAAATTCTTTGCCACAGGGTCGTCATCAAGGCAGGCAAGGAAATCAGCATTCAGCTTCAGGGATTCTTTGTCCGGCTCCAGCTTTACTTTCAGCGTGGCGCCTTTTCTTTTCCCTGTTCCTTTCCGCATGGCTGCATTCATGGGTATAATGAAGGCGCCGCCGCCCATGGGCATCAGCGACACGCCTTTGATGCTGTAGTTGTCAAGCTTTCCTTTTACCCGGTACGATTTTTTTACACCGGGGTTCAGCTTATCAGCTATGTCGGCGGGAATTTCAATATAAGTCCACCCGGTTTTTTCGCCCTGCTGTCCGAATTGTTTTATGGTAACGTTAAACTCAACCATCGGTTACCGGCAAAAATAGTATGAACAGCGGGTTAATGAAAATGGCTGAGTTCTTCCTCAATATTTTCATGAAGCAACCCTTCATAGTCTGTAATCCAGGCGGGCAAAAGGATGTTGCCCAATCGCCAGCTACCGTTTTCTTTAATCATGGTAAACATGATGCGGTTGCCGCGGTCGTCTACCGTGTCCACTGAAAATTTTTCTTCGGCGCCACTTTTTCTGAAATTGAATTCACGCAGCCGGCCCCCGGTTTTTAAAAGGCGTGTGAACTGGATGTTGCGGATGAATTGCATCGGCATGTGCAAGGGAATTGAAAAAATCTTAAAGCAATTTTTATGCTATACTTGAATTATTTTGGATAAAAAATTATGCACAGCTTTTTCTGAAAAACCTTGCCATGATTTTACCGGGGAAGGATTTGAAATAAATTATTTGCGAAAGTAAAAAAACGGAATTGCAAATTTATTTTTTAAGAAATTGCAGTGCCAGCAAGCTTATCGCATAAGCACAGGCTGCAAACAGGAGAACAGATGCAAATCCTGTTTCTACGGTAAGCAGGGATGCCAGGGCCGCACTTATTACCGACATACAGCCGTTGATACCCCAGGCCCATGGTACATTTTTCTCTTCAGTTTCGGCCAGCCGTTTCAATCCCAGCGGAAAGGGCATGCCCATAAAAAATGCAGGCAGGGCAATAATGAAAACCGAAATAAATAATTTAAGCCATGCGTCCACAGCGGTAAGTTGGGTAAGCACGGGGGCAAGCAGCCATGAATAAAGCAGCAAAAGAACTGCGATAACAAACAGCACCAGCTTTAGCCGGTAGATGGGGACAGGAGCCTGTGCATCTTCAAATCGGGAAGAGTAATAACTGCCTGCCCCGGAAGCAAGCATCAGCACGGCAATGACAAGGGCAGCAGCATACACAGGATTGCCAAGAAACAAAATGAATTTTTGAATCAGCACAATTTCCAGAAACAGGTACCCGATACCCAGCCCGCTGAAATAAAAAAAGGTCCGGAGTTTTCCTTTGCCGTTGCGTCCAAGCCTGAATAAGGGTAAAATAATAAGCAGCACAGCCAGCGCCGTTATTTGCAAAAAAGTAATGGCGGCTACCAGCCAGCCCAGCTCAAGAAACGAAACATTCTGCGAGCCAAAGATTCCCGACAAGTAGGGGAGGCTTTTCCATCGGAGGAATTGGGAAAAATAAGGTTTGTCATCTGTGGCAGGTCGCAAATGAAAATCATAATCGTTGTAAAGTTTTTCTTTTTTGCCCGCCATCAGTTCATCGAGGCAGGTAAAAAAAGAAGTGTCGCTGATACGGTTGAACAGCATGCGTTCATGTGGCTGCAGGCCCGGCAATAACAGCGGGTCAAAAGACATTTCATTGCAAAATGCCCGCACCCTTGAAGTGTCGGCCGCAGTGATTGGAGATTTTTTCAGAATAAATGTAACCGTGCCCCAGCTGCGAACGGCTGCAAGGTGAAATGGCAATTGATTTATGCCTGCTGCTTCGAGAGTTTCAACAAGTGTAGCGGCTGTTTTCAAAGAATTCCGGAAAGGGTAATCCATCCATGCGCTGATGCTGATGACGCCATCATCAGCCAGCAATTGCCACATTTTCAAAAAAACTTCTTTGGTCAGGCTGTATTCTTCACGCATGGCAAACAATCCCACGCCGCCGCCAAAGCTGCCGGCTACAGGAAGCTGAATCAAATCGTACTTTTTATCTGCAGCCGGTAAAAATGTTCCTGGTTCGGTAACATACAACTTCAATTGCTTCCTGTGATAAAGTGAATCATTATCACCGGCCAGTTCATTTTTTAAAAGACCGGCTACCACGCGGTGCGGCTCCACAGCGTCAATTTCAATTGCTCCGTTATTCAATGCCTGCGATACAAACAGACCGGAAGCAGCGTGCAGCACCAGCACTTTTTTTCTTTGCTTTAAAATATAAGGCATCGCCATGCTGGTATAATCAAGCAGGTGAAAACTATCCCGCTCATTCCAGTTTGTAACCGGGCCGTACCAGTCGCCGTTATTGAAAATGGCTTTGCTCTCCGGCACATTGCCGCTGAATGCAAGACTGAGCCCCGGCGCATAACGCAAAGCTTCCGCCTGCACTACCTGCACCAGCCCGTACGGACTTGCTTTTTGCAAAATAATTTTTGCCGATGGCAGATGCATAGTCCGGCTCAGGCTTTTGTATTGTGATAAATTGAGCTCTGCCGGGAAAATAATTTTGTAAACAATAAAAGCTGTTGAGCACAGGGCGACCGATAATGTCAGCAGTTTTTTTTGTGGTGAAATAATGAAGCAGCCCGCAGCAATGGCAGGCAGTGCAACGGCAGAAGTAAAATTTGCCGGCATAAAAAACCAGGCAAGTATTGCAGCCAGCACAGCGCCGATGCCGGAACCGGCAAGATTGGAAAAATAAAATTTGCCAATGGCTGAAACGTGTTTTGCAAAAATAATTCCCAGGGCGAGTGCCCCCGCGAAAAACGGGAGGAAGAAAAAGATATAATTCATCAGCAAGGCCAGCCATTGCCTTCGGTCGGTAAAAAGCAGGTATGAGTCGAAACGGAAAGTTCGGCTGTTGTTGAGTTCAACAGCCAGCGCCATGGCAGCGCCGCTGAAAATCATGAGCAACGGCAAAAGCGAGTCGCTGATTCGAAGCAATTGTTTTCGACACAGCGACAGCAAACTGCCTGCTGCGCCAAAACCAAGCAGCGCAATGGAGATAATCATACTGGCAAAATGATGCCACTGGACATAAGAAAGCAGTTGCATGATGGCAACCTGGTAAGCAATAAGTGCAGTAGAAAGAAGGGCGGTGGCAATGCTGAGACGCCCCGAATAAGATTTCAGCCAGGTCATTGACTACGTTTGAAAGGAACAAAGCGGACAGCCATTTGGTTGCTAATGCGATATTGATTGCCTTTTTTTTCCACCAGCATCAGTTGCTGCACCAGGAAAGGAGAACCGATGGGAATAATCATGCGGCCGCCGTCTTTGAGCTGCTCCTTCAGCGGCGGCGGAATATACTCGGCCGCAGCCGTGACCACGATAGCGTCAAACGGTGCATGTTCTTTCCAACCGTAATAGCCATCGGCAGTTTTTACTTCAATGTTTTTGTAATTAAGATTTCTCAGCCGCGAGGCTGCCTGTTTGCTGAGTTCATCAATAATTTCAATCGTGTAAACCTTGCTCACAATTTCGGCCAGCACAGCGGCCTGGTAACCGGAGCCTGTACCTATTTCCAGCACCTTGTGATGCGGTTTTGGTTTTATTATCTCCGTCATGTAGGCGACGATGAAAGGTTGCGAAATGGTTTGCCCGTAGCCGATGGGCAATGGCCTGTCATGGTAGGCATAAGGCACCTGTTCGGCGGGAACAAATGAATGGCGGGGCACTTTGCGCATGGCAGCCAGCGTTGACGAGTCTTCCACCCCGCGGCTTTCAATCTGATCTTCTACCATTTCTTCCCGCTGTTTGCTGTAGTCCTGTTGCTGTGTAACTGCAAGCAACATTATAAATGGCATTATCAGTTTTGCCGACTGCATTTTAAAATTTATTACGACAAACCGGGAAACTGTGAGTGAATGGTTACATGATTCATTAAGACGTAAATGCCCATCAACTTTATTGCCCGGGCAAAATTAATCTTTACCGGGATGGTAATTCCTGATTATTTGTATTTCCAAAATATATCTTTTAAAAACTGAACAGCTTTTCCCTCAGTGTTTCTGTTTCTCTGTGGCAAAATATTATAGCTGCTGAAACACTGAGGCACAGAAAATAAAACCCGCCTCATCAAAAGGCGGGTCCATCATTTTTATCCGGGGATTATTTGGCAGGCATTGGTGCCGGGGGAAGATCGGAGTTAAAGCAATCACGGAAAAGTTTCCATTTGCCATCTTCCATTTTCCATAGCACAATGTATTTGCCTTTGTCTATTTCCTTGCCGGCTTTGTCCATCAGAGTATAAGTGCCTTCTTCTGCCACAAGGGCTTCATTGCCCCAAACCTCAACAGTTGTTAATGAGGCGCTTCCTATACCGGCGGCAAGCATTTGACCGAAGGCGCTTTCAATTTCTTTTTTACCGCTCACGGCAGGCATATTGGCGCCCATCAGTTTTGCATCCGATGCATAAAGTCCGGCCAGGCCGGTAGAGTCGCCTTTTTTTACAAAATCCATAAAAGCAACACTTGTTTCTTCAATGGCTTTTTTGACAGCGCCAAGGTCAAATGCCGGTTTGGTTTCTGTTGCTTCGGTGCTGTCATCGTCTTTGCAAGAAATAAAAAAGAAAGATGTAATTGCAAAAAGGGCAATCGTTTTAAGCAGTGGTTTCATAAAAGTTTTTTTGGTGAAAAAGATTTTAATCGGGAAAGGTACAGTATTTCAGATAAAAAAGCCCCCGCAATGGCAGGGGCAAAAATCAATAATTCAATATGCAGTAATTAATACCGGTAATGTTCCGGCTTGAACGGCCCGTTTTTCGGGATGCCGAGATAGGCGGCCTGCTCCTGCGAAAGTTCATCCAGCTCCACACCAATTTTGGCGAGGTGCAGGCGGGCAACTTTCTCATCGAGGTGCTTGGGCAGCACATACACTTTGTTTTCGTAATTCCGGTGGTTGTTCCAAAGTTCAATCTGCGCCAGTGTCTGGTTGGTAAAAGAATTGCTCATCACAAAGCTGGGATGACCCGTGGCGCAGCCAAGATTCACAAGGCGGCCTTCGGCCAGCAGGATGATGTCTTTGCCGTCAATATTATAAAGATCTACCTGCGGCTTGATGGTATCTTTTGTATGGCCATAATTATTGTTGAGCCATGCCACATCTATTTCGATATCGAAATGACCAATGTTGCACACAATGGCTTTATCTTTCATCAGGCGGAAATGTTTTTCCGTAATCAGGTCGCGGCAACCCGATGCGGTTACGATGATGTCTGCTTCTCTCACAGCATCAACCATCTTTTTCACTTCATATCCATCCATAGCGGCCTGCAATGCACAGATGGGGTCAATCTCCGTTACAATTACCCGGCAGCCGGCGCCACGCAGCGAAGCGGCCGAGCCTTTGCCCACATCGCCATAGCCACCTACTACAGCCACTTTTCCGGCCATCATGATATCAGTGGCACGGCGAATGGCATCTACAAGACTTTCTTTGCAGCCGTATTTATTGTCAAACTTGCTTTTGGTTACGGAGTCATTCACATTGATGGCGGGCACAGGCAATGTTCCTTTCTGCATTCTTTCGTACAGGCGATGCACACCGGTGGTGGTTTCTTCAGAAATTCCTTTCAGGTGTTGAATCAGCTCAGGATATTTATCCAGCACCATATTGGTAAGGTCGCCGCCATCATCCAGGATCATATTCAGCGGCCGGTCGGCGCTGCCAAAAAACAGTGTTTGTTCAATGCACCAATCGGCTTCTTCAAGCGATTGGCCTTTCCATGCAAACACACCAATGCCGGCAGCGGCAACAGCAGCGGCAGCATGATCCTGTGTGGAAAAAATATTGCAGGAACTCCACCTTACTTCAGCGCCAAGCTCAACAAGTGTTTCAATGAGCACAGCGGTTTGAATGGTCATATGAAGGCAGCCGGCAATGCGGGCGCCTTTCATCGGTTTTTGCGGACCATACTCTTTGCGGATGGCCATCAGCCCCGGCATTTCGGCTTCAGCCAGGCGTATTTCTTTGCGGCCCCATTCGGCGAGGCCCAGGTCTTTTACTTTGTGCTTCAGATCGAAATTGATCCGCGATGTGTTCATAACAGGCATTTGTAAAATGTTTTTTGTGCGGCAAAAATACAATTATCCCCTGTTATTCTGTAATTTGTTTCAGTTTACAGTGGTTTGCCTTGAAGGAATAAAAACTTCGGGCAACCCGAGTAGCCACAAAGCCGTCAATGGATATTAATTCTTAAACTACCCGTTATGAAAAATTTTTTACTGATTGCAGCTGCCGTTTTATTGAGCGCTGCCGGCGCCGATGCGCAAAAAGATAAGGGTAAAAAAGATGATAAGTTTGACCGCAAACTGCTCTGCCCTTTTGAAAACGGAATGGGCCGTGAACCCAAAGAAGCTTTCACCTGGGATCCGCCGGATATGAAAGTGATCATGATAAGCAAAGTGGATACGGCCGTGCGCAGTTGCATTGATTCAAAAGTGCTGAGCATAAACCCGACCGAGGAGGGCCGCTACGAAATGGTGATTTTTTACAAAGAGTATTATTTCTGGTACTACGGAATCAAGAAACCGCTGGTGAATATTAACCAGCAGTTGAAAGCCGGAGACGTACTGGGTACTTACGAGTTTGGCGAAGAAATGGAGTTCCGCATGTTTAAAGATGAAGAGATGATGGACCCGCGGAGTTACCTTGAATGCCGGATTACCGAAGAAAAGAAAGACGGCGGAAATAAATAACCCGGCAATTTTTTTTTTGACAATATTTTTTTTGAAATGCCAGCCTATGATACGGTTTCGCAGGCAATAAATGATCTGAGGCAGAGAGGGTACACCATGGATTTTAACCTGGAAGAGAACTGCCTTGTGTGCCATGATGATAAATTTGATCCCGCTGACTTTGAAATCATGGAAGTGTACCGGTTTGAAGGAGAAACAGACCCGGCCGATGAAGCGGTGGTTTTTGCTATTGAGTCCCGCACGGGGCTGAAGGGAATACTGGTGAATGCTTTCGGCATTTATTCGGAGCCCATGAGCGATGAAATGATAAAGAAACTCAGCTTTCATAAAAACTGATTCAGCATGGAATTAAAACGACCGGTATTCCTTATTACTTTAACATTTTTCACTTTGCTGCTGCATGCGCAGGCTGACAGCCTGCAGCTTACCTGCCCGCTGTCCAACGGGGCAGTGCGCACTATCAGGCCCAGCGATAAAGATTACCAGAAAACATCCGAATACGGCGTGATGATATTCAGCCGCACCGATACGCTGGTGCAGGCCGTGCACGACGGCAGCGTGGTGATTGTAAAAATGATTGACGAAGGCCGCTATGATGTGGTGATTCAGTACCGCGGGTATTATTTCTGGTATGCCGGTGTGCAATCACCCAAAGTGAAAACGGGAAGTAAAATAAAATCCGGCGATCCCATTTCATCCTACAAACAAGGCGAGCTGCTGGAGCTGCTCATGTTTTACCAGGAAGAGCCCCTGAACCCGAGGAAGTA
>CAYUJD010000041.1:0-30271 GCA_964444975.1 uncultured Chitinophaga sp. | reverse complement strand
TTTGAATGAAGAAAAAGCATTGAGACCCTATGAAACTTTTAGAGGAATTACTGGACGTTGAAGTGTGCGACGCAACAGAAGCCAAATAGGAATTCCAAAGCCGGTTACATAAATAATATACATCATGACAAGTGATGATCTATATAACAAACAACTTTTAGAAGAAGCAAAACATGCAGTGCTTCGCCACTACACCCGCCGGCATTTTCTCAAAGAAAGCGCTATGGGTCTGGGGGCGCTGGCCTTGGGCAGTTTGCTGAACAGTTGCGGAAGAAATTCATCACATCCAACCTCAATAATTTTATATGACCCCGTGAATCCGCTGGCGCCGCGGCCGCCGGTGTTTCCCGGCAAAGCAAAATCAGTTATTTACCTGCACATGGCGGGGGCGCCTTCGCAGCTTGAGCTGTTCGATTACAAACCGACGCTGATGAAACTCGACGGGCAGGATTGTCCGCAGAGCCTGGTGGAAGGAAAACGTTTTGCATTCATCCGCGGTATTCCGAAAATGCTGGGCCCACAGGCTACCTTCAGCCAGCACGGGCAGGGCGGACTATGGGTCAGTAATTACCTGCCCCATTTTTCTACCATCGTGGATGATGTGGCGATTATAAAATCAGTAACCACCGACCAGTTTAATCATGCACCTGCGCAATTACTCATGCATACCGGTTCGCCGCAATTGGGGCGGCCAAGCATGGGTGCATGGGTCACTTATGGACTGGGTACAGAGAACCAGAACCTGCCCGGTTTTGTGGTACTCACTTCCGGGGGCAGCGACCCCGATGCCGGCAAAAGTGCATGGGGCAGCGGATTTTTGCCGAGTGTGTACCAGGGTGTGCAGTGCCGCAGCGCCGGCGACCCGGTGCTTTTTATAAAAGACCCTGAAGGCATGGACCGTGACCTGCGCCGTGCTTCCATTGATGCCATCAATAAAATCAACCAGCAGCAGTACGAAGAATACAAAGACCCCGAAACGCTGAGCCGCATTGCGCAATACGAGATGGCATATAAAATGCAGATTGCCGCGCCAGAAGTGATGAACATAAATGACGAACCGGCTTACATTCATGAAATGTATGGCACCAGGCCGGGTGAAATTTCTTTTGCCAACAATGTGCTGCTGGCACGGAGGCTGGTAGAGAAAGGGGTTCGCTTTGTGCAATTGTTCGACTGGGGCTGGGACAGTCATGGTACCGATTCAGCAACAGCGGTTGACATAGGCCTCATCAACAAATGCCGGCAGGTGGATAAAGCGATGACGGCGCTGGTGCTCGATCTGAAACAACGAGGAATGCTGGAAGAAACACTGGTGATCTGGGGCGGTGAGTTTGGCCGTACACCTATGCAGGAAAACCGTGAAGGCAAACCTTTGCCATTTAAAGGCAGGGATCATCACACCGAAGCATTCAGCATCTGGATGGCTGGCGGCGGAGTGAAGGGTGGTACAACCTACGGCGAAACCGATGAGATCGGCTACAGCGTAGTGAGCGGTAAAGTGGAGCCGTTCGATATACAGGCAACCATATTGAATCAGCTTGGCTTCGACCACGAGCAATTCACATACGAATTCCAGGGGCGGCCATTCCGGCTTACGGATGTGAAGGGGAAGGTGATTGATGAGATACTCCGTTAGCATTATATTTACCACCAGGCACTTAAAAACATAATTTCACAAAGGATTTACTATGTGATCCTATGTGCCTATGATTCTATGTGGTGAAATGCAGTTGAGCGGCTTTACAAAAAGTTTGGCGACAGTAAAACATTTAAAATAAATCTCTCCTTCATGCCTCGCTTCCGGCAAGTATGTATAATAATGGAAAATGAATATGGCTTTACTGCCCCTGTGCCAGCGAATAGGCTTTTTTACCATCCCACATATTCAGCAGTTCAAAAGAACAGATTTTGAAATTGCCGCTGAGGCTTACATACAGCCCGATAATATCCTGCTGGTTCAGCGCTTCGCCGTCAAGCGATTCAAAGCGGGCATTGTACTGGTTTACCAGGTTGGTGTAAACCGAACCCGTGGGCCACACCTGTGTGCCACGGTTGCTGATACTGATGAGCCTGAATTTTACTCCCGCATGCCGTTCGCATTTTTTTGCAATATCGGCCGGTTGTTCATCGCTTTCAATAAACATGTCCACGCCGAAAATTTTTTCTTCCCCCATTTCGGCCGATACCAGCATAGGATTTTTTTCCAGTTTGAAGTCGGTTGGCGTCACCGGCATGTTTGGTAAAATTGGTTTTGCACCAAGGACAGGTTGTTTACCAAAATTATCAATGACGGCCTGGGCAAACTGCGTGGTGTTTACCGGCGGAATTTTTTTATCCCCAAAATCACCTGTGTGCACACCGCTTTCCAAAGTAAACAGCAGCGCATTTTCAATGATGGCGGCATTCTCCATAAAGCCAAGATGGCGAAGCATGGCGATACCGCTGAGCAGCAGCGCCGTGGGATTGGCAATATTTTTACCGGCTATATCCGGCGCCGTGCCATGCACGGCTTCGAAAATGCAGATGTGGTCGCCGATATTGGCTGAGGGTGCAAAACCAAGTCCGCCTACCAGTCCTGCACATAAATCGGAAACGATATCGCCCTGCAGGTTGGTGAGAACAATTACATCAAAAGTATCGGGCCGGGTAACGAGCTTCATACACAGGTCATCCACTATCACATCATCGGCTCTCAGCCCGGGGTATTCCTTTGCCACTTCATAAAAACATTCGAGGAAAAGCCCGTCAGTTATTTTCATGATGTTGGCCTTATGGCCGCAGGTAATGCGGCGGGCATTTTTCTTTTTGGCCATTTCAAAGGCGTAGCGAATCACCTGCATGCTGCCCGGCCGGGTGATGAAGCGGCGGCTCAGCGCCACATCGTGGGTAAGCATATGCTCCACGCCTCCGTACGTGTCTTCAATATTTTCACGCAGCACCGTGATGTCAATATGGATGCCCGCTAAGCTGAACACCGTATCCACGCCATGCAGGGTTTGAAAAGTTCTGTTGTTTACATACGTATTCCATGTTTTACGGGCCGTCACATTAATGCTCTTCACGCCTTTGCCTTTGGGAGTTTCCATCGGGCCTTTGAATAAAATGCCAAGCGATTCAATAGTTTGTTTTGCTTCCGGCGTCATGCCTGCGGAAAATCCTTTATCGAATACCCATTTCCCCATTTCCACAAACTCATACTCCAGCAGCACTTTATTAGCTTCAAAAATTTTTAGCACGGCATCCATTATTTCCGGTCCTATTCCGTCTCCTTTGGCTACAGCTATTTTCATGTTCAGTTGTTTTGTTATCTGAAGTGGCCGCAAAATTAAGATGAAAAGGCCGCCCGGCTGCATCCTTTCCGGCTGCAAGTTTATTTTTAATTACTTTTACCAAAAAGAAACCGATGGTGAGCCTGATTTCCGAAGGCGTACAAGTGAGTGTGGAAACTTATTACCAGCAGGATTACAGCAACCCGCTGCAGTCGGAGTATATGTTTGCTTACCGCATTGCCATCGAAAATCACAATTCATTCCCGGTAAAACTGCATCGCCGGCACTGGCATATTTTTGACAGCAGCGGCCTGTACCGCGAAGTGGAAGGCGAAGGCGTGGTGGGTGTGCAGCCTGTGCTGGCGCCCGGCGAAAGATACCAGTATGTGAGCGGCTGCAACCTGCGCAGCGAAATGGGCCGCATGCATGGCACCTACCAGATGGAAAACCTCAACAGCAAACAACTCTTTGAGGTGAATATTCCCGCTTTTGAAATGTTTGTGCCGTTTAAGAATAATTAACAAACTGGCGAATAAGAAAATTTTATGATGTTCCGATTGGGTAATGAGGGCAACTCTCCCGATGTATGAATATCATCAAAAAAAAAATCACGCCATTAATCAACACATCATCAAATCAGCGAATCAACACATCAGCACACTACTTAGGCTTATACTTTGCCTCATCCAGTATTTTTTTCGGTTCGGTCTTCATCACTTCATCAATGCGCAGGGAAGAATTTTTTTCTGCAAACTTTTTTACAATCTGCCAGCCAATCCACTGCCCGATATTGCCGGGCGACGCAGGTGAAAGTGTTTGTGTAAACGGCGCCTCGCCTATATAGTTTTGAATAGTTGCCTGTTCCCGGGTGAAAATATCTTTTTCATTGCTGAGTATGGCGCTCCATATCATGCCTTCATTTGCGCTGCACCAGTCCAACTGTTGTTGTGTGTAGCCGGTCTTGATGGAATCAGGTGCAGCCGGTAAAAATTTATCGAGCAGCCACCATTGCTTTCCTTTTTCAATCATCTGCTCCACCAGCCCCTTGCCGCTGCTTTTATCGGGATAAATATCATCAGCTACCAGCTTCATCGCATCGGCTGCAATGTATTTCTTTTCGAACCGCCGGCTGCGGAATTCCGGCGCTACGTTGGCGATGAAAAAGCCGTTGCGGTAAAGTGAAAAATTTTTCCCAAGATAAAACTGCAGGTTGATGCCGATAAAATCCGGCCCGATAAATACCGGTGTCGGTTCGCCGCTTGCCGTTATAGCCAGTGCATCTATCGGCCCGACGATGGTTATCAGTTTCGGTATTTGATAATTTGGAAAATAATATTTCACATAACGGAAGGCCTGCTCAAATTCTTTTTTTACGTCATCAAAATTTTCAAACACCCTGGCGGCAGAATCATACAGAAATCTGCTTTGCCTCGCAAAACGGGGAAGACCCTGGTACTGTGTGGAAGAATCAAGCCCGAGAATATTGTACAAGAAAATCGGCATCAGCGAAGGGTACTTCACATATAAATCCAAAATAGATTTTTCTATACTGAAGGTATCCATGGAAAAAAAATCCCGGTCGAACCGCTCCACCGTCATCTCCACTTTTATTCCCGAAACATCGGGACCGTTGCTGCGGTTGGTACAGGCAAAAACCAATGCCAGGCAAAAAATTATGACTGTTGATTTCATGGTAATGGTAAACGAATGATAACCTGCAATGTTGCACACGAAGATAATTGAAACAAATTTTTACAACCATCCGCACCCATAACATCTCTTTGGCAGGCGTTGCCGGTGGCTTACATTTGCAACATGAAAATCGCTTTAGCGCAGCAGAATTATCATATTGGCAATTTTGAAGACAACTCCCGAAAGATCATTGAAGGAATCAACAAAGCCAAACAGCAGGGCGCCGACCTGGTGGTGTTTTCCGAGTTGTGCGTATGCGGCTATTACCCCGGCGATTTTCTTGAATTCCCCGATTTCATCAACAAATGTTATCAATCCGTTGACCGTATAAAAGAACACGCCGATACCATTGGTGTGCTTATCGGTTCGCCGGCAAGAAACCTGCAGCGGGAGGGAAAAGATCTTTTCAATGCAGCGTTCCTGCTTTACGAAAGAGAATTAAAAGGGGAAGTGCACAAAACACTTTTACCTAACTACGACGTGTTTGATGACTATCGTTTCTTTGAACCGGCTTATGACTGGAAGGTGCTGGAGTTTAAAGGGAAAAAACTGGCTGTCACCATTTGCGAAGACATCTGGAACATGGGCGACAACCCGCTGTACCGCATTACGCCCATGGAAAAACTGATGCCCTTCAGTCCGGATGTGATGATCAACCTGTCTGCATCGCCGTACAACTATGCGCAGGATGTGGTGCGCAACAGCATTGTCAAGGCCCATACGCTCAAATACAAATTGCCGATGCTTTACTGCAATGCCGTTGGTTCGCAAACCGAAATCATTTTCGACGGCGGCAGCCTGGTGTACGACATCAACGGCAACAAGGTGAAAGAGATGAAATATTTTGAAGAGGATTTTGAAATTTTCGATTTGGATGAGCTGTCAAAAAGAGACCATTCGTTTCAGAATTCAAAAGATGAAAAATATTATTATTCTGCTGCTGAGGTGGGAAAAGGCGAAGACATCCTGGCCTGGCTGGCCAACGAAAAAAACATTGATGAAATTTATCATGCGCTGATTCTTGGCATCCGCGATTATTTCCGCAAAATGGGTTTCCGCAAAGCCATCCTCGGCGCCAGCGGCGGTATTGACAGTGCCGTCACCCAGGCGCTGGCCGTGCATGCGCTGGGAAAAGAAAATGTGCGGGTGCTGTTGATGCCGTCGCAATTTTCATCGTCACATTCCATTGCCGATGCGGTGCAGCTGAGTAAAAATCTTGAATGCCGGTACGATACAGTTCCTATAAAAAATATTTTCGATGAATTTCTGAACGAGCTGCAACCGCTGTTCAATGATTTGCCTTTTGGCGTGGCAGAAGAAAATGTACAGGCAAGGGTCCGCGGCAACCTGCTGATGTCGGTGGCTAATAAGTTTGGTTACATACTGCTGAACACATCCAATAAAAGCGAACTGGCCACCGGTTATGGCACATTGTACGGCGACATGGCCGGCGGGTTGAGTGTGCTGGGCGATTTATATAAAACGCAGGTGTATGCTCTGGCCCGTTACATCAACCGGGAAAAAGAAATCATCCCCGCTCATATTTTTACAAAAGCGCCTTCAGCCGAATTGCGGCCGGGCCAGGTAGATGCCGACAGCCTGCCGGAGTATCACTTTCTCGACAGGGTATTGTATGAATACATTGAGCTGCGCAACGGCCCCAAAGAAATAAAAGCAAAAGGGTACGACCCGGCGCTGGTTGACCGGGTACTGAAACTGGTAAACACCAATGAATATAAACGGAAACAGTTTTGTCCCGTTCTTCGCATCAGCTGCAAGGCATTTGGTGTGGGCCGAAGAATGCCGGTAGTGGGGAAATACCTGTCCTGAATTTCTGCTGTTTTAACTTAAACTTACTTTAATTACATCCACAAAGCTTAATGTATAAAAGTAATCTCCACGGTGACTGGTGTAGTAGCCGGGGGAATGATTACGCTTTGCGAAATCACCAGGTTCACATCATTTAAAGTCACGATATTGAAAGTGCCTGAGCCGCCGCTGAGCAGCGGAGTGGAAAGATTGAGCTGCGTGCCGTTGTTCTGAAATGTCCACGTAAATGTGGGTGGCGCCGGTGGCACACAGGCAAGGGTGCCTTCACTGATGGTGCCGGTTCCGTTTATGGCAAATGAAATTGTATTGTCTTTGAAGCAGGCGGGTATCTGTGCCGAAATATCAATGCCCGATGCTGTTGCCTTACTGAATTTCCACGGCGACCGGGTAAGATAATCGGTATTGGAAGGTGCGGGATTGTCGTTTTTATCGCAGTTGCCCGCCATCAGTATTAATGCGGCAAGGATGCCGGCGGCTAAGATTAACAGTCTGTTCATGGTTCAGATTTTTTGTTTTGTAAAATACTCAAAGTTTCGCAGGTAATAAAAACGTGTTTCCAATTCAGGTTAAATCATAGTTTTACAAGCCAAATGTTTTCTCCGAAAGGCACAGGAGATTCCATTAGAAAGATGTTCGGATATATGTGAGAAGATTCCTATGGATAGATGCTATTGCCCCGGTGGGGCAACCTTTTGGTAGCTGAAAAATTTAAATATTATACACAAGCCCCAAAGGGGCGACATTAAGTCACTTCTACATTAAAACATTTTGCTATGGCCAATACTTATTCCCAGATTTCTATTCATTGCGTTTTTGCCGTTAAAAGCAGAGAGAATTTTATCACCCGTGACTGGCGTGATGAATTGCACAGATATGTATCTGGTATAATTACAGGAAACGGCGCCAAGTCTTTAGCTGTGGGAGGATGGAAAGATCATGTACATATCTTTTTTGGAATGCCTGTAACAACATGTATCGCCGATTTCATGAGTATTATCAAAGCAAGCAGCAGCAAGTGGATAAATGAACAGGGATTTGTAAAAGGAAAGTTTTTTTGGCAGTCTGGTTATGGAGCTTTTTCTCACTCGAGGAGTCAAAGAAATGGAGTCATAAATTACATTATGACCCAGGAAGAGCATCACAAATTCAAAACATTCAAAGAGGAATATATAAAAATGCTGAATGATTTCGAAGTGGAATACCAGGATAATTATCTTTTTGAGTTTTATGATTAATATGGTTAGAAACTGCCTGACGATAGGAAAGAATGTCGCCCCTACGGGGCTTTTTCGATACACGCAATTCTTATTGCTACCATACTATCGGCCATACTGGCCTTTATTATTCTCCAAACGATATTTGCAAACGTGATTTAAACACCTGCATTAATTAACAACAAACACATTGTCCCGTCATAGGATTTGTGTGACAAAATATGATTTAGTCATAATTATCCTGCACTTATC
Source organism: uncultured Chitinophaga sp. (assembly GCA_964444975.1). Classification (GTDB taxonomy): domain Bacteria; phylum Bacteroidota; class Bacteroidia; order Chitinophagales; family Chitinophagaceae; genus VBAS01. The sequence continues at coordinate 22,014 of CAYUJD010000041.1, read as the reverse complement.
TCCTTCGGGTTTACTTGAAAGTTATTTTGTTCCTATCTTTCCTCCCAATCTTTTTTTTAATCTGGAAAATCCTGGTTAAAATCCTGTTCATCATGCGGGCACTTGTTTATAAATCTACCGGCAGCTGGTACACAGTGAAAGATGACAGCGGGCGGGTGCATTTTGCCCGCATGAAGGGTGTGTTTAAAATTGATGAAATCACCAGCACCAACCCGGTGGCAGTGGGCGACGTAGTGGAAATAGAACCCGAGAATGACACCGATAGTTACCGGGGCGAAACCTCAGCCATCATCACTGCTATTTTGCCGCGAAGAAATTATGTAAACCGCCAGTCGCCGAGGCAGAAGCAGCAGCATCATATCATTGCCGCCAATATTGACCAGTCGGTGTTGTTTGCCACGCTGAAAGAGCCGCGAACCTCGCAGGGGTTTATTGACCGTTTCCTTGTGGCCTGCGAAATGTATCATGTACCGGCTGCAATTGTTTTAAACAAAGCGGACCTGTACAAAAAGAAAGAACTGCAGCAGCATGAAGAATGGAAACAGATGTATGAAGCCATCGGGTACAAATTAATTCTTGCCAGTGTAAAAACCGGACAGGGAGTGGATGAAGTAAAGGCGATATTGAAAAACAAAATCTCGCTGCTGAGCGGCCACAGCGGTGTGGGTAAATCATCATTTATTAATGTCATCTGTCCTGAACTGAATCTGAAAACCCAGGATATAAGCGGATGGAGCGGCAAGGGGCTGCACACCACCACCTTTGCCGAAATGTATGATCTGTCCGGCAGTGGAAAAATAATTGACACCCCCGGTATGCGGGAATTCGGACTGGTGGATATCACCCGGCAGGAACTCTCCCACTATTTTCCCGAAATGCGTGAACGCCTCAACGATTGCCAGTTCAACAATTGCCTGCACGTAAATGAGCCGGGCTGCGCTGTAAAAAAAGCGCTGGATAACCAGGAAATAAACATCGAACGCTACATCAGCTATTGCAATATCCTGGATTCGATTGAAGAGAGAAAGTATTAACTTTTAACATGGCATAGAAAACGTTCAAATACTCCAACGGCGAAGTGACCATAGTGTGGGAGCCCGGACTCTGCATGCATTCCGGCAACTGTGCCCACGGTTTGCCTGAAGTGTTTAAACAAAGAGAAAAACCTTGGATAACGCCTGAAGATTCTACTACTGAAAATATAATTGCTTAGGTAAAAAAATGCCCCGGCGGGGCGTTGGGGTATTTTATGAACTGGGAGAAAAAAAATAAGCAGTTGCAACTTCACCCCTTCTTCACCCTCCCGTACCCGTTCTTCCCCAGCCACTGCATCACTTTATCCCGCTGGTCGCCCTGGATGATGATGGCGCCGTCTTTCACCGAGCCGCCCGTGCCGCAAAAAGCTTTCAGTTGCTTACCCAGCGCTTCAAGGTCTCCTGCTTTTCCAATAAAACCTTCAATCAATGTAACGGCTTTGCCTGCACGGTGACGGGTGTCCAGTTTCACTTTAAGCTGTTGCTGCGCAGGCAGCAATGTTTCAACTGTAGTTTGCTCTTCTTCAAACTTAAAATCAGGATCAGTGCTGTAAACAAATCCTCTTGCATCGGGTTTATGTTTCTTTGACATAGAGTTTAGTCCTCACATGTTAAACGGTTAAATGGCTAAATGGTTCAATTGCTGTCAGCACAACCATTTAACAATTCAGCAATGTAACAATGCTTCAAACAAGAACGGCCTTCAAACTCAAATCGAGGCTTCTCGCCTGGTGTATTACGGCACCTACACTCACATAATCCACGCCGGTCTTTGCATATTCTTCAATGTTGTCAAGATTGATGCCGCCGCTGGCTTCGGTTTCAAAGTCGCCGCCGGTTAACTGCAGCGCTTTTGAAATCTGCTCCGGCAAAAAATTATCCAGCATGATGCGGAACACTTTTCCTTTTCCAACAGCTGTTATTTTTTTTACATCTTCCATACTCCGTGCTTCCACTTCTATTTTAAGCGCCGGTTTTTTTTCCTGCACGTAGTCCCACGCCTTGCTGATGGCTTTTTCAATACCGCCGCAGTAGTCAATATGGTTATCCTTCAGCATAATCATATCGTACAAGCCAAAGCGGTGGTTCATGCCGCCGCCGGTGCGTACCGCTTCTTTTTCCAGCAAGCGGAAATTGGGCGTGGTCTTTCGTGTATCGAGCAGTTTTGTTTTATACCCATAAAGCCTGTCGGTGTACTGGCGGGTTAGCGTGGCAATACCGCTCATGCGCTGCATGCAGTTCAGCACCAGCCGTTCGCATTGCAGTATGCTGTGTACCGATGCTTCCACATCGAATGCCAGCTCGCCGGGTTTCATTTCATCGCCGTCATGCTTGTATGCATTGAAAACCGCGGTGGGATCTTTGTAAAGAAAAATTTTTTCAGCTGCTTCCCTGCCGGCCAGTATTCCCTCCTGTTTTATTTTCAGCACAGCCTTTCCTCTTGTACCGGCTGGAATGCAGCCCAGCGTAGAGTGATCGCCGTCGCCCACATCTTCTTTCAGCGCTTCATCCACGAAATGATAAAAGGCAGCATCGTACTTCATTGCCCAAAACTAAAAAAGCCCCGCCATAATCCGGCAGGGTCTTTTATTTCAGCCAGGGCTTACTATTTATAATTGCTGGATGCGGATATCCTGGATCACCTGCTTGTTTCCTTTTACCCGCATATAAACCGTTGCACGGTAATTGCCGTTTTTGGTGAGCAGCGTGCCGATGCAGTAATCGCCGTTGTCGTTGTTGCCTTTGTGTTTTACATCAAAATTTTTCACGCCATTGCTGGCAAAAAAATCTTTTATAATCAATTCACCCTGGCTTTTGCTGTAGTTGCTGCTCTTATCGGGCAGGGTGATGTCAATATAATTATCAAAATATTTTGCCACGGCGGACGCATTGCCGATTTTCATGGCAGAAATCACTTCATCAATCCCGCCCTGTGCAAAGGATAAAATGCTGAAGAAAAAAATTGAAACCAGGATCAGGTTCTTTTTCATGATTGGTAAGTTTTCATAGTTGTTTATCGAAAAACATGCCACAGTCCGTTAAAAAACTTAGCGGCTGCTAAGTTACTGCATACCTGTGTTTTTAAAGACCAATAACGGTAAAAGACTTAGTTTTGTTGCCGTTTTTACGCTGAAAATGTGCGAAATGCATCCCGCGGGAAAACGATTTTCTGGCAGTTAATTCACTGAAATGGCAGCTAAAAAAGTAATTCTCATCATCATGGACGGCTGGGGTCTGGGAAAGGTGGCATTGGCCGATGCCATTCAGCATGCAAAAACTCCTTTTGTTTCTTCGCTGTATTCAAAATATCCCAATTCAACACTGGTTACCTGTGGCGAAGCGGTCGGCTTGCCGGAGGGTCAAATGGGGAATTCCGAAGTGGGCCACCTGAACCTGGGCGCCGGCCGTATAGTGTACCAGGAACTGCAGCGGATAAATGTTGCCATACGCAACTGCACATTTGCTTCAAATGAAACACTGCTTTCAGCCATCCGCCATGCAAAAACAATTAACAAGCCGCTGCATCTGCTTGGCCTGGTAAGCGATGGCGGCGTGCATTCACACATCAATCACCTGAAAGCCCTGCTGGATGTGTGCAAAAAAGAAAATCTTACAGAAGTTTTTGTGCATGCTTTTACTGACGGAAGGGACTGTGACCCGAAAAGCGGCCTTGGCTTTATAAAAGAACTGCAGCAGCACATGAAGAATTCGGTCGGAAAAATTGCTTCGGTAAGCGGCCGCTACTATGCCATGGACCGCGACAAAAGATGGGAAAGAGTGAAGCTGGCCTATGATGTATTGGTGAATGGCGCAGGTGAAAAAGCCAGCGATGCAGCGAAAGCGGTTGAAAACTCATATAAAAAAAATATTACGGATGAGTTTATTATACCCACAGTAATCGTGAACGAAGCCCGGCAGCCACTGGGCCTGGTAAAAGATGGCGATGTGGCCCTCTGTTTCAACTTCCGTACCGACCGCTGCCGCGAAATCACGCAGGTGCTTACGCAAGCCGATATGCCGGAGCATGGTATGAAAAAGCTTTCGCTGCACTACAGCACCATGACCGAGTACGACAAAACATTTAAAAACGTAAACGTAATTTTTGAAACCGACAACCTGAACAATACGCTGGGCGAAATACTGCAGCAGCACGGATTGAAGCAGATTCGCATTGCAGAAACGGAGAAATACCCGCACGTCACTTTCTTTTTCAGCGGCGGCAGGGAAAAACCCTTTGACGGTGAAAAAAGAATTCTCATCGCTTCACCCAAAGTGGCTACTTATGACCAGCAGCCCGAAATGAGTGCTTACGAAGTAACTGAAGCCTTGTTGCCCGAAATAAATAACCAGACATCTGATTTCATTTGCCTGAACTATGCCAATGCTGATATGGTGGGCCATACCGGTGTATGGGAAGCAGCCATCAAGGCTGTGGAAACCGTTGACCAGTGCGTAGAAAAAATAGTAACCGCCGGGCTGGCGAATGGGTACACCATATTTCTTACTGCCGATCACGGCAATTCGGATTTTATGATAAATGAAGACGGCTCGCCCAATACGGCGCATACCATGAATCCTGTGCCGTTCTTTATAATAGATAATCAATGGCGGGGCAAAATAAAACCCGGTAAGCTGGGCGATATTGCTCCCACTATTCTTACCATGATGCAGCTGCCGCTGCCAAAAGAAATGACCGGGGAAATATTAATTTAGCAACAAAATAAAAACAAGAATGAAAAAAGTACTGAAAACGACCGGATGGTTATTGCTGATTGCACTGGTGGCTATTCAATTTTTTCCCCCGGCCAAAAACCTGCAGGCCGGGGTACCCGTCACTCATATTGCCACCAAATTTTCCATCCCTGATGATGTAAATACAATTTTGAAAAAAGCCTGTTACGATTGTCATTCCAACAACTCGGTTTATCCCTGGTACTTTAACATTCAGCCCGTCGGCATGTGGATGAACAGACATATCGTGGAAGGCAAAAAGCACCTGAATTTTTCAGAATATACCGACAAGCGGTTGCGGGTGCAGTATCATAAAATGGAAGAAGTGATAGAGCAGGTGAAAGAAGGTGAAATGCCTCTGAACTCTTACACCTGGATACATAAGGATGCCATTCTATCAGAAGCGGAAAAAACAAAATTGATGGATTGGGCGCATTGGGTAATAGACACAATGGAATCAATGTACCCTATGGACAGCCTGAAAAGAAAACAGCCGGGTCAATAATTTATTTCGTGAAAATCATTTTCAGAAAAATAATATCCTCCTTACTGCTGCTGGCCGGCATTATGCCGGTGGCTTTCAGTCTTTTTTTTCTGCTGAAACAACAGGCCATACGCCATGCCATGAAAGAAAAGCTGGAAAAGCAGCTGCTGCACAGTATCGTGGTGGCAGAGAAGGATGTGCTGTGGGTGAAATATCATAAAGAAATCAGGGTGCAGGGAAAAATGTTCGACATAACGTCTTACAGTTTCGATAAGGGGTACTACACCTTCACCGGGCTTTTCGACGAGGAAGAAACGGCTTTGCATCAATGCCTGGAAAATGATATTAACCAAAAGAAGAAAGAAGGCGGCAATTTAATCGCACAACTTTACCAATGCCTGCAATCGGCCTGCACCGAACAGGGTGATGAAACCTGTCTTTTACATCCTAAGTCAGATAATCCGGCGGTACTTATCCTTCCGCATATTCCTTCTCCCTTTATCAATATTCTTACCCCGCCGCCGCAGGCTTTATAATATTTTTTCAAGGTTTATTATTTCTTCACTGCAACTGTAATACAGTCGATGAAAAAATATTTACTGCCTGCAGCCCTGCAGCTTGCTTCATCATTTATATATGCACAGGAAGATACCCTGAGCGAAAAGACGCTTGGCGAAGTGGTGGTTTCTGCCAACAAATTTGCCGAACGGAAAAAAAATGTAAACCAGAAAATAGACATAATCACGGCAAAGGCCATTGCCACTGCCAATGCGCAAAGTACAGGTGACCTGCTCAGCAGTACGGGTAATGTATTTGTACAAAAAAGCCAGCAGGGCGGCAGCAGCCCGGTACTGCGCGGCTTTGAGGCCAGCCGTGTGCTGCTGGTGATTGACGGCATCCGTATGAACAATGCCATTTACCGTGCCGGTCATTTGCAAAATGTAATCACGGTGGATCAAAACATGCTGGAAAGAGTGGAAGTGTTGTATGGCCCTGCTTCCACGCTTTATGGCAGCGATGCCCTTGGCGGGGTGATCCACCTGCGCACAAAATCGCCGCAACTTTCCACCACCGGTAAAATACGTACTGCCGGTATGTTTTTTGGCCGCTTCAGCTCGGCAAACAACGAAAAGACTGTTCATTTCAATTTAAGTACCGGGGGAAAAAGATTCGGCTGGCTGCAATCCTATACCTACAGTTTTTTCGGCGATTTGAAAATGGGAAACAATTACCCTGTTAAGTACCCGGGCTTCGGCAGACGCAGCCGGTACATTGCAGGCATCAATGGGATGGATTCTATTGTAAATAATCCGGACGACCGGGTACAGAAATTTTCAGGCTATAAACAATGGGATTTAACCCAGAAATTCTTGTTCAGGCAATCGGAAAAGATTTCACATTCACTCAACCTGCAGCACTCCAATTCATCCCGCGTGCCGCGGTACGACCGGTTGCAGGAGGAACGAAACGGCACACTTCGTTTTGCAGAATGGTACTACGGTCCGCAAACCAGGTGGCTGGCCGCTTATGAACTGAATGTCATCTCTGCAGGCTTTTTTAACCAATTGCGGATGAATGTCCACTACCAGGATATGGAAGAAAGCAGGCACCAGCGGGAGTACCGGCGTTACGACCGCTTTGATAAAAGAAAAGAGCAGCTGGAAATAGGGGGTTTTATTTTTGACACAAGAAAAAAATGGAAGAACCACGAAATCACCATCGGAGCCGATGGTCAACTGAACGATGTAAAATCAGTGGCCGGCAGAACCAACCTGCAAACAGGCACTGTGTCGCCGCTTGACAGCCGGTATCCCAATGGAAAAAACAAAATGAATTATTTCGGGGTGTATGCCCAGCACCTGGTAAAACTGAATGATGGTAAAATTATTCTGAACGACGGTGCCAGGATAAATGCAGTTTTCCTGCATTCAACCATTGCAGATAATTCTTTCTTCAATCTGCCATTTACTGAAATAAAACAAAACAATGCAGCCGTAACCGGCAACCTGGGGCTCGTTTACCTGCCTTCGGAAGAATTCCGTTTTACGGCAGGTCTTTCTTCCGGTTTCCGCCATCCGAATATTGACGACCTGGCAAGAATATTTGAATCAAGCACAGCATTAAAAAGAGTAATTATCCCTAACCCCGGAATAAAACCCGAATACACCTATAATTTCGATCTTGGGGTCACACAATTAATTGCTCAAAGAATAAAATTCGAATTCACCGGTTTTTATACGCTGTTCCGGAATGCAATCGGGCTGGCGCCCTTTCAGCTCAATGGCCAGGATTCAATACAATACAACGGTGTACCCGTTGCCGTATATGCAAACCGAAATGTAAAAAAAGCTTACACGTATGGATTTAACTCAAATATCCAGGTTGATTTCACCAAAGAGCTTTCTTTTTTTACAACAATAACATACACATACGGCCGGTTTAAAAATGCCAACGGCAGCAAAACTCCGCAGGATCATATACCACCGGTGTATGGAAAAACCAGCCTGAAATATGAGCATCCGAAATTTGAAACCGAGGTTTATTCGCTGTTCAACGGGTGGAAAAGAATAAAAAACTATAACCCTGATGGTGAAGACAACCAGCAGTATGCCACACCCGATGGCTCGCCATCCTGGTTTACACTAAACTGGCGAAATAGTATTTCTATAAACAAAATACTCCGGCTCCAGTTTGCCATTGAAAATATATTTGACCGCAACTACCGGCCCTTTGCCTCGGGTTTTTCAGCCCCGGGCAGGAATTTCGTCATTGCCCTTCGGGCATCCTTTTAAACAACTATTTATCCCCAGCCCGCTTTTTAATGTCAGTAAAGGCGGGGCGGGGAATTTACAGCCTGAAAATTTACATTTTGTGCAGCTTTTGAATGTAAAAATTGTCTAATTTACAGGCAACCAAACGGCGGTTATGACCGAGGAAGCCATTTTACAAGGCTGTTTAAAAAACGATGCCACAGCTCAGCGGGAATTGTACAACCGGTACAGCCCAAAGATGCTGGCAGTTTGTTATCGCTTCGCTCATAACCGTGAAGATGCTGAAGACATGTTGCAGGAAGGTTTCATCAAAGTTTTTCTGCAAATACACACGTTCGAAAACAGGGGAGCATTTGAAGGGTGGATAAGAAGAATCATCGTACATACCTGCATCAATATCCTGAAGAGAAACAAGAAGTTCAATGAAAGCGTGGACATCATTCATGCAAGCGGCTTGCAGGTAAGAGAAGAAATGGTGCCCTCCATCATACAAGCCAAGCAGGTGGTGGAATGTATTCGGTTGCTGCCGCTGGGTTATCGCACAGTTCTTAACTTATACGCTATTGAAGGCTACACCCATCGTGAGATTGCAATGTTGCTGGATATTGAGGAAAGCACCAGTCGCAGCCAGTACACGAGGGCCAAAACCATGCTGGAAGAAATACTGATTAGAAAAAAAATACTGCAGAAGCCGAAGCCGCAAACTGATTGGGTAGTATTGGCAGGCAGCAGGTAAAATTTATTAATCCGATCCTGAATCACCGACTGGTTTATGGAGAGACAATACAACAATGGAGAATTTGAGAAACTGCTGAGAGAGAACGCCAACCAATACCGGATGTATCCCTCCGAAAAGGTTTGGAAAGGAATTCACTCTGCACTGCATACCCGCCGTATATGGTATGGCTTTACCACATTGCTGTTGCTGCTGACTGCTTCGGTGGTTTTCTTAATAGTATTTAATAATTCCACTGATAAAAAGTCAATTTCTTCAGCGGAAAACAACACCCGGCTTACCCCGTCAATCACACAGCATGAAATGACAGGTGTTATTCGCCAGGCAGAAGAAACATCTGCACCCGTTTCCGGAAATAAAAATTCATTGCCCCGCCCGGAAACAGTTTCCATCGCCTCATTAAATGCACAGGCTGATGAAACTTTAATAAAAAATAATTTGACAACTGAACCGGGTGAAGCGGTTGAAAATACAGATGATGGAAATTACCCGGTTGACACAGAACAATCAACACTCAATCTCGCAGCTTACGATTCAAAAAGCCCGTTGACAATAGAAGCAACAGTTCCTGATGCAGTAATTAAAACCTCACTGGCTGGGCAATCAGTAGTGGATGAAGAAACGCAAAAAAAGATAACTGAAACGCTGCTGGCGCTGGCTTCGCAAAATGCGCCGGTTATAATTCCGAAAAAGCAGGCCCGGTTTACAGCCCAGGTTTATTTTACGCCAAGTATAAGTTACAGGAAGCTTACAGAAAATAAAAACTCAAACGGGTATGGCGCTTTTAGCTACTCGCAGTACATTGATGTAAATAATGTAGTGACGCACAAACCCGCCATGGGACTTGAATTGGGTATTGAAGGCCGTTACAGTGTCAACCACAGGTTTTCCCTGAAAACCGGTTTCCAGTTCAACATTAACCGGTACGGCATACGGGCATACACCCATCCCACAGAGATAGCAACTGTAGCCATCAGCAGTGGGTACTATACGGATTCTCTGGCCGCATTAACCAACTACCGGAACTTCAACGGCAATACACCCAACTGGCTGGAGAACTTTTATTTCCAGGTAGCTTTCCCGGTAGGCGCCGAAATTATTCTTGCTGAGAAAAAGAATATCACCTGGGGAATCAGCGGCACCGTGCAGCCAACATATGTTATCGGTGACAGGGCCTACCTGATTTCAAGCGATTATAAAAACTATGCAAAATTTCCTGACCTGATGCGCCGCTGGAACATTAGCACCGGCATAGGAACATTCGTTTCGTACAGTACCGGAAGAATTAAATGGCAGGCTGGCCCGCATTTGCGTTACCAGCACCTTTCAAGTTTTGTAAGCGGGTATCCTGTAAAAGAGAATTTATTTGCCATCGGGCTAAAAGTGGGAGCTACCCTCAACAAAAAACAGTAACCGATACTAACTGTGCTGTTTTCACAAATTATCCCGGCTGCATTCAACTGCCGGGATAATTGCTTTTGGGAACTGTTTTCATTTAAATTTATGGCATGAAAAAAGAATTGTACCCGGTGATTTTTATTTTATTTTCTCTTGCTGCCTGCAAAATGAAAAGTAAAAAACCGGAAGAGCCGGCTATATCAGCCATATCCATCATCAAAGGCCAGCTGAATCATCTTGACACTTCGCTTTACCAGGTAACCAGATATGAAATGGAAAGCGGACATACCGATACCGCCTGGGTAAAGCGGGAAGATATCAGGTTTTATGCTTCTGCTTTTCTCTCGTTGCCCGATATAGCGGAAGATAAATTCAGAAACAGCTACGAAGAAGAACGCCTGCTGGATGCAGAGCAAAATATCCTTAGCATTACCAGCACCGCCAAAGATGAAGATGCGGAAATACAAAAGCAAATTATTATTGTGGGCCTCGACAATATTAATAACGGCAAGGTGCAAAGCATCTACATTGACCGCTATTTGTCAGGTAATGATAGCTTGTCGCAGCAGCGGTTGTTCTGGCAGGTGGACAGGTTTTTCCAGGTAGCCTATATTTCCCGATCGGATAAGGAAGCGGAAAAATCGAAAATCATCAAGGTGGAATGGCAATAATTACTGTGTGCAGCTACTATTGTACGAGAAATGACAGCAACAGAGTTTCAAAATATTGTTCAAACAATCCCCCGGCAACCGGGCATTTATAAATACTATGACAGCAACCGGGAACTGCTGTATGTAGGCAAGGCAAAAGATTTGCGCAAGCGGGTGAGCTCCTATTTCAATAAAAACCTGGTGAGCTACAAAACCCATGAACTGGTCAGGCGCATTCACCACATCGAGTTTACCATTGTCAATTCGGAGCAGGATGCATTCTTTTTGGAAAATTCACTGATAAAAAAATTTCAGCCTCGTTTTAATATAAATCTCAAAGATGATAAGTCGTATCCTTTTATTGTTATAAAAAATGAACCCTTCCCGAGAGTGTTTCTCACCCGCAGGCTGCTTGATGACGGTTCTGAATACCTCGGTCCTTATACCTCGGTGCAAAAAGTAAGGGAGCTGCTGGGTTTCATCAGGCACACGATTCCCCTGCGTACTTGCACACTGAACCTTACGCAACGCAATATTGAAAAAAAGAAATTCAAGGTTTGCCTTGAATACCATCTTGGCAACTGCAAGGGCCCCTGCGAGGGCTTGCAGACAGAGCATGATTACAGGGAAGGCATTGAACAACTAAAAAACCTGTTGAAAGGGAACCTGAATCCTGTCATAAGTCATTTCAAAAAGGAAATGAAACAGCTGTCCGAAAAGCTGGAGTTTGAAAAAGCAGAGGTGATAAAAAAGAAAATAGATTTTCTGAAAAATTACCAGGCAAAATCGGTGGTGGCCAATCCCCGGCTATCGGAGCTGGATGTGTTTTCCATAGTAAAATCCGATGACAAAGCTTACATCAATTACCTGATGGTGCAAAACGGCACCATTGTGCAAACCAAAACCATTCTTACCGAAAATTTTCTTGACGAGACCGAGGCTGAGATTCTTGCCTTTGCAGCAGGGCAACTGCGCAGCTCCTTTCACAGCACGGCCAAAGAAATCATACTTCCTTTTTCCATTGATTACCCTGAAAAAGAAATCACCATCACCGTACCCAAAAGCGGCGACAAAAAAAAACTGCTGGAGCTTTCAGAAAAAAATGCCCGCTATTTTATTGAAGAACTGGGGCAGAAACAAAGACTGAAGCTGGATAAAAAAGAGGAGGATAAACCGGATTTGCTGAAAAAGATTCAGGCTGATTTATTGTTGCCGCACGTGCCTTTACATATCGAGTGCTTTGACAATTCAAATTTCCAGGGCGCCTACCCGGTGTCGGCCATGGTTTGTTTTAAAAACGGGGAGCCAAGTAAAAAAGATTACAGGCATTTCAATGTAAAAACGGTAGAAGGGATAAATGATTTTGCCACGATGAAGGAAGCCGTTTACCGCCGGTATAAACGAGTGCTGGAAGAAAATCTTCCCTGGCCGCAGCTGGTGATTATTGACGGAGGAAAAGGTCAGCTCAGCGCCGCATCGGAAGCTTTGCAGCAATTGAATGCTTCAAATAGAACTACCCTCATAGGGCTGGCTAAAAATGAAGAAGAGATTTTTTTTACCGGTGATAAAGAATCCATAAAGCTGCCTTTCAAAAGCGATAGCCTGAAACTTATCAGGCGCATCAGGGATGAGGTGCACCGCTTTGGCATCAGCTTTCACCGCAGGAAAAGAAGCAAAGGCACTTTTAAAAACGAACTGGAACAGATAAAAGGTTTTGGAAAAGAAACTGCGAACCGGTTGTTGAAGGAATTCCGTTCTGTTAACAATATCAAACAACAAACCAGGGAAGCATTGGCTTCTGTTGTTGGAAAATCAAAAGCAAAGATTCTGAAAGATTATTTCGAACGAAGTAAGCAGGCATAAAGTCTCAGGCATTTTCCGAATTCCCCTTTAGGGGCGGGGGTAAAAAAATGGGGCCCGGATAGAAATCCAGCCCCGTTTTTAAAATCCAATATCCTATGAAAAACCGAAATAAAAGTACAACAAATATTGACAATTCCTATATCCGCTACAGGGTATTTTTTACTCTGTTTATCAAGATTCAGTTCTATTACAACATAAAAAAACAGCCCCGGTTAAACCGGGACTGTTAGTAAATTTACGATTAATAATATTAGTACGACCAGAGATTCTGTTCGTAATTGAAAATCTTATCCTTAATGTTTTCACCTTCAAGCAGGCGAAGAATCGGATCGTTGATGAGTGTTCTTAAAAACTTATTCATTGGGTTGTCAAGAGTAGATTTTACAACATAGCTGCTGAACATTCTTGCTTCTAATAATTCTTCCCAGGTCATGCGGCTGATACCCATATTTTTCGGATTATACACTTCGTGCCGGGCAAGCACGCCCCTGAGATCGGGATAATAAATCCAGAACAAAGGCGAAACGCCTCTTTCTGTTTTGCCATCCGGTGCAAACTGGGTTTTGCAGGGAGCAATGCCCAATATTCTTACAAACATACGGCTGGCTTCACGGTCAAATACCCATTCTTCTTTTATCCTGAACTTTACAATATCATCAGGGTTAAGCTTGGGGCAGGTAACTACAAAGCTGTCAATCTTTGTGGGGTCATAAATGTTGTACACGGGCAGCGTATCGCATACATTATCGCCACCCAGCGCTTTTTCAAACGCGGCTGAATCAAGAAAAGTGGTAAAGCGGTCGTCCTCGGCGCTGAAAGCAATGGCGTTTCCTTTTTTCAATTCCTGCCTTACTGCATTTACCAGTATGCTTACAAAGCGCTGGTCGCCGTTATCATCATTGGCCTGGTAGCGGAACGGCAGGTTTATTTTTTCACGTATATCTATTTCTCTCCACACCCGTTGTGTATACAGGGCATCGTCGGCCCGCAAAAATTCATAGGTAAGCGGAATTCGTTCTTTAAATACATCCTTTATTGTAGCCCCGTCATTGCGCAACGATATTTTGGTTGTATCATTAAATCCTCCTACTGCCGGCGCCATTTTTATGGGAATATTGCCATAGGGGTTATATTTCCCCGTTTCTGCCGGGTTGGTTACCTGCTGAACATTCTGAACAGGGACGGTATCCTGGGGCTGCTGGGTTGTCTTTCTTCCTCTTCCACGAAGCTGGGCATCGGCACTTACTGCAGCCAGCAACACTGCGGCCCCCATTATATATTTAAAAAACGTGTATCTCATTGCTCTTTTATTTCAGATTATAAATTAGCGGTGTCAGCTTTCTTCTTCTTCCGTCCGGACCTACTGCATAGATATTATCAATATAAATGTATGAGCCTGGGCGGCATTTATTAATGATGCGTTTTGCTTCGTTCCAGACTGCACCGGTATTGTTGGCTTCGTCAATGCCTTCTTCAAAACCATTTCCATCGCCGGTGATGCGGAAACTAGTAACATTGAACTGTGTTTCATAAAAGAAATTCTTTACATAAGCCCTGACGCCTGCCTGAGTTCTGAAATAATTGGCAGGTATGTCGCCGCTTTCAATCTGGCCAATCATTGGTGTGGGGTCGGGAATTGAGCGGACACGGAAGCGTACCGGAGTAGTTTTGCCGTCAGGAGTAGTTACACTGATAATACAATTGTCTGTCTCCTGGTTTACACGGGCAATGTACCCGCCGCCGTTTTTAGTCAATGTACCGCCGCCACCGGAAATACCCACTTTAAGGCGGTTAACATCACCACTGCCAGAAATGGTTACGGGGTTGTCAACGCCGATAAACAAAACATTCATCTTATCAAGCTGCACGGCAGCGTTGGATTGACCAACAGCGTATTGAATAGTTTTAGTAATGTTTTGTTCATTACCATTTTGATCAGTAAATTTAATTACAACCGGTATAGTATGGTCACCAATTCCTTCGGCTTTGAATTTGTAATGTGCTGCTCCATCATCCCCCGGTGAAAATGATTGACCGCCTATGGTAATTCTGGGAGATACTGCAGTACTGAATCCTCCTACCCCTGCAGTTATTTCAATTTCCTGCCCGGGAAGTGCGTTGGTTGTATTGGCAATTGCAATTGCCGTAAATGCATCTTGTTGAATTTTTACTTTTCCAACCTGTTCATGGCAAAAAGTAACAACTTTATTTTCAGAAGTCTTTACATCGTTCTGAAACTTGCTGAGAATGGTAAGTGCTGCAACGGTAGGTACCATGTGGAAATAGGCTTGCTCCCATGTCCTGTTGCTCTTGGTTCTTGTTTTCGGCATATCGGTGTTTATAGGCAGCGACATGGCAAAGGCTTTAGCAATTTCCCCATCAACTGCCAATACATTCTTTTTAAATTCCTCCAATTTTTGTTTTAGTGTCTTTCCTTCCCCTTTTTCAACCATGATATGAGTGGTTGCCTCAAGATTATCCACCCCTCTGTCTTTACCTGAAGCCGCATCATATTTGGCCATGCCGGCTATTCTCTTTTTCAAATCATCAAGATAGTCATATAATCCCTTGGCATAACCTTGTACCTGCTGGGCTTTAGGATACCAGATCTTGGCTTTTTCAGCTGTTCCGGGTTCTCCCATTTTTTCTTTCAATGAAACCATGATATCATTAGTAGATGCGGAAACGACTTCATTGGTTTTTTCCAAACTGTTGTTTACCGTTTTAAAGGCATTGAGGATCTCCGATGATACGTTGAGTGCCAGCAGCGCTGTCAGCACCAGGTACATCATATTGATCATCTTTTGCCGTGGTTCACGTGGTAAAGCCATGATGTTTATGGTTTTGATGCCCCGATCTGTTCGGGGCGATTAACTAATGGTGTCAAAAAAAAAATCACGGATACGGATTTCGTGTTCTTTAAAACGAAATCTTGTTAATTTTTCTTATGCCCTGCCCTGCATGGCGCTGAGCATGTTGCCATAAATCTGGTTCAAGCGGCCCAGGTTACCGGCCAGTGTGGCAATCTGGTCGTGGGCTTTCTTGGCATCATCCACGCTGCCCGACATAGCTTCAGAAGCCTGCACCAGGTTGTTATAAAACCGGTTCATTGCTTTCAGGTGATTATTGGTATCCTGCAGCTCCAGTTCATAAATGGTATTGAGCGAAGACAGATTTTTGGTAAGTGTTTGCACCTGTTCATGAAAATGTTTGGTGCCTTCGGCTGCGCTGTTAAATTGCTGTACTGTGTTTGATGCGCTGGCATACGCCTCCTTCATCTGATTTACAGCCTGGGCAGCCTCACGGGTTCTGGCTGTATACTCATTGGTAGCCGAAATAGCATCACCCACATCACTTATTTTATCTACAGTAACGCCCAGCTTTTTGAAATTATCACTCAAACGACCAAGGTTGGCCGGCGTGATGTCTGCTGCAGTAAGCATATCCTCCAGCTTGGTCAATGCAGGATTTCCGTTGGCTCCCGGTAAAGTAAGCGGCGTAGGCTTGAAGTTGGGATCCAGGTCGGGGTGCACATTTATGTCGGGGAAATAACGCTGCCAATGCGGCTCTTCGGGCGGAGGCACCATGAAGGCCATCACCAGGAACACGATTACCTCCGACAACAGGCCCAGCGTAATCATTTCGTCGGCTGCAGGCCAGTGACGGATTTTAAACAATGCCCCGAGAATTACCACGGCAGCAAAAAATGCAAAAATAAAGTTGAGGACTACCTGACCTCTGTGTGTTTTAAAGAACAGCATAACGGGTTCGTTTTATAGGTTATAAAAGATTTTAAATATCCGGCAAGTTAGTTACTGGTAAGTATTTGAATTTAACAAGCTGATCTGCGCTTCAATTATCTTTTGCGTCCCTTTTGAGGAGCGGCTGGTAAGTCAATTACCCTGCGGAAACCGATATAAGATTTGGTTGAATCCTGGTATTCGTAAGTCCTGGTTCCTGTCTGCAGGTAATAGCCTACGTCTTTCCAGCTACCGCCGCGGATTACTTTTCGCTTCATCAGGGGAGGATCAGTATCCTTGGCATTCCAGCGAACATCGGGGTTCAGGTCATGCTGGAAGGTAAATGAACCTTCATAGAAAATGGAAGAGGTCCATTCGGCTACATTGCCTGCCATATTGTACAGTCCGAAATCATTAGGCCAGTAGGCATCGGCACGAACAGTGTAAAAACCTCCGTCTTCAGGATAATTACCGCGGCCGGGTTTGAAATTGGCCATCAGGCAACCTTTCTTGTTTCTCAGGTAATAATTACCCCAGGGAAACATGGATTGCGAACGACCGCCACGGGCTGCGTATTCCCATTGAGCTTCGGTGGGCAAACGGAAATCAGATTCCTGCGACCTGCTTTTGGAATAAAGAAATGAATTAAGCAAATGAGTGCTCCATGCACAAAATGCATTGGCCATTTTCCAGTCGACACCAACCACCGGGTAATTGCCGAAAGCAGGGTGATTGAAATAACGCTTGGTCATCGGCTCGTTGTAGGAATAGGCAAAGTCACGAATCCAAACAAGAGTATCGGGGTAAATAGCCACCTTGATCGTGTCAATAAACATGGATCTCGGCTTATTGGCATTTTCACGTTTAGCAGCTTCTTTCAGGTTGAAAACTTTCTGGAAGTAAACCAGTTTCCGGGGATCCAGCTCTACCGTATTGAAAATTCTGTCATCGGGCGGCAGTACCAGGGGAGTCTGTCCAATTTGTTCAAGGAATTTCGGGTCATTCCATTTTACTGTTTTCATTTTTGCCCAATCCACGTATTCATTCCCGTCTTTCCCGGTCTTAATATATTTTAATTCGGTGGCCACTACTGAATCACGAACCCAGTAAACAAACTGGCGGTATTCGTTGTTGGTAATCTCAGTGGCATCCATCCAGAAACCACTGATAGAAATGGAACGGTTTCTTGCGCTGAAAGCATAGGCGGGGTCTTCGTCACTGGGGCCCATATGAAAAGTTCCCTGCGGAATATAAACCATGCCCGGGGGCTTTGGTAAAACATATCTGCCTCCCAGCGATACACCATGCACCTGGCCATCGTTTGGAAGGCTTGTGCCCTTATCTTTTTTCTTACCCAAAATACCACAACCGGCAAGCACACTGATGGCAGCCAAAAGCAGGAGGGAACAGTAAAGGTTTTTCATTTTCATGCACTTAAAGGGTAAAGGACAAATATAAGATTTTGAAAATAACGTAAACACAAGGATAGTATTTATTTTTATTAAACCAAAGCCTCATTTACGAGGTAAAAGTTCTAACGGGTTTCGGGCATCGTTATTGTATATCCTACCAACTAATTTTTAATTATTTACACCCGATAAGCCTCATCAATTCTGCTGCGCCTGAAACTGGCATTTGGCAGGCATAATTCCGGCATAAATAAATGGCAATTTCATCGCCTGACTTTTTACCGTACAAAAGAGGAAAAGGGCTGCTTTCATCGTGGCCGGCCATCATTATTTTATGCGGAATGTAGTGGCTAAGTACCTGTGAAAGAACAGAGGCTGGCTGTCGGGCTACAATGGCAATCTCAAAAGTACCTTCCGCTATTTCGAGCAGCAGGCAAGCCCAGGTGCCAAATGAAGTGGGGTACCGGGCGATGGCTTTTGCCAATGAACTAACTGCCTTCAGGCTTTTTTCTTTCCATCCGGGTAAGTCAAAATAAAGCGACAGGCGGTAAAGATTATCAGCCATCACGGCATTGCCCGAAGGTTGGGCCCCATCATAAACTTCTTTTTTTCTCAGCAGGATATCGCCCTGGGTTTTGTTGGTGTAAAAAAAAAGATTTGTTTCCGGGTCACTGAACTGCTCAAGCACATACTCAGATATTTTTTTGGCTTGATCCAGATACCGTGTTTCACCCGTAACCTCCTGTAGTTGAATCAAAGCCTGGATGAGAAAAGCATAATCATCAAGAAAGGCTGGCTGTTTTGCTGTATTATTCTTCCAGCTGTGAAAAAAATCATCTGAACCGGTTTTTGAAAATTTGCTGAGCAAAAACTCCATATTGCTTTTCGCCAGTTGCAGGTAGGCTTCATTACCGGTGGCGGCAAAAGCCTTGCTGAGCGCCGTATTCATCAGGGCATTCCAGCCGAGCAGAATTTTATCATCGGTTTGCGGTCTTACTCTCCGGCTGCGGTTTTCAAGCAAAGTTTTTTTTCCCTGGCTGATGATTCTGCGTAGCTCACCGGCCGGTATATTTTTTTCCCGGCAAAAAACTTCTTCACTCATTTTTCTCCAAAGAATGTTTTTCCCTTCCCAGTTTCCGCTGGCAGTGATATCGAAAAACTGGCAAAAGATAGCGGCATCTTGCTGCAAAAGCCGATTTACTTCATCAAAATCCCACACATAAAATTTTCCTTCCTCGCCCTGGCTGTCGGCATCAAGTGCTGAATAAAATCCTGATTCATCATTCATAATCTCCCGCCTGACAAACTGAACGGTTTCATCAATCACTTCTTTGTACCGTTGCCTGCCGGTAACCTGGTAGGCTTCACTGATGACGGATAAAAGCAGCGCATTGTCATAAAGCATTTTTTCAAAATGCGGAACCAGCCATTCGGTATCAGTAGAGTAGCGGGCAAAACCGCCACCCGCCTGGTCGTAAATACCGCCGTCAATCATTTTATCAATACTGAGCAGCGCCTGCTGAAGGGCTTCCCTGTTTTCACTAACATGAAAATACCGCAGCAGATATTGAATAACGAATGTCTGCGGGAACTTGGGCGCCCGGCCAAAACCTCCCCACACTTTATCAGCAGTCTTCATTATGTTTTGGAAGGTTTCATCGGTTTTTTCTTTTGTAAAAAAATTTGTTTCAGGCGCCTGTGTCAATCCGAAAGCGTTGGATTGAATAAGATGTTCAGTTAGATTTTCTGCCTGCGCATCTATTTCATATCGTCGTTCACGAAAGGCCTGGCTTACGCCCAGCAGCACCTCCTGCCACGAAGGGCGGTTAAATGCTCTGCGGGGCGGAAAATAAGTACCGCCGTAAAAAGGTTTGCATTCAGGAGTTAAAAAAACATTCAGCGGCCAGCCGCCACTGCCGGTCATGGCCTGCACGGCATCCATGTACACATGGTCCAGGTCGGGTCTTTCTTCACGGTCAATTTTGATGTTTACAAAATGTTCGTTCATGATGAGAGCTGTGGCTTCATCTTCAAAACTTTCCCGTTCCATTACATGGCACCAATGACAGGCAGAATAACCAATGCTCACCAGGATGGGCTTATTTTCTCTTTGTGCAAGTTGCAATGCTTCCTCGCTCCACGGGTACCAGTTCACCGGGTTGTGGGCATGCTGCAGCAGGTAGGGGCTTGTTTCCCCGATAAGCTTATTGGTAAAGCGATGCATACTGCCGGTGAAGTTCGCACAATTAACTTTCAGCAAAAAGAAAAGGCGCCCATTTCGGCGCCCCAGGTTTTTTCAGTAATAATTTTATTTTTTCTTGCTTGCCAGGATGTATTGTTCCAGGGCTGCCACCATGCTGGGCGCCTGCGGTTGCGGAGCTTTAATGTCAAGAGTAAGCCCTGCCTCTTCCACTGCCCGCATTGTATTGCTGCCAAAAGCGCCTATTATTGCTCCGTTTTGTTTAAACTTTGGCAGGTTGTCAAAAAGACTCTTTACACCGCTGGGTGTAAAGAAACAAATGACATCATACTCTTTGCCAGCCAGTACCTCTTTCACATCGTTGCTGAGGGTGCGGTACATAAAGCCCAGCACAAATTCGCAGTTGTTTGCCTTCAGCCAGTTGCAGATTTCGTTGTCTTGCTGGTTTTCGGAGCACACATACAGAAATTTTTCGTTGCTCTTGTGCTTATTGATTACTTCAAAAAGGCTTTTGTTTGTACCATCGGCGCCGTAAAAAACTTTTCTTTTCCGGTACAATATAAATTTCTGAAGGTAAAGAGCCACTGCTTCGGTGATGCAGAAATACTTGGTATCCTGCGACACATTCACTTTCAACTCTTCGCAAGTGCGGAAGAAATGGTCAATGGCATTGCGGCTGGTAAAGATGACACTGGTGTAATTCTGGATTTCAATTTTCTGGCGGCGGAATTCTTTTCCCGGAATCGCTTCAAGGCGAATGAAAGGATGGAAATCAAGTTCGAGATTATACTTTCGTGAAAGCTCGTAGTACGGCGATTTATCGCTTTCGGGCCTTGGTTGGGTAATCAAAATCCTTTTCACTTGCTTGGCTGATGTCTCAGCTTTCCCGTTTTTTACCATACTGGTTCGGCTAAAGTTGAGCGCAAAGTTAATAAGTTCTTTTAAAAAATTACCATTAACAACTTGTAAATCAGCAGCAGGGGTATCAACTCAAATGCAAATACATACAAAATGAAATGAAAAGAGTTGAGCTTTACCTCTTTACGTACTGCCTGGTACGATAAAATAAACCGGTAAATGAGCAGTAACGCAATAGCTACCCATGATAAAACGAGAACTCCGCTATACAAGGGTTCCCGGGCAAATGCAAGCAGTAACAGGAAAGGAAGGAGCATTATGCCCAGCATTTTGTTGATGATAAAAACAATAAAGATGTAGGAGTCAGTGGCCTCTTTCAGGTTAAAAAGCCAGCCGGTGATTTTCAACCCGATGAATTTTGCAAAATATATGATGCTTAATCCGCCGGCACACCACAGGTACTGCAGCCAAAAATTTTTCGTGACTGCTACCTGGTAATGCCACAGCAGAAAATTGATGTACAATCCCGCCGACAAAACAAAAAATCCATTCATGAAAATGGAAGGCAGCGGCGACTGAAGCAACTGCTCCCTCACCTGTTTCTGCTTCAGCGTGGTGCGGAAGAAAACCCGGAACAGGTCAGAGAAATATTTTTCAAATGCCCGGCGCTGCAGACCAAAAAGCAGGAAAAGAAAAACCAGGTAATAAAAAAGAAGTTCTTTGCCGGTAAAGCTTTTCTTTTCCCCCTCCTTTGTAAAATCAATTGCCGACGCTTTAATTACCTGTTTCTCCTGCAGCGAATCGGGCGGCTGTAATGCCCTCAGGGAATCGATTAACTGTAAACTATCTGTCTGCAATGCCGGCTGATCCAAGACTGCTGTTGAATCTTTTATCAGTAATAAATCCGGCTTTACCGGAAGTGAATCTTTTTTCAGGCTGTCTTTTTTTGCCACAGCCGAACCGGCCTGTGCAAAAATTGCTGCCGTGAATAAGCAGGAAAACATAATCAGGTAGCAGTGCTTCATGCAGGGTACAAAAGTATTGAAGTGTTTGATGGAGCTGAAAATAATGAAGCCCCGGCTAAAAATAATTCACAAACCCGAAATGAATTTTCGATTGCCGCAGGTTGAATGGCGTGT
>CAYUJD010000040.1:0-32078 GCA_964444975.1 uncultured Chitinophaga sp. | reverse complement strand
GAAGGAGACAGTGTAATCATTTTGCGAAGCGGTTTAAACCAGGAGATAAAATTTATTAATGAAGTAAAAACAGGACGAAGAGGGAGTGGGGACAACGCTTATATCTTTTTTAATCCTACAATTAGTTTATTAACAATCAGGGGCACTATTCCATGTTGTGTGGACAGCTTCAAAATATCTGGCTATAATCCTGGTGCTGCCACTGATGCTGCTACTGAGCTACAGCAATTTCTAAATAATGGGAAACCGGCGGTGCTAAATTTTGCAATGATGAGTTTTGAACAGGGCAGTGTCGAAATGACTGAAGATATTATCTACACCCACTATTCCCCCTCCCTCGACTCCATCATCTACTGGTTCAACCAGAAAAGCATCAACCTGTACGGCGAGGCGCTGATTAAAACATTTGCTTATGAAAAAAGCGGTTTCGGCTCCACCGACAGCGGAGTGGCGGTGCTGAAAGATTTCTGGAAACAAAAAGGAATGGATGAAGATGAAATCAATATCGTGGACGGCTCCGGGCTTTCGCCGCTCAACCGTGTCACCACGCATGCGCAGGTGGAAATACTGAAGTATGCAAAAGCCAAAGACTGGTTTCCTTATTTCTACAATTCATTGCCCGATTACAACGGCATGAAAATGAAAAGCGGCACCATCCGCGGGGTAAAAGCCTTCTGCGGGTATCATAAAGCAGGAAATGGAAAAGAGTATATTTTTTCTTTTATTGTTAATAATTACAACGGCTCACCTTCGGCGCTGGTGAATAAAATGTACAGGGTGCTGGATGTTCTTAAATAAAATGTTCCGTCTTTAATCTGAAAAAATCCTGATAACTTCGGCACTTAAATAAGCTGATTATGCAAAAGCAAAACTTTAAAAACCACGGCCGCTATATCCCGCTTTATCATTACGGCGCCGCCATTTTAATAATCGCCACATTATTCGGAAGCATTATATCCATTCTTCATGCTGATGCACACACGCATTATGCGGCGGTAACACTTCTGTGTGTTTCCCTGGTGCTGGTCATTCTCTACTGGTATGCACGGGCATTTGCATTGCGGGCACAGGACAGGGCCATCCGTGCCGAAGAAAATTTCCGTCACTATCTTTTAACCGGCAAACCCCTCGACAGCCGACTGCGAATGAAGCAGATTATTGCGCTTCGGTTTGCACCGGATGAAGAATTCCCTTCCCTGGCAAAAAAAGCGGCAGAAGAAAATATGACGATGAAAGAAATCAAGATGGCTATAAAAAACTGGCGGGCTGATCACAACCGGGTTTAGAAAAAGATAAAAGGATTGATGATAAAAAACGGCGCGGCAAAACAAATTATCCAAACCAGCAGGATAAAAAATTTGCCGGTGAGTGAAAGATCCTGCAACAAGCTGCGGTGAAGCAATCCCTGTATAACCAGTATCACCTGGTCTTCCTTCGGTGAAATTTCGTAAGGCGGCGAGGGTTTTACATCTTTCAGCTGGGGATAATATTTGATGATAACATTTCTCAGTCTCCAGTATTCTTCGGCGCTCAATTCATCATAGCTTTTAACCAGGTCAATGCCTTCGGCTTCTATTTTTTTTACCAGCCGTTCATGCTGCAGGTCGCCAATCATCCGGCTGAGCATGAGGAAAGGAAAAAACAGCAAGGGTAAAAATTCTGAACGTATGGCAAACCAAATCATCAGTGCGACGGACAGTATCACAAAAATTTTTCCGAGAATATTGTATTCATCCAGGAACAACCGGTGCAGCAGTTGGCCGCCATCAAGCGGGTAAACCGGCAGAAGGTTCAGCACATTCAGAAAAATCAATATCCACGCAATCTGCTCAAAAAGCCTGATTTCACTATTGACAGCAATAAAATGAAAAATGATTCCGAGAATTATTCCCGGCACCGGGCCGGCCAGCAGAATGATAGCAGATTGCGTTTGCGATACTTCCTGTTTTTTACCTGATACATAGGCGCCCATCAGCGGGATAAAATAAATGCCGAGATCCTGGTATTTATAAAATTTCATGGCCAGAAAATGCCCCAGTTCGTGAAAGATTACCACCGCGGTCAATACCAGCACCAGCGACCAGTTTTTTTGAAAGAAAAAATACCCGGCCACCAGGAAAAAGGCAAGACTTATCAGCGACTTCAGCCAGATATTCGCTTTGCTTTTTGGTTCCGCAAGCTCCGGCTTGGGAAGTTCAAGAGACGGATCAACAGGTATCGCAGGGGTTGGCTCCATCATTAGTTATTGAAAATAACGCTCCAGTTTTTTCTTTAGTGCTTCGGGCATGGTGGTTCTTTTCATGCCATCCTTTTCCATAAAGTACAAAATGATTTTTCCGGTACACAGCAGTTCTTCCTTTTCATTGAACACCTCATGATGAAATTCTATTTTATGATGCACGGGCAGCTCTTTCAGAAAAGTTTTTACGGTAAGCAGTTCATCGTACAAAGCCGGGCGCAGGTAGCGGGCATGCACATCCACCACCGGCATTATCACGCCCATTTTTTCCATGTCGGCATAGGTAAATCCCATTTGCCGGATGGATTCAGCCCTCGCCACTTCAAAATACAAAAAGAAATGGCTGTGGTATACCACACCCATCTGGTCCGTTTCGGCATAGCGCACCCGTACTTTGGTTTCGCTGGTGAACATGTTGTTTTATGGTTTTATTGTTGAATTGTTTGATGGCCGCTTCGAATCGTTATAGCAATTTAACCATCCAACCATCAAACAATTTTCCTTGCTGCCTACTTTCCAAACACCTTATCCAAACTCCATTTGCCCGGGCCGCAAAGTAAAACAGTAAAAAATGCCAGCAGGAAAAGTATGGGCTTTTCTCTTTCCTCCAAAGGCTGATTTTTACTTACTACAAAAATGATAACAATGAAAAATATTACCAGAACCAGGGAAGCCAGCCGGGAAAAAAGACCTGCCACCAGCAGCAGCGCACAAAACACTTCAGCAAAAACAGCCAGCAGCAGGCTGTTGGTATGGCCAATGTGCAACGGATCGGAAAAGCTGTCTTTCCTTGCATTAAAATTTTCCAGCTTGGGTAAACCATGATACAGGAAGAGCATCAGCCCCGAAGCGGCCCTGAGCAGGAAAATACACAGGTTGAAAGCAAAGTCAGAATAGTTGACAGATAAAAGTTTTTTCATGGATTTTTTTTTGCAATGTAACAAAAAGCCCTGACGGGATGAATGGCAAAAGCAGGTCATCGATTTTTTTGTCAGGTAATAAAAAGGTACTTCTGCCCCCTGCACAATAATTTGTTAAAGCTTCCCCGTTCATCCAATTATCCACAGATGTTTGGAATGATGTTTGGCATCAGGAAAAATAAATTGAATCTTTACAACGTTAAGTCACCACGGTTAAAGGACAACCCAATGAAGAATCACGGAATTGTTTTTGCAGTCATCATTTTTTCCGCTTCCCTACTCCGGGCACAACCAACCCGCCTAATCACTGACCCCCAGGAAAAATTCAAAGAAGCCAGGGAGTATTTTCACAAAGAGCAGTACAGCCTTGCTTATCCGTTGTTCAGGGAACTGCAGCAGGCGCTGATGGAAAGCAACCGCATCAACGATGCACTGGTGACACAGGAAATAAATTATTACAGCACAGTTTGCGCCCTGAAGCAAAATGAAACCCGTGCCGAAGAAAGTGCAATGGATTTCATCAGCCTGGAGAAAAACAATGCCCGTGTGCAGCAGATGAATTTTCATCTGGCTGAATATTTTTTCCGCCAGCAAAAATTTGCCGACGCTGCAAAATATTATGAAGATGCCGGCATTGCCAACCTGAGCAACCGGGAGATTGCCGACATGAAATTTCACCAGGGCTATGCTTATTTCACCCTGCAGCGCTTCAGCCAGGCCAAGCCGCTGTTCAATACCATACGCCAGCTAAAGGATGATCCCAATTATATCGACGCTAACTACTATTACGGCCTTCTTGCCTTCCGCGACCGGCAGTACAATGAGGCGCTGCAGAGTTTTAAAATAGTGGAGAATGAAAAAACCTATGCTTCTGTTGTACCCTATTATATAGCCCAGGTTTATTATATACAGGGTAAAAAAGACGAAGCATTAAAATATGCCGAAAACAAACTGAAAGGCGGCAATGCCCAGTATTATGACCGGGAGATGAAGCTGATGCTGGGGCATGGATATTTTGAAAGAAAAGAATTTGCCAAAGCCTTGCCTTACCTGGAAGATTATGTGGCCAAAACTGAAAAGGTGACAAGAGAAAACCTGTACGAGCTGGCTTATTGTTATTATATGGATGGCAAATACAGGAAAGCTATTGACGGATTTAAGCAGTTGGGCGGAAAAGAAGATTCACTCAGCCAGCATGCGATGTATTTGCTGGGCGACTCGTACATGAAAGTGAGTGAAAAGGCCAATGCAAGAAATGCGTTTTTATTCTGCGCATCCAACAGCAGTAATAAAACGCAGAAAGAAATTTCAAAATTCCAGTATGCTAAACTTTCGTATGAGCTCGGTTACCAGGATGAGGCGCTGAACAGCCTGAGCTCTTTCCTTGCTGATTATCCAAACTCAACTTACAATGCGGAAGCAAGAGACCTGATGGTGCTGGTGCTGGCCAACACCAATAATTATAAAGATGCGCTTTCGCTGATGGAAGGGTTATCATCACCCTCGCCCAACTCGAAAAAAATGTACCCGCGGATTTTACTGGGCAGGGCTACCGAACTCATCAACGACGGGCAACTGCATGAAGCCGATGCCCTGCTCGATAAAGCGCTGAAGGACCCGAACAATGCGTCGGTGCTGCCGTGGGTGAATTTCTGGAAAGGTGAAATTGCCTACCGCAGCAACAAACTTGATAATGCCATCAAACATTACCATGCTTACTTAGATGCCGGGGCGCCGGCAAGCGGCGAAGCTAATGCAACAACTATCCGCTACAATCTTGGTTATTGTTATCTGCGCAAAGAAAATTATACGGCCGCCATAAAATTTTTTGAACAGGTGGGAAAAAACCCGGCGCTGAACTCCGATGTACTCACACAGGATGCTTACCTGCGCAGTGCCGACTGCTATTTTATGAACCGGGAATATGCCCGGGCAAAAGCGATGTATGAAAATGTGATAAAGCTTTCGTGGCCGGCAGAAGATTATGCCACATTCCAGATAGCCATGCTGGCAGGTGTGCGCAGCGCCAATGAAAAAATCAGCCTGATGAACACGATGACAAGAAAATTTCCCACTTCCACACTGATTGGCGATGCCAATATGGAAATAGCCAACAGCTACCTGGCTGATGAACGTTTCCGCGAAGCAATACCATATTTAAATAATGTACTCAAACTTTCTGCAAACAACAGCCTGAAGCCGCAGGCGATGCTGAAGCTGGGTATTGCCAGTTACAACATGAATAATAACAGGGATGCATTGACGCATTACAAAAACCTGGTGAATCAATACCCCAGCTCACCCGAAGCAGAAGAGGCGCTGGATAATATTAAAACGATTTATGTGGCCGATGGCAAACCCGAAGAGTATGCCAACTACATGCGCCAGCTTGGCCGGCCGCTGGATGTAAGCACGGAAGATTCACTATCGTGGTCGGCGGCTATGACACAATATGAAAACGGTAACGTCAATGCAGCCCTTACGGCATTCAATACTTATGTACAGCGTTTTTCTGCCGGTGCTTACTGGCTGGATGCAAATTTTTACCGGGGCGAAATTTATTATGAAAAGAAAGACTGGTCCAATGCGTTAAATGGCTACGAGGCGGTGGCAGAAAGAGCGCCGAACCGGTTTGCAGAAAAGGCCATACTGCAAACTGCCCGGATTTATTTTTTTGAACAAAAGAACTACGCCAAAGCGGAAACTTTTTATGCACAGCTCAAACAGATTACAACCGGCCAGGAGAACAGGCTGGAAGCCATGCGTGGTTTGCTGCGCTGCCAGTACCAGCAGCAAAAGTGGAACGAAGCCGTGGAGAATGCAAATGAACTGGTGAGCCTGAAAGGCAGCAGCACCGACGACAAGGCGCTGGCCAGTATGGCCATTGCAAAATCGTACCAGGTGAATGGTCAGTATGACCTGGCCATTGCCAATTACAAATCGGTGGTGACACTGAACAAAGCGGCGCTGGCTGCCGAAGCCCGCTACGAAATTGCCAGCAGCTGGTTTGCGCTTAACAAGCTTCCCGATGCTGAGAAATCGGCGTTTGAAGTGATTAACAAATCCGGCTCGTATGATTTTTGGGTAACCAAAGCCTACATCCTGCTCGGCGATATTTATTTCAGGCAAAAAGATTATTTCAATGCCAAAGCCACATTCCAGAGTATTGTGGACAATTCCATCGTGCCTGAATTTAAAAAAGAGGCGCAGGAGAAATTGAACAGAGTGCTGGAAGAGGAAAGCAAAAACAGCAAGGTGGGAAACAACTAAAAATTATTGATTACTGATTATTGATTATTAATATGGCGAAGCTGATAAATAAGAAAAAAATTTTACTGCTGGGAGTTGGAGTTTTTTCTTTTGGAATTTCTTTTCCGCAGCAGGATACGGCAAAGAAGAAAGGCGTTGTGGACATCACATCCGCATTTAAACCAATACTGAAAGAATCGGCCAAGATTCATTTCAATGCTTCGCCGGCGCCCAATGATACCAGCAGGCCGAAATTGAATTATGATATACCCAACCAGAACCTGTTGTTTGCCTATACACCCGGCAGCCTGCGTCCGCTGGCGCTGGATGTTGACAGCAGTGGCGCCTGGGACCTGAACAGTTTTATCAAAGCCGGCTTTGGCAGTTTGAAAACACCTTATGTGCAGGCCGGTTTTTCATTTGGCGATGGTAACACGGCCGGGCTGAATATTTATGCAAAGCATATTTCTTCTGACGGAAAAATAAAATACCAGGATTACCGGAATACAAGTGTGGATGTAAAAGGATTTTTCCAGGCAGAAAAGAACATGGAGTGGACAGCCAGGCTGGGCATGAAGCAGGACCGCTATAACAAATACGGTTTCGATCCGGCTGTTTTCATCCTGCCGCCAAAGGATTCAATCGAGCAGTCGTTCCAGGTATGGAGCGGGGGCGTAGGTGTTCACAATATCAACCGCACACAATTTGATATTTCGTACTCGCCGGAAGTATTCATTAATGTTTTCAGCGATGACAGAGACAACAGCGAAAGCAACACGTATATTAATGTGCCGATGCAAAAAACTGTAGGAAAAGTTTTTGCCGTAAACCTCGGGGCCACATTTGACCTAACAAGGTATAAACCGGGCAAAACCGCTGCGAGTGACAATACATTTTATTACCTGAGTCCTTCGGTTTTATTCAAAACTCCCAAGGCAAATATCCAGGCCGGCATTCGTCCATCGTGGGATAATAAAACCTTTAAGATGTTTCCCAACGTGATGGCAGAGATAAGCACGGATGACAAGCGTTTCACTTTCCAGGCCGGGTGGACAGGCTACATCCGCCGCACTTCGTATCAGTACCTTGTTGCCATCAACCCTTACATGGATGCGCCGGCTGAACTGAAAAATACCTGGGTGGAGGAAAGATATGCCGGGTTCAAAGGTTCTGTTGGCGATCATTTTAATTACAGCGCCAAACTGGGATTTAATAAATACAAAAACCAGCCGCTGTTTGTAAATGATAATGCGGCGCAGGATATTTACGACAATACTTTCCGCGTGGTATATGAGCCGCGGATGAAGGCCATCCATTTCGGCGGCGAACTGGGCTATACCGAGCAGGAAAAGTTTTCATTGATGGCCGGCATTAATTTCAACAAATACATCAACCTGTCTGTTCACGATAAAGCGTACGGGCTTGTGCCGCTTGAGCTGAAAGGTTCGGCTCGGATGCAGGTGTTGAAAGACCTCTGGCTGAAATCAGACCTGTTTTTGTGGGAAGGGGCACAGTACAGGACGCCTTCGGGCAGTTCGGCGCAACTTGATGGCTCGTTTGACCTGAATGCCGGTGTTGAATTCCGCATTACAAAAAACCTGAACCTCTGGGCGCAGTTCAATAATATTCTGAATAAAGAATATGAAACATGGAAACTATACCGCTCCTATGGATTTAATTTCCTTGCCGGCGTTATCTTCGCATTCAATACTCCGCATCCGTAAGCGAGTAATTTTATTATTTCAATTCCTGTTGGTTTAAATTTTTTCCTGCTAATGGAAATCCAAAAGCATTTATACCGGTGTTTGATTTTATACAAAAAAATAAGCCTGCCGGGTATAGGCACTATTTTTCTGCATCGCCATCCTGCGCAGCTCGATTTTGGCAACAGGCAAATCTATCCGCCGGCTTTTCAGTTTAAATTAAAACCGGGAGCAGACAAACCTTCCAAAAAACTTTATGACCGGCTTTCTTCCTTGCTTTCCATTTCAGAATGGGAAGCAATAAAAGCAGTCAACGATTTTTCTTTTGATATAAAGAATAAACTTTCATCTGCCGGTGAAGCGCTTTGGGATAGTGTAGGCATTTTCCGGCGAGATGAAAAAGGGAACATAACCCTGGATTCAACTCCGGTGGCCTTACCATCCGAAATGCCGGTGACCGCAGAAAAAGTAATCCGTGAGCATGCAGAACATACGCTGCTGGTGGGCGAGCAGGAAAAAACTTCGCTGGAAATGCAGGAGTATTTTGCTGAAAGCCCGGCAAAAAAAGATTACTCAATGGCTGTAGCCGTCATCCTGGTTTTCTTGTCCTTGATTTTTACCGGCTGGTATTTTTCAGGAAAAGGAATCAACCCGGCATCTGCTGGCAACCAGCATGTGATAAAGCCAAAATAGTACCTGCTCTTTTTTACATGAATGAAGCACTCAATCATAATCATTGCCCACTCTGCGGTGCTGCTGGTATTTCAAAAGTTTTTATGGTAAAAGACCACTCTGTCAGCCAGGAGCAATTCGGAATTTATCATTGTGCCGGTTGCCAGTTACGTTTTACACACCCGGCGCCATCACCATCGGTCATCGGCAATTATTATCAATCGGAAAACTACATTTCTCACCGCGATACTTCAAAGGGGTTTATCAACCGGATTTACCGGCTTGTAAGAAAAATCACCATCGGCGGAAAAAAGAAATGGGTTGAAAAAAACACCGGTCTTACCTGCGGCAGCCTGCTCGATGTTGGCAGCGGCACAGGCTATTTTGCCATGGCTATGAAAAATGCCGGTTGGCAGGTGACAGCCCTGGAGCCCGATGAAGGCGCTAGAAAAGTAGCACAGCAGCAGCATGCGCTTGAACTTTTGCCGGCAGAAGAACTTTTTCATTTACCTGTAAATAGTTTTGATGCCATTACCCTATGGCATGTGCTGGAGCATGTGCATGATGTAAAAAAATATATTACTGCTTTTAAAAAGTTGCTGAAAGAGACGGGCAGACTCTTCATTGCCGTGCCTAATTATACCAGCCACGATGCAAAAGTGTATAAAGAAGATTGGGCTGCTTATGATGTGCCGCGCCATCTTTATCATTTTACCCCGCAAACCATGCAACGGCTGATGAAAGAAATGGATTTAAAAATTACGGCAATAAGACCTATGTGGTTCGACAGTTTTTATGTGAGCCTGCTCAGCAGCAGGTATAAAAACGGCCGTACCAACTGGCCCGGGGCATTATGGACCGCACTTGTTTCAAACCTGAAAACGATGCGTGACGTGAAGAAATGCAGTTCGGTGATATATATTATCAGCAAATGATTTACCGGCTAAGCTGAATTTCATACAGCTCGGGCCAGTACTTGCCGGTGACATAAATTTTTTTCGTGGTTTCATCATAAGCAATTCCGTTCGGCACATCGGCATTGGGGTCAATAGCCCTTACCCGTTTCCACATGTCATTCAGGTCGTACTTTATTACCACTTTACCGGCCACAGGGTCTATTTTCAGCAGGTAGGGGTATTGCCATTGGTTGGCATACACGAAACCGTCAATAAATTCCAGTTCGTTCAGGTTAAAAGTTTGGCTGTTCCCTTCCATGATTGAGGTTTTCGACACGAGACGAAATGTGGAAGGTTCATAAAAAAACAATTCGCCGCTGCCGGTGCTTACTACCAGGTTTTTACCATCGGTGGTAATGCCCCAGCCCTCGGTTGGCAGGCTGTATTCTTTTATTTTTTTAAAATCTTTAAGCGTATAAACAAACACCACATGGTTTTGCCAGGTAAGCTGGTAAAGGGTATCTCTTAAAATGGCAATGCCTTCGCCAAAATATTTTTTATCGAGATGTACCTGCCGTAGAGGGGTGCCAGTTTTCAAATCTATTTTCATCAACCTGGATTTACCGCTATTTTCGGGATCACCGGTACTTTCATAAAGTTCACCTTTGTAAAAAGTGAGTCCCTGGGTGAAAGAACCGGTGTCGTGCGGAAACACATTAATAATTGAATGACTCAATACCGGAGGGTCGGGATTCACCGGGGGTGTTGCACCATTGCCGGAATGGTTTCCGGGCTTGTCTTGATTTTTACAATGCTGCAATAAAAAGAGCGTAGTGGCGCAAAGAAAAAATACGAAGCCGGGGAGTAATAAATTTTTTCTCATGCAATTAAAAATTCTTTCATTGAAGCGGATTAGTAAATGTACGACTCAGAAAAGATTTCAATGAAGAAATTATATTGTTAAATGTTAATCATATAAATTTGACCATCCTTATTCCCGCCATTTCTTATCCGTTTTGTGAATAAAGGTATTACCCTAGAAAATTCCGCATTCAATTCCTCTGAAGAAAAGAAAGATTAATCCACTTGCAGTATCCCTGGAATTCCACAGTATTTAACGGGTGGTAAATTTTTTGGTATTAATGATACTCAGAATAATTGTGTCAATAGGTTTGGTGTTTTCAGTGCTGAAGGGTGCCACGCAGCAGCGATGCGGCACTGCTGAGTACTTCAGGCAGCAGCTCAGCGATGATCCAACCTACCGGCAAAGACTCGATGAGGTTGAAAATTTTACGCGGCAAAAAACGGGAACTGAAAACCCGGCGCAAAGAACAGGTTCATTGCAGGGCGTGATAAAAATACCGGTGGTATTTCATGTGCTTTATCATTTGCCGGAAGAAAATATCACTGCCGCAGCCATACAGCAGCAGGTAGATGCGCTGAACCGTGACTTCAGAAGAAGAAATAGCGACACGGTAAATACGCCTTCCGCTTTTAAATCAGTAGCTGCCGATATGGAAATTGAGTTTTACCCTGCCACGATGGACCCGCAGGGGCGCAGCACCAACGGCATTGTACGGAAATACACACCGGTAACACAATGGTATGCCGATGATAAGATGAAATTCACCTCCGGCTACGGCGATGATGCGTGGGACAGCAGGAGTTATCTCAACATCTGGATATGCAACCTGAAAGACGCTTTTGGATATTCCAACTTCCCGGGAGCAGATAAAAAAATTGATGGGATTGTAATTGCTTCTGTTGTATTCTCTACTACTTATGGTTCCGTAAACCCTGTGTACGGTCGCACCCTGGTGCATGAAGTAGGTCACTGGCTGAACCTGCGACACCTTTGGGGGGATACGTATTGCGGTGATGATTATGTAAGCGACACACCAAAACAAGCCGGTTATACACCGGATTGTCCCACCGGCACCCGTATCTCCTGCGGTAACAATCCCGCCGGCGATATGTATATGAACTTTATGGATTTTACTGACGATATGTGTATGAATCTGTTTACGCAGGGACAGAAACAAAGAACAAGGGCCCTGTTTGAACCGGGTGGTCCAAGAAACTCTCTTCTTTCTTCCAAAGGACTCAATATTTCTACGATCCAGGTGGCAGAAGTTCCCGATTTTTATCCGCAATGGCTGCATGCACAGGTGTATCCCAACCCAGCCACCAGCAGTATCAATATTTATTTTGAATACGACGAACGCTGGCTGGGTAAAGAACTGCTGGTAGCAGATATGACCGGCAGGGTGGTAATGAGGAAAATTGTTAATTCAAAAATTCAAAATATTGACATCAGCCGCCTGCCTGCAGGTGTTTATTTTATCCGGGCGGAAAAAGACGGAGAAAAAATAATAAGCCGATTTGTAAGATTGTAGAACCATACATGCTAACTGAGAGACAAAAAGCCGTCCGCCGAAAGTGGATTGGCTTTTTTGTTTATAGCGGGTCTCGCCAAGAGCGAGACAAAGCACCTGTGCGGGGCACCATTAATTACCATCAAAGAAAGTTTGTAGTACTCCATGTTCAATTTAAAAGTTCGCCGGGCATTCATTTACCTACTGACCTTTTCAGGCTTTACAGGAATGGAAAAAATAAAAAAGGGAACATATCGTTCCCCTGGTTTAAAATTTATTTTGAATTTGTGATTATTATAAATGAATCGCTTCCCCGTAGGCTACTTCAATGGCATCTTTCACACTTTCGCTGATGGTGGGATGCGGGTGAATGCTGTTGAGCACTTCCTGGTAAGTGGTTTCCAGTTTGCGGGCTGTCACAGTTTCTGCAATCATCTCGGTCACATTGTAACCAATCATGTGAGTTCCCAGCCATTCTCCGTATTTGGCGTCGAAAATTACTTTGATAAATCCTTCACTATGTCCGGCCGCTGAAGCCTTACCACTGGCACTTAGCGGAAACTTGCCCACCTTCACTTCGTAGCCGGCCTCTTTTGCCTGCTTTTCGGTGTAGCCTGCTGAAGCAATTTCGGGAGAACAGTACGTGCAGCCCGGCACATTGTTATAATCGAGTGGTTCGGGTTTGTGGTGGTATTTCTTTTCGTTGAATCCGATATTCTCTACGCAAATAATACCTTCTTTGCTGGCCACATGGGCAAGCGCCTGGCCCGGCACACAGTCGCCAATGGCATAGATGCCGGGAATATTGGTCTGGTAAAATTTGTCCACCAAAATTTTTCCCTTGTCAGTTTTTATACCCAGCTCTTCAAGTCCGACGCCTTCAATATTGGCAGAAATACCCACTGCGCTCAGCACCACATCGGCTTCCAGCGTCACGTCACCTTCCGGGGTTTTCACTTTTGCTTTTACACCATTACCCGAGGTATCCACTGATGTTACTTCGCTGCTGGTCATCACGGTGATGCCTTGTTTTTTAAAGTTTTTTTCCAGCTCTTTTGAAACATCTTCATCTTCCACCGGAACAGCTCTTGGCAAAAACTCAACGATAGTGACTTTTGTGCCGAGGCTGTTGTAGAAATAGCCAAACTCCACGCCGATGGCGCCGCTGCCCACCACAATCATTGATTTGGGAAGCTTGGGCAGTACCATGGCTTCGCGGTAGCCGATAATTTTTTTGCCGTCAATTTTCAGTGCCGGTATTTCCCGGCTGCGGCCCCCGGTAGCAATGATGATGTATTTTGCTTCAATGGCTTTTTTACTGCCATCGGCTGCGGTCACTTCCAGCTGGCCTTTGGCTTTCAGCTTGCCGAAACCCATGTGCACATCAATCTTGTTTTTCTTCATCAGGAACTGAACGCCTTTGCTCATTTTGTCGGCCACGGCGCGGCTGCGTTTGATGATGAATTCAAAATTGGGTGTGCCGCTGGCTTCAATGCCGTAATCTTTTGAGTGCTTGATGTATTCATACACCTGGGCGCTTTTCAACAGCGCTTTGGTGGGAATGCATCCCCAGTTGAGGCAAATGCCGCCGAGACTTTCTTTTTCTACAATTGCTGTTTTAAAACCAAGCTGTGCAGCCCGGATTGCAGCTACATAACCGCCCGGTCCGCTGCCAAGTACTATTACATCGTAAGCCATGTTTGATTTCGGATTTTAGATTTATGATTTCTGAAAGCTGATTATTAAGACCATATTGATCATATAAGGCATATAGGTCAAATGAGGTTTGAAAGAGCCTGGTTTGGGTTACATCAATGACATTTATGACTGATATGACTTATTTGACTTTTAAGGCTGCGAAACTACTGGAAAACAGGGATTCAGCAAAAGCGGTCGGGTAGGAGGTTGAGAAGGCTGTGATTAAAGAAGTAGCAGCAATTGGCTATGGCTAAGAAGCCCAATCAAAGCTCAACAGCCGGTACTATAAAAAATATTTTGATTCCCTGAAAGCCAGTACAGTAGCAACGTTGAAAAACAGGCCTGTCGGAGTAAAAAATCTAATCCAGATAATTTCGGGACCGAAATCTGAAATCTAAAATCATTCCCCTACCTTTGCCTCCCGATTTTTTTCAGGACTTAAAATTTCAATCGCATGGCAAGAGTATGTCAGGTCACAGGTAAAAGGCCCCTTTCGGGACATAATGTGTCTCACTCCAATATCAAGACCAAGCGCCGGTTTTTGCCTAACCTGCAGACCAAGCGCTATTACCTGGCCGAAGAAGAAAAATGGATTACCCTGAAGCTTTCCACCGAGGGTATCCGCACTATCAATAAGAAGGGACTTTACAATGTTGTAAAAGAACTGAGAGCAAAGGGACAGCATATTTAAATCAGTTTATAGTTTATGGTTTATCGTTTTTGGTTTTAAAGCCCCCTAAACAACGATAAACTATAAACCAATAACCCTAAACAAAATAACATGGCAAAGAAAGGTAATCGTGTACAGGTGATACTGGAATGTACCGAGCATAAAAACAGCGGGCAGCCCGGTACCAGCCGCTACATCACCACAAAGAACAAGAAAAACACTCCCGAAAGACTGGAATTGAAAAAGTATAACCCGATTCTGAAAAAAGTGACGGTGCATAAGGAGATAAAATAATGGGAAAATGTGAAAATGGTGCAATCTAAAATTGGGCCATTAAGCAATTGAGTCATTTTCAAATTACATTTTATGGCAAAAGCAGCAAAAACAGCTATCAAAACCAAGGACCAGAAAGCAGCCGCTGAAGCAAAAAACTGGAGCAAAGTGATTCGTGCCGTGCGCAGCCCGAAAACCGGCGCTTACACTTTTAAAGAAGCCATCGTACACAAGGATAAAGTGAAAGCTTTCCTGGCACAGAAGTAAAATCCCCGGCCCCCGGATTCGATAAAGTTGCATTGAACTGGCCGGGGAGTAATGAGGAGCTGCACCTGAACGGGCGGCTTTTTTTGTTTTAGGATTTATTTGACCCGATAACTATCTGGACTGTTATTTGGAATTTGTTATTTGGAATTTTTACAATCATGGGATTTTTCAATAAACTGTTTGGCAAAAAAGAAAAAGAAAGCCTTGACCACGGGTTGCAAAAAACCAGGCAGGGATTTCTGACAAAACTCACCAAGGCCATTGCCGGCAAAAGCACGGTGGATGAAGAAGTGCTCGACAACATGGAAGAAGCCCTCGTAGGCGCTGATGTGGGTATAGACACTACAATAAAAATTATAGAGAAAATAGAAGCCCGGGTGGCAAAGGATAAATACCTTGGCACATCGGAACTGAATAATATTCTGCAGCACGAAATTGAATCGCTGCTGGTGGATGCCCCTTCGGCCAATTCGTACGACTTTCACTCGGAACTTCCATCGAAACCATACGTAATTCTGGTGGTAGGAGTAAATGGAGTGGGTAAAACAACTACCATCGGAAAACTGGCACATAATTTTAAACGGGCGGGTAAAAATGTGTTGCTGGGCGCTGCCGATACCTTCCGTGCTGCTGCGGTAGCGCAACTCAGCATCTGGAGCGAAAGAGTAGGGGTGCCAATTGTAAAACAGGACATGGGCAGCGACCCGGCGGCCGTGGCATTTGATACTGTGCAAAGCGCCCTGGCAAAAGGAAGCGACGTGGTGCTGATTGATACGGCAGGCCGCCTGCATAACAAAGCACACCTGATGGACGAGCTGAGTAAGATAAAGAGAGTGGTTCAGAAAGTGATTCCCGCTGCACCGCATGAAGTGCTGCTGGTACTGGATGGAAGCACCGGGCAAAATGCACTGGAGCAAGCCAAACATTTTACCGCCGCCACTGATGTTACTGCATTGGCTATTACAAAACTTGATGGCACCGCAAAGGGCGGTGTAGTACTGGCCATAGCCAATCAATTTAAAATACCGGTAAAATTTATTGGTGTGGGCGAAAAAATGGATGACCTGCTGGTATTTGACAAGCATGAGTTTGTGGATAGTTTATTCAGTCTCGAAAAATAGAAGTGTAAATAAACTCCCCTTTTGGGGTTGGGGGCATGAGGGCAAGAAAACTACATAATGACAAGGTGAACATCATCACCCTCGGGTGCAGTAAAAATATGGTGGACAGCGAAGTGCTGAGCGGGCAGTTGCTTGCCAACGATATTGACGTGGTGCATGAGAATACACGGCTTGACCACAATATTGTGGTGGTAAATACCTGCGGCTTTATTGAAAAGGCAAAGGAAGAAAGCATCAACACAATTTTGGATCAGGTAGAACTGAAAAAAAGAGGAAGGCTTGATAAAGTATATGTCACCGGTTGTTTAAGTCATCGTTATAAAAATGATCTGGAAAAAGAAATTCCCGGTGTGGATGCCTGGTTTGGCACCATGGAACTGCCGCTGATATTAAAACAATTTCAAGCAGATTATAAAAGCGAGCTGCTGGGCGAAAGATTGCTGGCCACGCCGCAGCATTATGCTTATTTAAAAATCTCCGAAGGCTGCAACCGCACCTGTGCATTCTGCGCCATCCCGCTGATGCGTGGAGGCCATGTGAGCAAACCGATGGAGGAAATTGTGAAAGAAGCAGAAGGCCTGGTGAAGCGGGGCGTGAAAGAAGTGATGTTGATTGCACAGGAGCTCTCTTATTACGGTCTTGACATTTACAAAAAACGGATGCTGGCCGAACTGCTCCGGCGGCTGAGCGATGTAAAGGGTCTTGAATGGATACGGTTGCATTATGCCTATCCATCCAGGTTTCCGCTGGAAGTATTGGATGTGATGCGGGAGCGGGAAAACATCTGCAATTATCTTGACCTGCCGTTGCAACATGCTTCGGACAATATGCTCAAAGCTATGAAACGGCAGATAACCAAGGCGGAAATGGAAGAACTGATTCTTGCCATCCGGGAAAAAGTACCGGGCATTTGTTTGCGCACCACCCTCATTGCAGGATTCCCGGGAGAAACCAAAGAGGATGTGGAAGAGCTGAAATCATTTTTACAAAAACATCGTTTCGACCGGGTGGGCCTATTTACCTACAGCCATGAAGAAGGCACTTCGGCTTATGAACTGGAAGATGATGTGCCGGCTGATGAAA
Source organism: uncultured Chitinophaga sp. (assembly GCA_964444975.1). Taxonomy (GTDB): domain Bacteria; phylum Bacteroidota; class Bacteroidia; order Chitinophagales; family Chitinophagaceae; genus VBAS01. Next base: position 14,912 of record CAYUJD010000040.1, on the reverse strand, counting down.
AGGAGCGCCGTGCGCAGGAGATAATGGAAGTGCAGCAGGAAATTTCCTACGAGCTGAACCGGCAGAAAGTGGGAAAGATTTTTAAAACCATCCTTGATAAAAAAGAAGCCGGCCGTTACCTGGGCCGCACCGAATTCGATTCGGTGGAAGTGGACAATGAAGTGGTGATTCATTCCTCCAAAAAATTTCCCCTTGGTGAATTTATGAATGTGAAAATCACAAAGGCCTATGATTATGATTTGGAGGGGGAGGTGCTGTAAAGGAGAGTCTAAGACAGGGTTGCGGCTTTATGTTAGAATGTTTTCCAATTCACCTTTCCATTTCACAAAGCCGTCAATAAAATCAGAGTAATCATGATATATCCTTCTGAAAGGATCATTTGTTGTGTTGATGTATGCGGTTTTACCCTGCACTTTGATTACATTAATGATATCTTCTACTTTTTTTAAAGCTGGTTTTAGGGCCTGAATATTTTTTTCGGCGTGCCAGATATAAGTTGCCTCTTCTGTATCCAGTGTTTCCCATACAATGTGATAATTCTTTTCACCTTCGAGTAAGAATAAAAAAGAAAACGGCTTTTGAACAAACCGGAGTTTCATGGTCCTGTAACAATGATTTTCTGAAAGAAAACGCAGTTGCCGGTAATGTTTTGTTTGGGTGATTTTCATAATATCCTCAAAGAGTTCTTTTTCATCCTGGTAAAAAGCACCGGGTTTTAATTTTCCCTCCCCGAATGTTTCAAAATATTCTTCCATTGTAAAAAGACTTTTATCAACATCGGTTAAAACTTTCTTTTTGATGTTTTTTACAAAATCAAACTTTATATTTTCGATCAGCTGGTTGTCTATTTTTTCAATTTCAGGTGAACTGGCTGTTACCGACACTATTTTATTATTATCAACTTTAAGAGATGCTCTCACTTGTATTTTTCTGGTTTGAAGAGCATTGGTAAAATAGTTTTTAACAGCATCAAATTCTTCCCGCAGGTAATAATTTTGAATAATAACCTCCGTTGTTTGATCATATTCCCTGAAATATCTGGAAAACACTGCCCCACCAAGAATAAACCGGATTTCTTTCAAGGGTACAAAAAAAGTTTTTTCGATAGTGCGATGTTCCGGTACAGACCGGTAATGCCGAACGGGCTCCCGGAGAATATGCGGTTCAGATTCATAATTGTGTTCAGGTATTTCTATTAAGGGGTTAGCAGGAATAATCGTTTTAGGAGCAAGCGTCTTTAATAAACCGGCAGTGTCAATACTGCGGAACGAAACAGTTTCAATTAATTTCAGTTTATTTGCAAGCAATAGTTGGTTGGCAGGAAAGTCTGTTTCTCCGGTATGGTAGGAAAGTACTGAACAAAAAATTCTTTTTTCTGGTTCAATATGATTTAAAACTTTTATAATCCAGTATGCCGGCTTATTAGATGTATTTTCAAATTCTTTCAGGCCAAGCCGTTCAAAACTAAGCGGATTGTCCGGTATGAGATAAGCATATCTGTTTTTAAAGACAAGTGTAAATTCTTTTGCTATCATTTTAATCCGGGTATGATTTGCAGTTCAAAAATATACCAAAGTTACTTTTACTACTTTCCTGTTTATTTTTTTCATAAGCAGGGAATAGCCTCCAAAAAATCAATGGAATTAGCCCTATCTTAGTCAATCTAACCATCTGCATGTCCGACAAACAATTCCACTTTCTCAACCGCGACCTGAGCTGGCTCAGCTTCAATCACCGGGTGCTGCTGGAGGCGGCCGATGAATCGGTGCCGCTGTACAGCCGCATCCAGTTTCTTTCCATCTTTTCTTCCAACCTCGATGAGTTTTTCCGGGTTCGCATGCCATCTGTTTATGCGTTTACCGCCATTCATGCCAAAAAAACTTCCCTGCGGGATGAGTACCCGGAAGACCTGGTGCATGTAGTAAAGAAAACCGTGCAGTGCCAATTGGAGGATTTTGGAAAAATACTGACCAAACAGATTTTGCCGGCGTTGAAGGAAAACAATATTCATCTTTATTACGGCGATGAAATCCGTGCTGGGCATAAGGATACAATTCTCGATTACTTTTTGTCAAGAGTGCTGTCGTTTCTGCAACCGGTGATGCTGAAAAAAGAAAACCGGGACAATGTATTTCTTGAAAACAACTATCTCTATTTTATCATAGATATTTCACCGGCACATGATCCGGCTGCACGGCAATATGCCTTGCTGAATATTCCTTCCGACCAGTTGCCACGGTTTTCGGAACTGCCGAAAATAGACGAGAACCATTATCTTTTATTTCTCGATGATGTAATCCGGGATAATCTTTATGAAGTATTTCCCGGCTATACAATTCATGGCGCATACAGTGTAAAACTTACCCGTGATGCAGAGCTGAACATCGAAGATGAATTCACCGGCGATATTTCCGACAAGATAGAAAAGCAACTGGAAAAAAGAGACATCGGCCCGGCCACACGGTTTTTGTTTGACAGCCGCATGCCACCGGTAGCAAGGGAGTTTGTAAAAAAATATTTTAACCTGCGTGAAGAAGAGATGGTGGAAGGCGGCCGTTATCACAACCTGAAAGACATGGGCAGCCTGCCCAATCCCACCGGTAAAAAACTTACTTACGATTCATGGCCTGCAGTGTCTCATCCCGGTTTTAATAATTACCGGTCAGTTTTTAAAACCATCAGCGAAAAAGAAAGCCTGCTGCACCTGCCGTATCATACTTACAACTATATTCTGCGTTTTTTCAACGAGGCGGCCATTGACCCACTGGTGAAAGAGATTTACATCACGCTGTACCGCGTGGCGGCCAATTCGCATATTGCCAATGCGCTGATCAGCGCAGCAAAGAACGGGAAGAGGGTGACCGTGTTTGTAGAACTGAAGGCAAGATTTGATGAAGCCAATAACCTGCGCTGGAGCAAGAAGATGAAAGCAGCGGGGGTGAAAATCATCGACAGCATTCCCGGGTTGAAAGTGCATGCAAAGATGGCTCTTGTAAAGCGGTTTGAGGACGGCCAGATGAAAAACTATTCGCTGCTCGCTACAGGCAACTTCAACGAAACCACCGGGCGGTTTTATACTGACCATGTTCTGCTTACTGCCAGCAACGAGCTGAGCGATGAACTGCAGCAGTTGTTTTTTTACCTGCAGTCGCGGCTGCAACCGGAGGAGTTTGGCAAAATTCATTTCCATCACCTGCTGGTTTCGCAGTTCAACATGGTGAAGCGGTTCTGCAAACTAATTGACCGGGAAATTGAAAATGCAAAGGCAGGTTTGCCGGCACACATCATCATCAAGCTAAACAACCTGCAGGAGCGGGGCATGATTGAAAAACTGTATGAAGCCAGCCATGCAGGTGTGAAGGTACAGTTGATTGTGCGCAGTATTTGCTGTGTGGCTGCCGGTGTGCCGGGCCAAAGTGAAAACATAACCATTCACCGCATTGTGGACCGCTACCTGGAGCATGCACGGGTGTTTATGTTTTTCAATAACGGGCAGGCGGAATTTTATATGGGCAGCGCCGACTGGATGAACCGAAACCTGCACAGCCGTATTGAAGTGGTGTTTCCCGTGTATGATGAAAAGATGAAAGAAGAACTCAGTCATATTCTTCAGATTCAGCTCAGCGATAACAGGAAAGCTGTCCTGTTTAAAGCCGATTATACAAATGAAAAAATAGAAGCTGCGGAGGGAGTGCCGGTTATTGCTGCACAGGATGCGATTTACCGGTATGTGAAGAACATAAATACAATCAAAGAAGATTAATCGGTCTTTGTTCCCCTTAACACACTCACGCCCCTGGGCAATGGATTGCCGGATGACCTTCTGAATGTCACAACCTGCCCCACATGCCACAGGGCATCGGATATCGGGCCATTAATGAGATTCCAGAAAGATTATTCCTGGTTGCCGTTTGCTCTTTGAAAAATCATATCCAGTTCTGCAGGATTTGCACCAGGTTGTTTCAGCAATTCGCTTGCAGCCTGAATATTTTTTAGAGTCTGTGTCCTTAATTCTGCAAAAGAAAGGTTGGAAGATGGAACGGTAAATTCCGTTGGCTTTTTATTCACGGTATTAAATAAAATATCAGAGAGTCCTTTGATATGTTCAATAGTTTCCAGCGTGGTCCTGGCATCTTTTGAAGGTTTGAATGAAAGGTCTTTTTCTGTTAACCCCTCGGTGGCCCAGAAATAACGAAATCCCAAACCGTCTACCAGTCTTGCAGCCACCGTGGCGGCTGTATAAACTGCCGGTGTATCGGGTATCTGATAATAGTAGGGTTTATCCTGCGCTGATAAGTTAATGACTATAATAACAGCGGCAGGTATTGCAATCCCTTTCATATTCTTTAATTGAGTGGAATAATAAGGTAATGTAAACCCCGGAATAGTTAACCTCAGAAAGTTTTAATTGAGCGGCTGGTTAATTATTTAAAGAACGCTCAATGTTTTTATCCGGTATCAGCCATAACAAAGCTACCAGGATGATTAGCATTCCCGTGATAATTGTATTTATATACGCAAACGGAATGGCCAGTGTATAGCAGAGCAGGGACAGCATTCCTTTTTTAGATTGCCTGTTCAGAATTTTTAACAATGCAGTATTATCGTGGTAGCAATTTTTCATTACCCTTAAAAGAATATAATAAGCCATACCGCAGAGGTCGAGCAACAGGGCATACACCGCCATGGTATTTTTTTCAAAATGATTTTCGCCCATCCAGCCGGTGGCAAAAGGAATGAGCGAAAGCCAGAACAGCAAATGCAGGTTAGCCCACAGAATGCCGCTCCGTACTTCTTTAATGGTATGTATAAGGTGATGATGATTGCCCCAGTAAATACCCAACATGGTAAAACTTACTACATAGCTGAGAAAAACCGGCCATAAACTGTACAGGGCCTTCCAGGTGCCCTCATGCGGTACTTTCATTTCCAGTACCATGATAGTAATTACAATAGCTATAACAGCATCGCTGAATGCTTCAAGACGGGTTTTGGTCATACAAAAATTAAATTGATAATCCGGAAGATCTATTCACAGATCTGCATACAAAGAAAAACAAATATTCTTTCCCTTGTGTATTTGGCCCACCTTTAAAGAAGAGAGATTACTGTGCAAATACTGAATAAAATATCATTTATTTTCTTTTCAGCAATTCTTACTTCCGCTGATTGTGCCAAAGATGGCGGAGGGTGCGATAATTGTGATGCGGCCATTGACAACATGTACAATACCATGCAGGCACAGGGTTGCATCCTTCTTACAGCTGGCAACGCGGTAGATAGAGTACTTACTGCATGCGGCGGAATCCTGGGCGGCATATATATCGGTTATATGTCAGAATATTGTTGCCAGGCAACTTATGTAAAGCCGGCCTGCTCTTCACACGGCGAACTCAGATTAAGTAATGTGACAATAGTTTTTGAAAAAAATTCATCCGCTTTCACCAATGTAAGAGTGGATATCGAACTGCCTTTTACGGTACCTGTAAGTTTTGGTGTGACTATGACACAGAATTCAGTGGATTACTTTGAAACCCTGCAAGGAGTCACCTTAACTGAAGGAGACATAATTACATTCATAGTTTATAATAGCGGAAACCTGGTAGCCACCGGGCAGAAGAAGTTTACCTTTGACAGACCCAACAGGTATTGCGTAACAAGAAAAGTGTATTTGGTACAATCGGGTAATTCCCTGCAGTTTGATTACATTGCCTGGTAAACTGAATCAGGAAACCATATTTCTGCATAATTCATCTTTTACCACCCGATTCCATAATCTTCTCCATTATTTGAGCTTCCTCCCCAAAAAGTACCATGTTTCCAGTCAAAATAAATGCCGTTGATGGGACCGCTGGTGCGGTTGCCGGTGGTTACTTTATATCCCATTTTCTTCAGTTCATTTATTACTGATTCGGGTGTGCTGTTGCTTACCAGCATTTCTCCCGGCCGCGGCTGGCGGTCACTCATTTTTGAGCCCCCCAGGGATAACCAAAGCTGGTTGCTGTTGATGTTTGCAGCTTCGCAGGCCTGCTGCACCGTCATTCCAAATTCAACCATATTCAGAAAAAACTGGAGCAGGTTCTGGTCTTGCGTATCGCCACCCTGCACAGCAAAACTCAAAAAGGGCTTCCCGTCTTTCAATGCCATAGAAGGTGTAAGAGTCACCCTTGGTTTTTTACCGGGTTCCACTACGTTAAACGGATTAATCATGGGGTCTAAAACAAAACTCTGCATACGCTGGCTCAAGCCCACACCCGTGTTCCCTGCAATGCATGCTGGCAACCACCCTCCGCTGGGTGTAATGGAAACCACCCAGCCTTCTTTGTCGGCCGCTTCCACTGATGTGGTTCCCCGAAGCAGGCGATCCATGTATTCACTGTCTGTAAAAGCAACAGTGGAATCATGCGAGGGTAAAAAATTCCGGCTGTCTTCGCCGGAAAAGGCATTTCTTTTTTTCAGCAACTCAGGCCAGGGATTTGTTTTTCCTTCAAAGGGATAGGGGTCGCCAGGGCCGATGCCCGGATCATTCATATCCCACTTTATCAGTTGTGCCCGTTGCTTTGCATATTCTTTACTCAATAATCCTTTAATCGGCTCTTCGGGTGGAAAATAAGGGTCGCCGTAATAAAAATCACGGTCGGCAAAGGCAAGGCTCATGGTTTGATAAATGGTATGAATATATTTTGCGCTGTTGTAGCCCATTGCTTTCAAATCAAAATTTTCAAGAATGTTCAGCGACTGCAGCAGCATAGGCCCCTGTGTCCATTGCTGCAGTTTATACACATCAATGCCTTTGTAGTTTACATGCAGGGGTTCTTCTTCAATCACTTTCCATTTTGCCAGGTCATCCATGGTTATCAGCCCACCCTGCTCCTGGCAGCCACGGACAAACTCTTTTGCAATATCGCCTTTGTAAAACCGGTCATGAGCAGCCATGATGGCTTCCTTACGGCTTTTCTTTTGCTTCAGTGCATTCTGCTCAGCCTCCACCATTTTTTGCAATGTTGCCAGCAAATCTTTCTGTACAAAAATTTCACCTGCTTCCGGCGCTTCTCTTTTTTCGCCAAGGTGCGGAAGAAAAACAGCTTTGCTGTAAGGCCATTGCTTTAATCTTTCTTTACCTCTTTCCATCGAGTTGGCCGTTTGTGCTTCGATGGGATAACCCGCTGCCAGTTCCATTGCCGGCGCAAGCACTTGTTTCAAACTCATGGTGCCGTAATTGGCAAGCATGTAGCAAATTCCGCCGGGAGTGCCGGGAGTTACAGCAGCAAGCGGCCCGTATTCCGGGGGGAATTCATAGCCCTTGCTTTTGAAAAACTCAACCGTTGCGCCGGTTGGCGCTACCCCGAGCGCATTTATTGCTATTACCTTTTTTGTTTTCGGGTTATAAATAAGGGCCTGTGTTTCGCCGCCCCAGCTCAGCACATCCCACATGGTGCAGGTAGCCGCCAGCATGGCACAGGCTGCATCCACTGCATTACCTCCTTGCTGAAAAATTATGGAACCGGCAGTTGCGGCCAGTGGTTTACCGGTTATCGCCATCCAGTTTTTTCCGTGCAGTGGCGGCTTTTGGGTAGGTTGTGCAGTAGAATTGTTCGTCATAAAAAAAATAAAGGGTAATAAAATAAATCGTCTCATGTGATGATGTTTTGAACAATAAAGTTAACTGCAATCCGGATTCCATTGTATCATTCAGGCATTATGATGTTTTTCTTTCTCTTTTTCTTCCTGTTTTGTATCAAAATCAAGCTGCGGTAAAAACATAAAGCTGACAGGCGTTGCGATATAAATCACAATCGGGATATAAACACTGATAAGCCCGCCCACAATGGCGATGGCGAACAGCAGCGGCCCGGTTATCACCTGGCGCATTACTTTCTTGCGTGAATGCAGGGTAACCTCAGGAAAAAAAAGATTTGCCTTTAGCGCCAGGTGATGATACATAATGACAGCTACCAGCGAACAGGAAAATAAAACAAACCCGTAACAGGTGATGGCGATAAACGATTCCGGGTAAGTGCTGATAAATTCAGTGGTAAATGGAATAAGGCTGATGAAAAGCAGGAAAATGATATTGAGATAGGTTGTTTTGATGTCGTAGCGGACTATCACTTTATTGATAGCGTCGTGATTGACCCAGAAAATGAGGATATTCAGAAAGCTGAATACAAAAGCGACGAAAGAGGGCAGGATTTCTTTCATGGCGTGCATCAGTTCTTCCTGCGAAAATCCTTTTTCCAGTTCCGGCACACGTATTTCAAGAACAAGCAGTGTGCAGACGATGGCAAATACGCCGTCGGATAATGCTTCCAGTCTTTTGGAAGCGCCGGGTAAAAAAGCATGTGGGTGGGCCATAGTATTTTGTTTTAAGCATTAAAAATCCGGAATTTTTCAGGTTTTTCACCTTCTGCACAGCACTTATCAATTCAGCCTGAAAGCCCGAAGGTTAAAGCCAATCAGGGCGTCTAAATTTATGAGCTAAATTTTTTCAATGAAAGTCAAACTTTTAACCGCCTTATTTTTCTGCTTTTCACTTACGGCATTTGCCCAGGAACCGGTTTTACGTGGCGTAATTAAAGATGCTGAAACCAAACAGCCACTTTCGGGGGCTACTGTAAAAATGATTGCGGGCAGGGATTCTGCAACTGTTTTATCGGATAAAAACGGCGCATTTGAGTTTAAAAATATCAATCCCGGCAAGTACAACCTTGTCATTACTTTTTTAGGTTACGAAGTGGTGAAGAAAGAAGTGGTTTGGGAATATGTGACAAAAAAACTTGACGACATATTTGTAAATAAAGAAGCAAAAACACTAACCGGTGTAACTGTAGTAAGTACGCCGCCGGTAGTAAAGCAAAAAGCTGATACGGTAGAAATTAATGCCAGCCAGCTAAGAGTAAATCCCGATGCCAATACAGAAGACCTGGTGAAAAAAGCTCCCGGTGTGACCGTGGAAAATGGCCAGGTGAAAGTGGGAGGTGAACAGGTGAGAAAAGTAACGGTGGATGGCCGCGATTTTTTTGGCGATGATGCCACAGCTACTTTAAGAAACCTGCCTGCAGAAATTGTAGATAAAATCCAGGTATTTGACCGACTAAGCGACCAGGCGCAATTTACAGGGGTGGATGATGGCAATTCGGCCAAGTCAATCAACATTGTGACAAAACCAAATATGCGCAATGGCCAGTTTGGAAGAATATTTTCCGGCTACGGTACCAGCAATCATTACCTGGTTGGGGGCAATATGAGTTATTTCAAAAACAATTCCCGGGTATCAATTGTTGCCCTTACCAACGATGTGAACCAGCAGAATTTTGCTGAGATGGATCTGCTGGGTGTGACAAGCAGCGGCGGGGGCGGCGGTTTTGGCGGCAGCGGTGGTGGATTCAGAGGACAAGGTGGTGGCAGGCAAGGTGGCGGTGGCGGCGGTTTTGGTGGAGGCTTTGGTGGATTTGGCGGTGGCAATAGTTTTCTTATCGGTCAGCAACCCGGTGTTAGCAAGACAAATTCTATAGGGTTTAATTACAATGATAAATGGGGTAAAAACCTGGATGTCAGCGGCAGCTATTTTTTTAATAACAGGCATACGATAAACCGGGAGCAGATTAACAGGGAATATTTTATTTCCGGCGATTCAAGCCAGTTTTTGAATCAACTGACCCAGTCGGACAATACCAACTATAACCACCGGGCCAGTTTCCGGTTCGACTGGAAAATTGATTCATTCAATTCCATTCTCATTACCCCCTCACTCAATATTCAGAAATATGACAACAGCAGTGAAGTAAGCGGGTTAAATTATTTTACGGAAGCTGACCCCATCAGCCGCACACTGAACAGCACCAGGTCCGAGCGGGCGGCATACTTTTTCAACAACAATATTCTTTACCGCCATTCTTTTCCAAAAAAGGGAAGAACATTTTCCATCAACCTGAACACGGGTATCAATAACCAGGATGGTGAAACCTATACAGATGCTTACAGCCTTTATTACAAAGGAAACATCAACCTGAACGATACCACCCGCCAGTTCAACGACCAGCTCACCAAAGGTTACCAGCTTTCCTCCAGCATCAATTACACCGAGCCGGTTGGCAAAAAAGGCGCCATCATTGAATTCAGGTACAACCCATCGTATACGTCCAACAGCTCCGACCGGGAAACTTATCTTTTTGAAGACGCCAGCGGCAAATATTCGGAGTTTGATACCAGCCTTTCCAATGTTTTTGATAATACTTACCTCACACACCGTGGCGGCATCAATTACCGTAAAGGCGACCGTAACAATCAAATCTCATTTGGCTTCGATGTGCAGTCGGCCATTCTTAAAAGTGAGCAGGTATTTCCTTATCCGGCCAATGTGAAAAGAACTTTCTCCAATATTCTGCCCAATGTACAAATCAACCTGCCGCTGTCAAAGAAAGAGAATATCAGGATTTTTTACCGCTCGTTTACCAACCCGCCTTCAGTAAACCAGTTGCAGGACGTGTATAATAATACTAACCCGCTGCTGGTGTCAACAGGAAACCCGCAGTTGAAGCAATCTTACGGTCATCGTATCGGCGGCCGCTACCAGTTTACTGATGCGGGAAAACTTGCCAGTCTTTTTATAAACTTTTTTGGCTCGCTTACTGATAACTATGTTGCAACCGCAACATACATTGCCAGGAACGACTCGGTTCTTTCTCCATCCGTTACACTTTACCGCGGCTCACAACTTACCAAGCCGCTGAATCTTGATGGTCAGCGTAACCTGAATATGTTTGTCACCTATGCCCGGCCGCTGAAATTTATAAAAACCAACCTCAACCTGAATGGGGGATTTGTAATCAATCGTACGCCGGGTATGCTCAATGGCGAAAAAGGCATCACCCGTTCTTACAATTACAGCACAGGAGTAGTGCTGGCAAGCAATATCAGCCAGTATGTGGATTACACTGTTTCTTACAATGCCAATTTCAATAATGCAAAAAACAGCCTGCAGTCAGAGCTGGATAATAAATATTTCACCCATACTGCCAGCGCCAGGCTCAACCTGCTGTCGAAAAAAGGCTGGCTGCTGAATACCGACCTTACCAACCAGCGCTACAGCGGCCTGAGCGGCGGGTTCAACCAGAGCTACTGGCTGTGGAATATGGCGATTGGTAAAAAATTATTTAAAGGCCAAAAAGGAGAAGTCAGGATTTCCGTGTTCGATCTGCTCGACCAGAATCAAAGCATCAGCCGTACGGTATCTGACACATACCTGGAAGACGTAATCACCAAAGTAGTGAAGCAATATTTCATGCTGACATTTACTTACAACCTGAAAAATTTCGGCAAGGCCCCGGCCCGGCCGAATTTTAATCCCAATATGATGGGTGATTTCAGGCGGAATTAGTTTTTTACATAACTTGATAACCGGCAGCTAAAAAAATGAATAACATTGACCAGCGAAACGGACCTGATAGAACAACTGAAACGAGGCGACGAGTCTTCGTTTAAAACGATAGTAGAGCAATGGAAGGATATGGTTTATAACACGGTGCTGGGAATAGTGCAAAACGAAACCGAAGCCGAAGATCTTACACAGGATGTGTTTATAAAAGTGTTTGAAAATATCAGCTCTTTCAAAGGCGAATCAAAGTTTTCTACCTGGCTTTACCGGATTGCCACTACCACGGCGCTGGATCACCTGCGCAGCCGCAAAAGAAAAAAACGGTTTGGTTTCGTGCAATCTATTTTCAGTCACGACCAGGAAAAAAAAGAGCAGTTGCCCGACTTTCACCATCCGGGTGTAAAGCTGGATAACAAAGAAAGAGCCACGGTTCTTTTTAAAGCCATCAGCAGCCTGCCCGAAAACCAGAAAGCAGCTTATACGCTGCATAAACTGGAAGGTCTCAGCTACCGCGAAATCAGCGAAGTACTGCATACAACCGTGCCGGCGGTGGAATCGCTTATGAGCAGGGCCAATGCTAACCTGAGAAAGAAACTGGAAGACTATTATACCAAACACTACCGCTGACAGAAGGATGAATTATTAATCAACGTCAAACTATACGGCTATGACAACCGGAAAAAACATACCGCAGGAAGTAGAAAAAACCCTTGAAAGCCTTGATGGCATGCAAAGGGCAGAAGCCAACCCATTCCTGTTCACCCGCATCAAAGCAAAAATGCAGCGCCAGCAGGATAATGTTTGGGAGAAAGTCTTTTTCTTTATTAACCGCCCGGCTATTGCCATTGCTGTTGTTTTGCTGGTGATGGGTATCAATATGCTGGCCGTATGGGGTTCGGGGGCAAATGAAAACCTGGCAACAGATACAGGCAGCGCCAATGTTTCTGAAATTGCCAATGAATATAATCTTATTGCATCGGCCGAAAATTATGTTTACGAAAATTTCAATAACGAATGAGCTATTTAAGAAATCATAAATTGCTGTTGCTGATTATTTCGGTTTTGTTGCTGGCAAATATCGGCCTGCTTTTTTTTGTGTTCAACAGGCCGCATCGTCCCCACAGGATGACAGATGCTGAAATAAAAAAAATGGCATTGCACCGGGTAAAAAATGAAGTGGGTCTCGATGACCGGCAGCTGGCGCTATACGATTCGCTGCGCACCGGGCAGTTCAAAAACATGAAGCCCCTTTTTGAAGAGCTTGCAAAGTCAAAAGAAGAATTTTTCAAACTGCTATATCAACAAAATGTCAGCGATTCGGTGATAAGCCAATATGCTGAAATAATTGGAGAAAAACAGGAGGCTATTGATTTAACTACTTACAGTTATTTCCAATCGCTAAAGAATATATGCACACCGGAGCAGCAGGTAAAAATGGACAGCTTCATACAGCAGATTGTAAAAAGAATAATCAGCGGGCGGCATAGCCAGGGTACGGGAAAGGGGAAATAATAATTTTAAAAATAGTACTTATGAATAAAACGATTTTCATTTTTGTGGCAGCATTGCTTGTATCAGCTGTTTCAGTTTTTTCGCAAGGCGGCGGTTTTCAGCCCCCTCGCCGGAAGAAAGAGTGAAAAGAGCTCATTTGAAGATTGACAGCGCTTTCAAACCCGATTCAGCCAAAATGAATGAGATTGATGCGTTGATGCTTGATTTTTACAAAAAGCAGGATAAGGCAAGAGAAGAAGTAATGGCCGGAGGCGGAGGGGGCAATCTCCAGGAAATAAGAGCTCAGTTTACGGAAAAAATGAAACCGCACCAGGAGGCTTTGGATGCCAAACTTAAAAACCTATTGGGCGATGAGAATTTTAATACCTGGAAAGAAAAAATAGAACCTACCCTGCGTGGCCGGGGCGGTCCTCCCCGAAATAATTAAGTTTAATGGTTATACAAGTGGTGAATTGTATCCCCCGGCTTAGCCGGGGGATTTTCTTTTATGAAATTTAAGTATATAAAAGCCAGAATCTTAACAATCAATTTATCAAACAAACAAGCAGGTAAGCTTTCAAAAATCAATTCTTTAAAAGTCATTCAAACCTTACCTTTGCGCATCCCCATTTTATTAAAAACCCGGAATCAACCAACTATTTATATGGCAGATATTTTTGAACGCTTACTCAAACATTACGGCCCCATCGGACAACACCGCAAAAGAGCTCACGGTTATTTTGCTTTTCCAAAACTGGAAGGAGATATAGGCAGCCGCATGAAATTCCGAGGTAAAGAAATGATTGTGTGGAGCCTGAACAATTATCTTGGTCTGGCCAACCACCCTGAAGTTCGTAAAACCGATGCGGAAGCTGCCGCCAGATATGGCCTGGCCCTGCCCATGGGTGCCCGCATGATGAGCGGAAACAGCACCCTGCACGAACAACTTGAAAAAGAACTTGCTGAATTTGTGTCAAAAGAAGATTGTGTGCTTTTCAATTATGGTTACCAGGGCATGGTGAGCCTGATAGATGTGCTCTGCAGCCGTCACGATGTGATTGTTTATGATGCCGAAAGCCATGCCTGTATTATTGATGGATTAAGACTGCATCCCGGGCATCGCTATGTTTTCAAACACAACGATGTGGATGACTGCGAAAAACAATTGCAAAGGGCTACCAGCCTGGTGGAAAAACAGGGAGCAGGGGGCATATTGGTGATTACCGAAGGTGTTTTCGGCATGGCCGGCGACCAGGGAAGACTGAAAGAGATTGCTGCTTTGAAAAATAAATACCAATTCCGCCTGCTGGTTGACGACGCACATGGCTTTGGCACATTAGGAAAAACGGGAGCCGGTGCCGGTGAAGAGCAGGGTTGCCAGGCGGAAATTGACCTTTATTTCTCCACGTTTGCAAAGTCAATGGCTTCCATTGGAGCATTTGTAGCCGGGCCGCACAGTATTATTGATTACATCCGCTATAACATCCGCAGCCAGATTTTTGCCAAAAGTCTGCCCATGCCATTGGTTGTAGGCAACCTTAAACGGCTTGAGCTGCTGCGAACTCATCCTGAATTCAAAGAAAAACTTTGGGACAATGCAAGAAAGTTGCAAAATGGATTAAAAGCAAAGGGCTTTGATATTGGTAATACCAACTCGCCGGTTACACCCGTGTATATGAAGGGGGGTGTGGAAGAGGCTACTGCTATGGTGATGGATTTACGTGAGAATTACGGCATTTTTGCTTCCATTGTGGTTTACCCTGTAATACCCAAAGGCCATATTATTTACCGCCTGATACCCTCCGCGGCTCATACTGAGGAGGATATTGAAATAACCCTGGATGCATTTGAAGAAACAAAGAAAAAACTGGATGCCGGGGATTATAAAGTGGAGGCTATTCCCGACATGGCAGAATATAGCGGTAAAAGGTTTGAATACCTGCTGGATAAACCGAGAAACAAATAATCAATTCTATTCCTGGCAAAAATGTAGGGTCTTCCTGTAAATTCTAAGAGGGCCATTTGAGTTAAAAATCCAGATGAC
>CAYUJD010000039.1:0-32543 GCA_964444975.1 uncultured Chitinophaga sp. | reverse complement strand
GAAAATAACCTGGAATTTTTTTCAAACTCAGCCATAAAGTTGAGTTGATGAAAAATAACAAACCTATACTCCCATTCTTACATAAACTTCAGCAATCCCTTCAGAAAAATTACCGGAGTATTAAATAAATTGAGTTTCACTTTTTGATTCTTGCAAAAAAGAATCTTTCAAATTATTAAAGAGCTCTTCGAAAAGATAACCTTGTGCATTGCCAAATTCCCCTTCAGGGGGTTTGGGGGTGTTGGGTTAGGAAGCCTGCCTTCACAAAACTCTCGCTATCCACCAAATACTGTGCATTCGCCGCCACAGAATCCTTTTCATTCAAACCGCTTTTTACTTGTACCAGCTTCTTATGCACATGTACTGTTTCAATTTTATGCACCCGGAACCCTTTCTCTGTTTTCAGAAATACTACTTTATCCAGGCCCAGCGACAGTACCGCTTCTTTCGGCAACCACCATCCTTTATGCACTCCCGAAAAAACCGTAGCCCTCACCTGGCTGCCGATGGGCAGCTGCAAACTGCTGTTGTCAAAATTCACCCTTGCCGCAATCGTCTTGCTTCCTTTTCTGTAAAAGGGCTCTATGTAACTGATGGTGGCACGGAAATCTTTATCCGGTTTCGACTCCGGAACAATCCGCACTTTGTCTCCTGTTTTTACAAAAGCCATATCCTGCGGGTAAATATTCAGCAGTATCCAGAGTATGTTTGGATCATACACCGAAAACACGGCCTGGCCTTTCTGTACATACATGCCTTCTTTCAGATTCAGCTCCTGTGTAGTCTGCACTTCCGCTGCCATCTCTGCCGGTTGCGATGATATAGCACTCATTGTTCCCGCTTCATGTATATGCCCGGAAAAATTGCTGTACACAGAAACTGTCATCATCGGCTGGCCGGTTTTTATCAACTGGGTCAACTGCGGCTCTGTTAATCCAAGCAGTAACAATCGCTGTTTGGCTGCTTCAATCATTGATGTGTTGCCTGCGTCGCTCTTCAGCAAAAACAAAAGATTTTGCTGCGCTGTCACCAGCTCGGGACTATAAATGTCCATTATCTTCCAGCCTTTGCCGATTTTCTGGTAGCGGTACTTCACATAGAGCTTTTCAATTCTTCCGCCGGTACGGGCCGCAATGGTTCCCACCGATGAAGTGTTGTACGCCGTGTAACCCGGTACATCAATCTCCACCGGCTCTTCGCTGTATTTTGCCGCCACCAATGGCAATGATGCCACCACATACTGGTTGGCCGGCTTCAATAATGTTTCCAGCGAAATGCCTTCAATCTTTTTTGCATCTGTTTCTTTTTTCACCAAATCCATTCCGCAAATGGGACAAGCGCCGGGTTTATCTTTTATAATCTCCGGGTGCATGGGGCAGATGTACTGGTCGGCGGCTGCGGGTTTCTGGTTGGCGGTTCCCGCTTGCTGGTGCTGCGAATGATTTTCCTGCTCCACCTTTATCAAATCCATTCCACATTTGGGACATGTGCCGGGTTTATCGCTGAAAACCGAATCCTGCGGCATGGGGCAGGTGTAGAGCTGGTTGCCGGTTCCTGGTTGCTGCTGTTGTGAATGGTCTTTTTTCTTTTCATCATTACACGAAGAAAGATCAATCAGCAATAAGCAAAAGACAAAAGGCAAAGTGAGAAACTTTCTCATTGACCATTCTCCGTTCAGCATTGACAAAATTCTGGTTCCAAATAATCGTATCATATCAGAAGTTATATTATTTCCAATGTCCTTTCCAGCTCCACCTGCATCTTCAGCAAATCCTGAAGCTGGTCGAGGTATTCCACCTGTGTCATGTTCAAAGTTTCCCATGCATCAAAAAGCATAAAAAGTTCTTCAGTGTTTTGTTCGTAAGCCAACTGGTAAGCCGAATAATTGTTGCGCAGCGCCGGGATTATCTTTTCTTCATACAGCCTGATTTGTTTTTGTTTGGCGATAATTACATTCCGCATGGCCTGGGCCATTCCTGCCGCTTCGTTGAGTATCATCTGCCGCTGCTGGTGCAGGCTTTCATTTTTCCATACAATGCTTTCCATATTGGCTTTGTACATACGTGAAGCGCCACGGGTAAAAGGAATTTTCACCATCCCCATCAGAGTGTATTGCATCGGCAAGCCACCGAAACCAAACATATGCTCATAGCGGATACCGAACTCCGGCTTCAGCTTTGCTTTTTCGGAGTTAAACCTGAGCCAGTTCAGCTCGATTTCTTTGTTCACCGCTTTCAAATCACTTCTTGCCGCCGCCAGCTGTGTGCTGTCAATGATATAGCGGGAATAATCTTTGAGTGTGTAAACCGTGTCCACTGTAAACTCCGCCAGCTTCTCACGGTTCATCAGGGTATTCAGCGCAATCCGTTTTTGAAGGATTTCATTCTGCAGCATCACTATCATCTTTTCCAGATTGCCGAGAGCTGCTTTTGCCTTGTAATACGCATTGATTTTTTCCAGGCCGTTTTTGTAGCGTAGCTCTGCGCTTTGCATCATGAAGTTGAGCAGCCGCTCATTCTGCTCCAGCACATTTATTTTTTTCTGGATGATGACCCACTCATAATAATTTCTTTTTGCTTCAGCAATGAGCTGGTTGAGCGAGTAATTCTTTTTTTCCTTTTCCACCGATGACATGGCAGACATGTACTCAAACTCAGCATTTTGTTTTTCCCGGTTGGGGAACATCTGCTGCGCCGAGAGCATGAATTGACCCATACCTTCTTCAAAACCGCCCATGCCATTGTCCGTTTTTTTCCAGCGGTTTACATTGTAGGGCACCATCCACATGCTGGCGCCGAACTCCGGCGGCATCCAGCTGTATGCGCCTTTGGCCGCTTCATCCATGGAGCGGATATCGTTATCGTACATCTTTAGCAGCGGGTTGGCGGCTTTGATGGAATCGAGCAGGGCCGCCAGCGATAACTGCTGCTGGGCTTTCATTGCTATTGAAAACAGAAGAGAAATCAATGATATGAAAAAAACTCTTTTCATTGTTGAACGTTTAAATGTTTTTTATCAGAGTGTCACTTTGTTGCCATGAAAACGGGACGTACAAGTGAGTGACACAACAGGCGATGCCATGAAAAACTATAGCTGACTTCATAAAAATTTTTAATCCCCCAATTCTGCAATCTGCAGCTTACTGTATCTTCTCAATTCATACTCTCTAATCATGGCATACATCACCGGCAGCACAATCAGCACAAACAGCGTGGAAGTGATGAGGCCGAAGACGAAGGGATACGTTATCGGTTTCATCACATCGCTGCCGGGACCGGTGGCGAGCAGCACGGGCAGCAGGCCGAGAATATTTACAATCACCGTCATCAGCTTGGGCCGCAGCCGCAGTACGGCGCCGTCGTAAATGGCTTCTTCCACCGCTGCTTTGTTTACCGGTTGCTGGCTTGCACGCAGCGCATTTATTTTTTTGAAAAGCGAATTGTTTATGTAAATCATCATCAGCACTCCCGTTTCCACCGCAATGCCGAACAATGCAATGAAACCGACCGCCACCGCCACAGAAAAATTGACTTCATAGAAATATAGCGAATACGCCCCGCCCACCAGCGCAACGGGAATGGCCGTTAACACAATTGCCGCTTCGCGGAATGTGTGAAATGTGAAATAAAGAATGATGACGATAATGAGCAGCACAACCGGAATGATGATTTTTAAGCGCTGCTCGGCCCGCACCTGGTTTTCATACTGGCCGCTCCATTCGAGGTAATAACCTTTGGGTAATTTCTTCACCGCTTCTGACAACCTTTTCTTTGCATCATCCACCGTTCCACCGAGGTCGCGGTCGCGGACATTGAAGAGCAGCGTGCCGCGGAGCAAGGCGTTTTCCGATGTGATCATTGGCGGGCCTTCGGCCAGTGCTATATCTGCCAAAGCGCCGAGCGGAATGGGGCCATAGTTCATCGTAATCACCGGGAGCCGTTTCAGTTTTTCAATGGAGTTGCGGTAATCCTGCGCCAGCCGTACATTCACTGAAAACCGCTGCCGGCCTTCCACGGTTTGTGTAATGTTCATTCCGCCCAGCGCTGTTTCGATAAACATATTTACATCGTCCACGGATAGATTGTAGCGGCCGAGTTCCTCTTTTTTAATTTTTATATCAATGTACTTACCGCCGGTTATCGGTTCCACATAAAGGTCTTTCACACCATGCACCCCCTGAAGTGCTCTTCTGAATTCCTGTGCCAGCCGGTTGATGGTGTCAATATTCTGTCCGTAAATTTTTATTCCCACATCGGTACGGATACCGGTGGAGAGCATGTTGATGCGGTTGATGATGGGCTGTGTCCAGCCATTCACCACACCGGGTATCTGCATCTTTGCATTCAGCTCGTTGATGATGTCGTTTTTGGTAATGCCTTCCCGCCATGCAGATTGCGGTTTCAGCAGAATGATGGTTTCAATCATGCTGATGGGCGCATTGTCGGTAGCTGTGTTAGCTCTTCCAGCCTTACCTAAAACATTTTGCACTTCCGGCACAGTGAGCATCAGTTTATCCTGCACCTGCATGATGCGTTTGATTTCGGAGTTGGACACATCGGGCAGCGTGACGGGCATAAACAACAGCGAACCTTCATCGAGCGGCGGCATGAATTCGCGGCCCAGTTTCATCAGCAACGGAATACTGCCGGCCACGATGGCAAAGCTGATGAAGAGGGTAAGCTTTTTCCATTTCAAACACCAGCGAAGAAGGGGTGAATAAAGAAAAATGAAAAAGCGGGAAACCGGATGTTTGCTTTCGGGCCGCACATTTCCTTTCATCAGCATCACCATCAGCACCGGCACAAGAAAAATGGAAATAAGGCCGGAACCAATCATGGCAAAGGTTTTGGTCCATACCAGCGGCGAAAACAGTTTGTGCTCCTGCCCTGTTAAAAACAAAATGGGACTGAACGAAACCAAAATGATAAGAATGGCGCTCACAACGCCTTTTGCTATCAGCCTGGCCGATGCTTCAATTTTTTGTTCTCTTTCCTGTTTGGTCATCATAGCCTGTTGTTTTAATCGGTTTCACCACTCAATGTTTTCATGGCATTTTCCACCATTACGATGCCGCCGTCCACCAGGTCGCCCACAGCGAGGGCCACACCGGCCAGCGACATGATGTTGGAAGTAATGCCAAACCATTTCATCAGAATAAAAGCAATCATGACCGACAAGGGAATAGTAATAACCACCACCAAGGCACTGCGGATGTGCAGCAGGAAGATGAAAAGCACCAGTGATACGATGATGATTTCTTCAGTCACCGCTTTTCGCAGCGTGTCAATGGTTGCTTCAATCAGGTCGGAGCGGTCGTAGGCTGATTTGAACCGCACTCCTGGTGGCAGGCCTTTCTGCACGTCGGCCAGTTTTATTTTCACCCGGTCAATTACATCCTTGGCATTTTCTCCGTAGCGCATCACCACGATGCCGCCCACTTTTTCCCCTTCACCGTTTTCTTCAATGATGCCGAGGCGCAGCTCGCCGCCCATTTGCACTACACCGATGTCTTTGATGCGCACCGGGATGGAGTTGATGGTGGTGACAGGAATTTCTTCAATCTGCCTGATGTCTTTGATGTAGCCCAGTCCGCGGATGATATAACCCATGTCAGACTGTTCAAATTTTCTTCCGCCCACATCGTTATTGTTGGCTTTTATTTTACTCACCACATCCATCAGCGGGATGTTGTAGTACTGCAGCCTGACGGGGTCCACCACCACCTGGTATTGTTTCTGAAATCCTCCGAACGAAGCTACTTCACTCACGCCTTCCACGGTTTGAAGGGCAAAGCGGATATACCAGTCCTGCAAGGCACGCAGCTCTCCCAAATCATAACCCGGTGCATCGAGTGTGTACCAGAACACATGACCAAGACCGGTGCCATCGGGACCCAGTGTAGGAGTAACGCCCTGCGGCAATAATCGCTGTGCAGAATTCAATCTTTCCAGCACACGGGTGCGAGCCCAGTAGATGTCCACGTTATCATCAAAAATCACAAACACGAAACTCATCCCGAACATGCTGTTGGCCCGGATGTTTTTCACCCGCGGTATTCCCTGCAGGTTGCTCACCAGCGGATATGTAACCTGGTCTTCGATGATCTGCGGGTTGCGCCCCATCCATTCGGTAAAAATGATAACCTGGTTTTCCGACAAGTCGGGGATGGCATCAACCGCTGTTGTTTTAACAGCATAGAAGCCATAGCCAGCAATGCCTGCCGCCACCAGCAGCACGACGAGCCGGTTTCGCAAAGCCGCTTCGATGAGTTTATTAATCATAGCGTGTTATTTGTTTATTATTGATTACTGTTTATTAATTATTATTTACAGCTTGCCGATTCAAAAAATCTCTCATTGCAGGAAATAAGAATCAGTAATCGATAATTAATAATCTTTTACCTATTGAATCACCTCCTCCACCCTGCCGCACTTCAGCATTTCGCTTCCGAAGTAGGGGTTCTTAATTTCTTTTAATTCACTTAACCACATGGCACCTTTGTTGTCGTTGTACATGGGGCAGTGGTCGTGATAAACCGGCTGGCCTGCTCCAAAAGCTTTTACCAGGTAATACATCACTTCACTCATCAGTGAAAAATGTTCCCGCTGATGTTTGATGTTGTCTGCATTTTTGCCGATATGTTCAGCATGTTCTTTCAGTTCTTCTTCGTCCTGGTCGTAAACAGCTTTTTGTTCTGCCGTAAAAAGTGATTTGTCAAGATTCTTTAAAATCTTTTCCATTGCTTTGGCGCCGCTTGCAGCTTCAGAAGCTTTATCATTTGCCAGGGCATTTTTTACATGCAGGTAATGGCCGAACAGTTCTTTCAGCGAAGCAGCAAGCATAGGATCCACATGGGTGTATGTAACTGCCACCGCCTTTACGTCTGTGTTTTCTTCAACAGGCATTTGCTGTGCTGTGGTGTCTTTGGACATATTGTGGCCTTCGTGTCCGGTTTTGCTTTTTTCGTTGCCACAGGCAGTAAGTAAAAAAAGAGTGGCTGCATAAAGACTGACGAACGGTGATTTCATTGTAGTAATTTTTATTTGGAATTGAAAATAAAAAACAGGTTCAATTAACGGCAAAAAGAATCCGCCGCCCGGCAAGGTTGCCGGGTAGTGATGGAGCGGGAAATTTAAATCCGGTGAACGCAATTGCGGATGTGCAACGATACGCCATTACTTCGGGGCGGAGCATGGCTGAAGTGAATCCCTGCAGCAAATGAATTAAAATAAGGAATTGTTGTTTCAGCTACCTGGCAGGGTAATGCCGGCGAAAAAGGAATGGTAATGTGAAAAGCTGCTGCAGCCGTTTTCTGGTCAACAGTATTTTTAAAAAACTTCTGCTCATCCTTGCAGCAGCCATTGTTCTTAGTTTCTTCTTTTTCCATTCCGCACTTACCGCAGGTTTTTGATGTATCCTGGCCCAGGCCCCAGTTGGCCAAACGGCCCATGCAATAATGCACATGTACCGTGGCGCCGGTGACGCTGGTGAAATAAACAAGGGATACTATGATAACAAGGAAGTTTTTCACTTCTCTAATCTACTAAATTTATCGTTTCTTTTTCAGTGCATTTAAAAACAAATGCTCATAGCTAATCATGAATCCCCGGCGCATCAGCCGGTAAATATCGCTGCTGAGCTCAAAACGGTAACCGATGTTCAGCTTGCCGGTACTATTGAAAATCAGCTGAACAGAGGGCGCCAGGTCAAGAAAATACTTTTCATATTTCCAGTCGAGATTTCTGCCGCCTAGTAATTCGGCGTACAGGTTAAGATTTGCCTGCTTATAATCCGAATAGTTGCGGGGAAAAAGCAGGTAGCCGGCCGACAGGGAATAGTTCAGGCTTTCAAAAGCATATTGCTGCGGCAACGATTTGTCGTTTCTTTTTTCATCCAGCACTTCCAGCAGACTTGCTGAACCTGAAACTGCCAGTTTATGCCAGAGTTGTGTTGCAATCACGCCTGCCTGCACACCGCTGTGGTCGCCGTAAAGACTCAGTTCGTTATAATCAAGATGATTGCGGCTGTAGGCAATATTGGCAAAGGCTGCCAGGCGGAAATGTTTGTGCACGTCGTCCCTTGAAAAAAACCTGTATTTGGCATAAAGCCTTACCGATTCAAAATAAAAATACGGTTCATGCATATCTGACAAAGTAAGATTGACTGTCAGCATCATGTTTTTATTGATGCCAAATAAAAGCGCTGGTGTGTAGCGTTGCAAAATCCTATCACCATGCACAGCTTTGCCGTACATGGCAGCCAGTTTAGCACTGGAGGAATTAGCGGGCAGATTGGAAGCCGGCTCGGTGAAAGGATATAATTCCTGTGCCGATACGCTGCAAACCGTTGCAATAAAAATACTGGTAAAAATTTTTTTCATTCTTACACATTATAAACCCAGCAGTTCTTTAATTTTCTTTTCCAGATCTTTTTTCTCCGGATTAATAGCCACTACATCCCCCTCCTGATTGATCAGGAATGAAGCCGGAATGGCATCCACTTGCCATTTGATGGCTGATTGTGCATCCCAGCCTCGGTCATCTATTGCCTGCAGCCAGGTGATTTTGTCTTTAGCAATGGCTTTTTTCCAGTCAGCCTTATCTTCATCCAGCGAAACGCCTAAGATTTCAAAGCCATTCTGCCTGTATTTACTGTACAGTTTTACCAGCTGCTTGTTTGAAAAACGGCAAGGCACACACCAGGAAGCCCAGAAATCGAGCAGGAGTACTTTCCCTCTCAGTGAAGAGAGCTTCATGCTGTCGCCTTTTGGGGAAATAACAGTAAAATCAAGCCGCGGGTCCGTAATGTTGGGAATAGTTTGCTGGGCTGATGTTTGCAGAAATGCAACAGCCAGTAAACCTGATACAAATATTTTCCGGAGGTTTTTCATGTAAATATTTTAAAAAGCTTCTCCCCCAAAAAGAGGAGAAGCTGATGGTTAAATGACAACATGGTACACTCTTTCTTCAGCACCCATTCCCTCTTTTTCACAACAACTGCCGGTTTTTCCGGTTTTCACACATTCCAGTTTAGAAACGCTGCTGTATTTCTTATAGTCTTTGTTTGACAGAAAATCTTTGTCAACCAAAGTCAGGGTTTGCTCACCCCGGAGTGCCTGGCCATTACCGTTGAGAAAATGAAAATTCCTGCCATTCACTTTTACATGACTGTCTTTCTTTACCTGAACGTCGGGAAAACTTCCTGTTATTTTCAGTGAGGCTACGGAAAAACCTGCATCTTCAACTGCTTTTTTCAATACATCAAATTCCACTTTGGTACTTTCCTTGAAAACCAGGTTATATTCCTGGGTTTTGATATCCACTTTTACTTCCTGTATAAAAGCCACTTCTTCCAGCGCTTTTTTCACTGCTTTGGAACACATGGAGCAGGTAAGACCGGCAGCCTTCAGCGAGGCCTTGGTGAACTGTGCCTTGGATGAAACCGCCAACATAGAAACGGCCAATGATATGATTACCTTTTTCATTCTTCTGAATTTTAAAAACGGGGTTACGATTTTTTACAGCACACGTTTCCGCTGTGACCTTCCTTTGTGCATTTGCCGTCTTTGCAGCAATCCATTTTTGCATCGCCTGCCTTTTTACAGCAATCTTTACCGTCATGACCTTCCTTTGCACACTTACCGTCTTTGCAGCAGTCTGAAGCCACGCTGTCATTAGCATCTGTTCTTTCGTACTGGCAGCAGCCGTGCAGTTTATTGTAGGTTTCATCCTTGGCTTTGGCGCCGGTATTATCATAACCGGCTTCGGCAATGCTTTGCTGTATTTTGGCAAGGCTGGTTGACTTGCTGTTGTATTTTACGGTAATGATTTTTGTATCCACATTCCAGTCGGCAAAAGAGGCGCCGGCGGCTTTGGCGGCTTTTTCAATTTTGGCTTCACACATGCCACAATTGCCCGACACCTGGAAAGTTTCTGTTTTTGTTTTTTGGGCAACTGCTGCTGCTGAAAGAAAGCAGCAGAAAAAAATAATGGAAAATATGTTAAGCGTTTTCATTTTTTTAGTTTAAAAGTTGAAATGAATTGTTTTTTTTACCCGGGATTGGAGCCACTCATTGTGATGAATAGCATTATAAAAGCACAAGTGTGCGACGCAAGAGGTGCCACATAGCAGTACTATTGCCGGGCACATAATAAACATCTCAGATTCGGAAAACGCAATTATACAGGTAGGTATACTGCCCGCTTAATGGAGGAGAATGATTATTGGGTATAAGGCGGTAACCGGTTTGTGCCGGAAAGTAAACCATTGTGGCAGGCGGTTCGCCTGGCTGGGCATCGGGTGTATTGAGTTTAAAGGCCGCAGAAGCCAGCTGGTCATCCTGTATTTTAAAAATTTTTACTACTTCGGTGCAGCAGCTTTTGCCCTCTGTTACCGGCATGCCGCATTTGCTGCACATATCAGTTTTAGTTACACCTATTCCGAAAGAATCGAGGCGGTCCATGCAATAGTGCAGGCTGACAACCACGCCGCTGCTGAATGCAGTATATAAAAGAAGCAATATGGCGGCAATGCCTTTTTTCATACAACCGGGGCAAAGATACTATGCGTTTTCAACTATAAACAGGATTTGTGAAAGAAAAGTTTGATGGTGCTTAATTTTTTGTCGGTCAGTTAACAAAACTCCAGTAAATGCCGAGACGGAGGTTCAGGCCGGGATACGGATAACCGGGGGCCGCAAAGTTGTGATGGCGGAAGCCGAATCCGTTGGCGCTGGTGGCTGTATTCAGGTTTTCGACACGGAAAAAGGCTGTAAAATTCCTGATGCGGAAATGAAGATAAAAGGCCACATCGGGCCGGTTGGAAATGCGCAGGCTATCCTGGAAATAAAAGCGGCCCAGCAGGGGCGAATAACCATCGGCCGTATAGGGTGTGTGATATTTTATTTCAAAGCCGAAAGCGATATTCAGTTTTCTGAAACCAAGTGAGCCTTCGTAGCCAATGCGGTTGCGGGTAAAAATAAGCGGCACATTCACGGGGGCATCACCTGTTTTTTTCTGTAAATAAAGATCAAAATACCATGACCAGGATTTTCCCAGCCGGAATCGCTTTTGCAGCGACAGTTGCAAAAGATTAAACAGGGCTTCCTGCTGCTCAGGCTGGTTGAAACGGCTGAAGTAAGTATAGTTGCTGACCAGAAAATAATTTCCCGAGAGCCGCAGATTCAGCTTCGACAAAAATATGGATGCAGAAAGCTGCGTA
Source organism: uncultured Chitinophaga sp. (assembly GCA_964444975.1). Lineage (GTDB taxonomy): Bacteria > Bacteroidota > Bacteroidia > Chitinophagales > Chitinophagaceae > VBAS01. The sequence continues at coordinate 21,323 of CAYUJD010000039.1, read as the reverse complement.
ATATTTTCCTTGTTGAAATTTTTTGAAGCCAGCAGGTAAAAACTGCTGCGGCTGTCAAAAACAAACGAAGGCGTACGGTTGCTGTTGCGGAAACCAAGATCAATATAGTCGCCTTGCCTGCCGGCAAATCGCTTTAAACTTACCTGTGCCTTGTAATCGCCGGCATTAAAACCGTTGAGGTAAAGTTTGCCCGCCGCCTCCATATCCCATTTCCTGTTGCGGGTTTTATTTCGGTATTCTCCCTGTGCAATAAGATTGTAAAAAGAAACGGAAGAACTATCGGTTTTCACATTCAGGTTTTGCAACGCAATGCCGGCCCTGATGTACTGCAGCTGGTTTTTTGCATCGGGAAACTGGTAAATGGAGAATTCATTGAGCATTTCTTTCCATCTGTCTTCAATTATAAGTGTATCAAACAACAGCGTGTAACTGTAATTATCCTGGTAATACGCCGAATCGGGAAAGTAGCCAATATTGAAATCGGGCATATCGGTAAACCGGAATTTGTATTTGCTGTATCGCAGCTGGTGTTCAAAACGCAGGCGGGGATAAAATAATGGAATGACCGTGGTGTCGCTTACAAGGGAATCTTTTTTACCCAGGTCATACTGTTGTTTCAAAATAAAATTAAAGTCGCTGTAGCGGTTGCCGGTATGCATTTTTGAGCTGAAAAAATTGCGGCCGAATTCCACATCACCACCAAGTTTTGTGGGAATATTAAACCGGTCGTTGTAAATGGGATCATTTAAGTAATCTTCCCTGTCGCTGAGCCCGCCGTTTTCTTCCGATTGCAGGGCATTGGCCAGGATGACAAAATAATTATTGTACCGCTTGTTCACCGACTGGTACCAGGAGGTAAACAGGTAGTTGTTGTGATTTGATTTCTGGTTTTTAAAAAAACCGGGAGAGTTGATGAGGCGATACTGGAATAAACCGTTCCAGTTGGGCCTGATGTTTTGGGTATGGGTTACTTCAATAATCTGTTCGGTACGGCCGCCCAGCAGGTAAGCCAGTTCGGTGTAGGGCCGGGTGGTATTAAAAAAGCGAACCGCTTCGGGCTTCCAGCGATATGCATCATAGGCATGAAAGCCATGATCCCATCCGCTGTTCATGTCGGGAGAAAAAAGAATGGAGCGGGTGGCATTGCCGTTGTTTCCAAGAAATACATGATGCGCCGGGATGGGAAAGCGCAGGGTGAAATCAATAATGGATGAATCCAGCTTATACGATTGAATTGTGGACGGCAACTGAAAGGAAATAGTCACCGAATCTTCATACTTGTCCCTGTGTGCAAGACTGTCGGTACCAGCCCGGCCCCCGCCAAAGGCGCCGGTGATTCTTCCTACTCCGGATGGAAGATTGCCGGGAGTGATGCCGCCGGTTCGCCCCGGCAAACGGACAGGCCGCTCCTGCGAATAGCTTACACAGGATACAAGCAGTAATAGTATAATATAAAATTGCCGGGTTGCCAGTCAGAAAAAAATTAAAACATGAAAATACTGCCGCAAAGTTACACGGCTGAAGAGTAAACGTTAAAGTACTGCAACCAATTCCTTAAATATGGCAGCCAGTCGCGGCTCGGCGGCACGGGCATAATGCAACACTTCTTCATGGGTTATCTTATTGTGCTCTTCCCTGATGCCCATGTCGGTGATGACGCTGACGGCAAATACAGGGATATTCATGTGATTAGCCACTATGCACTCCTGCACGGTGCTCATGCCTACTGCATCGCCGCCCAGGATATGTATCATACGGTATTCGGCACGGGTTTCAAATGTGGGGCCTGATACGCCGAAATACACTCCTTCTTTCACTTCAATACCAAGGCCGGCAGCCACCTCCTTTGCTTTTCTTATAATATCCGGGGCATACGGCTCGCTCATATCAGGAAACCGCGGACCCAGCTGATCGAGATTTCTGCCGATGAGCGGATTAGTCATATCAATACCAATATGATCATTAATAATCATGATGTCGCCCACTTTAAACGACGGGTTCACTCCGCCGGCTGCATTGGAAAGCAAAAGATATTTAATACCAAGCAACCCCATCACCCGTATAGGGAAAACAACTTCGCCTGCTGAATAACCCTCATAAAAATGAAAGCGGCCGCCCATGCACACAATTTTTTTACCCGACAGGTTGCCGAATATCAATTTCCCTTTATGTCCCTCTACGGTTGATACGGGAAAATTGGGAATATCGCTGTAGTCAATTTCTTTTTCTATTTCAATTTCCTCAATAAAATTGCCGAGACCGCTGCCCAGCACAATACCCACCGCGGGTGTGTACCGGTATTTTTTCTTCAGAAATTTTACTGCTTCATTCAGTTGCTTCATTGCTTTTTTTGCCATAGAATAAGATTCCAACTTTGTGTATTATTATTTTTTTTAAAAAAAGAGTACGGTGGGAAAGCGGCAAATATAGATTTTTTGAGGTCAAATATTGAATGGTAAAATCTGGCGGGGGCTAATCTTCCGCAAAGGCATAGAACATGCATTGCATTTTCACAATGAATTCTGACGATGTTTATTTAAGGGAAACAAGGTTGGTAAATAGCTGCGCTGAAATTTCAGTAATTTTAAAATTCTAACTGAACTGCTGACTTTGAAAATTTCAAAACAAATACTGCTTTATACATTTTTATTTTTTACTTCAAGGGCCGGCGCACAACTATGTACCGGCAGCCTGGGTGATGCGGTAGCCACCATTGATTTTGGCGCAGGGTTCACTCCGGGTTTACCCATCAGCAATGTTTCCCCGGCTTATCAATATACCAGCCAGGATTGTCCGCCGGAAGGCTTTTATGCCATACGCAATTCCACTTTTTTTTGTTTCGATAATGAATGGCATATCGTACCCTATGATCATTCACCTAACGACCCCAACGGCTATTTTTTACTTGTAAATGCATTGACCGGGCCCTCGCTTTTTTATACCGATACAGTCACCGGGCTATGCCCCGGTATGTCGTTTGAAGCCAGTGCCTGGGTTATCAACCTGATGATACCTGCTGGCTGCAACAGTAATAGCATTGACCCCAACCTGACATTTACCATTACTGATTTGTCAGGAACACAGCTTGCTCAATACATTACAGGCAACATCGGCGAAAGTGATGTAGTTGTTTGGATGCAACACAACTTTCTTTTTACAGCGCCGTCAAACGGAAGCATCATCATAAAAATTACCAGTATGGCGGCGGCCGGCTGCGGCAATGATTTCGGCATTGATGATATCAGCTTCCGGCCCTGCGGTCCGACAATCAGCGCTTCATTCAGCAACAGCACGGCGCAGCAGATAACCGTTTGCGAAACCAACCAGCAAAACACGCAGGTGATTGCTACGTACAATGGCAACCTTCCCAACCCGGTTTTTCAATGGCAGGTGAGCAATACACAGGGCTTCAGCTGGAGCGATATTGCCGGCGCCAACAGCACCAGTTATTTAATTACTCCCTCATCAAACGGTGAATACTGGTATCGCTGCACGGTAACCGATGCAAGTATTGCATCCAACAGCTCCTGTCGCTTTGCCTCCAATGTACTCAAGATGCTGGTGATTCCCCAGCCTTTTGCCCAGGCTACCAATTATGTTTATGGCTGCTATGGCTCCACCATTTACCTGTTTGCAGCCGGCGGCTCCAGCTACGAATGGACGGGACCCAATGGATTTTATTCCACCGAGCAGGGCCCGGCCATCCCGAATGTAAATTTCGGTCACAGCGGAATGTATATTGTTAAAGTGACCACTACGGCCGGATGTTATGCGTACGACTCCACCACGCTTACCATTTATGCAGCGCCGGTGGCAACGCTTACGCCGACTGACATCAGCATTTGCGAAGACGACAGTGTGCAGTTATTTGCCGGTGGCTCGCTTCGCTACAAATGGTCGCCGCCAACCGGGCTTTCAAATGATACCATTCCCAACCCGGTAGCCAGGCCAAAAAATGATATCACTTACACCGTAAGGGTGTTTAATGAATATACCTGCTATGATGAGGCGATTGTAAGGATTATTGTTTGGAAAAAACCAAAAGCATTTGCCGGGCCTGATCAGTATTTCAGAAAAGGAAAGCCGGTGCAGCTGGATGGCAATGCCACAGGCTCCAATGTAACTTATTCCTGGTCGCCGCCAACATACCTTGATAACCCCAATTACCTGAAGCCGGTGGCACGGCCGCCTTCAACCATCACTTATACACTCACCGTGATTTCAAACAACGGCTGCGGCATCAGCACCGATGAAGTGAAGCTGGAAGCGATTGACAAATTATTTATCCCAACCGGTTTTACACCCAACAGCGACGGGCTTAATGATAAATGGGAGATTGTGACTTTTGAAGATTACCCCGAGGCGGTGGCAGAAGTATACAACCGGTATGGACAGCTGGTGTACCGGGGCAATGGTAATAATTATAAACCATGGGATGGAACCTACAAAGGCAAACCGGCTTTGCCCGGCGTATATGTGTACCTGGTGAATCTGCGTAACGGCAAACCGGTACTGAAAGGAACACTTACACTGATACGTTAATTGTATTTTCAATAAAGATAACGATAGAAATCGCACCACTCTTCATCACAAAGCAATTTTCGCAGTACGGGGTCTTTCAGCACATCGGTATAATCCATCCATTTTTTTCCCACTTTAATTTTACGCCAGACAAGCCGGATGCCGTGGCTGTAATCCACATACCAATTAACATGCCCCGTGTACAAGGGTTGTACAGGTTTGCCATCGGGCTTATGCCAACCGTAAATAGCCACCCGGTCCTGTTTTGGATCTCTTAAAATTTTTCCGCTGATGACCACATCTTTTTTAATACCTGCAATCAAACCCTTCCTCCCCTTGCGTTGTCCTTCGATAATCAGGTGATGATGCCACATGGTGGGTGTGCTGTCGCGGAAAGCGTACATAGGTACAGGCTCCAATTTTACTTGGGCGGCCTTGTAAATATCGTCCGCCATTTTTCTTGTGGGTAAAAAACATTGCAGGCTGTCCGCAACTTTTTGTGCAGCCATTGCTGTCAGGTCCACTCTTGCCCAATCATCATCGGCGCCGATGCTGAGGTAGTCGGGAGAAACAAAGTATTCGGCGCTGATTTTTTTCCCGGAGGCAGAATCGGTGATGTAAACTTTTATCCGTTTAAATTTTTTCAGAAAGGGTGGAGTGTTGCCGGCAAGAATTTCTTTTACTGCCAATGAATCTCTTTCTTTCCACTTCATGGCGGCAGCCTGTTTATAAAATGCTGAACCCGTAAGAAAGGATGTTCTTTGTGGCGCCGGTATTTTTTTTACCGGCTGGCAGGAACAAAAGAGTAATATAACAAGGCAGAGCCACCGCATGGATGAAAGGTAAAAGAAATATTATTTACCGGTGCAAAGAAAAAAATGAGCGGCAGAACAGCTACCAGTTTTTTTAAAGTGTACGCAGGTACTCCTGCAGCAGAATCGTGGCGGCAATTTCATCCAGCAGCTTTTTGTTTCTTCGCTGCTTTTTTTTCAGCCCCATTTCCAGCATGGAGTCTCTGGCCATTTTGGAAGTGTAGCGTTCATCCACTTTTTTAATGGGAATATGAGGGAAATTTTTCTCTAATTCTTTGATGCATTTCTCCACCAGCGGAGTGGCATGAGTGGCAGTATCGTCCCAGTTTTTCGGCTCGCCTATGATGATCAGCTCAACTTCTTCTTTTGAAAAATATCCTTTCAAAAATGGGATAAGTTTTTTTGAATCTACGGTGGTTAAACCGGTCGCAATGATTTTCAAAGGATCGGTTACGGCAACTCCGGTACGTTTCAAACCATAATCTATCGAAATAATCCGGCTCATGAAGTCAAAAGTAAATAGTAAAAAGTCAAACCCTGTCTTTAATTTTTACTTTTGAATTTTTAATTTACAAACAGGTCAGCAATGACAAAGATGGCAAACACAACAGAAGCGATGCCGTTGGCGGTCATGAATGCAAGGTTCACTTTTCGCAGGTCGTTTGGTTTTACAAGCGAATGCTGGTAAATGAGCATGCCGGCAAATACAGCCACTCCCGCCCAATAGAGCCAGCCGAAACCGCCGAACCAACCGGCTGCTATCACACATGCTGAGCTCAGCACATGAAACAGTTCAGAAACCCGCAATGCTTTTGCCTTGCCCAGCCATGCAGGCAATGAATAAAGCTTTTGTTCCCTGTCAAACTCTTCATCCTGCAGGGCATAAATGATGTCAAACCCGCTGACCCAGAATATAACTGCCAAAGAAAATAATATGGGCAGCCAGTGAAAAACTCCCGTAACGGCCAGGTAAGCCCCGATAGGCGCCAGCGACAAGCCTAAACCAAGCACCAGGTGACAAAGCGGTGTAAACCGTTTTGTATAACTATAGCCCAGCACTACTAGCAAGGCTACCGGCGAAAGATAAAAGCAGAGCCTGTTGATAAAAAAAGTACAGGCCATAAACAGCAGGCAATTGATAATGGTAAAAAGCAAAACACTGTTGGCTTTTAAAATGCCAGCTGGAATTTCCCTGAAGGCTGTTCTCGGGTTCATGGCATCAAAATGCCGGTCGAGGTAGCGGTTAAAAGCCATGGCGGCGCTGCGGGCAAAGATCATGCAGAGAATGATAAGCAAAAACTTATTTATGGGTTGACTTGTAAATTGACTAATCGGTACATTATTTTTTCCCCAACCAACAGTCTTATTTAAATTCCACTGCCCGACACCAACAACCTTATAAACTAATTCTCCTGTAGCCCTTAATCCCAGAAAAAATCCAATCAGTGCAAAGGGCATAGCAAAGATGGTGTGAGAGAATTTGATTAGTGAGAGATAACTTTTTACTTTACTCATAAATTTTCAATGTTCAATACTCAATTTCCAACTTTAAAATTATACCAGTGCTATTCAACTATCACATCAAATAGAGGAAACCACAACCTAAGTTTCCCCTTTGGGGGGCAGGATGCTTCTCACCAGCTCCCACAGCACGACGCCTGCTGCTGTAGCAATGTTCAATGAATGTTTCATACCCAACTGCGGAATTTCCACGCAGCCATCGCAAAGATGAATGGTGCTCTGCTCCACTCCCGTCACTTCGTTTCCAAACAGCACCGCTATTTTTTTATTTTTTTTATGCCGAAACTCGTGCAATAAAATGCTTCCTTCGGTTTGCTCCACCGCATAAATATTAAAACCATTAACTTTCAAATCAGCAATGGCTTCAGCAGATGTTTTGAAGTATTTCCATTCAACGGTTTCTTCGGCTCCCAAAGCGGTCTTTTTAATTTCCTTGTGCGGCGGCCGGGCCGAATAGCCGATGATATAAATAGCCTGAATAAGAAACGCATCGGCCGTGCGGAACACACTGCCCACATTGTAGGCGCTGCGGATATTTTCCAGCAAAACTATGATGGGAAATTTTTCTGCCTTCTTAAACTCTTCAACCGATTTGCGGCCCAGTTCGGGCATGCCCAGTTTTCGCATGGCGCAAAGTTAACCGGCTGTCAGATTTTTTCAGCCCATTCAATCAGCCAGTAAACAAGTTCGGCCGAGTTGGGCGTTCGCTGCCCGGCACTTTTCTTACCGAGTCTTACAATCACCATTTTTCTGGAGGGAATCACCACGATATACTGACCCAGTATTCCCCAGGCATAAAAAATATCCTGCCGTTCCGGTACAATCCACCACTGGTAGCCATAGTAATTACAGGCCTGGCCAGATTCATCTGTTATGCCACAGGGTGTAACGGACTGCCTCCAGTAGCTGCTGTCAATAATTTCCACTCCCTTCCACCGTCCGCTGTCGAGCATCAGTTGACCCAGCCTTGCAAAATCACGGGCATTGGTATTAAAACAACAATAGGCTTTTTCATGTCCGTTTTTTTTGTCGAGGCTCCACAATGCCGTATGTTCGGCACCCAGCGGCTTCCACAGTTTTTCCGATGCAAACTCACTCAGTGTTGTTCCGGTTGCTTTTTCCAGAATCAAACCCAGCAGTTGTGTATTGCCCGAAAGATATTGATGAAAAGTGCCGGGTTCTTTTTCAATCCTGATGCCGGTTGCGGTTTTGTATAAATCATTTCCGTAATAAGCTTCCGTAGTCACAGAAAACGGATTCATGTAAGATTCATCCCAGTTGCTGCCGCTGCTCATGGTGAGCAGGTGGCGGATTGTCAGCCTGGCTCCCGGTCCAATTTTAAATTCCGGCAGGTAATCACTTACCGGCTGATCGGGGGATTGTATTAATCCTTCTTTGAGTGCTATGCCCGTCAGCAGTGAAGTGATGCTTTTGGCAATAGAAAAAGAACCTGACAGGGAGCTGTCGCTGTAACCGTCCCTGTATTTTTCAAAGAGCAAAGAATCATTCCGGATAACCACCAGCCCGATGGTTTCAAATTTTTCAAGTTTTCTGTTCAGGCTGTCGGGATAAAAAATTCTATTGTAATCAGCAGCCATCGGCCAGGGTTGCGGTTGCCCGCTGCTCACCCTGCGGTTTTCAAATATCTTATAGTCGTCAATATCTGCCGCGCCATACCAGGCTGCTTTGAAAATATAGGTGCGGCCTGAAATCAGCAAAAAGGCCACCAGCAGGATGAAGATCCCCAACAGGGATTTTAAAAAGCCTCTTATCATCGTTGGTATGAAATTGCTATTGAAGGAAAATGGTTTTTGCAGCGGGAAGATAATCGATTTAATATTTCATCACTTTGCGGGTGATTTTTTCACCAGCCTTATTGGTAAAAATAAAATAATAGATGCCCGGTTGCCAGCCTTTCATTTTTTCAAGAGAGATAAAATTGGAAACAGGTACAGCATGGATGCTTTGCGAATGAACCCGGCGTCCCATTCCATCGAAAACATTCAACAGGATCAGCTGGCTGATTTTTGTTTTCACCCGGATAACCCCATCGCCATTGTTCGGGTTGGGATAAATATCAGCCTTCATGGTGCCTTCGACTTCCACCGGCCAATCTTCGCAGGCGCCGCTGTTGGGCAGGTTATTGTCAATCCAGTACAGCCGGTTTGTAAGCCACTCCTTCAGCAAACTGATTTCACCATCATAAGTGGTTGCTATCGGCTGAGGGTTGGGCCATACATATTGACCCAGTACCGGCCAGCGCTGAAAATGCCGTTGCCTTGCTTCGGCAGTAAGTGTTACAATGGAATCAATAAGGAAATTTATTTGCGTTACACTGAGGGTGGTTTGCCGCAGCTGTTTCCAGCGGCAGCGCAAATCGCTTGTGAATGCCGAATCAGTCATCAGCCTTTCCCACCAGAAAGGTATCAGCCCGGCGCCGTCGCCGGGGCAGGCATAATTAAAAAGATATGCCCAGCCATTGGTATTGCTGCCCTCGCAATAGTTGGCATTGCGAAAAGCAAGATCATAATCCCACACCGGCCCGGCAACGATTTTCGGGTTGCGGCTGTTGCGGTCTTTATAAAAATAAGCGCTGAGGCGATAACCATCCACATTGCGGCTTATTTCGTTCACGATAAAATAATCAATAAAGGAAGCGAGGTCGGCAAATTTTCTTACACCAATCGATTTATCCTGGTAGTCCCTGCCAGCAAGTACATACTCAAAACTGTCTACATAGCTTTTGATATAATCCTTCTGTGCCTGCACAATGTTTTCCAGCTTGGGATACACATAACTGAACTGCCGCTTATTGCCATTGGTGGAGTTGGGCGAAACAAATGAAGAGAACCATCCGTTGGCATCCTTATCCAGGCTGAAAATATATCCGCCGGTCACGGCATCGCCGCTCACATCTGTAGCGGCCATTTTTGCAATATTCACCCGGCCGCTGCCCCGTTTTATTCTTTCCATGAAAACATAAATACCTTTGTAATCACCGTTGATGACCAGCTCCACAAAACGGCAGTGCGCTGCCCAGCGGCCCAGCTCGTTTGAAATAGTGTAGGCAAGGAAATTCCGCATCAGGGTTTTATCGGTATAGGGGGCATACAGCACCCAGTCGCTTTCTTTAGGCAGGCCGAAAAGTGATTTATCAACCGAATTGCCCGAAGCATCCCAAAGCTCAATGCTGTATGACTTCATCGGAAACATCTGGGATGAGTGCCCCCGGATTTCTATCCCCACTTTGCCGCTGTAATGATTATACGGATCGGTAACATTGTTTCTTGCACCAGGGCCATTAAACACGATTCCCATATCGGCCATAATCTTGGGTTCGTCCACAATAGTTTGCCCGTTGGTATTGATGATAATAATGGGCAGGTTGGAAGAAGTAAGCGTTTGCGCATGCAAAAAGTTTTGCACCAGCAGAAAAAAGAACAAAATAGTTTTTAGTCGCATGAAGCAATATTGGCTTGTAAATTTACTTGAAACTGTTTAATGAATTAAATGAGATTGACCAGGTTGGTATTTATCCGGAAGATTAATCCTGCACCTGCCGGCAGGGACAATAGGCCGACAGCTTTTGCCTGAGCAAAACATAAAAAGCGCTATTGTGCTGCACAATAATTTTGCGGGTGGCAAACAAATTGGAAACCTGCGGCGCCAGCAATGCGCCGGTTAATCCGAAAAGCAGGCCGCTTCCAATGCCCGTAACTACGCCTGCCAATGCAGCCGGCTCACCAGTACGACCGGCAGATACTGCCATACCGGTAATCACTCCTCCTGTAATGCCGGCTGCAAAAAATCCCACCAGTCGTTTACCCGGTTCGCCGTGCAGTGGCCTGAGTTTTATTTTATCCATATCACGGAATAAAAATTCATCCGTTTCTTTACTCCGTACAGCAATGATTACGCTGCTGTCGGTAACGTTTTTTAAAACCCCTTTAAACTTAAACCCGTTGCAGGTAATTACGGCCTGCCATTGTTCTTTCGGAAGGCTGGCTGAAAATGAGTTCCCTGCAAAAATGAAAACGGTAAGCAGGGCAATGATTGCTTTCCTGTTGCTATTGTGCATAATGAATGTTTTATCCGTAATTTGAAAATGTAAGATAGGCAGGATAGTATATTTTTTACCAAAGATTACTTTTCAAACTGCTTTGTTGCATCACTGTTAATTTCTAAATCCTGCTGCAAGAGGTAAAGCTTTTATATTTGCTGTCCCTGATTGGTATGTTGAAAAGAAAGCAGCGCATGGGTAAATCCACCACATCTGAAACACCGCTGATGCGGCAGCACCGGGCTATCAAACAAAAGTACCCCGATGCCGTGTTGCTTTTCCGTGTAGGTGATTTCTATGAAACTTTTGGCCAGGATGCCATCATCGCTTCGCAGGTGCTGGGCATCACGCTGACAAAAAGAAACAATGGCGCAGCTGCTTCTTCCGACCTGGCCGGTTTTCCTCATCATGCCCTCGATACCTATTTGCATAAACTGGTAAAAGCGGGTTACCGGGTGGCCATCTGCGACCAACTGGAAGATCCCAAACAGGTCCCGCCAGGAGGCGGGAGAATTGTAAAAAGAGGCGTGACTGAAATGGTGACGCCAGGCACGGCGGTAAACGAGAAGCTGCTGGAACATCACAGCAATAATTTCCTGGCCGGAATTCATTTTGCTGAAAAAGATGAATACGGTCTTGCTTTTCTCGACATCAGCACCGGTGAATTTTTTATTGCCGAAGGCGACCGGGAGTATACCGATAAACTGTTGCAAAGCTTCAAACCATCCGAAGTGATTTTTCAGCGGCACCTGCAGAAAAAGTTCAAAGATTTTTTTGGGGCAAAGTTTTACAGCTACACCCTCGATGAATGGATTTTCAGCGAAGCCTATGCCGAAGAAACCCTGCTGAAACATTTTCAAACCATCTCGCTGAAAGGTTTCGGTGTGGATGATTTACGGAAAGGAATCACCGCAGCCGGGGCCGTGCTGCATTACCTGAAAGAAACCGAGCATCCCAACCTGCAGCATATCACCGCTATGCAGCGCATCAACCGGGATGATTTTTTGTGGATGGACCGCTTTACCATCCGTAACCTTGAACTGGTAAACAAAAATTCGGATGCCGGCCATACTCTTCTCGATGTATTGGACAATACTGTTTCTCCCATGGGCGCAAGACTGCTGAAGCGCTGGACGGTTTTTCCATTAAAAGACGTACAAAAAATAAACGAACGTCTCGGGCTGGTGGAGTATTTTATACTGCACAGCGACCTGCGCAATAAAATAACTCATGCCATCAAACTATGCGGCGATATGGAAAGGCTGGTTTCAAAAATCCCGCTAAAGAAAATAAACCCGAGGGAACTGTTGCAACTTAGCCGTGGGCTGCGGCAGGTGCAGGAAATAAAACTGCTTTGCACGGCCGCCGGCAATGAATACCTGAAACGCCTGGGCGATGCGCTGAACCCCTGCATTTATATTGCCGAAAAAATTTTTAAAGAAATTGTTGACAACCCGCCGGCCCTTGCCATCAAAGGCGGAATGATAAACAGTGGGGTAAACCATGAGCTTGACGAACTGCGTCATATTGCCCACAGCGGAAAATCGTATTTAACTCAACTGCAGCAAAAGGAAGCGGAAGCTACCGGCATTTCATCACTTAAAATCGGTTACAATAATATCTTCGGTTATTACCTGGAAGTGACACATGCTCATAAAAACAAGGTCCCGGCCGGATGGATGCGCAAGCAAACCCTCATCAATGCCGAACGCTATGTGACTCCTGAGCTGAAAGAATACGAGGAAAAAATTACCGGCGCCGAAGAAAAGATTCTGAAAATAGAACTGGAAGTATATGAAGCGCTGCTTAGCGAGTTGATGGATTACCTGGCGCCTGTGCAAACCAACGGTCATATGCTTGCCGTGCTGGATTGCCTCCGTTGTTTTGCATACAATGCGCTGCAATACCAGTACAAAAAACCAACCCTGCACGAAGGCGATGCGCTGGTGATAAAAAGCGGACGCCACCCGGTGATAGAAAGAAATTTACCCGTGGGCGAAAGTTATATCAGCAATGATCTTGAGCTGAACAGCAGCGAACAGCAAATCATCATTCTTACCGGCCCCAATATGAGCGGTAAATCGGCGCTGCTCAGGCAAACTGCCCTTATTACCCTGATGGCGCATATGGGCAGCTTTGTGCCGGCCGATGAAGCCCTGGTTTCACTTACCGACAAAATCTTTACCCGTGTTGGCGCTTCCGACAACCTGAGCGGTGGTGAAAGTACTTTTATGGTGGAAATGAATGAAACGGCCAGCATCATTAACAATGTTTCAGCCGGCAGTCTCATCTTGCTGGATGAAATCGGCCGCGGCACTTCCACCTACGATGGTATTTCTATTGCCTGGAGCATTGCCGAGCACCTGCATAATTCACCGCACAAACCCAAAACACTTTTTGCCACGCATTATCATGAACTGAATGAACTGGAAGATAATTTTCCCCGGATAAAGAATTATCACATCACCAATAAAGAGGCGGGCAATAAAATTATTTTTTTAAGAAAACTGGCCCGCGGCGGCAGCACACACAGCTTCGGCATTCATGTGGCAAAAATGGCCGGCATGCCCCCTTCGCTGATTGACCGGGCCAACGAAATTTTAAAACAACTGGAGAGTAAGCATGTGGGGGAAGAACCCGGTAGCCAGGAGCCGGAATTCAGAAGAGGTGAAAAAGATTTGGATAGTTTAAGCAGGAAAGTTAAAAGTATTGCGCTTCAGCAGATGCAGCTTTCCATTTTCGATGCGCACAGTGAAGCTTTTGAGGAAATAAGAAAACTGCTGGCCGATATTGATATCAATCGCCTTACCCCGGTGGAAGCACTATTGAAACTGCAGGAAATTAAAAACAGGCTTAAATAGCAGTTTTCCACATGCCGGGCCCGATTTGTCCAAAACGCCAGCAGGCTTTTTGCCAATACCAAAATCTTCTTATTTTTATAACAAATACTACGGTATGAAATTCACAAAACTAACTGCTTTATCTTTTATTGCTGCATTATTCATTTTCCCGGCCTGCGATGCCGATGATATTTTCAATGAAAATTTATACCTCGGCAATTCTTTGCCTATGAGCGGGGCACAGGAAGTACCGGCTGTTGCAACCAGCGCCACCGGCACCATCAATGCCAGTTACAATAAGCTTTCAAGAATTCTAACCTATTCCGTAGCATTCAGCGGCCTGTCAGGTAATGCGGCTGCAGCCCATATTCATGGCACAGCTGAAGCCGGTTATAATGCCAACGTATTACAGTCATTCTCGGGATTCCCGGCCGCCACTTCCGGAAGCTATTCCGGCACCCTGTATTTTGATGGCGTTAAACTGCTTGAAGAACACTTGCTCGCCGGCCGGTATTATGTAAATATTCATACCCCTGCAAGACCGGGCGGAGAAATAAGAGGCCAGCTGATTCTTACAAGACAATAAATTTAAATGAAGATAAAAGCCCCGAACCGGGGCCTTTTATTTTACATCAAACCAAATCGGTTTGTTGTCATTCCAGTCACCATTATAATTTATTAAAAGCTCTTCGCCGGCTTCCACCGGTCGGATGGTTTTTATCCGGATCTGGTTGTTTTCAAAATCCATCTCGTATTCACAATTTGCTGTGTAAGAATGATTGTACACAGCCACATAACCTAAGGCCATGCAACACTTGTCTTTTTGATGGCCCCACTCAAAAATGTAATCATGCAGCCGGGTGCGGTCGAGCAGCTTTCTTTCTTCGGCGCTCATTACAATCACAGGTGATATTTCAACTATTGTTGCGGCCGCTATTCTTTCCCGAGTATAAACACCCCGGCCTCTTTCCGTGCTGTGGCCGATATACAAAGCTGGTTGAATCATCAAGAACAAAAATATCAAACTCCTTTTGCCTTCATAAGCTTAATTTTGCGGCCCGAAAAGTCATGACCGAAATTTTAAGCGGAAATATCAAACAACACCTGGCGTACCTGCTCGAAAGCGGAAATGAAGAAGCAGCCCGCCGGTTTCTCGATCATCAAAACATCACCGACGTAGCTGAACTGATAAATGAGTTTCCCGAACAGGAATCTTATATCATTACCCACATGAGCACCCACAGGGCTGCCAGTGTGTTCAAAATACTTGACCTCTCGGCGCAAAAACAAATTATCCGTGAACTGCCTCCTTTTAAAACTGCAGAGCTGCTGAATACGCTTTCACCTGACGACCGTACCGATTTTTTGGAGGAATTGCCCAGCAATGCGGTGCGTGAACTGATAAAACTGCTGGAGCCGGAAGAAAGAAAAACAACCCTCTCGCTGCTGGGTTACCCGGAAGACAGCATCGGCCGGCTAATGACGCCCGACTATGTGTATGTATACCCGCACAACAGCGTGGAAGAAGTGTTTGCCACCATCCGCAAGCACGGTAAAGACAGCGAAACCATCAACGTGATTTATGTCATTAATGAAAACGGCGAACTGCTCGACGATATCCGCATCCGCGATTTTATTTTAAGCCCGCCCGAAAAAAAAGTTTCGGACCTGATGGACTACCGGGTGATTTCGCTGAATGCTTACGATGACCAGGAAAAAGCAAGCGAAGTGTTTAAAATGGAAAACCGGGTGGCTTTGCCCGTAGTGAGCCAGAGCAATAAATTGTTAGGGATTGTAACCATTGATGACATATTGTGGGTGGCCGAAGAGGAATTCAGCGAAGACATGCAGAAGATGGGCGGTACCGAAGCGCTGGAGCAGCCTTACCTGGAAGTGCCGCTTTACAAACTTTATAAAAAAAGAATTTTCTGGCTGCTGATTCTATTTATCGGCGAAACCTTCACCATTGCCGCCATGTCGAGCTTTCAGAAAACGCTGGAGCAGGTGCTGGTGCTTTCCACTTTCATTCCATTGATTATTTCCAGTGGCGGCAACAGCGGCTCGCAGGCTGCCACACTCATCATCCAGGCCATGGCATTGGGCGAAGTAACCCTGGCAGACTGGTGGCGTATTGCACGCAGAGAAATTTTATCGGGACTGATGATGGGAACAACCCTTGGCATCATCGGGTTCTTCATCATCTTTGGCGGCTATGAAATCTTCGGTTTGTTTGGCGAACATTTTATCAGGATAGGGTTTGCAATCGGTACTGCAGTCATTGGCGTTGTGATGTGGGGAACCATCATGGGCTCCATGCTGCCGCTGCTTTTAAAACGCCTCGGCGCCGACCCGGCCGCTTCTTCCACTCCTTTCATTGCAACGCTGGTAGATGTAACCGGGTTACTGATTTATTTTGGCACTGCTTTTCTTTTATTAAAAGGTGTTCTCCTGTAAAAAAATAAAGGGTGATGAGAGCTCATCACCCTGAATAATATTTATCAGAGCCGATAAATCTAAGAAGATTTATTTCCCATACCAAGATATGCACCCACGATGCCTCCTACAACAGCGCCAACAACTGTGCTGGCTGCTATATCAACCAATGCACCGTTCAGTGTCGTGATGTTGGTTGTTCCAAGCATTGTAAAATCAAAACCAGCAGAAATAAAGAGGCTGGCTACAGCACCAATAGTGGCACCAGCAGCCATACCTTTAGCTCCTGCCTTATTTAAAATATAAGACAGTGCGAAACCGCTAAGTAGATTGCCGATGATCAAAAACTTCCAATCCATCGCATCTTCTGCTTTCATCACCCCGGTAGCCGATCCCAAGTTTTGTTCCATAAAACTCATCAGCAGCATTCCCCACACCAACCATCCCAATAAAAAATAAGCGATACCAGCTATGATACCGCCAATCAGAAATTTGTTCGTGTTCATAATTTTTGGTTTTGGTGAAAGAAAAAAATAAACAATAAAAGATAGGAATAATTAAAACTAACGGGTATAATTATTTTACACATCTGCCTCTCATCAGGCCGAGTGAACTGTAAATCAGCGCTATCGGGGTTTTGCCATCTGCATTATTTTATAGAATTTCGCCTGCAGGCAATCAACCGATTGCATTAAATCCAATAACCAAACAATATTAACCCAAAATCTTATGTGCGGCATAGTTGGTTACACCGGCCCTAAGCAAGCTTATCCCATCATCATCAAGGGTCTTCAGCGGCTCGAATACCGGGGCTACGACAGTACCGGCGTGGCGCTGCTCAACAATGGACTTAAAGTTTATAAAAAGAAGGGTAAAGTAGCTGAATTGGCTGATTTATTAGTAGGAAGAAACCTGCATGCACACACCGGCATCGGTCATACCCGTTGGGCCACTCACGGTGAGCCCAGCGACCGCAATGCCCATCCGCATGTGTCGGCCAGCGGTAAACTGGCCATGATTCACAACGGCATTATTGAAAACTATGCACTACTGAAGCAGGAGCTTGTTTCAAAGGGTTATACTTTCCAAAGCGATACCGACACCGAAGTGTTGCTGAATTTTATTGAAGAAATAAAAAAGAGCAACGACTGCGACCTGGAAGAAGCCATCCGCATTGCACTCAAGAGGGTGGTTGGTGCTTATGTTATTCTGCTGATTGATGAGGATGACCCCGAAACCATCATTGCTGCCCGCAAAGGAAGCCCGCTGGTAATTGGCATCGGAAAAGGTGAACATTTTCTTGGCTCCGATGCTTCGCCCATGCTCGAGTACACTAAAGAAGTGGTGTATGTGAACGACTATGAACTCGCTATTGTAAAGCCCGATGAACTCATCCTTAAAAATCTCGGCAATGAAAAAATAACCCCCTTTGTTCAGAAGCTTGACATCGAACTGGCGGCAATTGAAAAAGGAGGTTACGAGCATTTCATGCTGAAAGAAATCAATGAACAGCCCGATACAGTATTCGATTGCCTGCGCGGCCGCCTTGATGCTGAAAAGGGAACCATCACCATGGCAGGCGTGGAAAATAATATGGACAAGCTGGTGAATGCAAACCGCATCATCATCATTGCCTGCGGCACCAGCTGGCATGCAGGCCTGGTAGCCGAATACATTTTTGAAGAGCTCTGCCGCATACCAGTGGAAGTGGAATATGCTTCTGAATTCCGCTACCGAAACCCTGTGGTTCGCCCCGGCGATGTCATCATCGCCATTTCACAAAGCGGCGAAACAGCGGACACACTTGTTGCCATTGAAAAAGCAAAACAACAGAGCGCATTTATTTTCGGTGTTGTAAATGTTGTGGGCTCATCCATTGCCCGCACATCGCATGCCGGGGCCTACACGCATGCGGGGCCCGAAATCGGCGTGGCCAGCACCAAAGCATTTACAGCACAGCTTGCAGTGCTTACCATGATTGCATTGAAAATTGCAAAACAAAAAGGCACGATTGATGAAGAACGCTACATGCACCTGCTGAATGAACTGCACGAGATACCGGAAAAAATCCGGGAGATATTGAAAAATGAAAACCATATAAAAGAACATGCTGAGAAATATAAAGACGCCACCGATTTCCTGTATCTCGGCCGCGGTTATAATTTTCCGGTGGCGCTGGAAGGTGCATTGAAGCTGAAAGAAATTTCCTACATCCATGCCGAAGGTTATCCCGCAGCCGAAATGAAACACGGCCCGATTGCACTGGTGGATGATAAGCTGCCTGTAGTTTTTGTTGCAACCAAAGACAGCTACCACGAAAAAGTGGTGAGCAATATGCAGGAGATAAAAGCCAGGAAAGGAAGAGTGGTGTCAGTAATTACCGAAGGGGATGAACTTTCTGTCTCGCTTTCTGAAGTGGTAATGTGTGTGCCATCCGCCGACGAAATAGTGGCGCCTATGCTGAGCGTAGTACCGCTTCAGTTGCTTGCCTACTATATCGGGGTAATGAAAGGCTATGATGTGGATAAGCCGAGGAACCTGGCAAAATCAGTTACCGTTGAATAGTTACCAGTCACTGGTTATCGGAAATCTGAAATTCAAAACATGACCGACGTAAAGAAAAAACCCATCAGCTCACTCGGCTATAATTTTGTTTCAAAAGAATTTATCCCGGAAGGAATGGATGAATATTACCTGCGCAATATCCAGAACCGGAACGGGATAATATACCGCAAGCTGACGAAGACGGAAATCAAATTGCTTCAGCAAAACAACAACACGGCTGATGACTGGAATAAACTGCAGGTTGCCGACCCCTTTAACCCCAACCTGGTTAAAAACTGCTGCTTCTACGGACTAAACAGAATCGGGAAGCTTGAACCGTTTTTTCTTGAATACCACGATGTCCGTCTGCAGGTGGGGCTTTACAACAGCACCATCATCAGTTGCGACTTCGGCGACAATGTAGTGGTGAATAATGTAAACTACATGAGCCATTACATTATTGGCAACGAAGTAATAATTGTGAATGTAAATGAACTGGCCACGACTGACCATTCCAAATTCGGCAACGGCATCATCAAAGAAGGAGAAAAGGAAAGTGTACGCATCCGGCTCGAAGTGTGCAACGAAAATGCAGGCCGCAGCATTCTGCCCTTCAACGGTATGCTGCCCGGTGATGCCTGGCTCTGGAGCCGCTACCCCGACGACGATCTGCTGATGAAAAGATTCAGGCAGTTCACCGAAAAACGTTTTGACAGGCAGAGAGGTTATTACGGCAAAATCGGCGACAGAACGGTAATCAAAAACTGCCGTATCATCAAAGATGCATGGATTGGCAGCGATGCCTACATCAAAGGCGCCAACAAGCTGAAAAATCTCACCATCAATTCCGGCACCGAAGGCAAAACCCAGATTGGCGAAGGCTGCGAGCTGGTAAATGGCATCATCGGTTTCGGCTGCCGCATTTTTTACGGTGTAAAAGCGGTTCGCTTTATCCTGTCCGATCATTCGCAGCTTAAGTACGGCGCTAGGCTTATCAATTCATATCTCGGGTACAACTCCACCATCTCCTGCTGCGAAGTATTAAACTCACTCATCTTTCCTGCACACGAACAGCACCACAACAATTCTTTTTTGTGTGCGGCGCTGCTGCTGGGGCAAAGTAATATGGCTGCCGGCGCCACAATCGGCTCCAATCACAACAGCCGCGCCGCCGATGGCGAGCTGCTTGCAGGCCGCGGTTTCTGGCCGGGCCTCTGTGTCAGCCTGAAACATAATTCCCTGTTTGCCAGCTTTACCATCCTTGCAAAAGGTGATTACCCGGCCGAACTGAAAATTCCCATTCCGTTTTCGCTGGTGAGCAATGATGTGAGTGAAGACAAGCTGGTGGTAATGCCTGCCTACTGGTTTATGTACAACATGTATGCGCTGGCACGCAACGAAGAAAAATATGAAGCAAGAGACAAACGGCAGGATAAATCGCTCTTCATCGAGTATGATTTCCTGGCGCCTGACAGCATCAACGAAGTGTTCGCCGCACTGGATTTGCTGAAAAAATATACCGGCCAGGCTTATGCTTTACTAAAAAAGAAAAAAGTGAATGACCTGCAGGCCATTGCAGCCGGTGAAAAACTGCTTGAAACAAAAGACCCGGTAGTGGATAAGCTGGAAATAACGGCTGATGGTTTTGAAAACAGCCATCGTAAAGTAGTGCTGGTGAAAGTACTGCAGGCATATAGCATTTTCAAAGAGCTGATTGTTTACTACGGCGTCAACCAGTTGCTGCAATACCTTTGGAAAAATAAAATCGGCAGCTGGGAAAAACTCTATGAAGCCCTGCCATTCAGGGCAAGAAGAAACCAGTGGATGAATGTGGGCGGACAGCTGATTCCCGAACCGGCTATCAGCACACTGAAAAATAATATTTACTCAGGTAAAATAAAAAGCTGGGATGCGGTGCATGAGTTTTATTTCACCAGCAGCCGGCTTTATCACGAACAGAAATTTCAACATGCTTTTGCTTCTTTGCTTGAAATTTGCCAGCTGAACCCCCTGGCGTTTGACAAAAAAAAATTCAAACAACTCATTCAGCAGGCGCTGGCCACAAGGGAGTGGATGGTAAAGGGCATTCATGAATCAAGGGCAAAAGATTATCAGAACCCCTTCCGCCGGATGCTGTACGACAACCGCAAACAGATGGAAACCGTGACCGGCAGGCTGGATGATAACAGTTTTATTAAAAAACAAATTGACGGGATGAAAGAATACCGGAAGAAAACAAATGAACTGGTAAAAAGATTTTCAATCTGATTCGAAAGTAACGGGAAGCTTGCTTCGCAGGGCTTGCAAGGATAATGATTATTTGTAATCCCTGCTGGTAAACGGGTAGTACAGCGCCGAAAACCCGGCCTGGTAGCAGGCCGAATAAAACAGCAGGTCATACACATAGTGCTTCCATGGTTTTTTCCCCTCCCCTATTTTTATTACCAGCGCCGACATCAGCGCACTGCGGTGAATAAAATTATTGAGATGATACTGGTCGGTAAACATCACCAGCAGCGATGTGGACAGGAAAAATTTCGGGCCGTTGTCGGGGTTGCCGCCTTCATATTTGTTTCGCCAGCTTACTTTGGG
>CAYUJD010000038.1:0-33394 GCA_964444975.1 uncultured Chitinophaga sp. | reverse complement strand
CCATTCCCATGGCCACCGCAATGTGATTGCCGGCTACAATCGGTTCTCCCACCCAACCGCCATGCATTTCTTCTACCATGCTGTTAAAGTCGGCGCCCTTCTTTTTAATGGCCGGCATTCCCTGCACCGATTGCAGCCCTACTGCATGTGGTGGTTCAATGCTCCGGGCATCGGGGCTGAACAGTTCATCCTGCGCCTGGTCCCATTTGTTTTCTTTGAAAAGCTCAGAAAGCCGGTTGGCAATTTCTTTTGTCGTCATTACTTTTTCTGCAATCATGGTTTTTGGTTTTAGTTAAAAAAAGGATGTAAAAGATAGGCCGATTTGCCGGAATGCAGTATTAAATATTTTAAAAGTGGCAAATTTCCGGGATGAAATAAATGATAACTCTTTCAGGCTCCCTTTTGCTTCCAAATTACTTTTCTTTCCTGCAGGTAGCCGAGCACAAAATCAAAACAGGCTTTGTGCTTTCCTACCAGCTCCGGGGGAAATACTCCCTTATCTGAAAAAAGATTTTGAGCAATGAGGTTGACGGCGGCTGTGCAGGTGTAGCCCGTGGTGCGGGCCATGGATGAAATTTTGGTTTCCTTGTCGAAATAATCCAGCAGGCGCCATTCAATGGTGGCGGGATGGCCATCTTTATGCCCGTGAAGCAATACTTTCATCACAGTCAGCTCTTCTTCTTCCAGTCCCAGTTTCCATTCGTTGAAAAGTATTTGCGAGGTTACTTTCAGTGGTGAAATTTTTGAACCGTTCACTTCAATGGGTGTTTCGCTGAAGAAACCGCTTTCTTTCAGCGAAAGAATAATATCCACATGCCCGGGGTATCGCAGCGTTTTTTCTTTCTGGTTTTTTATGTGCGGCATGGTGTAAAGCAGAGAACGCAGGCCATCGGTGTTAAACGCTTCCAGTGTTCCCACTTCTTCAAAATGTATCCACTCCACTTCACTCAATGCCGGTTTGGTGACGATAAAACCATTTTCCATCAGCCGGGTTGGTCTTGTATACTCTTCAATCACATCAGCCGGTGAAAACGGTGCTTTGTACTGAAATGGTTTTTTTCTCACCTTGGGCAGGCCGCCTACATAAATTTCAAAGGCATCAATTTTCATTTCTTCATTGTACCGGCCGATAATGAAATTGCTCATGCCCGGCGCCACACCGCAATCGGTAATGACAGTCACGCCTTTTTCTTTGGCGAGCTTATCCAGTTGCAACACATCTTCGGGGAAAAAGGAAATATCAACAATATCTTTTCCGCAATTAATGCAGGCCTCCAGTGTTTTAAAACCCATAAATCCGGGTACGGCTGTCACCACCAGGTCGAAATTCTGCAGCAGTTGCGGATAAGATTTATAATTTCTTAAATCCGCTTTTAGTGTATCAATACGCGGATTCCTTTTTTGGAGTAAAGCAAGATTACTTTCATTTACATCAAACACAGTGACATAATAACGGGCTGCCAAATCAAGTGCAATAGCGCTGCCCACCATGCCTGCCCCCAGTACGGCAATCTTCATCCTGAAAAAATTTTTAGGAATGCAAAGATGGGGAAAATAAGAGTGGGTTTTTTTGTGCTCCTGTGTTTCTGCGGCAAAAGCGGGTGAGCAACTGAAACACTGCGGATTTTATATCCGCTGCAAGTCTTTCAGTGTTTTTTCATTCACAGTATTACCGGTGTTCAGGGTTGAAGCAGGCTCAAATAACAGTACATGCACTTCTTCTGTTGCATTGGGCCGATGCTCCACGCCGCGGGGCACAATGATGAATTCACCGGCATTTACCGTCACAGTCTTGCTGCGAAACTCCATATCGAAACTGCCTTTCAACACGTAAAACAATTCATCTTCATTTTCGTGATAATGCCATACAAAGGGGCCTTTGAATTTTACCAGCTTTACCATCTGGCCGTTTAATTCACCGGCAATTTTCGGACTCCAGTATTCGGAAAAAAGAGATAGTTTTTCTGCAAGATTTACTTTTTCCATTCTTCAAAGTTACTCCGCAGATAATTGAGATATTATTATTTTTAGTGAATGGAAAAATGGATGATCGCCTGCCTGGTGTTTTTAACGGGCTGTGCTGTAAGCAACAATCCCCAGCGCAGCGAAATAAAGCGGCTGCAGAAAGGACTGATAAAGGACGATACCAGTTATGTGTACGGCCTGCCCTTTGAAAACGGAAAAGCGCATTTCCTGGTGCAGGGATATTTCGGAAAATTTTCACATAAAGAAAGAGCGGCGCTGGATTTTAAAATGAAGCGGGGCACAAAAATACTGGCGGCGAGAGACGGCGTGGTAATACGGGTGAAAGAAGATGGCAATAAAGGAGGCTGGAACCGGAAATACCGCTCCTACGGCAACAATGTGATTATACAGCACGCCGATAATTCACGAAGCGGTTACTGGCATATAAAAAAAGACGGGGTGCTGGTAAATGCAGGAGACACGGTAAAGAAGGGACAGGTAATTGCTTTGAGCGGCAATACGGGTTATACCGCATTTCCACACCTGCATTTTATTGTTTGGACATCCCGGGGCAGCCAGTGGCAGCAGGTGCCCACGCGGTTTTTGACCAAAAAAGGAATCCGGTACCTGAAACCATGGCGATGGTACAGGAATAAAGCTGGTGCCATATAAGCTCAGGCAACTCTTTTTTTACCAATTTCAATTGCATTCTCAGCTGCCTGTGTCAATCGGTTTCCCAGTTCAATTACGCTGCTTACCAGTTTTTCAAAATCCTCTTTCACGGAACGATGATTCACGATGGCTGCCCGCAGGCAATAATTGCCATCAAGCTTTGTATACGATGGCGCTATGCAACCTACACGATCATTCTATAATAAGGTGTCCGGATATCCGGCAGGCATAAAATCGAGCTTGTTATAAAAATTGCTCTTTGACATTGTGGATTTTTTCAAGTAAAAACGCCAGGGTAAAAAATGTTGTTCGGCTCCCGCCCGGAGTTTTGCCCATAAGCCCGTACAACAATAAAAAATGTTCAGGGCAGATCCCGGGAGCAGGAAAGATTTCCTATTCCACTTCTGATTTTATCACGTGAAATTCGCCATCTGCCGCAGGTGATGTTCCAGGTGAATGACATAATCGTTAATCAAAAATTCAAGGCCGTGTTTTTCATTTTCCCCGGTTTTGCATTCCCGACCCAGGCTTTCTTCCGGTATGTGGCTGATGAGTTCTGCAAGGTGTTTATTGTAGGCTGTCCATAAAGCCACCAGGTTTTTTGAATCGGCCCGGTTGTAACAGCCATAGTTATTCCACTTGTCCTGGGTCGTAAAAGATGGCAGGCACATCTTCAAACTGCGCTCTTAGAAACCGCTGGTGATTGTTGTTGGCGCTGTCAACCAGGTGGCCGGGTATTTCTTTTTTGCTCCACTTACCGGGCGCCGGTTTGTGTGAGAAGGTCTGCTCATCAATGACTAATAAAAGCGGCGGTATGATGCGGCAGAGATAATGGAGGCGGTGGAGGGATTGGGTGATCAAAAATCATTTGACTTATTCTAAAAAAAATCAATTTAATAGTGTAAAAATGTATTGCTTTTAAATTAACAAATTCAGAATACACCCCTCACCTCAATAATCAATCACCTGCTCCTCTATCATCTGCGGTAACTCCCGCCACTCGTACTGCTGGTTGCGCAGTTGCGGTTCGAAGCCGGCTTCGCGGATAGCCTGCTGTATGCTTTTATAAGTAAAGCGGTGCGGAGCGCCGGCAGCACTCACCACATTTTCTTCCAGCATGATGCTGCCGAAATCGTTGGCGCCGGCATGCAGGCAGAGCTGCGCCACCTGTTTGCCCACCGTGAGCCAGCTGGCCTGTATGTTTTTAATGTTGGGCAGCATGATGCGGCTCATCGAAATCATGCGGATGTATTCTTCCGGCGTGGTAAGATTGTGCACCCCGCGGATTTTTGCCAGCAATGTATCCACATCCTGGAAGGTCCACGGAATAAATGCAAGAAATCCTTTGGCACCTTCCGGCTTCCGGCTCTGTACATCACGGATTTTTATCAAATGTTCAAATCGTTCTTCAATTGTCTCCACGTGCCCAAACATCATGGTGGCTGATGTTGTGATGCCGAGCTTGTGGGCTTCGTGCATGATGTCGAGCCACTCCTGTGCGCCACACTTGCCTTTGCTGATGAGTCTTCTTACACGATCAATCAGAATTTCAGCGCCGGCGCCGGGCAATGAATCCATGCCGGCTTCTTTCAAAGCGATCAACACATCCCGATGATTACTCTTTTCAAGCTTTGTGATATGGGCTACTTCGGGCGGCCCGAGTGTATGCAGTTTTATCTGCGGAAATTCTTTTTTTATCTGGCGGAAAGTATCTGTATAAAATTGTAACCCCAGCCCGGGATGATGACCGCCCTGCAGCAACAACTGATCTCCGCCCCAGCGGATGGTTTCTTCAATTTTTTTTCGATACGTGGGCATGTCGGTAATGTACGCTTCAGGATGGCCGGGTATGCGGTAAAAATTGCAAAACTTGCAGTTGGCAATGCACACGTTGGTGGTGTTCACATTGCGGTCAATCTGCCAGGTCACTTTGCCGTGGGGCACCTGTTTTTTGCGCAGCTCATCGGCTATAAACATCAGCTCGGCCAGGGGCGCATTGTGAAAAAGAAAGACGCCTTCTTCTTTGCTGAGAAATTCAAAGCGAAGGGCTTTCTGGTATAAACCGGGTAGTTGCATATTGATAACGACAAAGGTAAGAAGCACGCATCAACCGTTTATTTTTATTTGCCGCCAGTACTATTTTTTGAATTATCTGGTTTAACTTGTCGGGCTATGCAGCAAATAAGAGAGACTAACCGTCTATTTGCTGAACAGAAAACCAAACGTACAAGAGTGCGACGCAACGGAAGCATGATAGCAGTACAAAAGCCGGGTACACAAATATTACTACCACTTTTATTATTCGCTGCCGTATGTACTCATGCGCAGGAGCAGTTTATAGAACCGCCTGCCCGACTGCTGACATCTTTCCGCTTCAGGCAGCTTTCGGGCGGCGTCATTTTACTGAAGGCCCAGTTTGCCCATTACGAGGATTCGCTCAATTTTATTCTTGATACGGGCAGCGGTGGCATTTCGCTTGACTCGGCCACGGTGGAAAAATTTGGTATCACTCCTGCTCCTTCAGAACTCACAATACTCGGCATTGCGGGCATCCGCAAGGTGAGTTTTGTGTATAGCCAGAAGCTGCGCCTGCCGGGGCTGACGGTGGACAGCCTGAATTTTCATGTAAACAATTACGATATTCTGACGGCAGTGTATGGTGAAAAAATTGACGGCATCATTGGTTACTCGGTTCTGAACCGCTATATTTTTCATATCAATTACGACAGCCTGAAAATAAATGTGTATTCCAATGGCCGTATAAAATACCCGCGGGGCGGTTACTTGTTTGAGCCGGTATTGCGTACACTGCCGGTACAGGAGGCACGAATAAAAGATGCGGTGGCTACGCAGTCACGATTTCTTTTCGACATCGGCGCGGGGCTTTGCCTGATGCTGAGCAAAGAGTTTGTGGAAGACAGCAGTTTCCTGGATAAAAAAAGAGTATTGTTTGCAAAAGAAGCCGAAGGTGTGGGCGGCAAAGTGGACATGCACATGACGGTGATAAAAGAAGTGCGCATCGGGCCCTACCGTTTCCGCAATGTGCCCGTATTTATTTTTGATGATAAATACAATATCACTTCGTATCCTTACCTGAACGGCATACTGGGCAATGACCTGCTGCGCCGGTTCAACCTGATACTGAACTATGCCAGGCGGGAGTTTTACATGATACCCAATTCGCATTATACCGATGGCTTTGATTATGCCTACTCCGGCATTGAACTTTATTTTATTGATAATAAAGTGGTGCTGGGTGACGTGGCCGTGGGTTCGCCGGCTGCAATGGCGGGCTTGCGTGAAGGCGACGTGGTCATCGGCATCAACAACGTGATAAGCCAAAACCTGCTGCAATACAAACAGGTGCTGCAGGCGCCCGGCGAAAAAATAAAAATGATCATCAGCCGCAGTGGCGAGCTGATGGAGTTCAGCTTCCGGGTAAAAAGCATTCTCTGATCTTCTCCTCCGATTACCCTATTTTTACGCCATCGGCATCTTCCCATGGAGTCTTATGGAACTTGGGAAACATTCTTTCCACCGGAAATATTATTATGATACAATTTGAAAAATTTGTGCTGGCCAACGGCCTGCGGGTGATTGTACACCGTGATGCATCTACACCCATGGCGGTGCTGAATGTGATGTATGATGTAGGGGCCAGGGACGAGCAACCGGATAAAACCGGCTTTGCGCATTTGTTTGAACACCTGATGTTCGGCGGCAGCATCCATATACCCAATTATGATACGCCGCTGCAGATGGCCGGCGGCGATAATAATGCCTACACCACAAACGATCTGACCAATTATTACATTCACCTGCCGGCAGAAAACCTGGAGACGGCCTTCTGGCTCGAAAGTGACCGCATGCTTTCACTTGCTTTCAGCGAAAAGAGCCTCGATGTGCAGCGCAAGGTGGTGTGTGAAGAATTCAAAGAGCATTACCTGAACAAACCCTATGGCGATGTGTGGCACAAGATGCGGGAGCTGGCTTACAAAGTGCACCCCTACCGCTGGATGACCATTGGCAAAGAGCTTTCGCATATTGAAAACGCAAAGCTGGATGATGTAAAGAATTTTTTCTTCAGGCACTACCGGCCGGTGAATGCAATAATAGTGGCAGCCGGTAATGTCAATGCTGAAAAAGTAAAGGCGCTGGCAGAAAAATGGTTTGCCGATATCCCGGCGGGAGAAAAATATATGCGCCACCTGCCGCAGGAGCCTTCGCAAACGGAAGTAAGAAAGCTGGAAGTGAAAGCCGATGTGCCGCTGGATGCATTTTATAAATGCTGGCATATTTACCCGCGGCTGGATCAACGTTACTATATCGCCGACCTGATCACCGAGTTACTGAGCGGCGGCGGTTCATCAAGGCTTTTTCATTCGCTGGTAAAAGAAAAAAAACTGTTCAGCAATATTGACTGCTACCACAGCGGCAGCCTGGATGCCGGCACGCTGGTGATAGAGGGCAAGCTGGTGAAAGGTGTGAAGATGCAGGATGCAGAAAAAGCCGTGGAAGAAGAGCTGGAAAAAATAAAAACGGAGAAGGTGACGGAACACGAACTGCAGAAAGTGAAAAATAAAGTGGAAAGCATGATGGCTTTTGAAGACATGAGCCTGGTGAACCGGGCCAACAGCCTGGCCTTTTATGAACTGCTGGGCGATGCAGAGCAGATGAATCATGAACTGGAGAAATACAATGTGGTGACGGAGGAGGATATTCTGCAGGAAAGCCGCATTATCTTCCGGCCGGAGAACAGCAGTACGCTGTATTATTATTCAAAAAATTAAATAATCGAATTAGACAATCATGGTCATAACTGACAGGAAGACTGCTCCGCCCATCGTTGATGCCGTTAATTTTCACCTCGAGCTGAAGCCGTACGAAAAATATGTGCTGGACAACGGCGTGCCGGTATATGCCATCCATGCCGGGGCCGAGGAGGTACTGATGGTCGAGCTGGTGTTTTATGCCGGCAACTCGTTTGAAGAAAAAAACCTGGTGGCTGCCGCCACCAATTTTCTGCTAAAGAACGGCACGTCTAAAAAAAATGCACTTGAAATAAACGAACATTTTGAATACTACGGCTCCTTTCTCAACCGGGCCTGCTATAATGAAACTGCCACGCTGACGCTGCATTGCCTCAATAAACATATCGGCGAACTGCTTCCGGTAATGGAAGAACTGATTACCGATTCCGTTTTCCCGCAGGATGAGCTGGCCATCTTTAAACAAAACCAGAAGCAGCGGCTGAGTGTGAACCTGAAGAAATGTGATTTTGTGGCGGGCCGGCTGATTGATGCTTACCTGTACGGTGAACAACATCCGTACGGTAAATTTGCAACACATGAAGAGTATGATGCCCTGCAGCGTGATGAGCTGCTTTCGTTTTACAATGAATATTACCGGCAGGGCAACTGCATGATTTTCGTTGCAGGCAAACTGCCTGAAAATCTTTTTCAGCAGCTGAATAAATATTTCGGCAGGCTGACACTGAAAAACAATTTCACTTTGCCACCTTACCGCATTTCACCAGGAAAAAAACCGGGTGAAAAAAACCGGGTGACCAATGATGCAAACGGTGTGCAGGGCGCCATTCGTATTGCCCGGCCTTTTCCCAACCGGCATCACCCGGATTTTCAGAAAGCGATGGTGCTGAATACGCTGCTCGGCGGTTATTTCGGCAGCAGGCTGATGACCAATATCCGTGAAGAAAAAGGATACACGTACGGCATCCATAGTTACCTGCAGGATCACATCCAGGATTCGGCATGGGTAATTTCAACTGAAGCCGGCAAAGAAGTTTGCGAAGCAGCCATAGAAGAAACATATAAAGAAATGAAAAGGCTCCAGGATGAACCGGTGGGTGAAGATGAAATGCTGCTGGTGCGGAATTACATGATGGGCTCCATTCTTGGCACTCTCGATGGGCCCTTCCAGGTTTTTGCCCGATGGAAAAATTATATACTGAACAACCTCGATGAAAAATATTTTTATGCGGCTATCCATACCATACGCAACATCTCTCCACAGGAGCTGCAGCAACTGGCAAAGAAATACCTGGAGCCGGAAGCGTTTTACGAGCTGGTGGTGGTGTAAGCATCCGGAAAAGTTTTAAACGTTTGAAAAAGAGTAACAGGTTTCGGCAGCTTTTCACCTGCTTACATCACCTGAATTTTTCGTAACACAAGACTTACCTTTGAACCCAACCTTTTAAACTTGTTGAACGACATAACCTTTTTATACCTCCCATGACCTTCGACCGCAAAGACCTTAGCAACGACCAGCTCATCTATTTTTACCGTTCACTGCTGTGGCCGCGGATGGTTGAAGAAAAAATGCTGCTGCTGCTGCGGCAGGGAAAAATTTCAAAATGGTTCAGCGGCATCGGGCAGGAAGCCATTGCCACAGGCGCCACGCTGGCCCTGCAGCCCGATGAATGGATAATGCCTTTGCATCGTAATCTGGGCGTGTTCACCACCCGCGGGTTGCCCTTGCACAAACTCTTTATGCAATGGCAGGGAGCAAAAGAAGGCTACAGCAAGGGAAGAGAAAGAAGTTTTCATTTCGGAATAAAAGAACATTTTATCTGCGGCATGATTTCCCATCTTGGCCCGCAGCTGGCCATTGCCGACGGGGTGGCACTGGCATACAAACTCAGAAAAGAAAGCAAAGTTTCCCTTGCCTTCACCGGCGAAGGCGGAACCAGCGAAGGCGATTTTCATGAAGCGCTGAATGTGGCCGCCGTGTGGGACCTGCCCGTGATTTTTATCATTGAAAATAATGGTTACGGGCTGAGCACACCGGTGAATGAACAGTATCGCTGCATCAGCCTGGTGGATAAAGCCAAAGGGTACGGCATGGAAGGCGTGCAGATTGATGGAAATAATCTGTTGACCGTTTATGATACAGTGAAAGGAGTGAGAGAGTACTGCATCAGGCATCAGAAACCTTACCTGGTTGAATGTATCACCTTCCGCATGCGGGGGCACGAAGAAGCCAGCGGCACCAAATACGTACCGCAGGAGCTGTTTAAAATATGGGAGCTGAAAGACCCGGTAAAAAATTACGAACGCTGGCTGGTGGAGTCGGGTGTGATGAATGAGATGCAGGCAGCAGAAATTAAAAATGAATTCAAAGAAAATATTGAAGCAGAACTGGCTATCGGATTCAATACTTCTGTTGTAGTGCCTGACACAGAAGTAGAACTGGAAGATGTGTTTGCATCAGAAGTCAGAAGTCGGAAGCCGGAAGTGAGGATAGTTGATAACGCCACATCCGCTCATCAATCATCACTTATCACTCATGAAAAGAGGATGATTGATGCAATAAGCGAAGGACTCCGCCAGGGCATGCAGCATCATCCCAATTTAATTTTAATGGGACAGGATATTGCAGAGTATGGCGGCGCATTTAAAATTACCGAAGGATTTATACAGGAATTTGGAAAGGAAAGAGTGAGAAATACTCCGCTTTGTGAAAGCGCCATTGTCGGTGCAGCACTTGGTTTATCGCTTGAGGGTTTTAAGAGTATGGTGGAAATGCAGTTTGCCGATTTTGTTACCTGCGGGTTCAACCAGGTTGTAAACAATCTTGCAAAGATTCATTACCGCTGGGCACAAAATGCCGATGTGGTTATCCGCATGCCGACAGGCGCCGGTGTTGGTGCCGGGCCTTTTCACAGCCAGAGCAACGAAGCATGGTTTACGCATGTGCCGGGACTGAAAGTTGTTTATCCTTCCACCCCGAGGGATGCAAAAGGGTTGCTGATTGCGGCAATCAACGATCCGAACCCGGTGATGTATTTTGAGCATAAGGCATTGTACCGCTCTGTAAGCGGACCCGTGCCGGAAGCTTATTATGAAGTAGAAATAGGAAAAGCAAGACATGTACGGGAAGGCGATGAGATCTCCATCATAACCTATGGCAGTGGTGTGCACTGGGCCGAAGACTTTGCAGCCGAGCATCCTGAAATTTCCATTGATATTTTAGATGTAAGAACTTTAGCTCCGCTTGATTATTTTTCAATCCGTGCTTCCGTGGCAAGAACCGGGAGGGTTTTGATTTTACATGAAGACACATTGACCGGTGGCATTGGGGGCGAAATAGCAGCCTGGATTGCCGAACATTGTTTTCACCTGCTGGATGCGCCGGTAATGCGGTGTGCTTCGCTGGATACACCAGTTCCTTTTAATATCGAGTTAGAGAAAAATTTTCTTGCAAAAGCGAGACTGCAGGAGACGGTGCAAAAATTGAGCTCCTGTTAACTCAAAATCCGGTGTTAAGAATTATGCATTATGAATTATGAATTTCTGGCTGATTCCTCTTACTGTCTTTTTTAGTTCTGCTTTCAAAATTCTGCATTCTTAATGGAGCTTTCACCAGGTAATATTCTTTTTTCAGTATTTCAATCAGGGCTGTGGTTTTGGTTAATAAATCGTCGGGTCCAATCTTTCTGCTTATTTCGCTGAGGGTTTTAAAACGCATGGCCTGGCTGTAAAGGGAGTTTAATAAAGCCGGGCGTTACAGGCAGGAACAACACCAGGAACTCCCGGAAGTAATGATGCCATTTTTTCGGAGAGTATATGAGTGTGCATGTACTTCTATAATCTCTTTTATCGGTAAGTTTTAATTCACGTAGGCCGGAACAGGTTGCAGGGAGTATGATTAAGAATGGATATACTAATCTAAAACAATATCCTTTTGCTTTTGATTTCTGTTTTGTTTTTTCGCCCATACCTTCATAACTTGGTTAGCCCCTTACTGATCCATTCCTGTATTCAGCCCCTCTGAATTCACCGTATTTTCTTAAACTCAAATTGTTTTATCATGAAACCAAAACTGTTGCTTGCCGTTCTCATCTTTTTTCCGCTCTTAATCATAGCCCAGAAAAACTGGAGCCCTGAGCAATGTCTTAAAATGAAAAACATCTCCGCCGTACGGGTGTCACCCGACGGCAGCAAAGTGACCTACACTGTGCGGGAAGCCTTGATGACCGACGACCGGAGCGAATACATCAACCAGGTGTGGATTTGCAATGCCGATGGGAGCAACCACATTCAGCTTACCAAAAATGACAAGGGCTCATCCAACCCCCAATGGAGCCCCGACGGAAAATGGATTGCCTTTACTTCGTCAAGAGACAATAAAACAAATATTTACCTGATACCCGTCGGCGGCGGCGAAGCGGAAAAAATTACCGATGTAAAAACCGGTGTAGGAAATTACCAGTGGAGCCACGATGGCAGCATGATTGCTTTTACCATGAACGATGCCGCAGGCGATAAAGAAGAAAAAAACAAAAAGGCTAAGAACGACTGGTATTTTATGGATGAGGAAATTAAGCAGAACCGGCTGTATGTACTCTGGTTAAATGAAAAAGACACGGCCGGCAAACGCAAACAGAAACAGCTGACCAAAGAAAACTACAATGTGAATGCTTTTGACTGGAGCCCCGATGGAAAAAGCATTGTGTACAGCCACGGTAAAAGCCCGGAAGCCAACGACAATGTGTACAGCGATGTTTCTTTAATCGAAATCGAAAGCGGAAATAGTAAATCCATTGCCTCAACCGGCGCCGGCGAAAGCAATCCGCAGTTCAGCCCCGACGGAAAACTGGTTGTTTATTACTGCAGCGCCGACCCGGTTGACTGGAGCGGTCCGCGTCACGCAAAAATTTTTTCGCTGGCCGACGGCAAAACCTGGCGGCTGAAAGCCACGCCGGACGAAAACTTTGGCATACTTGGCTGGACTGCCGACGGTAAAAACATTTTATGCAGCGAACCCAACCGTACCCTCAGCAGTGTGTATGCATTAAGTGTGGATGGAAAAACCATTACGGAATGGACACGGGGACTGAAAGATTTAATTGGCGGAGTTAATCTCAACACTACGGCTACGCATGTTGGATTCATCCTGCAAAATTCATCGCAGTTGCCGGAAGCTTATATCAGTACAATCAGCAGTTATTCCCCGGTAAAAATTACAAACATCAATGCAGAATATGCCGGCAAGCCATTGCCAAAAACAGAAGTGATAAAATGGAAAGGCGCCGACGGTCGTGAAATCGAAGGCCTTCTTACTTACCCCCTCAATTACCAGCCCGGGCAAAAAGTACCACTCATATTAAATGTACATGGCGGACCTGCCGGCGTATTCCAGCAGAGCTGCGTAGCCGGCAACTCGGGCACCTATCCAATTGCAGCATTTGCCGAGATGGGTTATGCTGTGCTGCGTCCCAACCCGAGAGGTTCCAGTGGTTATGGCGCTGAGTTTCGCATGGCCAACCGGGCCGACTGGGGCGGTAAAGATTTCCTGGACCTGATGGCGGGTGTTGACTTTGTAATTAAACTGGGTGTGGCAGATGAAAATAAAATGGGAGTAATGGGCTGGAGCTACGGTGGTTTTATGAGCAGCTGGATTGTGGGGCATACCGACCGTTTCAAAGCAGCAAGCATCGGTGCGCCGGTGGTTGATTTATCACATCAGAATCTTACTGACGACATCGAAGGATTTCTTCCCTCGTATTTTAAAACCGATCCGTGGAATGACTGGAGTTTGTATGATGCCCATTCACCTTTACGCTTTGTGCAGAATGTAAAAACACCCGTGATGCTGCAGCACTGCGAAGGCGATCAGCGGGTGCCTATCAGCAACGGCATCATGTTTTACAATGCACTGCGTCGCCGCCAGGTGCCTGTACGTATGCTGGCCATGCCACGGCAGGGCCACGGCCCCGTGGAGCCAACCATGGTTTTAAAAACCATGCAGAGCAATGTGGAGTGGTTTGAAAAATATATTGGTGAAAAGAAAAGTTTTTAATGGAGGAGGAAACGATGGTTTGATGGTTAAAGAGAACCGGGTTATGATATTCCGCAAAAAACAATCAAACAATGCCGCCATCAAACCATCCTTTAACCATTTGACGCCTCATAAATAATATTGTAAACCATGTACATCATTCGTGAAATTTTTCACCTGCAGTTCGGCCGCTACCGCGAAGCCAAGGCCCTGGTGGATGAAGCCATACAGAAACACCTGCTTTCGCAACCCGCCGGCAGCAGGTTGCTCACCGATTTTACCGGCGAAGGTTACCGGTTGATTTTAGAAATGCCTTTTGCCACACTGGCCGAATATGAAACAGAGCTGAAAAAAGAAATGAGCGGCGTGGCGTGGAAAGAGTGGTATGATAAATTCAAACCGCTGGTGCGGTATTCGGAACGTGAAATACTGAAGCAGGTGACTTAACAACGTTTATTCATCACTAAAACATAAAACATGAAACCGAAAACCAACACAGGATTTTTTATTGTATGTTTCGCTGTCTTATTATTTATTGCCTGCAACCAGGGCGACAAAACGGATGAACAGGCAAAAACTGGCGATACCACAACGACGGAAGCTACTGCTTCTGCCGGCCGTGATGCAGCAATGGATGCGGCAAAAGTGGCTCCCAACATTTACCATGTACTTGCCGACACAATGAACATACGGTTGCTGGAGATCATCGTAAAGCCGGGAGAGACTGTTAACCTTCATTCCCATCCCGATTATTCGCTTTATGTGCTTGAAGGAGGTACAGCGGAGTTTGAAGCAAAAGACGGGACAAAACGTACCCAGGAATTACCGACTGGTATGGCAGCCATTTTGCCGGCTGAAACCCATGCAGCAAAAAACACCGGAACTACTACGGTGCGGGTGATTGCAACGGAGGTTTTCCGTACAACAGCAGCAACCCGTGATGCCTCGATGGATCCGGTAACAGTGGCGCCCGGGGTGTATAAAGTTTTAGCCGACACCATGAATATAAGAATAGTGGAAATCACCGTGAAGCCAGGC
Source organism: uncultured Chitinophaga sp. (assembly GCA_964444975.1). Taxonomy (GTDB): domain Bacteria; phylum Bacteroidota; class Bacteroidia; order Chitinophagales; family Chitinophagaceae; genus VBAS01. The sequence goes on along the minus strand of CAYUJD010000038.1, from coordinate 18,919 downwards.
GAATCAGTTCCTCTCCACTCACATCCTGATTATGCAGAATATGTTATTGAAGGAGGAAAAGCAGAGCTTACAGCAAAAGACGGAACAAAACAGACAGTTGAATTAAAAGCAGGCGCAGGAGTTATTACGCCGGCAGAAACGCATACCGGGAAAAATGCCGGTACCACAACCATCAGAATTATCGCCACGGAAGTTTTTCGGACAGCAAACTGAAAGCGTCACTTCGGCGTACCGGTTATTATTCATATAATAAAACCATTTAATCTGCAATACAGAAATTGGTAAAAGGATTCTTTTAAAAAATAATAAAACATTTTTTATGAAACAGAAAACCAGAAACAAGCTCATGTTAGCCTGTTGTATTTCGGTTTTATTTATCACCTGTAATCAGCAAAGCAAAACGGAAGAACAGGCAAAAACTGGAACGGCATCCATGCCTGTTTATGATGCCGCAATGGACCCGGTGAATGTGGAAGCCCCGTTTCTTAAGCTGCATAAGGATACACTGGGTATAAAGTTGTATGAAGTGACGCTGAAGCCCGGTGATTCAGTAGGCCTGCACACACATCCTGACAATGTATTGTTTGTTGCGCAGGGCGGTACAATCAAAATTTATCCAAAAGAAGGTGAGCCGCAAACGGCCGAACTGCCGACCGGGGCAGCAATGATTTCTCCTGCACAAACCCATAGCGGCATTAATACAGGAACCACTACCGTCAAGCTTGTAGTAGCTGATATTTACCGGCCAAGGAGTTAATTAATGACTCAAAAACCGGTCTTGCCTGCTGGAAGACCGGTTTTTCATTCCATTGTTTTATCATGACCACCTGCAAAAACTGTGGCTACCATTTCGACCTGAAGTTCTGCCCCAACTGCGGGCAGAAAGCTTCGGTGAAAAAACTGGAGATGAAAAGCCTTTTGCAGGAGCTGCCTCATGCCGTCTGGCATTTGGATCATGGTTTTTTGTACAACCTGAAAGAACTTTTCCGGCGTCCCGGTTATGCCATAAAAGATTATCTGGATGGTAAAAGAAAACCGTTTTATTATCCCCTGTCTTTCATGCTTATTGTTCTCGGTTCGATGTATGTGCTTATGCAATTGATGCAGGTGCATTATTACGATCCTCTTCAGGATGCGGGTATGACAGAATCACAGGCAACTTTCTGGAAAGAATATGATGCCACGCAATAAACATGGACACACTTGTACAAATGGTATATACCTTTCTATTTGCCTTTTATGTCCTTTATTTATTGGGCCTGGCTTCGGGTAATGAAAATGAAATACACGTATGCCGAAAGTATGGTGATTACTTTTTTCTCTTCTTCACAGATGACGATACCACAAATTTTTGTTTTAGTGATGGACTGGTGGTTTAACAGCACGGCTTTCAACAGGACATCGGATCAATTAATAAACTGGCCTGTTATTACAGCCATCTATTTTTTCCAATATTACCAACTGGGTAACCCCGGTCTCAAAAAACCATTGCGGATAATACTTTCAGCAATTGGCGCTGCCCTGATGCTGGCATTTGCATTCACTGCTGTTTTTACCTTTTTATGGCTGGCCAATACAATTGGTCTCTAATAGCTATATTCAAATAAACTAATATTTCATGAAATATTTATTTCCCTTTTTTGCATCTATACTTTTCGTCTCATGCAAACAAAACCAGTCGCGGGAAAAAAATTGCTGCGGTAAATTTTGATACCACATACCAGCCCGCTGTATTTACCGATGCTGACCGTCCCGATGGCTATCGGGATGAAAGCAGGAGATAATTAAGGGCTTGAACAATCACCTCCCGCCTTCGCCAGGGTTTCTCCATAGCGGATTTAAATTTTACGTATTCAACACGGGAGCTGCCGGGTGATTTTTTTTACAAAAGCATCCGGGCTGCTGAACTGCATTACCGGCGTGATATACCCCGAATTGTTTTCATGCTTCTTCAGACAAATTCATCTCTTTATATGTTGTGCAGAAATCAGTATTTTTATTCTAACCCAGGTGTTTCGCGGTGGATAGTTTTTTCACAGACTGCCGTTGTGCGCAATTAATCAACGAAAATGGTAAAACAAACTTGGGATAATGTATTGGTGTATCGTTCTGGACGCCGATCGCCGAATACAATAATAAAGTATTATTTAAAATGGCGGAAAATTCAAACACCCGCTTTGCAATTACGTGGCGACATTCCTGAATGCCATTTCCATACAAATCAACTTATTTGGAATGGTAAAGAGATTAAATCAATTCTTGATCATATAAATGGTGCCAATGGTAATAAACGGCCAAATAATCTACGACTGCTATGCCCTAACTGCCACTCACAGCAACTTACTCATGGTGCAGGCAATAAAGGAAAGACAGAGCAGTATGACGGTGGTTTTGCCACAAAAGATTCAGGGAATAAAAGGAATTATGTGCTACCAGCGGAAACCGAAATGCTTACTCTCATCGGACAGAACGTCAAATTATCAATAAGTAAATAAAAAAGTGGGCCCAACATATGGTTCCTAAGGATATATTAATTCAGAGAAGAATCATATCATGTAACAATATTTTCTAGTGTGACAAAGCCTTCCCTTTGGGAAAAGCAAGAGATAAGAGAGGGCAGCATTTTACCGGTTACAAGAAATCATAATCAACCACAAAACAACAAACCATGACAAAGCAAACCAAAACCGGCAGTAAAAAAGGATTGTCGCCGGCACAGTATGAAGAACTGCTTAGCATACTGAAAGCCCGGTTTGAAAAAAACATGAACCGGCATAAAGGCATTGAGTGGACTAAGGTACAGGCAAAGCTGGAAGCTAATCCTGGAAAACTGCGGTCGCTTGATGAAATGGAAATAACCGGCGGCGAACCGGATGTGGTTGGCCAGGATAAAAAAACCGGGGAATACATTTTTTATGATTGCTCAGCCGAAAGCCCCGCAGGCCGCCGGAGTGTTTGTTACGACCACGAAGCGCTGGAAAAAAGAAAAGAGCATAAGCCGAAAAACAGCGCTGTGGGCATGGCGGCCGGTATGGGCATTGAAGTTTTAAACGAAGAACAATACCAGGAGCTTCAGCAGCTCGGCAGGTTCGATGCGAAAACATCAAGCTGGTTGAAAACGCCTCCGGATATCAGGCACCTGGGAGGCGCCATCTCCGGTGAATTTCGCTTTGGCCGGGTCTTTATATATGCCAATGGCGCCGAGTCTTACTTTGCTTCCAGGGGATTCCGCGGCTCGCTACGGATCTGATCCCGATGGCTACCGGGACTGAATTCTGGAACGGCTCACCTGTGTGACGGGTCCATCCCGAAAGTCTTTAATTTAATTTTTTTTTCGCGACAAAAAAATTTTCCCATCCATCCATTTCTTTTTTTCTCCCAACACCCTTTTCGTACCTTAGAAATTCAACAAAAAATTTTCCCATGCCGGTTTTTGAACTTCATATAAACGGCAGGCAACACCGGGTGGATGTGGCTGCCGATACGCCCCTGCTTTGGGTGCTGCGTGATAACCTTCGCCTGGTGGGCGCCAAGTACGGCTGCGGCATTGCGCAGTGCGGCGCCTGCACCGTGCACATGGATGGCAATGCAGTGCGGTCCTGCACCTTGCCGGTTTCGGCCATCCGCTCGGCAAAAATTGTAACCATCGAAGGCCTGTCAACAAACGGCGATCATCCCCTGCAGCAGGCATGGGATGAAGTGGATGTGCCACAATGTGGCTATTGCCAGCCCGGACAGATTATGTCGGCCGCGGCCCTGCTGAAACGCAACCCCAAACCCACCGTGCAGGAAATTGATGACGCCATGCACGGCAACATCTGCCGCTGCGGAGCCTATCACCGCATCCGTGAAGCTATTCTTTCAGCCAGCTCAAAACTTTAAACCATGACAACACTGAATAAAGCAAGCAGAAGAGAATTTATAAAAATCACTTCGCTTACCGGCGGCGGACTGCTGCTTGGTTTCAATTGGTTTGGCGCCGGGGCAAAAATGCCCGCCATCATTGGCAACGCTGCCACCGCGGCCGACCTTGGATTCAACAGCTACCTGTCCATAGCTACGGACGGCATCATCACAATTTTTTCACCCAATCCCGAATTGGGACAAAATGTAATGACCTCCTTTCCCATGATAGTGGCGGAAGAGCTGGATGCCGACTGGAGCAAGGTGAAAGTGCTGCAGGCGCCCTTTGATGCAAAAAAATTTGACCGGCAACTCACCGGCGGCAGCGGCGCCATTCCGCATTCATGGAAAAGACTGCGCAATGCCGGCGCCACAGCCCGCTTTTTACTGATAGCCGCAGCAGCCAAACACTGGAATGTGGATGCAGCCGAATGCACTGGGGAAAACAGTTTTGTCATTCATACCAAAACGGGCAACAAACTGAGCTATGGTGAGCTGGCTGAAGAAGCTTCGAAGATGACGATGCCCGCCGATGTGCCGCTGAAAAACCGAAAGGATTTTAAGCTTATCGGCAAAGCGGTGAAGAATGTTGAAAACAAAAACATCATCACCGGCAAGCCCATTTTCGGTTCTGATTTTTACCGCGAAGGAATGGTGATTGCCATGATTCAGCGGCCGCCGGCATTCGGCACTAAAATAAAAACGGTGGATGCCGCCGCCGCCAAAGCCATGCCCGGCATTATGGATGTGGTTACTTTTAAAAACAATGTGGCCGTAGTGGGCAAAAGCACATGGGAGGTAATGAAAGCAAAAAAAGCGCTGAAGGTGGAGTACGAGAAAGATAGTAACATAGAAAGCACAACTGATCACAACAAGTTGTTTGCTTCGCTGCTGAACAGCAGCAATGCCACCGTGCGCAGGAAAGACGGCGATGTGGATGCGGCCTTTGCCGGTGCGGCAAAAACCGTCAAGAGCGAATACCAGTGTCCTTTTCTTCCGCACAACCCAATGGAGCCGATGACCTTTTTTGCCGATGTGCGTGATGACGCGGTGGAGCTGATTGGTCCCACACAAACTCCCGGCAGTGCAAGAACGGCTGTTTCCAAACTGCTGAATGTTCCTGAAGAAAAAATTTCGGTAACCATCACAAGGCTGGGCGGCGGTTTTGGCCGGCGGCTGAAATTTGATTATGTGGTGGAGGCCGCCGAGCTCTCGAGCATCATCAAAAAACCGGTTAAGCTCATCTGGTCGAGAGAAGATGATATGACGGGCGGCAGTTACCGCCCCTCGGTGCGTTACCGTTTTGAAGCGGCGCTGGATGTGCAGGGAAACCTGGTTGGCTATAAGCTGCGTGGTGTGGGTATTAATGTAGGCAACTCCACCCGTGAAAATAATTTTCCTTCCGGTGCAGTGGACAACCTGCTTATTGACTCCATAGATCACCAGTCGCCCATCACTACCGGCGCATGGCGTGCACCGGTTACCAATTTCCTTGCCTTTGCCGAGCAGAGTTTTATTGATGAAGTGGCTCATGCTGCAGGCAAAGACCCAGTGCAGTTCAGGCTCGAGCTTTTGCAAAAAGCAAGAACACGGCCCGTAGGCGCCGTCAATTATAATATTGACCGCATGGAAGCGGTGATAAAAACAGCGGCTGAAAAATCGGGATGGGGAAAAAAGAAAAATGTGGGACAGGGATTCAGTGTTTATTTTTCGCATGCCAGTTATGTGGCGCAGGTAGCCGAAGCGGTGATGGAAAAAGGAAAACCCGTGGTGAAAAAAATATATGCCGTGGCCGATTGCGGTGAGGTGATTAACAAAAGCGGCGCATTGCAGCAGGTGATGGGCGCCATTGTGGATGGTTATGGTCATGCCATGTTTGGAAAGCTCAGTTTTAAAGACGGTGCGCCGGAGCAAAGTAATTTTCACAACTACCGACTCATCCGCATGAGAGAGATACCGGAGATAGAAGCTCATTTTATTGACAACGGCATTGACCCCACCGGCCTGGGCGAACCGGCCCTGCCACCCACCGGCGGCGCTGTGGCCAATGCCATCTTTAAAGCGACGGGCATACGGTTGAGGAATCAGCCCTTCATCGAAGAGCCGTTGTTTAACCCGGCGTAGAAACAGGCACATGGTTTAAATTGGATATCTGTCCAACCGGTACATTCGAAAGAAAAAGTTATGCGTTATAGTTTACTATTCTAAACTACAATGCCGGCTTAGTTTCATTCAGCATTTTTCAATTGTTCAACTCCCCCTGCCTAGGCTCTTGTCCGTAAGTGAGGATGCCCGGTTACCCGTCACCACGTAACCGAACTTGAATTAATTGAAATAATAATGCGTAGTGACATGTATCACAGCGTTGGCTTGTTTTTATACCATCTTTACTCCTCGAGACAAATTTTATCTAATCTTGCAAACAAAAATTAAAAACCCTGAAAGCTATCATTTACACCCAATACGGTCCGCCTGAATTGCTTCAGCTGAAAGAAGTGGAGAAGCCAATGCCCAAAAAAAATGAAGTGCTGGTAAAAATTTTTGCTTCATCCATCAACTCGTGGGACTGGGATCAGCTGCAGGGCAAACATTTTATTGTGCGCCTTATCGGCGGGTTGTTTAAGCCGCGGTATAATATTCTTGGCGCCGATATGGCCGGCCGGGTGGAAGCGGTTGGCAAAAAGGTGAAGGAGTTTCAGCCCGGTGATGAAGTGTTTGGCGATATTGCCGGCAATGGCTTTGGCGGTTTTGCAGAGTATGTGGCCGTACCGGAAAAACTGCTGGCAAAAAAATCTCCGGCGATGAGTTTTGAACAGGCCGCCGCATTGCCACAGGCAGGCCTGCTTGCCTTGCAGGGGCTGCGCCATCGCAGTGAGTTACATCCCGGTCAACAACTGCTCATCAACGGCGCAGGCGGCGGCGTCGGTACGCTGGCATTGCAATATGCAAAAAGCTGCGGCGCCGAAGTGACCTGCGTGGATAGTGCGGAGAAATTTGATGTGCTTCAATCATTGGGCGCCGATTATCTGATTGATTATACAAAAGAAGATTTTACACGCATCGGAAAACAATACGACAAGATACTGGATGTAACAGCACACCGCTCTGCATCTACTTACCGGCGTGCATTAAAACCCGGTGGCGTGTTTGTTATGATCGGTGGCTCGATGGGCGGGCTTCTTTTACGGATGATGCTGCTTGAACCTCTGCTATCCCGCTTCAGCAAAAAGAAGCTTGGCATCATGGGCTACAAACCCAACCGGACCGATCTTGATTTGCTTACCCGGCTTTTTGAAGAAGGAAAAGTTGTGCCCGTTATTGACCGGGTGTACCCGCTGCACCAGACACCGGATGCGTTCCGGTATTTCGGAACAGGCAGGCACAAAGGGAAAATCGTAATATCCATAGAGCAGGGAAAATAAGAAAGCGTAGCTTAGGGATAAATAAAACCAACGGCATGACATTCCGCAACAGACTCTTTGTTTTTTTTCTCTGGCTGGCTGTTATCGGTTTAAGCCTCTGGGTGGGTGGCACTCTTTTCAGCATGACAGTAATCGTGCCTATGTGGAGCGAATCGCCGCCGGATTCGGTAAAAGAATTTTTCGGCGGCACCAGTTTTAATAAGTACATCTTTAATTTTTTTGGTCCGCCGTGGATGGCAGCCAGAACACTTCCGGTTTTAATCGCATTGCTGCTGGGCTGGCACAGCAAAGCTAACCGGCGCAGCCTGCTGATCACTTTCACCACTCTTGCCCTCGGCATCATTTATACACTTACTTATATCTATCCCATCAACGAAGCACTCATGACGAATGCCGGCGCCGGGAAAACGGATGACGAAATCATTACCATGGTTGACAAATGGATTTTTGCTGACCGGCTGCGGTTTGCCGTAATGCTCATTGGGTATTTCTTTTTATTAAAAGCGTTTCGCCTGCCGGTAGCTCCACTCAAGTCCTGACAATACCCGGGTATTTTTACCAATTGAAACTATTGATTTGAAAGCTTGCAACAGGTAAAGGATAATCTCTTTACCTTTAAAAAGAAGCCAACGCAACTGCGGCATGCAGAATTTTTCAACCCAAACCACAGTATATGAGAGCCGCCATTCCGAAAGCCTTGTCTTTTCTTTTATCAATACTGCTGTTCATCCCGGTTGTATCCGGGCAGTTAACCGTATCACCTATCTTCCGTTCAAACATGGTGCTGCAACAGGGAATAACAGTACCGGTATTTGGCACTGCCAGTGCCGGGGCAACAGTCACTGTTCAATTCATGGGGCAAAACGTATCGGCCATTGCTAACAGCAACGGCAGTTGGCGTGCTGATCTTTCTGCAATGGCAGCAAGCACATCTCCATCTACCCTGATTATTTCATCGGGCGCCGAAATGATCACTTTCACCGGCGTGCAGGTAGGCGAAGTATGGGTGTGCGCCGGGCAATCCAATATGGGCTGGCCACTAAGCAAGGCAAACGGCGGCGATGCTGCTATTGCCGATGCAGGTAACCACAATATCCGCCTGTTCCGGATGACTGGGGGCAACGGACCTTCGACAACAAGCTGGCAGATTTCCAACTCATCCACAGCGGGTAATTTCTCAGCAGTGGGTTACTGGATGGGTCTTGAGCTTTCGCAGTGGTTTGGCAATGTGCCCATCGGTTTGATACAGGCTACACACGATGGCACTGCCATCGAACACTGGCAGCACAGCAGCGGCGGCATCGGCGATGATTATGATGCCATGATAAAATCCATCCAGCCTTTTGCCGTAAAAGGAGTGGCATGGTACCAGGGCGAAAGCAACGGCGGCGATGGCGGATATAAGGAAAAGCTGACGAACATGATCAATGAATGGCGCAGCGACTGGGGACAGGTGAGCCTGCCGTTTGGAATCATCCAGCTTGCCTATCGCTCCGGCTGGAATGTATGCCGCAATGCACAGCTGGAAGTGGCCGATGCCCTGCCCGGATGTTTTCTGGTTGTGATTCGTGATCTTCCCGGCGGCACCCTGCATCCGCCGGAAAAGAAACCGGTGGGCATTCGCACCGCCATCGGTGCAAGGGGTTTGGTTTACGGGGAAAATATTACTTATTCCGGTCCTGTCCGCAATATTCCGGAATGTTATGTATCCGGCAGCAAGGTTATTCTCAAATGGAAATTTTTGGGAGGCGAGTTGATTACAAATGACGGCAAAGCACCGGGTGACTTCAAATTAGCTGCCGCAACCGGGCAGTTTAAAAGTGCAACAGCTGTAATTGTTGGAAACACTGTTGAAGTAACCAGCACGTCTGTTTCGAAACCCGCAAGAGCTCAGTATTCCTACAGCAGCGTGGGCAACCTGTATAATATCGTGGACATTCCAACAGAAGGCGGTTCGGTGATTGTCACCCGGCTGAAAGCGTCGGAGTTCCAGATTACTGTTTCGCCGGCAGCAGCAAGTATGCCGGTAATAGCAGCATCAGAAATTTTACCGGAGAATAAAATACAGGATATCCTGGTTTATCCCAACCCGTCCAATGGTTATTTCCGCATCAGCACAGCCGGTTTTGTTGCTGACGGAAAACTATCCGTTGAAATTTTTGATTTGACAGGAAGAAGAGTGTATAAAAAATCCGGTGCAGCCGGCGGAGTGATGGAAGTAAAAACCGGGCTGCAGCCCGGAGCGTATGTTTTGCGTATAAAAAATAATTCCACTGTTTATAGAAGGCGGCTGATAATTCAATAACCCGTTAAAAGTACCGGAGTACACTTCGGTCATTTTGCATTATTGCCGGATTGATAAAACAAAACGCCAACTCGGCTCTGTAAATTTATTTTTAGAGAGGTCGCAAAACACAAACCAATTCTTATGGCTTACAGCATCACCGCCGAACACCTGAAGGCGATTGCAGGCATTAACACCAAACTGATGACCGGCCTGGCAGAATGGATAAACAAAATCTGCCCATCATATGAAATTGATACGGCGCAGGAGTTTGCCCATTTCCTGGCGCAGGCCTGCCACGAAACTGACCATTTTAAAACAACAAGGGAATATGCCTCGGGCAAAGCCTATGAGGGGCGGCTTGACCTGGGTAATAAATTTGCAGGCGACGGGGTACGGTTTAAAGGACGTGGCATTTTTCAAACCACGGGCCGCAGCAATTACCTGCAGCTGGGAATAAAAAAAGGACAGCGGGATTTGTTTATCAATAATCCCGAACTGCTGGAGCAGCCGGAATATGCCGTGTGGAGTGCCTGCGAATACTGGAAGACCCGCGGGCTGAATGATATTGCCAACCACACCGACAGCGATGTGCTGAAGAAAAAATACAGGGGGAAAATTATTGATGTGTCGCCGGTGGAATTTATCAGCATCAGCATCAACGGCGGATACAACGGGATGGAAGAAAGAAAAAAATTTTATGCAAAGGCAAAAGAAATACTGGCATAATGCTGTGGGGTGTTGAAAAGCCTGCAACCTTCGAAAGCCGGGCCGCAACAAAACAAACAAAAAATTAATGTACCAAATACTGATTAATGAAAAAGAGTTTTACAAAATTGCTTTTGCTGGTTTGCGTAGCCTCCTGCAATGAAAAAACCCACCCGGCGCCGCAGCAACGGGGTAATTTATCCATTGAAGGCACATGGAAACTTCTCACCGGCACGCTGATTGAAAAAGGCGATACGGTCATTACAAATTTTACCCGTGATAAATCGTTTATCAAGATTATCAACAAGTCGCATTTTGCATTTTTACAACACGGAACAGGAAACAACCCGGCGGCAGACTTTTCTGCCGGTGGCGGCCGCTACACGCTAAGCGGTAATAATTATACAGAACATCTTGAATATTGCAGTGCAAAAGAATGGGAAGGGCACGATTTCACTTTTACGCTGACCATCAGCGGCGATACACTTATTCAAAGCGGCATTGAAAAAATAGAAAGCGAAGGAATAAACCGGATCAATACGGAAAAATATATTCGCTTGAATAACTGAAGTAAAACTATTTTTTTATTTCCAAAACCTCTGCCATTATCATTTCATCCAGTGTTTCTTTCCTGGAGGCCGGGTCGAGAAAGCTTTTTTTCAGCCGGGTGATTTCGTAATCGGGAACAGAAAATGTTTTACCAAAAACAAAACCGGCAGCATCAATCTGCGGCTGCAGGCTTTTGGAATAAACCAGCCAGAATTTTTTTCCTGTTTTTAAAAACGAATCATCAAACACCTGCCGCAGCGATGCGGAATAAAAATTGTAAGACGAGCTGAAAGTAGCGGGCCAAAAATAAACATCTTTCGGGTCGGCAATATTCTTCGTTTTATCGGCCAATGATTGGCCGCCCTGGTAGGTGAGAAGCTGCGGATAAAAATTTGCATTGAGTAAAAAGAAAAACAGTGCGATAGCCGCCACAGACACCGCTACAGCTTTTTGAACCAAAGAAAACAACCGGCTGAGCAGATAATAAAAAACCACAGTAAGAAAAACCATCAACCCCGCATACAAAAAATAATTTTTGACGGGGAATGCCCATGTGTTTATCAATAGGGTGGCTGCAAGCAGCAGAACAACGGCAGTTGTTTGAAGAATAAAAAAAGTTTTTTGCCACCTTTTATTGTTCCAATGCTGCGCAAAAAAATGTGCGGCCATCAATGCTGTGGCCGGCGCCAGTATCGGCATGTAATGCGGCAGTTTGAAATGGGAAAAATTTATCAGCAGCGCCAGCAGCAGGAAAACTCCTGTGCTCAGCCACTCTTCCTTGCGCCGGAAAAAATTTTTTATCCGCAGCACCACAGCGAGAAGCGCTGCAAAGCACCACGGCGCAAAGGTCCACAGGAAAGTGTGCAGGAAAAAGAATTTATCTTCTTTGCCCAAAGCGCCGCCAAAACGTTTGTGCCCGCTGATGCGGTCGAAGCTGTGGTTCCACAAAATATATTTCACACCGTTCACCCCCTTCATACCCTGCGAAATTTTTTCGGGGTGAAGATTAAACTGCAGGTAATAACAATACAGCACCGGCGATATAAAAAGTGAAAACAGGAAGATAACAACCAGCCAGTGCCAGTCATAAAACAGCCGCCACTGCTTTTTATATAAAATATAAAAGAAGATACCGGCTGCCGGCGTGACCAGGCCCACATGACCCTTGGTGGCAAAACCAATGGCAAGCCCGAGTGCTGAGCCAAAGAGAAAAATAAATTTTCTGTGATGTACATAAGCTACCAGTTGCCAGCAGGCAAGCGCAATGGCAGCGGTGAGTATGGCATCCATCCGCACATCGTTGTTGGCAAGTATGATGCAGAACGAAGAAGCAGCAATCAACGCAGCGAGCTTGCCCGTTTCGTGGTTATACAGTTCTTTTCCCAAACGAAAAATGGAATACGTACCGAAGATGGTAAAGAGGAACGAAGGAAACTTGTACGAAAAACCCGTAACACCGAAAATGTGATAGCTCAGCGCCGATATCCAGAAAAGAAAATGCGGTTTGTCAATATAGTCGCCACGATGGTCAACCAGATTTACATAATCGCCGGTGAGGTACATGCGCAGGCCGATATTGGCATGATGCGCCGAGTCGTTATCCATCAGGGGTACAAAAAGCCCGGCGATATAAACGATACCAAGTAATGAATAAAGAAAAATATATGTGGTGCGGGGGATAAGCGGTTGCAAGAAAAAAGTTTTGGCAAAACTAAATGGTTTGCAGCAACTCTTTCACCTTGTCGCGGATAAGATCTCTCACTTTATTAAACGCTGGCGGCTCCATGTTTTTGGGGTCGGGTATTTGCCAGTCAATAAATTTTTTAGCCGGCATCCAGGGACAGGCATCGCCGCAGCCCATCGTCACCACGGCATCAAAGGGAGCAAACTGCTTTACTTCTTCCAGTGATTTACTTGCGTGATTGCTTAAATCATAATCGAGTTCTTTCATCGAAGCAATAGCTTTGGGATTCACAATACCGGATGGTTTGCTGCCAGCACTGAAGGCTTCCACACTTTCGCCACCCAGCATAGTGGCAAATGCCTGGCTCATCTGGCTGCGATTGCTGTTTTCCACACACACAAAAAGGAGTTTCTTTTTCATGCCTGTAAATTAAATAAAACTCCGCAAGCGGTTGTGCTGCTGCGGAGTTTTTACCGTCACTTAATCGACCATACCGCCGCAGCATCCACATCCGCAGCCGGGGTCTTCTTGCATTGCTGTTTTCATGGCTTTACTTTTATTTAAAAAAATAGTTCCAAAAAAAAGTTTTCATACACTCCGTCAGCCGGACCGGCCGATTAGCAGCAACCGCTACCGGGTTCACAGCATTTTCTTTCATCTTTAGCCGGTTTTTCGGCATACACGGTAATGCTGGTTATTCTCACTTTTCCTTTTTTATACTCACTGATTTCTTCTGCGGTTAAATACTCCGAAAGTATTTCAACGGGTATGTTTATCGTTTTATCTTTTTGCAACGAGATATTGGTAAACCCGGCTTCTTCAATTATGCCAAGATATTCGTTTTTCTGAATAGCCCCACTTACACAACCCGCATACAGTTCGGCTACCTCTTTCCATTTGGAGGGTAACTTGCCTTCCAGCACAATATCAGAAATGGAGAAATGACCGCCGGGTTTCAGTACCCGGTAAATTTCGCTGAACACCTTGTGTTTGTTGGGTACCAGGTTCAGCACACAGTTGCTAACAATCACATCAGCTTTATTGCTGAACAAGGGCATGCTTTCAATGTCGCCGTGGCGGAACTCTACATTGTTGTACCCGAGTTTTGCCGCATTCTCTTTTGCCCGCGCAATCATGGCTTCGGTAAAATCAATGCCTATCACTCTTCCTTTTTCTCCGGCAATTCTTCTTGCAATGAATGCGTCGTTGCCGGCGCCGCTGCCCAGGTCAACCACGGTATCGCCTTCTTTAATTTTTGCAAACTCGGTGGGCAACCCGCAGCCCAGTCCCAAATCAGCATCCGCTACATAGCCATCCAGCTTTGAATAATCATCCGCCATAATGTTGTAAACATCATCACCGCAACTGGCAGTGGCGCCACAGCAGGAGGCTGCATTTGCCGATTTGGATTGCGCGGCAATCTGTGAATATTTTTCTTTTACCAGGTCTTTGATTTCAGTTTCTGTTTTCATGACTTTATTTTTTTTTTGTTGGTTGATTATGTAACCGGCATTTTTATCACTGCACAGTTTCTGTTGCCTGTCCGAATGGATTTATCCGGATGGGTGCCGCACACGTAGGCTGAAATAAGTCTATTGAGCCTATCCGCAACAGCTTTTTACATTTTGTATTTTCAGCTTATTGAATAGAAAGCTGAATTCATCTTTAAATTTTTCAAAAGCTTTCCAGTTGATGCAATAACAACTTCGCGGACCATCAATAGTGCCGTCTATCAGGCCGGCAATCTTCAGTTCCTTCAGGTGCTGACTTACGGTGCTTTGCGCCAGTGGCAGCACTTCAACAATCTGCCCGCAGAGGCATTCATTTCTTTTCGCCAGCACTTTCAGAATGGCAATACGGGCCGGGTGACTCAGTGCTTTGGCAAACGCTGCCAGCTCCTGCTCCTTCAGCGTAAACTCCTCTTTTTTGTGTATAGCCATTGGAATTTGATATATGATTTTTTTAATCCCTTATCGCAAATATACGATAAGATATTTCAGATTAACAAATTTTACCCGTTATTTTATTAAAAAAGTCAGGCAGCTGATTTTCTTTTTACAAGGGAGATGATTATCCCGCTGCCGATAATGCATAAAATGCCGGCCCAGCTCATCCAGTCGGGGAATGCATCGCCCAGCAGCATGCCGATAAAAACAGAGTAAATGATATTGGAATAGCCAAAGATGGAAACGATGCCGGCTTTGTCCGCCCCGTAAGATTTGGTAACAAAATACTGACCGAATAGTGCTGCGAGGCCCATCAGTAATATCCAGAACCACTCAAACCCGGCAGGCATTCGGAAATTTATAATGAAAAGACCATCGGTTTGTATCCCGGTGGAATAATGAATAATCATCGAAATGAGCGGAACAAGAAAACCGCTGAGTAAAAACGAAAGCACAATCACCCTCGGGTCATAATATTTTGCAAGACGATGTACGGTAAGATAGGCTATAGCGGATGTGATGCCCGACATTAAGCCGGCCAGGTGATAATGCCAGGGCAGGTACATCACGGGTTTATAAATAAGTAGCATGCCGGCAAAGCCAAGTACCACTGCAAGCGCCACCCGTTTACCATGATATTCTCCAAAAAGAAAATAAGAAAATATAGCGATGAATAAAGCTGACGTGAGATTATAACTCATGGCTGTGCCCAGCGGAATGTGCAGGATGCAATACAGCAAAGTGTAAAGTGCCAGGGTACCCATCAGTCCCCGAAAGGCAAGGCGCAGCGGCTTACCACCCTGCTGCACCGGCGGTTTAATAAACAACCCGGGCAATAAAAAAAGTAAACCGACCGCATTGCGGTAAAATACCAATTGCCCGGCATTAAAACTTTCTTTCAAGGCCTTGGCCGCCCCGCCCATAAAAGAAAAGCCCAATGCTGCCAGCAGCATAAAAGCAATTCCTTTGTATCGCGGATCATGTAGCATTGCGATAAAGGTAATTGATTAACTTGTTTCTGAATATTGCCCGTGAATGGCTGATTATTGACAACTCGGCCGGTGATTATCAATTGGTGGCTAAAAAAGAAAAGGGCAAAACGGAAATTCTTATTTTTGAAGTGTAAGAAAAAATAATGCTATAAAAAAATCCTTTTCGCAATTGACAAAGGAAGGGCCTGAGGCTACCAGAAAAAAAATTGTAGCCGAAGAAAAAAAGAAACACGGCTACCTGGTAATTGCTGACAAACATGGCCGGGTAAAAAAAGTTCCCGCTTCGCAGCTCAGGTAATCTCAAATCTTCCTCAACCGCTCCACTGCTGCTTCCAGCGTTTCATTTTTTTTGGAAAAACAAAACCGCACCACCCTGTTGTCAGTTCCCGATTTATAAAATGAAGAAACCGGGATGGTGGCCACACCGAATTCTTTTGTAATGCGTATTGAAAAATCTTTGTCCGCCTCCTCGCTGATCCGGTCGTATTTAGTGCAGATAAAGTAGCTGCCCCGGCTCTCCAGCATCGTGAACCGTGTAGCTTTCATCAATTCAATAAAATAATCCCGCTTCTGCTGCATGAAGCCACTGAGCGATAAATAAGCTTCTTTATTTTTCAAATACTCCGCCAGCGCCACCTGCGACGGTGTGTGGCAGCAAAAGCTATTGAACTGGTGCACTTTCCTGAATTCGCTCATCAGCTCCGGCGAGGTGATGCAGTAGCCCAGTTTCCAGCCCGTACAGTTGAAGGTTTTGCCGAATGAAAAGCAAACAAAACTTCTTTCCAGCAAACCAGGATAACGCAGTATAGACTGGTGGGGGATGTTATCAAAAATGAGGTGTTCATATACTTCATCGCTCAAAATAAAAATGTTGCTGTCTTTCACAATTGCCTGCAGTTGCCAAATATCATCCTCTCGTAGCACAGCGCCGGTGGGGTTGTGCGGGCTGTTCAGCATTATCATCTTCGTTTTGGGCGTTATCTTTCGCTTTACTTCCTCCCAGTCAATTTTGTACTCAGGAAATTTCAAATCTACCAGCACCGGTACGGCGCCATTGATTTCAACATTGGGGATATAACTGTCATACGCCGGTTCAAAAACTATCACCTCATCGCCCGGCTGCAGCACGGTAGTGAGTGCAGTATAAATGGCATAGGTGCCCCCGGGAGTAATGGTGATTTGTGTGCCTGGAGATATTTTTGTTCCATATAAAAATTCAACCTTTTCTGCGATAGCTTCACGCAATGGCATATAGCCCTGCATAGGCACATACTGGTTCCAGCCATTTTTCATCACTTCATACACTTTATCCATCAGCTCTTCGCTCATCGGGTAGTCAGGGTATCCCTGGCCGAGATTGATGGCGTTGTGCTGGCTGGCCAGCCCGCTCATCACAGTGAAGATGGTGGTGCCTACGGAGGGGAGTTTGGAAGTAATGTGCAAATGGGCCAATTTGAAAATTTGAAAATGAAACAATCAAAGAGGCATAAAATTAGCAGAAATAGTTTTTCTGTCATGGGGAATCAATGAGTACTATTTAATATCAATAAAGCACCAGTTGGTGAAGAACATCTTCATGGCATTAAACCCTACTCCTTCCTTGCCAACAGGAAAAACAACTGACGAAAAGGAATTGGGGACCGCATAACCTAAATAATAGGTTTTATTGTCTTTCAGGTTTTCTCCTACCTGTTTGCGGTATTGCAGTTTTTTATCTTTATTTATTACCGCTTCCGCCAACACAAGATTATAAAGATTGTACGTTGATTTTATTTTTTCATTCTCATTATTGGCCAAATTTGTTTCGTTGTCATTGTAAAGTATAACGATATCATCGCCCGACCGGGCAGTAAAAAAGCTGGCGGATGAATGCGACATGCCGGGCGCCTGTACTATTTGAATTGCTCCGGATCCGCTTCGCTGGCTTTTTGAAAATACAATTCGCCTGGGCACTATTACATATTCAAACAATTTACCGTTCAAATCAGGAAAAAAAGCTATTACCGGGCCCACATTTAATGTGGTGGTGGTCACTGTGCTGGTCTGACCACTCATGTTGGGGGCAGATGTCGAAGAAGAAATATTCACCTTTTCAGGACATCCAAGGATAGCTATGGTGCCATTGCCCAGTTCAACCAGGACGGGTGTAAAGGTAAACATGGCGTATTCTTTCTTGCGAGCTGAACCACCTCCTTTTTCGGAAATTGTTTGTATAAATTCGGGAGGAAATTCGTAAGCCATTTGCCTGGAAAGTTGTAAGGTACTGCAATCTAATTGTGAAATGAGCAGCCCGTTGCACGCATCATCATCCCCGCCTGATACCGAAGTAGCAGAATAAATGTAAATGCTTTTGCCATCCCGCGACAGGGTGACATGGGTGAAACAGGGATTTAAATTTCCGGAGGCTTTTAATGTTTTTTGGGATTTTTTACCATCCGGGCTGATGTAAACGATTTTTGTTTCATGTTCGGAATCGAGCACCAGGCACTCCAGATTATCAGCGGTTAAAACGGCTGATGAAATTTGAAATTCTGAGTTGGGTATGGATATATTGGTTTGTTTTACTATGCTGAGGCTGTCATCTACCACAAATGTCTGCAGGTTATTGGGCGACGATTTACAGGCAACAAGAATTTTCTTATTATCAGCAGAATTGCAGAAATATATCAGCCCCCCTTTTAACACTTCCATAGTTTTGAAGATACCGACGTTTTCCTGCCGGATAGTGCAGATCTTTTTTGATTTTTTAATCGTTAAGCCGGTTTCATCCACCAGGGCCAAAAACAAACTAAAAGAAGTTTTGCTGTCGCTCTGAAAATAGGCCAGGAATAGTTGGTTGTTCAGCAAAAGCAGTTCGGGCACAAGGGGGCCGAATGATTTTGAACCATTTTCAAGTTCAATCTCCTTTATCTTGTTCATATTCCTGTCAAACTTGGCAATGGTGATAGCGAACTTCACATCATAGAGTTTTGTAAACAACCACTTGCCCATACCAACCCCGGAATTAGTAGCAGTATAAAAACTATTCTTATGATACACCGAATGAGCTACCGTTTGATCTTTGTATTCTTTTTCAGCTATTTTAAAATCATCGGAAAAAGTAATCTGTGCATGCTGGCAATAGAGATTTAACGAAAGGAAAAGAACAAAGAAAGCCGGAAAAAAAAATTTCATAACAGGGTATTTAATTAAAGGTTTTTTTATAAGTCAAATATAACTTTCACGAAGCATCAGACCAAACGATTATCACGTTTAACTCTGTTTTTTGCAACGCCGGGATTAACTTGAAATCCTGCAAAATCCCGATTAATCATTAAGAAATATCAAACGGGGGAGTGAGGTGATGCCGTATTCACCATTGGGGCGATGTGGGTAAAATTGCAGTGGCTTCAATCTCTATCAAATATTCCGGCGAAATCAATTTACTTACT
>CAYUJD010000037.1:7480-33550 GCA_964444975.1 uncultured Chitinophaga sp. | reverse complement strand
TTTTCTCACAAATCCGTGACAGGTGTGGATTTCATTTTTACAGGAAGACCCTAAAGTGCTGAGACAAATAAGCCATACACGATTTATTGCAATAAACAAAACGCTTTCATTACCCTGCAGCTATCGGGCAGGGAAAGGGCAGAGCAATATTATGCCCACAGGTAATGAGAGTGATAATAAGCTGGCACGACCGTATGGTATTCCTACATGAGTCTTTCAATCTGGAATAACAGAACCCGGTCGTGCAGATGGCCGGGTTTTTTTATTTTTTTAATTTCAAAACAGGAGCAATGTTATTCAATTTATTCAAACCCAAAATTGCACGGGTGAACAGTTTGTTCCCGGGGCACTACGTCGATCCCAAAGTTTTTTATGCGCTGCAATTCAATGTGGTGCCCTGCATCAGTTTTATCGGCGAACTGGATACCGGTAAAGCCTTTGATTTTATTCAAAACACTTACCGTCACCTGGTGACCGGTATTTACCAGCACAACTACTTTGATCATGATAAAAGAGATTTCTTTTTCAATAACACATTATTTGTGCTGAAAAACGAAAGAATGATTGAACTGGGAAATAATTATGGGCAGGTATTGCATACAAAGGATCAGTACGATTGGGGACAAACCATGATCAGAGAACTTTCTGTATTTCATGTGACAGGAGATATAAATAATGAAATTGGTTTTGTACGCAGCCACACGTTGATGTAAATTATGATTGATAAAACAACATGTGCAGTAAGGAGGAATAAACCTGCCTGAAAGATTCAGCCGGGCTGGCGTTCCCCGCCTGTGCCGGAGAAATTCGGCATAAGAAGCAGCGGGGAAGCTTTTCCTGAAAAAATCTTAAATTAAATAATCAAACTATGGGCAAACTCCGAATCACCGGCAAAGAACTCCGCAACCTGGGCTATCCGCAGGGGCCGGTAATCAGTATTGCCATGAATGTGATGGAGAAAAATTTCAAATGGCACAGCAAAGAACAGGCATTTGAAATACTGAAAGAAGTATTGCAATCACCACAGAATTATGCAGGCGATGCGGTATTAGGTTTGATTGCAAAACAGCTTTTGCCAAAACCGGAAACCGAAGGGCTGAATATTTCATTGAATGCCTCAGGTATCCCTTTCAATATTTTCGGGCAAGAACATATTGAAGAAGGAGCGCTGCACCAGATGTACCAGGCGGCCAAACTTCCCATCAGTGTGGCGGGGGCTTTGATGCCCGATGCGCACAGCGGTTATGGACTGCCTATCGGTGGCGTACTTGCTACTAAGAATACCGTCATTCCTTATGGCGTTGGGGTTGACATCGGCTGCCGCATGTGCCTGAGTGTATTTGACATTAACCCGAAAGAGTTGGGTCAAAAAGAAAATTATTTTACCCGTGAACTGCTGGAAGCAACCCTGTTCGGCGCCGGCGCACAGTTTCAAATGGCTGCTGACCACGCAGTGATGGAAAATCCTTTGTTTGATGAAATGCCCTTGCTGAAAGGTTTGCAGGGCCGGGCATGGAAACAACTTGGCACTTCTGGTTCGGGAAATCATTTTGTAGAATTCGGCATAGTAGAACTTAACGAAAAGGATGAAATGCTGGGTCTTGAGGCTGGTAGCTATGTGGGGTTATTGTCACACTCGGGTTCAAGAGCATTGGGCGCAAACATTGCCAATCACTACACAAAACTTGCCATCAGTAAAAGACGCTTGCCGCAGGAAGCAAAGAATCTTGCATGGCTTTCACTGGATGAAGAGGAAGGCATTGAATACTGGAAGGCCATGAATCTTGCCGGGGAATACGCTTCGGCCTGCCATCATGTGATTCATGATAAAATTGCAAAGCAGCTTGGCCGGCGTCCGCTGAAGATGGTGGAAAATCATCACAACTTTGCCTGGAAAGAAAAGTGGGAGGGCAAAGAAGTGATTGTTCACCGCAAGGGGGCCACACCGGCCGGGAAAAATGTGCTTGGCATTATTCCCGGCTCCATGACGGCACCGGGGTTTATTGTAAAAGGCAAAGGCGATTCTGCCTCGCTTAATTCGGCAGCTCATGGCGCCGGCCGCAAAATGAGCCGCAGCCGCGCCATGCAAGCAGTGAGTGATAAAGAGTTTAAAGAAGAAGTAGAGCGGCACGGTGTAAAACTTCTTGGTGGCGGAAAAGATGAATCCCCTTTTGCCTACAAAGACATCGAAATGGTGATGCAGTCGCAAAAAGTGCTGGTGGATATTGTCGGCAAATTCATACCGAAGATTGTGAAAATGGACGGGGCGCCGCATAAGAGCTGGAAAAAGAAGAGTGGCAATGAGGTGGAAGGAGAATAATGCCGTAAAAGTTGAATTTTCAGTAGTTAAAACATTTACCCATCACCAGGCAATAACCGTTTAATCAAATTCCACTTGTGTATTTAAAAGTACTCCCACTACAAAAAGTAATGGGAGTTTTTTTTATGCAATCAGAAAAATTTCCGCATCTGTTCATTAAACCTCAGCTTATGCGGAAAGTATATCTTCTTGCAGCATTAATTATTGTAATCAGTTTTAAGTCTGTTGCTCAAAACCGCTCCTGGGATAAACCCATGCAGTTGGTAAGATGCTCCACGGATGTAAAAGCAGATATGTTTACCGCCACTACTTTTATTGAACTGGAATTTTATAATCCCAATAAAGAAACAATAGAAGGGCTTTTTCGTTTTGAGCTGAATCCTGGCCAGGTGATTACGGCTTTTCAGCTTGATTTATCTGGCAAATACAGGGATGGTTCCATTGAAGAAAAATGGAAGGCAACCAATGCCTATAATACCATTGTGGGAAAAAGAATTGATCCTGCCCTGCTTACCATGGATTGGCCCGGTCATTACAGCCTGCGCATTTTCCCCGTGCCTGCCGGTGGCAGCAGAAAAGTGACGATGACAATTCAGCAATTGCTGAAAGAAGAAAAAGGATTTTTTGTTTACAAGTTGCCCTTGAATGTAGGGGACACAACAAAGCTGTTTATACTGAATATTCTCGCAAATACAGGCGACTCAAAACCGGTGGCAAGAGCCGGATTGATTACTCATCAGCTTTTTGCTGAAAAAGCAGGACATTATGAACTAAAGCGGGTACAGGAAAATATTGTACTGAATCAGCCGGTTTCATTTGCCATCCCTGTTATTGCATCAGTATATTATTGTACCAGACAGGCTGGCGAACAAATTCATTTTGCGCTTTGCTATAAGCCCGGTGTGGAAAAATTCTTTTCCATTCATCCCAAACGTCTTGTTGTCTTTTGGGATGCCTCTGCATCAGGCGAAAAGAGAAATACCAACCGGGAAATCAGTTTTCTGCGTCAATTTATTTCCTATCACCGGGTTGCTCAACTTACAATTATTCCTTTCAATCACCGGCAGCTTGATACGGCCGTTTTTTATACCGGGAATAATTTTGACAGCCGGTGGGCTCAGTACCTTGAGCGGATAAATTATGATGGCGCCACGCAGCTTGGCCATATTGATATGGCAAACCGGGATGCAGATATGTTTTTGATTTTTACTGATGGCAATAACAGCTTTGGAAAAAAATATCCGGTCAGAGGCAATGCACCGGTTTATTGTATCAAATCAACCGCCGATGCCAATACTGCCACACTTCAATCAATCACAGGCAGCAGCGGAGGTAAAGTGATTGATATTTCCGGCACTGGATTTTCCACTGGCATAACAGGCGGAACCATTGCTGAAAACTGGTTGCTTAATATAACATCAGCAAGCGGAAAGCTTATTTATAATCAAATGCTGCCGCTTGCAATCGGTAATACAGTTTTTATAAGCGGCACTTTGCAGCCAGGCACCGATACACTTTTTTTTCATTATGGCAACAACAATAAAATAACTGCAGTTGAAAAACTGGTAGTGAATTCGGAAGTTGAATGCGCCGGTTCTGCACTTGACCGCATTCCGATGTTGTCGGAATTTGAAAAACAAATAAGAACCTGGAACTGGAATGAAATACTGGATTTTGGTATAAAAGAAAAAATTGTTACACCAAACACAGCCTATATTGTTTTGGAAAGAGTGGAAGATTATATTAAATACAATATTGAGCCGCCAACGGAACTGGAAAAAGAATGCAGGGAAAAAGGTTTTGTGAAAAGAGATACAAGGAAAAAGCGGGTACAGGTCAGCAAACAATCAACATTTAGCATACTGCAAGCGGTAGCCAATGCTTATAACGCCAGGATTGAGAAATGGGGAAATGTGGATCAGATGATACAGCTTGATGCCGGTTCAATGGCTGAAACTGAAATGACCAATACTGTAAATACGGGTGATAATAATTCTGCCGGCGTGGCCCTGGCAGGAAAGGCAGCAGGAGTAATAGGCGAAGGAAATTTATCAAATAGTTTGTCGGAAGTTGTTGTTACTGCTTATGGAATACGCAAAGAAAAAAAGATGCTTGGTTATGCAGTTCAGACATTACAATCTAATGAATTCAACCCGGGATTTTTAACTGTGGAAGAAGTTCTGGCAGGCCGCGTGACCGGTTTGGATGTCAGAAAAAACAGCCTACCGGGGTCAGCATCATCAATTACCATCCGCGGTGTTTCATCCCTCAGTAATAATTCACCGCTATATGTTTTGGATGGGATGCCTGTGGAAGGTGATATAAGCAATATCCTGAATATGCAGGATATTGAAAGTATAAATGTGATGAAAGGGTTAGCGGCAAGTACACGCTATGGCAGCCGCGGTGCCAACGGTGTTATCCTAATACAATCGAAAAAACCGAGATATTACCCCGGCAATAATTATGTTTTTAAATCGTATCGTCTCAACGACATGAAGGATGTGGATTACCTGCAGGAGATAAAAGAAATGCATCAGGCCGGCAAATTGGAGAAATACCATGAGTTAAGAGCGATTCATGGCAAAACAGCGGGCTTCTATTTTGATATGGCTATATATCTGTTTGAATCAGGTTTGAAAAAGGAAGCTGAAAACATTTTACTGAATGCAGCTGAAGTTTCAGCCGGGGATAAAGACGTAATAACCGCGATAGGATATATTTATCAATACTGGAATCAGTTTGACAAAGCTTCAGCAGTATTTGAGCAGCTTGTGAATGAATTTCCCGGAAACATTCATTACCGCCGTGACCTTGCCTGGGCTTTGTACCAGCAGGGGCAGTACCAGCAGGCCCTTGATATTTTATTTGCGGCTATAATAAAAGATTGGGAACAGCAGGAAAGTTCATTACAAACCTTGAAGTCAATATTGCTGAATGAAATGAATGGCATCATTGCTATTCATCGGGACAGGCTTGATTTATCGGCCATACCTGCTGCACTTATCCGGCCACTTGATTGTGACCTGCGTATTGTAGTGGATGGCAATAAAAATGGTTTCAATAAGATGATAATAACCGAGCCAGGTGGAAAAAGAACCGATACGAATAAGGGAAATAAATCAGCTGTAGGGTATGTAACCAGGGATTATCGTTTTGGTACATATTATAATTATAATAACCCGGCTGAGTACCAGGTTAAAATGGCTGAAACAGGAAAATATAAGGTAACGCTTCATTATTATGGATATACTAACTCCATACCCTCCGTGGTAAGACTGGTAACGTTCAAAAACTTTGGCCGCCCGGGGCAATCTATTAAATCGGAAATTATAATTATGGACAACCAATATGGTGAAGTTGAAATCGGCGAAGTGAAGTGGTGAATTAAACTGTCAATAATCCCCCGATACTTCGGGGGGTGAATGTTCAATAATCCGGCAATCCATATTCACCATTGACCCTTGACCATTCATAACTCTCCATCACACTTTCACATAAATCTTCTTCCTATCCATCCACCAGCAGATAAACCACATGAAAGTGATGACACAGATGGCGTAAAGCAGTGAGCCGTTTTCCGGTGCGCCGGGTATGTGAATGAGTACTTTTTTATAAAGCCAGTTCCATGGATTTACACCCTCTTCTAATCTTATCAGCGAAAATCCTTTCGGCAGAAAAGCGCTGAGGGCAAAAACAAAAAGGGCGTTTTTTCCAAATACATTGAAAAACTCACTCAGCCAGCCTTTTGCATTTTTAATTTCCATAAGGTAAATCATCGTCGCTATGGTAATAGTGGCAAGGCCTGCAGTGTACACCGTATAGGAGCTTGTCCAAATTTTTTTATTGATGGGAAAAACCATGTCCCAGCAAAAACCCGTGACAATCATGGCTATGCCGGCAACAAATAATCCACTCAGCATTTCAAAATTCCTTCCTTTCCTTTGAACATAATCGCCGGCGAGGTATCCAAAAATTACATTCACAATCGCTGGCATCGTACTCATAATTCCTTCGGGATCGAAAGGAATGCCTTCGCCTTTGTACATGTGTGCAAGCCCCAACACGGCTTTGTCCACTTTATTGCCAAACCAGCCGCTCATGCTGTACGGGTCGTTTTTTTCACCCAGTGTAAAACAAAGAACCCAGTATGCAAGCAACAGCAGAATGCCGGTGAGGAATGCTCCCCTTGCTTTCAGATAATAAATAATTACCGAAGCAAAAAAATAACAGAGTGCAATGCGTGCAAGCACACCGAGGATTCTCACACCCTGCGGATTTCCTTTTTCATCAATGTACGACCAGGGTTTGAATGCCAGGCCCGAATCGGTCCATTTTGCAAATGGCCACCAGGTGAGAAATAAGCCTATTGCAAAAATCAGCAGGCTTCTTTTCAAAACCTTTTTCCAAAACACAGCATCGCCGCCGGCTTCCATCCGCGGCATTACAAACGACAAGGCATTGCCCACCGCAAAAAGAAAAAATGGAAATACCAGATCAGTGGGTGTGAGTCCATGCCAGGATGCATGTTCCAGCGGATCATAAATATGCGCCCAAGTGCCGGGATTATTCACCAGTATCATCAGGCATACCGTGGCGCCACGAAACACATCGAGAGAATAAAACCTTTGACTCAATTGCAGTTAGTTTTGGATTAAAGATAAACCCTTACAGCCCGAAGGTCATTAAACTACGGGTTCATATACAAAATTGCTGGGGATAGTTATTAACCTGTGTGAGTAATTCATTCATAATCCGAACATTTTACTATGCCCTCAGTCACATTTCCCCCTATATTTGCAACCGAACCGTAAAACTCCCTTTACGGCAGTCAGAATTTCAATTCCTGAAAGCCAGTCATATGAAAACTTTTTGATGTGACTGAGATGGCGAAGCCATCAAAAAAACAGCTCTGTGGGCACAAGAAAATGGCTGGCCGTTTATACACGGCCGCGATGGGAAAAAAAAGTCAGTCAGCTGCTTGCTGAAAAAGGCGTGGAAAGATATTGCCCGCTGAATAAAGTGCGCCGCAAATGGAGCGACCGGATAAAAGTGGTGGAAGAACCGCTTTTTAAATCGTATGTATTTGTGAAAGTAAACGATGAAGACCGCACCGGGGTGCGGATGACGCCGGGAATTATCAACTTTGTTTACTGGAACGGGAAACCTGCCGTGATAAAAGAAAAAGAAATCAATGCCATCAAGCGTTTCCTCGATGAGTATGAAAATGTAGAAGTGAAACCAATGGAAGTGAAAGTGAACCAGCGGGTGAAAATTTTGGTAGGCCCGCTGATGGACCAGGAAGGCAAGGTACTAGAAGTAAAACACCGTACGGCTAAAGTGGCCATAGACAGTTTGGGTTATGTGCTTGTGGCATCGGTAGAAAAAACAAAACTGGCATCGGTAAAGACAAGATGAAAACAAGCCGTATTTTTGTAAATGCCATTTCCTAAAAAGCCAATACTACCTGCATGAAAATACCGCATCTCCTCCTTTCACTGGTCATTGCTTCCGCATTCTTTTTTTCCTGCACACCGCAAAGGGATCTTACCTATATTGAAAATTATTCGGATACCAGCAAAAGAAACGTAGTACCATTTACTGAACCTTTAATTCAGAAAAATGATCTTCTTTCCATACAGGTTTACAGCGATGCAACCGATGAAGGTAAAACGGATGCCATGTATAACCTGGCCAATTTCGGGGGTAGTGCGTCGGGCGGGGTGCAGGGTTTTTTGGTAAATAATGAAGGAAATATTCAATACCCCCGGGTGGGTACCATCCGGGCTGAAGGGCTTACCAAACCCCAGCTGGCAGATGTAATAAAAACCCGGCTCGATACTTTTCTTACCAACCCGGTCGTTATTGTCCGGTTGCTGAATTTTCACATCACACTGCTTGGCGAAGTGGCAAAACCCGGCACATTATCATCACCATCAGAAAAACTCACCATTCTCGAGGCGATTGGACTTTCCGGCGACCTGACCCAATTCGGCAAGAAAGATGATATTGTTGTGCTCCGTGATATGGATGGCCAGCTGGAATACGGCAAACTGGATTTAACCGATAACTCAATTTTTGAATCACCTTATTATTACCTGCGGCAAAATGATGTGGTGCTGGTAAACCCGAATAAAAACAAAGCCAGGCTGAATGAACAGCTCTTTACCCAGCGGCTTGGCATTGCATTCAGCATCATCAATACCATTGCATTGTTGTATAATGTATTCAGGTAAATAATTTTTTCTTCAATGGAAGGCAACCATACCGGAAATAAAGACCTCGGCGCCCTGTCAATTAAAGATCTTTTCTTTAAGTATATCCGGTTTTTGCCGGTATTTTTAGTATCGGTGGCGCTCTGCCTGCTGATAGCTTATTTGTACCTGCGTTATTCTACTCCTATTTACCGCGTCACGGGAACCCTTACATTCAAAGCAGAAGAATCAAACCGCGGGGGCAAGTTCGATGACCTGTTTCTGGCTAAAAGTGTAAGCGATGTGCAGACAGAAATCGAAATTCTGAAATCACGTCCCTTGATGGAAAGAGTAGTGGATACAGCCCGGCTGCAGGTAAGTTATTATGCAGTGGGCAAAATCAAATCATTAAATATCTATACCAGTTGCCCCTTCCGGCTCGAAATTTTTGAGATTGCCGATTCATCAAGACCCTTTACTCTTAATATTGTTTTTGTAAACGACAGCAGCTTCCGGGTAAATAAAGATAAAAACGTATTCCGGTTTGGCGACTTGTTTCGAAATGCTGCCGGCGTATTCAGGCTGAACCGCGTACCCTGGATTTCGGTGGGTAAGGAATATAACGTGGTGTGGAATCCCACGGCGGTGCAGGCAGCCGCTTATGCACCTATGATCAGGGTTTCACCAAAGATTGTCGGTTCCAATATTTATAATATTCAAATAGATTATACCAACTCCATGCTGGGCGCCGATATTATCAATAACCTGATGAACCAGTACCGGCGGGCAAGCATCGAGGATAAAAACGTAACCATCAACCAGCGTCTCGAGTACATCATCCAGCAGCTTTCACGCATCGAGCAGGACCTCGACAGTATTGAAAACAGGTATATCAAATTCAAAAAAGATAATGACCTGACCGATGCCAAAGCACAACTGAACCAGTATTTTGCCACCCAAAATGAGGCGGATAAAAAAACCGAAGACCTTAACCTTCAGTTACAGATTGCCCGCATGCTGAATGAATACCTGAAAGATTCCGTTAATCAGTTTGAAAAAACACCTTCAGCTCTTACCCTGGCTGATGGAACAATGTCGAAACTGATTGACAGCTACAATGCCCTGCAGCTGGTAAGGAAAAATATGCTGGAGCAGCGGATTCCGCAGGCAAATCCGCAGGTGCTGGCTAAAACAAAAGAAATAGAAGTGCTGCGGAAAAATATTCTTGAATCGCTGGACAACCTGGTGAAAGTGTACAATACCACCCTCGACGCCGTTTATAAAAGAGGAATAACGGCTGTGGCAAAACAAAAAGAAATTCCGGAAAAAGAACAACGGCTGCTCGAAATTGAAAGGGAAAGGGATGGTAAACTGTCATTGTATAAATTTTTGCAGGAGCAGCGAGAAGAAACAGCCATGCAACAGGCCGCTACTATTTCTAATTCAAGAATTCTCGAACTGGCCCAGCCCACCAATGTGCCGATAAAACCCAATCGCCGGGGCATTCAGCTGCTGGCCATCATCATGGGTATCGGGTTGCCTGCCATGTTTATCTTCTTCCAGGAAATCATCAATGATAAAGTAAATACCCGCTACGATATTGAAAAGCTCACCGACGCTTCCATACTGGGGGAAGTGGGTCACTCTTACAGCAGCTCTTCGATGATCGTAAGCAAAACCAACCGCTCGATGGTTTCGGAGCAGTTCCGTATCATCCGCTCCAACCTGCAGTATGTGCTCAATAAAATTGAGCGGCCGGTTATCATGATTACATCATCCTTCAGCTCCGAAGGAAAATCATTCATCACCACCAACCTGGGTGGCGTGATGGCCCTTGCCGGAAGAAAAACGGTAATACTGGAATTTGATATCCGCAAGCCCAAACTTTTTGCCGGCTTAAAACTCAGCAGCAAATACGGGCTCACCAGTTATCTTGTGGGCAAGGCCAAAATGGAAGAGCTGCCCGTGAAAGTGCCGGGTTTTGAAAATCTGTATGCCATCAGTTGCGGGCCCATTCCGCCCAATCCTTCGGAACTGCTGCTCGATTCAAGAGTAAATGAAATATTTCAGTGGCTGACGGAAAATTTTGATGTGGTGCTTCTCGATACCGCACCGGTAGGCATGGTAAGCGATGCCATGACACTGGGAAAATTTGCCGATTCCACTTTGTATATTGTCCGGCAAGGGCACACCTATAAAAAACAAATTTCCCTGATTGATGAATTTTACAGGGAAAACCGCCTCCCGAGAATTTCGATTATCATCAATGATGTTAAAATCAAACCGGGTTACGGGTATTATGGTTATGGCCGTTACGGGTATGGATATGGCTACGGTACCGGCTACTATGAACTTGAAGACGGGCAGGAAACTCCCGGCCGGCTATTATCATTCAGGGGCCTGAAAAGAATTTTCAGCCGCAAATAAGTTATTCCTGCTTTTACAATTCGCTTATTGCACATGAGGGTATTGGTAACCGGCGGCGCCGGATTTATTGGTTCCAACCTGGTTAAATGGCTAATTCAGGATAACAGGATATCGGCAGTAAAAGTGCTCGACAACCTGGAAACCGGTTTTTTTGCCAATATTGCCCGGTTTAAAAATCATCCGAAATTTGAATTTATCGAAGGCGATATCCGCCATCTTGCCATTTGCATCGGCGCTGCCGAAGGCATGGATATTATTTCACACCAGGCTGCACTCGGGTCCGTACCCCGATCGGTAAAAGACCCGGTGACCACGCATGAAGTAAATGCCACCGGCACACTGAACGTTTTTACTGCTGCCCGGGAAAACAATATCAGGCGTATTGTTTATGCAGCCTCATCATCCGCTTATGGCGATCATCCGGGCTTGCCGAAAGTGGAAGATAAAATAGGTGCCCCCATCTCGCCGTACGGCGTCACCAAGCTTATGAATGAGTTTTATGCAAAAGTTTTTGCCCAATTATACAATATTGAATTTATCGGGCTTCGCTATTTCAATGTTTACGGGCCGCATCAAAATCCCGCTGGCCCGTACGCAGCTGTGATTCCACAATTCATCAAAGCGATTCTTGAAAATCATTCACCGGTAATTAACGGCGACGGCATGCACAGCCGCGATTTTACATTTGTTGATGATGTGGTACAGGCCAACCTGCTGGCTATGTTTACCAGCAACCCGGCCGCCGTCAACCAGGTGTATAATATTGCAAAAGGTGAACAAACCACCTTAAACGAACTGTTCAGCATACTGAAAAAAATAAGCGGCCGCGAAATAAATGCCATGCATGGACCGGAACGAAGCGGTGATATCAGGCATAGCCTTGCCGATATTACAAAAGCAAAAACATTGCTCGGCTATCAGCCTTCCGTTTCACCGGAAGAAGGGTTAAAAAAAACCTACCACTGGTATGCCGAAAACTCTTTCATATTCGCAGCATGAATTTTGAAAAAAATATCCTGGTTACCGGTGGCGCCGGTTTTATCGGCAGTCATGTGGTAAGGTTGTTTGTAAACAACTACCCGGCTTACCGTATAGTAAACCTGGATGCACTCACCTATGCCGGCAACCTGGAAAACCTGCGTGATGTGGAGGACAGGCCGAACTATTTTTTTGAAAAGGCAAATATCCTTGACACCACCGGGCTGGAAAGAATATTTGCAGAATATAAAATTGATTCCGTCATTCATCTTGCTGCCGAGTCGCATGTTGACCGTTCCATCCTGTCGCCCATGGATTTTGTTTACACCAATATTATCGGGACCGTTAACCTGCTGAACACGGCAAGGAAGTTTTGGCTTCCAGCTTCCAGCCTCCAACTTCCAACTCACAAACTGTTTTATCATATTTCAACCGATGAAGTATTCGGCGCCCTTGGCGATGAAGGATTTTTTACCGAAACGACAGCCTACGCTCCCAACTCTCCGTATTCGGCATCCAAAGCTTCAAGCGATCATTTTGTGCGGGCCTACGGCGAAACGTACCGCCTGCCGGTGATTATTACCAACTGCTCCAATAATTACGGTCCTTACCAGTTTCCTGAGAAACTGGTTCCGCTTTTTATCAATAATATCATTCATAAAAAACCATTGCCCGTTTACGGCGACGGCAAATACACCCGCGACTGGCTGTATGTAAAGGACCATGCTGCGGCTATTGACCTGGTTTTTCATAGGGGAAAAATTTTTGATACCTACAATATCGGCGGCTTCAACGAATGGCAGAATATTGAGCTGATAAAACTGCTGTGCAAACTGATGGATGAAAAACTCGGCCAGCCCGCCGGCACCAGTGAGCAACTGATTACTTTTGTAAAAGACCGGCCCGGGCACGACCGCCGCTATGCCATTGACGCATCCAAAATAAACCGCGGGCTGGGCTGGAAACCTTCCGTTACTTTTGAGCAGGGTTTAAGCGAAACAATAGACTGGTATCTGCAAAACCAGCAATGGCTGGAACATGTAACCAGCGGAACGTACCAGAAGTATTATGAGTTGCAATATCACAATCGTTAATCATCAAATAAAAAAAATCAAAAAGCCCCTTTAGGGGTTTGGGGTTATATGAAAGGCATCATCCTCGCCGGCGGCTCCGGTACACGGTTGTATCCCATCACCAGGGCTATTAGTAAACAACTGATGCCCGTGTATGATAAGCCGATGATTTATTACCCGCTTTCTATACTGATGCTGGCCGGCATTAAAGATATTCTCATCATCACCACGCCTGAAGACAATGTCCAGTTTAAAAGACTGCTGGGCGACGGCAGCCAGGTGGGATGCCATTTTCAATATGCAGTGCAGGAAAAACCCAACGGACTGGCACAGGCATTCATCATCGGCGAAACCTTTATCGGGAACGATAAAGTAGCCCTCATCCTTGGCGATAATATTTTTTATGGTTCGGGGCTGAGCAAACTTTTACCCGCTCTTACTGATGTGGCTGGCGGTTGTGTGTTTGCCTACCAGGTGTCAGACCCGCACCGCTACGGCGTGGTGGAATTTGACGAAAACAACATGGCTGTTTCCATTGAAGAAAAACCGCAGCAGCCCAAATCAAATTATGCCGTGCCCGGTTTATACTTTTACGACAATTCGGTTGTTGCCATAGCAAAATCGCTTCAACCCTCGCCACGGGGGGAATATGAAATCACTGACATCAATAAAGAATACCTGCGCCGTGGTCAATTGAAAGTAGCCATCATGGACCGTGGCACCGCCTGGCTCGATACCGGCACGTTCGATTCGCTCAGCGATGCCAGCGAATTTGTGCGGGTGATTGAGAAAAGACAGGGCAATAAAATCGGCTGCATCGAAGAAGTGGCCTACCGGAAAAAATTCATCAACCGGGAAAAACTTTTGCAACTGGCCGAAGAACTGGATAAAAGCGGCTATGGCCAGTACCTGAAAAAAATTACAGAAAATATTCATGGTAAAAAAAGCTGAAGCAGTTTCCAGCCCCGTGCTTCCTGCTGCCGGAACAAAAATGGTGGATGAAATCAGGTCGCATGACATCATTCACCTGTATAAAAAAATAATGAACGTGAATGTCAGCCGCTTCTTCAACGACCACGGCACCATTGAAGTGAGGGAATGCAACAGCACCGGTTTCCGGTTTTACTACCCTTTTAATACGGCCGGCGACAGCCGTTTTTATGAAAGCATGCACCTGGCCGGCGATTATTACCGGCCGTGGAGCTACGATCACCAGCTGGCATACGATACGGTGCAAAACAATGAGCAGGTGCTTGAAATTGGCTGCGGCTCCGGTATGTTGCTGGAAAAATTGAAAGAAAAAACCAATCGGCTTACCGGTCTTGAATTTCACCAAACGGCTGTAGATGAATGCAGAAAAAGAGGACTGGATGTTTTTAATGAATCCATAGAACAACACGCTGCCAAAAGGCCGGTATATTATGATGTGGTTTGCATCATGCAGGTGCTGGAGCATGTTACCGCCGTGCACAGTTTTCTTTTGGCGGCTGTCCGGGTGTTGAAACCGGGAGGCAAACTAATTATCGGCGTTCCCAACTGCGAGCCCTGGTTCAGGCGGTTTGACAAATATGAAATTTTAAACATGCCGCCCCACCACATGGGCTTATGGAATGAAAAAGTGTTTCGTGCCATACAGGATATTTTCGGTATCCGGCTCGACAGGGTGTTGATTACAGGTGAAGCAAGAATACTGGTAGATGCTTATTTGCGGGCTAAGTGCTGGCTTGATATCAAAACCCTGATTCATCATCATTCGGCATTAGAAAAAATAAAAATGGCAGCCCTGGGCGCTGTCACCGTTCCGCTCAGCATAGCAAAAAAATTAAACGGGGGTATTCCCGGCGGCTATATCGGCGTGGTTTTTTCAAAAAATTGAAATTGCCCTGGTGTAAGGAAGTACATTCATGATAGAAATTTTTAAGTAATGAAAATTTTAGTAACAGGCGGCGCAGGTTTCATCGGCAGCTCACTGGCCGATTACCTGCTTAAACAGACAGATGCACAGGTGGTGGTGGTTGACAATTTCCTTACCGGCAGGCAACAGAATCTTCCGGTTTCAGGCAGTTTCCGGTTTATAAAGGCCGATGCCAATGACTTTGATGATATCGCTTCCATCTTCCAGACCTTCGGTTTTGATTTTGTTTTTCATTACGCAGCAGTAGTGGGAGTAAAACGGACGCTTGAAAATCCCGTGATGGTGCTGAACGACCTGCAGGGCATACGCAATGTGCTTACCCTTTGTAAAAACACCGGTGTGAAAAGAGTTTTTTATGCCTCTTCTTCCGAAGTGTATGGCGAGCCCGTGCACCTGCCACAGCACGAACATACCACACCGCTCAATTCACGCCTGCCTTATGCCGTAGTAAAAAATGCAGGCGAAGCTTTCTGCCGTTCTTATTACCAGGAGTTTGGTCTTGAGTATACCATCTTCCGTTTCTTTAATACATACGGCCCGAAGCAAAGCCCTGATTTTGTGGTATCAAAATTTATCGACGCAGCGCTGACCAACCAACCAATTACCATCTTTGGCGACGGACAGCAAACCAGAACCTTTTGCTATATTGACGATAACCTGGAAGCCACGGTAAACTGCCTGCTGCAGAATAAATTTATTGATGACGTAGTGAACATAGGCAACGACCAGGAAATATCGGTGCTGGAACTGGCGCAGGCTATAAAAAAAATTACCGGCACAAAGTCTGAAATCGTTCACCTGCCACCACTGGCCGAAGGCGATATGACGCGGCGCCAGCCGGATATTGAAAAAATGCAGTGCCTGCTGCAACGACCCCTCATTACGCTTGAAGAAGGACTGAAAAAAATTATTGGAGCAAAAAAAACATCATGGGTAAAACAGCACTCATAACCGGCGTTACCGGGCAGGACGGCGCCTATCTTTCAGATCTGCTGCTGAAAAAAGGATATACCGTGCACGGTATAAAAAGAAGAGCTTCGCTTTTTAATACCGACCGCATTGATCACCTGTACCAGGACCCGCATGTTTCAAAACGCAATTTCATTCTTCACTACGGCGACCTTACCGACAGCACCAACCTGATACGCATCATCCAGGAAGTGCAGCCCGATGAAATTTACAACCTCGGTGCCATGAGCCATGTGAAAGTAAGCTTCGATACGCCGGAATACACGGCCAATGCCGATGGCATCGGCACCCTGCGCATTTTAGAAGCAGTGCGGCTGCTGGGCCTGTCGCAAAAAACAAAAATTTACCAGGCTTCTACTTCGGAGCTCTATGGCATGGTGCAGGAAATTCCCCAAACGGAAAAAACTCCCTTCTACCCGCGGTCACCTTATGGCGTGGCCAAGCTGTATGCGTACTGGATAACGGTAAACTACCGGGAAGCCTACAATATGTTTGCCTGCAACGGAATTTTGTTCAACCATGAAAGCCCGCTTCGGGGCGAAACGTTCGTAACCAGGAAAATCACAAGAGGCGCTGCACAGCTGGCGCTTGGCATTACCGATAAATTATATATCGGTAACCTCGATGCCAGCCGCGACTGGGGTCATGCCAAAGATTATGTGGAAGCCATGTGGCTGATGCTGCAGCAGCCGCAGCCGGAAGATTTTGTAATCGCCACCGGCATCACCACCAAAGTCCGCGATTTTATCCGTATGACTTTTGATGAAATGAATGTGGAAATTGAATTTAAGGGAAGTGGAAAAGATGAAAAAGGTTTTGTGAAATCGTGCAGCAATGAGTTTGCCTTTAAACCCGGGCAGGAAGTAGTAGCGGTGGATCCGCACTATTTCCGACCTACCGAAGTGGATATGCTGGTTGGCGATGCCACAAAAGCAAAACAAAAATTGGGCTGGCAACCCCGGTATTCGCTGAAAGAAATGGTAAAGGAAATGGTGGCATACGATCTTGAACTTTTCCGCAAACATAAAACGCTGGTGGAAGCAGGCTTTCATGTATTGCCACAGCATGAATGAAGTCGGAGGTCGGAAGACAGAAGGCGGAAATCGGAAGGAAAATAAAAGAATATATTTTATGAACAAATTTCAAGTTAGAGTTTATCCTTGTATATCTTGGACTTCAGACCTCAGACTTCCGAATTTGTTTTTTTATCAGCCTGATGAATAAAGAAAGCAAAATCTATATCGCCGGACATCGGGGTATGGTAGGCAGTGCCCTTGTAAGACGATTGCAGCGGGAAGGATTTACAAATTTTATTTTCCGCACTTCGGCTGAACTTGATTTAAGAATCCAATCGGCCGTTGAAGATTTTTTTGCCGGGGAAAAACCTGAATATGTTTTCCTGGCTGCCGCAAAAGTGGGCGGCATTTATGCCAACAATACTTACCGGGCAGAATTTTTGTATGACAACCTGTTGATTCAGTCTAATGTGATTCATCAGTCGTGGAAAAACGGCGTCAGGAAATTACTGTTTCTCGGTTCTTCCTGCATTTATCCCCGGCTGGCGCCTCAGCCTTTGAAAGAAGAATATTTATTAACCGGCCTGCTGGAGCCAACCAATGAACCTTATGCCATTGCCAAAATTGCCGGCATCAAAATGTGCGACGCTTACCGCAGCCAGTACGGCTGCAATTTTATTTCGGTAATGCCGAGCAACCTGTACGGCCCCAACGATAACTATGACCCCGAAAACTCCCATGTGCTGCCGGCCCTGTTAAAAAAATTTCATGAAGCAAAACTTCAGCAGCAACCCGAAGTGGAAGTGTGGGGCACCGGTACGCCGCGCCGCGAATTTCTGCATGCCGACGATATGGCCGATGCCTGTCTTTTCCTGATGCAAGGTTACAATGAACCGGGTTTTATCAATATCGGCCGTGGTGAAGATGTAACGATAAAAGAACTGGCAGAAATGATAAAAGAAATAACCGGGTATAAAGGAAAAATAGTATTTAATCCTTCAAAACCCGACGGCACGCCCCGCAAGCTGCTCGATGTGTCAAAACTTACTGCACTTGGCTGGCAGGCAAAAATCGGTTTGCGGGAAGGGATGGAAAAAGTTTATAGTGAAAAATTTTTGTCAGTAACAGCGTAGCAGTTTTCGAATGGCTTTTGAAATCTATATCGAACCTGGCCGCAGCGAACGCAACTACTGGAAAGACCTGTGGCGCTACCGGGAGTTGTTTTACATCCTGAGCTGGCGTGACATCAAAGTCCGCTACAAGCAAACCATCATCGGTGTAGCGTGGAGCGTCATCAGGCCGCTGCTCACCATGATGATCTTCACATTTGTTTTTGGTGAAATGGCAAAGTTTCCCGCACCCGAAGGTGTCAGGTATTCGGTACTGGTGTTTGCCGGTTTATTACCCTGGCAGTTTTTTGCCACCGGCATGGCCGAAGCCAGCAACAGCCTTATCGGCAACGAACGGCTGATTTCTAAAGTTTACTTTCCACGTATGATTATCCCGGCATCATCGGTCATTACCAGCCTGGTTGATTTCCTCATATCATTTGTTCTCATGTTTATCCTGCTGGCATGGTATGGCATTGTGCCTTCTGTCAACCTGGTTTTTCTTCCATTGTTCATCATCATGGCATTCTTTGCCAGCTTTGGCGTGGGCTTATGGCTCACCTCGCTGAATGTAAAGTACCGCGACTTCAAACATGTAGTTCCTTTTTTGGTACAAATAGGATTGTATATTTCTCCCGTTGCTTTCACATCGGAAAAAGCAGGGCAGATCATTCCTGAAAAGTTCGGATTGTTATTTTACTTCAACCCCATGGCCGGCGTTATTGATGGTTTCCGCTGGTGTTTTTTTGGCAATAAACAACCGCTGAACATGGAGGGTATGATTTTGTCATTGGGAATTACCTTATTGCTTATGCTTATCGGCGTACGCACTTTCCGCAAAATGGAAAAAAGCTTTGCCGACCTGATTTAAAATAGTTTTAATTGCCCCATATAGTTATCAAAGCCGAAGAACT
Source organism: uncultured Chitinophaga sp. (assembly GCA_964444975.1). Taxonomy (GTDB): domain Bacteria; phylum Bacteroidota; class Bacteroidia; order Chitinophagales; family Chitinophagaceae; genus VBAS01. The sequence goes on along the minus strand of CAYUJD010000037.1, from coordinate 14,635 downwards.
CGGCAAAAAATACATCATCGGCCACCTCGGCAGGGGCAGTTACAAAACTTTCCGGGAGCAGATGATGCAGCACTTGCACAATTTTTATTCACGCACCCGTCAGCTCTTCACCGGGCAGCAGGTGGTGGAAGGCGATGAAGTGGAAGAGTTCTGGGCATTGAAAGATTTGTATTTTGAAATAGAACAGGGCGACCGGGTGGGCATCATCGGCAGAAACGGCGCCGGTAAAAGCACACTGTTAAAAATCTTGAGCCGCATTACTGAGCCTACAAACGGAAAAGTTTCCATCCGCGGTCGTGTAGCCAGTTTGCTGGAAGTGGGCACCGGTTTTCACCCGGAACTCACCGGCCGGGAAAATATTTTTCTCAACGGCGCCATCCTCGGAATGAGCCGTGCCGAAATAAAAAGAAAGTTTGATGAGATAGTGGATTTTTCCGGCGTGGAAAAATTTTTGGATACACCGGTAAAAAGATACAGCAGCGGCATGTATGTGCGACTCGCCTTTTCAGTGGCTGCGCACCTGGAACCCGAAATACTCGTAGTGGATGAAGTGCTGGCGGTAGGCGATGCCGAATTTCAGAAAAAATGCCTGGGTAAGATGCAGGACGTCAGCGCCACCGAAGGACGAACTGTTTTATTTGTAAGCCATAACATGACGGCAATCCAGAGCCTGTGCAACCGTGGCATACTGTTAAAAAACGGCAGCATCATTTACCAGGGCGATGCAGGCAGCACTGTGCATTACTACCTGAAACAGGAGCTGGCTCCCAAAACAAAAGTGGAGTGGACAACCAGCCGTCCCGGCGATGAAGTAGCGGAAATTATTTCAGCCCGGCTGGTGAATGAAAAAATGGAATCAATAGATTTTGTGCGCATTGATGAAAAAGCCGGGATAGAATATGAATACCGGGTGAAGAAAGAAGGATTTCGCCCTGTGCCCAACATCCACATCTATACCACCCGTGGCGAATGTGTGTTTGTAGCCGTCGAACCATCCAATGGTGAACATGCAAAAACCGGCAGGCATAAAACGACCGTGTGGATACCGGCGCATCTGCTTAATAAGGAATCGTACTATGTGAACCTTGTTGTTACCACCTTTTCCCCTTTCAAGGTTCACTTTACTGTAGAAGAAGCTATTAATTTTGATGTGATTGAAAATGTGAATACACGGGATACGGATTTCAAACACGATTATCCCGGTGTGGTTCGTCCCAAACTTACCTGGCAAAGCAACCTCATACAATGAAAGTAGTCATATTCGCCGGCGGGATGGGTACCCGCATTTCCGAAGAAACCGATGCAAAGCCCAAGCCGATGGTAGAGATCGGCGGCAAGCCCATTCTCTGGCATATCATGAAAATTTACGGCCACTACGGCTTTACTGATTTTATCATTTGCCTCGGCTACAAAGGATATATCATTAAAGAATATTTCATGAATTATTTCCTGCACAACTGCGACCTCAGCATTGACCTGGGCAGCAATGCTATTGAAATTCATGACAAGAATACCGAGGCGTTTAAAGTAACGCTGGTGGATACCGGGCTGGAAACAAAAACGGCCGGCCGGCTGCAAAAAGTGAAGAAATATATAAGCGATGATGATTTCATGCTCACCTACGGCGACGGGGTGGCCGATATTGACATTGCTGCGCTGCTGAAATTTCATAAAGCGCATGGGAAAATAGCAACCGTTACGGCAGTTTCCATGTCGTCAAAATTCGGCGGCATGCAGGTGGATGATAAAAAACAGGTGATTGCTTTCAAGGAAAAAACAAAAGATGAAAGCAAATGGATCAACGCCGGTTTTTTTGTGCTGAATAAAAAAGTATTTGATTACCTGGAAAAAGATATGACCGAAGTGATGTGGGAAGATGAGCCGCTGGAAAAAATTACGGCTGACTGTCAACTGGCCGCCTACCAGCATCACGGTTTCTGGAAATGCATGGATGCCCTGCGTGATAAAATTGAGCTCGAAACCTTGTGGAATGATAACCAGGCAAAATGGAAAATCTGGACATAAAAAACTACGAGCTGTTTTTTGAAAAGACCTACCGGGGAAAAAAAGTATTTGTAACCGGCCATACCGGTTTCAAAGGTTCGTGGATGCTGGCCTGGCTGCACCGCCTTGGAGCAATAGTAAAAGGATATGCACTGGCTCCCGGGCCGGAAAACTCACTTTATCCTATTCTCAACGGTGACGGTTTATGTACATCTGTGATTGCTGACATCAGGGACAAAGAGAGATTGCAGGAAGAAATCATTTCTTTTCAGCCGGATTTTATTTTTCATCTTGCCGCTCAGCCCCTGGTGCGCCGTTCTTATGAGAGGCCGCTTTACACATTTGAAGTAAACGTAAATGGCACGGCTCATTTGCTGGAAGCGCTGAAGGCCCTGCCAAACCCCTGCTCAGTTGTAATTATAACAACCGATAAAGTGTATGAAAACAGGGAAGACGATTATGCCTACAGGGAGGATGATAAACTTGGCGGCTATGATCCCTACAGTGCCAGCAAAGCAGCAGCAGAAATTCTTGTGAGCAGCTATCGCAGCAGCTTTTTCCATCCCAACGATTTTGACCGGCACAAAAAAGCCATCGCCACTGCACGGGCAGGCAATGTAATCGGCGGCGGCGATTATTCAAAAGACCGTATTGTACCCGATATTGTCAGGGCATTGCAAACAAACAACCCGGTTATAATCCGCAATCCGTCATCCGTACGGCCATGGCAGCATGTGCTGGAGCCGCTCAGCGGGTATTTATTACTGGCAGCTATGTTGCAGCTGCAGCCTGCCCGCTTTGCAGGCGCATGGAACTTTGGCCCGCGCAATGATGAAACGATGACAGTGGAAGAGCTTGTAAAAACTTTTATTCAGAATTGGGGCGGCGGCGAATACGAAATCTCAAAAGCCCACGGACAGCCGCATGAAGCCGGCCTGCTGCAACTGGACATAAGCCGTGCAAAAGAAATTTTGCACTGGGAGCCTAAGCTGGATATAAAAAAAACATTGGCATGGGTGACAGAAGAATACAAGGCCCTGGCTTCGGGCAACGGGGAAATTATTTTTCAGCATATCGGTCAATACCAAACCGTGGTCAACTATCAGCCGGCCGGCTGAGTGGTTCTTCAGGCCCGGTAATTAATTCTATGAATCATCAGCAACCAACGGATGCGTTTTACTGAAACTATTTTAAAAGACTCTTACCTTATCGTGCCCGATTTGTTTGAAGACCACCGGGGCTTTTTCAGCCGCTGGTACTGCAGCCATGAATTCGGTGAACGGGGGCTTACTACCGGTTTCGTTCAGTGCAATCATTCAGGCACTTCTGGCAAAGGAAGCATCCGCGGCATGCATTTCCAGCTACCGCCGCATGCGGAAGTAAAGCTGGTGAAATGTGTTGTGGGAAAAATTTTTGATGTCATTATTGATCTCCGCAAGGGCTCGCCCACATTTTTGAAATGGTTTGGCACCGAGCTGAGCGCCGAAAACAAAACCATGCTGTATATCCCCAAGGGATTTGCCCACGGGTTTCAGACGCTCACTGAAGAGGCGGAAATCATTTACATGGTTTCATCCACCTATAAGAAAGAAGCGGAAAGCGGGGTGCGGTATAATGACCCTTTGATTGGCATTGAGTGGCCGTTGCCGCTGTTGAAAATTTCAGAAAAAGATCAGCAGATACCAATGCTGGATTCACAAAATTTTAAAGGGATTGAAGCATGACAGTGCTGGTTACAGGTGCCTCCGGTTTTATCGGCTCTTATCTTTGCGATTACCTGCTGCAACGGGGTTACCGGGTAATTGCCGCTGCACGTGATATAAATAAAATCAACGCATATTCTGATGACCGCTTTACTGCTGTCGGGCTGGATGTGCTGGATCCATCGGCTTTTGACAGGATTGAAATATACAATGCAGATGCAGTCGTGCATACGGCAACCGCCAACGATATTGTATCCAAAAAAAATGAGGAAGCGATTTTGCTTTCGGCTGCAGGCACTAAAAACCTGCTCGAATTCTGTGTGCAGCGCAATATTGCCCGCATGATTTTTTTTTCCACCTTCCAGGTTTATGGCACTGAGCTCAACGGCCCAATTGATGAAAACACGCCGCGCCGCTGCCAGAATGATTATGGGCTCAATCATGTTTTCGGCGAACTGTACGTTGAAATGTATGCACGGGAAAAAAAGATTAACGGTATTGTAGTCAGGCCTTCCAACGTGTATGGCCGGCTGAAGAATCCGCACATCAACCGCTGGACACTGGTGCCGGCCTGTTTTTGCAAAGAAGTATATCAAACAGGACAAATCACATTGATGTCTTCCGGAAAACAAAACCGGAATTTTATCAGCCTGCACGAAGTGAGCACAGGCGTGGAAGCAATTCTGAGAAGCGAGGCACAAGGATATAATGTTTATAATCTTGCCTCTGAAAAAAATTGCAGCATCCTGCAGGTGGCGGAGCTGGTGAAAACCTGTTATGAAAAAAGATATAATAAAAAAGCCGGCCTGCTGGTAAAGGGCAGTGAGCCGAAAACAGGGAACAGTTTTCAGGTAGACATAAGTAAAATCACCCGGCTGGGTTATCAACCCGATAAATCATATAGTCTTGAATCGGAAATAAATCAATTATTTGATCATCTTGAAAAAACAATTCATGAACCCTATAGAGCAGTTTAATGAAGAACGAAAACAGGAAATGCTGCTGATGAAGCAGGACCAGGTATTAAAAAACAAGTCGCTGGATTGGATGCTGTATGCTGACAAGTACAAATACATTTACAATTTCCGGTGGATGGGGCGCCCCATCATTAAATTTCCGCAGGACATCATAGCCCTGCAGGAAGTTATCTGGCAGGTAAAGCCCGACCTGATTATTGAAACGGGTATTGCCCACGGCGGCTCCATTATTTTTTCTGCCTCCATGCTTGAGCTGCTGGGAAATGACGGCAAGGTGATAGCTGTGGATATTGATATCCGCAAGCATAACCGGGAGGAAATAGAAAAGCACCCGATGATGAAACGCATCACCATGCTGGAGGGTTCTTCGGTGGCGCCGGATATTTTTCAGCAGATAAGCGATTATGCCAGCGGTTTTAAAAATGTGATGGTATGTCTTGACTCCAACCACACCCACCAGCATGTGCTGGATGAACTGAGGTTGTATTCAAAACTGGTTTCGCTCAATTCTTATATCATACTCCCCGATACGCTGATTGAATTTTTCCCGGCCGGGTATTATACCCGCAACCGCCCCTGGGATGTGGGCAATAATCCCTACACTGCCATGCAGGCTTTCCTGGCCGAAAACAAGGATTTTGCAAAAGATGAATCCATTACTGATAAGCTTCTCATCACGGAAGCGTTCGGCGGTGGATTTTTAAAAAGAATAAAGTAAACGAATGGATGCAGAAAAAATAAAAAAGACTTTGGACGATAACCCGGCGCTTGCCGGTGAATTCATTCAAGCCCTGCTTGATGTGGAAGCGGCAAGGGGTTATCCGGGAAATAATATCCGCGATACCTTTACCGGCCTGTTAGCTGATGAAGTGTTTAAAGGCAGAACGTTTATTAAAAAGCTGTCAAACGGGCTGAAGATGAAATTTATTTATAACTCTAAAATTGCCCGTGAATTTTTACTCTCCACACCGCAGGAACCGGATCATGTGTGGGAACCGCAAACGACAAAAGTGTTACAGCATTTTTCGGCATCTGCCCGCCACGTCATTGTCGGAGGCGCTTATTTCGGCGATCACGCCATCCTGATTGCAGATAGAATGAGGGGCACAGGAGTTTGCCATGCTTTTGAACCCAATGAAACCAATTGTTCATTAATAGAAGAGAATGCACGGCTCAATAATATTTCAAATATCAGGATTAATAAGACGGCTTTGTGGTCGAAGTCGGGGGAAAAACTCCGCTTTGAAGGCGAAGATGCGCTGGCCAGCACCGTGCCGGCAGCTGCGGGTGCATCCGGTTTTATTGAAACGGTTTCGCTTGACGATTACATTGCCGGGGCTGAAATTGACACAGTAGATTTGCTCATGATTGATGTAGAGGGCGGTGAAATGAAAGTACTGCTGGGTGCAAAAGAAATGTTCAAAAAAAATTCACCGGTTGTCATTTTCGAAAACCACAGCCTGCACAATGACTGGAGTAACTCGCTGCAGAATTCCGATTCAGTAAAATTTATGAGAGACCTGGGCTATCATGTGTTTTCCATCCGTGATTTTCACAATAACATGAATACGGCAGGTATGAAAGTGGAACTGATTCCCGTGGAAAGAACTTTTACCGAAGGCCCGCCTCATGGTTTTAATTTGCTGGCGGTAAAAAACAAATCGCTGATTGAACATGAGCTTTTCAGGATTGTATTAGATTATAGCCCCAAACTTTTATTGCATAAAAAGGAAAAAGTATTTCTTCCGGCTGGAATTTAAGACAGTAAAAAATGCAACCCCTTGTGACCATAGCTATCCCGGTTTATAACGAAGAAAGATTTATCGGGGAAGCAATCCGTTCAGCACTGGGCCAGACTTACACCAACCTCGAGGTTATCATCGGCGATAATGCATCACCCGATAATACATGGATGATTATTCAGCAATACCGTGAATCTGATAACAGGATAACCGCATTCCGGCATAAAAAAAATATCGGAGTGCATGAAAATTTTGAATTCCTGAAAAACAAAGGGCGGGGCAAATACTTTATGTGGCTGGGCGGGCACGACATCGTACACAGGGAATTTGTAGCGGAAGCAGTAAGCAGAATGGAAGTAAATCCCGGTATTGCTTTGTATTACCCCCTTGCAAATTATTTCGCCAATGATGTGCAGGAGCAGCTAAGCAGCGACATGAACCCCGACCTGGATACCGGTCGCATGCATGATTATAAAGACCGGATGCTGAAAGTGATTGATAATTTCGGGGCTTGCAGCGCCTTCCAGGGTTTGTTCCGAAAATCAGTGATTGACCAGTACCGGTTTGACAAATATGGCTCCGACCATTTATTTCTCCTGCAGGCTTCTTTCTTCGGACAACTGGTTCCTTCGGCCGAAATCCGTTATCACCGCCGTAAGGTGAGGGAAGAAACACATGCCCAGCAGGTGGAAAGACTGAAAACCTACGGATACAAAAATGAATTCCCGC
>CAYUJD010000037.1:0-7380 GCA_964444975.1 uncultured Chitinophaga sp. | reverse complement strand
CATGCCCAGCAGGTGGAAAGACTGAAAACCTACGGATACAAAAATGAATTCCCGCTGTACTGCACCTTTGCCCACTTTAAAAATATTTTTTATTGGGATAAAATTCCGGATGTAAAAACCAGGGTGCGGCTGGTGGAGCGCATCTACCTTAAATTGTCCTATTTGTTCGCCAGGATCCGCTACCGCCACCTGGTAATCCACTTGCTGCTGAAAGAATTTCATCCCCGGCTGTTTTTACTTTTATTCCGGATTAAAACAGCTGCTTTATATAAAAGACTTGCCGGCCGGAAATCCCAGGCTTACCAGGCTTCATTAAAATCTTCATAGAAAAATCCATAGTACCAAATGCCCGAATTGAATTTTGCCATCTTCGGTTGCGGACGCATTGCGCAGCGCCATGCTGAACACATCAGCCACATCGGGAAACTGAAAGCTGTTTGTGATATAGAAACCGGAAAGGCCGATATACTGGCGCAAAAATTTAATGCCAACGCCTATTATGATATCAATGATTTGCTGAAAAAAGAAAAAGAAGTGGATGTGGTTTCCGTTTGCACGCCCAACGGCCTTCATGCAGAGCACTCTATCAAGGCGCTGCAGGCGGGCTTTCATGTGCTGTGCGAAAAACCCATGGCGCTGACGGTGAAAGACTGCGGCGAAATGATTAAAACCGCGGAGAAAACAAACCGGCGGCTTTTTGTAGTAAAACAAAACCGCTTCAATCCGCCGGTAGAGGCTGTAAAACAACTGCTCGATGACGGCCGGCTGGGAAAAATTTTCAGCGTGCAGCTCAACTGCTTCTGGAACCGCGATGCGGCTTATTACCATAACTCATGGAAAGGAACAAAAAAACTTGACGGCGGCACCCTCTTCACCCAGTTCAGTCATTTTATTGACCTGCTCTACTGGATGATTGGCGACATAAAACAGGTGAAAGCATTTACCCGCAATTATGCACACGCAGGCATCATTGAATTTGAAGATACCGGCGTGGCCATACTGGAATTTGACAATGGCGTCATCGGCACAGTGAACTACACCGTGAACAGTTATAAAAAAAACATGGAAGGCTCACTGACTGTTTTTGGTGAAAAAGGAACGGTGAAAATCGGCGGGCAATACCTGAATGTGCTGGAATACCAAAACATTGAAGGTGTTGAAATAAAAGACCTGCCCGCGGGCAACAAACCCAACGATTACGGCAGCTACCAGGGCTCGATGAGCAATCATGATAAAGTATATCAGAACCTGGTGGAAGTGCTCAATAACAACGCTCCCATTTCAGCCAACAGTTTTGAAGGATTCAAAACGGTGGAGATAATAGAAAAAATTTACGCCGCAGCAGAAAACAACTCCTCATGGAACCGGTAATTCATCAGTCGGTAATAAGGGATGTTCAATTTGGGGAAAATGTAAAAATCATTCAACCGGTCAACCTGTATGAATGCCGGATTGCTGATGATTGTTTCATTGGTCCTTTTACTGAAATACAAAAAGATGTAAGCATCGGCAAGGGTTGCAAAATCCAGTCGCATAGTTTTATCTGCAGCCTGGTAACCATCGGCGATGATTGCTTTATCGGTCACGGCGTCATGTTCATCAACGACGCCTTTAGCAGCGGCGGGCCGGCCCGCGGCAATCAGAGCAAGTGGAAGCCCACCCGCATCGGCAATCACGTTTTTATCGGCAGCAATGCCACCATCCTGCCCGTGGAAATTTGTGACAATGTAGTAATCGGCGCCGGCAGCGTGGTGACAAAGAATATAACTGAGCCCGGCACCTACGCCGGCAACCCGGCTAAAAAAATAAAATAGTTCTTACTACACATGTACGTATGCGGTTTCTGTAACCATACCGTTTGTTGATTTGAAAGCGCAATATCTTTCCATCAAAGAGGAAATTGACGGGGCTATTGCAGGTGTAATAGAGCAGCTGACTTTATCGGGGGCGCTGCAATTAAAAAGTTTGAATCAGCCTTTGCGGCTTATATAGGTGCCAAATCTCACTGCTTTACCTTAATTGCCCAGTTATTCGCAAAACCATTATAAAACCAGTGACTTTCCGGTTGCTTTTCATAACCAGGGCCGGAAGCTTTCATTGCCCATGTTTGCAGAGCTTACGGAAGAACAGGTTCAGTATGTGACCGGGCTGATAAAAAGTTTCCGCCGATGAGGGTAATCTTTTTTTGTTCATATTACGATGCCTACCTGCATTCATTTTATAAAAAGAACAAAGGACTTGCAAGGCTGCCGTACAATGAACAGATGAAGGCGCTGAAGGATGACCACTTCGGGCATTGGGCTTCATTTGCCGATGAGTTTGTAAAGCTGGGGGTAGAAGCTGAACTGGTGGTTCCCAACTGCAGGCCGCTGCAACTGGCGTGGGCTAAAGAAAACGATACAAGGTATAATGAAAGAGACTGGAATTTTTCAATAGCTCTGGCACAGGTAAAAAAGAAACAACCCGACATTTTCTATATCTCCAGCATGTTTGAGTATTACAACGGGTTTCTTACCGAAGTAAAAAAGCATGCAAAACATATTTTCGGCTGGATCAGTTGCCCCTTGCCTGAAGGAGTACCTCTGCATCAGCTGGAATTGCTGATGACTTCCGTGCCCCAGTTTGTGGATGATTTCCGCCGGCTGGGAGTGAAGTCGGAATTGCTGCATGCTGCTTTTGACCCCGCCATTCTTGATTGTCTTGATGCAAACCAGCCGCAGGATATTGATTTCAGTTTTATCGGCAGCCTGACCAAAGCACATAGCCGCCGGATAACTATGATAAAAGAATTATTGGACAACACCAGCCTGCAATTTTTCGGTACCGGCATTGAACTGGTACCCGATACCAGGAATTTTTTTCAAAGGCTGTTTTCAAAAAATATCTACCGGCAAAGAGCAAGGGGCGAAGTGTGGGGACTTGACATGTACCGGACGCTTCACCGCTCAAAAATCACTTTCAATGCGCATATTGATGTAGCCCGGAATTTTGCAGGGAACATGCGTATGTATGAAGCCACCGGTGCAGGTGCCTTGCTGCTGACGGATGGCAGGCAGGCTGAACAAAAAAATTTCAATGATGATGAAGTGGTTTACTACGAATCCGTTTCTGATGCCATTGAAAAAGTAAATTATTATCTCCGTCACGAAGAAAAACGGAATGCGATTGCCAAAAAAGGGCAGCAGCGTACATTGAACGATTATAATTATAAAATATCTTCTGCCCGGCTTTTGGATTATTTCCGGCAGTATATGAAATAAATTTTCAAAATCATTCTTCATGATTCCTGTTTTTGAACCTGATATTACCCAGGCAGAAATTGATGCCGTAGTTGATGCGCTGAAGAAAGGAGAAATTTCCGGGTCTTTCGGTGAATATATTCCCCGGTTTGAAAAAATGTTTGCTGATTTTATCGGCTGTAAACATGGCATTGCAGTATGCAACGGAACTATAGCACTGCATCTGGCTGCAGATGTTGCTGGTATCGGCAGCGGTGATGAGGTGCTGGTAAGCGCCTCCACCAACATTGCTACAGCGCTGGCAGCTTATCATAACAACGCAGTGCCGGTGCCGGTTGACAGCGAACCTGTCACCTGGAACCTCGATCTTGATATAATTGAAAGTTTAATTACACCGAACACAAAGGCAATTATACCCGTTCATCTCTATGGCCACCCGGTAGATATGGACAAACTGATGGTCATCGCAAAAAAACATAATCTCGTTGTGATTGAGGATTGTGCCGAAAGCCATGGCGCCACTGTGCGTGGTAAAATGACCGGCAGTTTCGGCGACATGAGCTGTTTCAGTTTTTATGCCAATAAAATAATTACAACCGGTGAAGGCGGTATGGTGTGCACCAACGATGATAAGCTGGCAGAAAAACTTCGCCTGCTGCGCAATCTTGCATTTTCACAACCCCGGTTTCTTCACCGGGAAGCCGGGTACAATTTCCGCATGACGGGTTACCAGGCGGCCATGGGCGTGGCGCAAACACAACGACTGCCGGCCATTATTGAACAAAAAAGATTAATGGCAAAAAGATACAATGAACGGCTGGAAAATATTCCGTGGCTGCAAACACCCGCCGAACTGGAATGGGCAAAAAATGTTTACTGGATGTACGGCGTGGTAGTGAATCCCCAATCAGGAATGAAGCGAAATGAACTGGCAAAATACCTGAAAGAAAAAGGGATTGACACCCGTACATTTTTCTGTTCCATGGCCGGGCAGCCTTTTCTGAAAAAGCAGGAAGGATACCGGATGATCCGCACACCTGTAGCCGATATGCTTTGGGAGTGCGGCCTGTATCTTCCTTCTTCACACACCCTCACCGAAGAACAGATCAGTTACATTTCCGATATGATAAAATCTTTTTCCAAACAGCACAAATATGAGCCAGGTTTTTCTTGAAATTTTTGAACATAAAGGAATACGCTATGCCGAAGTGATAAGAGCTGAAAGCAGGGTGAAGACAACTGAATTTTTTTCACCGGCCGAATCTTCTTTCCAGTTTGGTCTGCTGGCTCACGAAGCCGGGTTTGTGGAAGCGCCGCATTACCACAAAGAATTTGAACGGGTAATCCGCGACCTGCAACAGATGTTCGTGGTGCAGCGCGGGGTAGTGGATGTGGACCTGTATGATGACGACGGTTACCTGATAAAAACGGTACGGCTGAAGCCGGGCGATGCCATTGTGCTGATACACGGCGTGCATGCCATCAAAGTGATTGAAGACATGCAATGCATCAGCGTAAAGCAAGGACCTTTTCTTGGAGCAGAGAATGATAAAATAATGGTGAACGTAAAAAACTGAAAATGTCATCCTACATCGGCAGGCATGCGGCTTTATACGACTTGTTTTACGCAGAAAAAAATTATGCTGCCGAAGCAGATTTTTTACATACCTGTATAAAAAAATTTCACCAGGGCAAACCGCAAATATTACTGGAGCTGGCCTGCGGTACCGGCCGGCATGCTTATCACTTTTGGCAAAAGGGTTATAAAATCATTGCCACCGATTATTCAGATGATATGCTTGACTGCGCCCGGGAAAATCACAGGCAATGGAATACTGATGTAGAATTCCGCCGGCTGGATATGCGTCAGCCTGAGTATACCGGAGATGCTCCGGATATCGTTCTTTGTTTATTCGATTCCATCGGCTACCTGGAAACAAATGAAGCCATACTGCAGCTGCTGAAGTTTGTAAACCGGCAATTGAAAGATGACGGTTTGTTTATCGTCGAATACTGGAATGCCGGTGCCTTTCTGCGGTCTTTCGAACCCAGCCGGACAAAACATTTTAAAACTAAGGAAGGAGAAATAGTGCGGGTTTCAGAAACTGAAATAGATTACATGAATCAACTGGCGCATGTTCATTATACTATTACGGAGAAAAGCGGGAACCTGCCTGAAAATATTTTTAAAGAAACCCAAAGCAATCGCTATTTTCTTCACCAGGAAATGCAATTGTTTTTTCAACAAGCCGGTTTTGAAAGCATCGCCTCATTTGCCGGCTATACAAATGACAGAGTTATCGCACCCGACACCTGGCATACGGTGGCAGTGGTAAAAAAATTATCATGAGTTTAGCAGGTACATTGAAAAAATTGCTGGCCTCTGCCGGTAAATTGGATCAGTTAAATACAAAACTGGAAAGCCAGGCCGTATTGACTGGCCGGTTAATTGCCCAATTGAATAAATCGAGAGAAAAAGAAATTCTTGGCAATATACAGCTGGCCGAGTTCAAAGTGTTTTCGCAGTGGGGCGACGACGGCATCATCCAGTTTCTTATCAGCTATCTCGACATTCCCCCGCAGGCTGAAAAATTTGTTGAATTTGGTGTTGAGAATTATACAGAGGCCAACACACGGTTTTTACTCATCAACAACAACTGGCAGGGCCTCATCATGGATGGCAGTGAGCAAAACATGAGCGAAGTGAAGCAGGATGATATTTACTGGCGCTACCAATTGGAGGCTAAACCGGCTTTTGTTACCAGGGAAAACATCAACGACCTGCTGAAAGAAAGCGGCATGACCGGTGAAATCGGCCTGCTGCACATTGATATTGACGGCAACGATTATTTTGTATGGCAGGCGATTGATGTAATCAGCCCTATCATTGTCATTGTGGAATACAACAGCGTGTTTGGCTACGATAAGCCATGGAGTATATCTTACAATAAAGATTTTGTAAGAACAAAAGCGCATTACAGCAACCTGTACTGGGGCAGCTCCTTACTTTCGCTTTGCGACCTGGCCGGTGAAAAAGGATATGACTTTATCGGGTGCAACAGCAATGGAAACAATGCTTTTTTTGTGAAAAAAGATAAAATGAAAGAACTTAAACCGCTTTCTGCTGCAGAGGGTTTTGTCAGTTCAAAATTCAGGGAGAGCCGCAACCGGCAGGGCCAGCTTACATTCCTGGCCGGACCGGAAAGGCTGCAGGCAATAAAAGGACTGGAAATTTATAATACCCGCACACAACAAGTGGAAATGGTATAGTATGACAGTGGCCGGTAAAATCAGAAGCAAAATAAAAGAGCTGTTTCCCCCGTCACTGAAAACTTTTAGCAGCTACAGCGATGCGTTGGCAGCATCCGGCAGCGGTTATGAAGATAATGAGCTGGTGGATGTGATTGTTTTAAAAACTAAGCAAAACATTGGTTTATTAAAAAGAAATTTATTTTTCACTCAGTCCACGTTGAGTTCATTGACTGGGATTCTTTATCTCAGCGGCCGGTTTTCGACCATCAATGTAATAGACCTCGGCGGAAGCACTGGCCTGCAATACCACATGCTCAGGCCGTTGATAAATGAAAAGATACATATTAACTGGACCGTGGTTGAAAGCAAAACGCTGGCTGAAAAATGCCGGTCTGTATTTTCAACCGGTGAACTTCAATTTTCGGATAATCTGGAAGAAGCCTTTAAAAATTCCGGTGAACTGCATTTAGTTCTCTGTTCAGGTGTGATACAATAATTACCGCAACCATACGATACACTTGGCTTACTTGCAGCAAGCCGTGCACATTACCTGTTGTTCAGCCGAATGTGTTTCAGCAGGCAAAGCAGGGATGTGATTATTTTACAAAAATCCATGCTCAGCGAAAACGGTTTCGGACCCATGCCTCCGGGTTTTACTGACAGGGAAATATTTTATCCGCAGACATCTGTTCAGAAAGAAAAATTTTACCAGGTACTTTCAGCTAATTATAAAACCTTATTCACTTTCGCCGACGATTCAGGCGTGCATTACCCGCAATGGCAGGAAGGACTCGGTGTGCTGATGGAAAGAATTTCAAATTGACCTACTGCAAAAATGAACATCGGTATTTACATCGGTAATATGGATCCCACGCTGGGGGGTGGCTAT
>CAYUJD010000036.1:0-34490 GCA_964444975.1 uncultured Chitinophaga sp. | reverse complement strand
ACACTTACTCCCGGCGCTCTTTCTAAAAGTTTAAAGCCACCTGGTGTAACATCGAGCACCGCTAAATCAGTTACTATTCTTTTTACACACTTCACACCTGTAAGCGGCAGCTGGCATTTGGGTAAAAGTTTTGATTCACCCTTGGGGTTGGTGTGCATCATGGCCACAATGATGTTTCTTGCGCTGGCTACCAGGTCCATGGCGCCGCCCATTCCTTTTACCATTTTTCCGGGAATTTTCCAGTTAGCAATATCGCCTTCCTCACTTACTTCCATGGCGCCAAGTACAGTAAGATCCACTTTACCGGCTCTGATCATCCCAAAGCTTTCGGCACTGTCGAAGTATGCACCTCCGGGTAAAATAGTTACGGTTTCTTTTCCGGCATTTATCAGGTCAGCATCTATGTCCGTTTCTTCCGGGTAAGGCCCCATACCAAGCATGCCGTTTTCACTTTGCAGCACAATACTGATACCGGCCGGTATAAAATTGGCAACCAGTGTTGGAATGCCGATTCCGAGGTTTACATACATACCATCACGAAGCTCCTGCGCAATGCGTTGTGCGATTCCGTATTTATCCAGTGGCATGGGTTTTAGTTTATTGTTTATAGTTTATGGTTTTAAGTTTTCCAATCTTCAGCTATTCATCTTTCTCTGGCTCCCGGCTTTACCTTTTTATCTGCACAGTTTTTCTTTCAATTCTTTTTTCATACCCGCTGCCCTGGAAGATGCGATGGACATAAATGCCCGGAACATGAATATGATCCGGATCGAGCTGTCCCGGTTCTACCAGTTGCTCCACTTCAGCTATGGTGATGTTGCCTGCCCTTGCCATGGAGGTGGAAAAATTTCTTGTAGTTTTTCTGAAAACAAGATTACCATACCAGTCGCCTTTCCATGCTTTCACTATGGCAAACCCGGCATGAAGCGCATGCTCCATCAAATACATTTTACCATTGAATTCCCTTGCTTCTTTTCCCGCTGCTACCTCGGTGCCAAAACCTGCCGGAGTGTAAAATGCCGGGATGCCCATGCCGGCCATTTGAATTCTTGTAGCCAGCGTGCCCTGCGGAATCAGGTCTACTTCCAGCTCGCCGCTCAACATCTGTCGTTCGAATTCTTCGTTCTCGCCTACATAGGAGCTTATCATTTTTTTTATCTGCCGGGTCTGCAGCAGCAGGCCAAGACCGAAATCATCCACACCGGCATTGTTCGAAATGCACATGAGGTCTTTCACTCCTTTTCGTTTTAGTGCGGCAATACAGTTTTCGGGTATGCCGCAAAGTCCAAACCCCCCGAGCATAATGGTGGCGCCGTCGCCGATATCATGAATAGCTTCATCGGCGTTTTTTACAATTTTATTCATACACAGTAATTGATTCGCAAATTTAGGCAGGGGTGGAATAACCCCTCATTTATCCCCCTGGCAATTTCGATGGCTTTATTTTGATGAGCGAAGTATCGGGGCCGGGTTTTTTAACAGTGCTGTCTGGTTTCGGTTTGCTGCCGCCATATTGCCGCTCCATCACTCTTTTTTCATCGTTTCGCAATGAATCGGTAATCACTTTCAGCAGGTCGGGTCTCGATTGGTAGAAGACAAGACTTTTTTTAAACGCCTCCTTGTCGGTGGCATGCAGGCGGAATACCTGCTCATAAAGACGAAGGCTTTCGGCCGGTGCATTTTTTGTACTGTCTTTTTGTATGTATTCGGAAATATAAGCGTCGGCCACCATCAGGTCCCACATGATGCTGCGCATTTTATTCTGCGGCAAAACGTCGCCGGGTATTTTATTTTTCTGCACACAACCGAAGCTGGTAATAACAAAGAAACAGAATAAAAGTTGTTTCATTTTAACTCGTTGTATAGGCGGGCATTGGTTACATCCAGCTTCAGCAGCAGGTTCAGCGCCCTGTCTTTAATATCTTTCGATGCTTTCGAAAACACTTTCACGAGTTCTGTATTCTTACCCTGGAAAAAAAACTGCATGAGCATCGAGTTGGGATTTTCTTTATCCAGTGTGCTGAGAAAATTCAGGCAGTTGAGAATGCCGTTGCGTCCTTCGTCTTCATTTTCATAAAAAATATCCATGCCGTTGCGGTAATAAGAATAAATGGCATCATGAAAAAGGGCAAAGCGGTTGTTGTTCAGGTTTTCGGTCAGCCAGTAACGGTTTCGCTGGCTTTCAAAATTTTTCCAGCCGCTGATATCCCTCCCTTCCGGTGCATTGTTTACTATGTTCTGGGCTTTTACAAAATACGGGTCGCCGCCGCGCAGCGAAAATGAATCATAATCAAAACCAAGAATTATGTTTATCCAATAGACCAGCACTGCAGTAAGGTTTGATACCAGCGGATCGCTGCCCTGCACCCGGTTTTCGTTGAATTCAATTGGCTGAAATTCCACGTAGCGGAACAGCAGGTTATCATCTATAAAATTTATCAACGGGCACTGGTAGGATGAACTGTACGCCGGGCGGGCTGCCTGCACGGTAAGGCTGCCACGGAATACATTTTGCCCCACTGCTTCATTAATATTCACAAGGAAGCTGCACTGAATTTTTTCTGCCGGCTGAAACACATCGTTGGTCCATTTGCGGTTGTTGATGAAGTTGGTCAGCGCCTGCTGCAGTGTCTGGAAAATTTTACGGTCGATGGTGGTAGGTACTTTATCCTTGTTTATATTGATGGTAATGCGGGCCTGTATTTCCTGGCTTTGGGCAAATGCAAAGGAACCGGTAAGGGTAATCAGCAGGACGGTTTTTTTAAGCATAGTAAAGCTGGATGAGTGTATCAACAATATTCCTGGCCACTTCGTTTTTCGGCAGCAGGCCGAAACTGAATTCTTTTCCGCTTTTATCAAAGATGGTGATTTTATTTGTATCGGTACCAAAGCCGGCGCCCGGATCATTAAGTGAATTGAGCACTACCATATCGGCATTTTTTGATTTCAGTTTTCCCAAAGCATATTCCCGCTCATTGCTTGTTTCCAGTGCAAATCCGACCAGTACCTGCTTTGCTTTTTTCTTTTCACCCAGGCTTTTCAAAATGTCTTTTGTTTTTTTTAATTCAATAACAAGATTGTTTTCTTTTTTCTTGATTTTTCCTGTAGACACAGCCACCGGGGTGTAATCGGCCACGGCTGCGGCCATGACAGCAATGTCCGAATTTTCAAAGCTGCGGGTGCAGACGTTGTACATTTCTTCAGCCGATTTTACCCGGATGGTTTTAATGCCATTGGCTGGCAATTCGATGGATGAAGGCCCCATTACCAGGGTGACATCGGCGCCCCGGGAGTATAATTCCTCCGCTATGGCCAGTCCCATTTTACCGCTTGAATGATTGCCGATGAACCGAACAGGATCGATCGGCTCATAGGTTGGTCCGGCCGAAACAAATGCTTTTTTACCCGCCAGTTTTTTTTGTAAAAAAAATTTTTGTTCAAGATAATAAATGATGGTTTCCGGTTCGGCCATACGGCCATCGCCAACAAGACCGCTGGCCAGCTCGCCTTTTTCCACCGGGATTATTTTATTGCCGTACTTCAATAGCTTTTGAATATTTTCCTTTGTAGCGGGATGATGCCACATGTCTTCATCCATGGCAGGAGCAACGGCTACCGGGCAGGTGGCCGAAAGATAAACAGCAAGCAGTAAATTATCGCATTGGCCCTGCGCCATTTTTGCCAGCGTATTACAACTTAATGGGGCAATCAGCATCACATCGGCCCAGCGACCCAGCATCACATGATTGGCCCAGGAATCTTCATCAAACAAACCGGTCAGCACTTTGTTTTTCGAAAGGGTGGAGAGTGTAAGTTTTGAAACAAAATCGCCGGCCGACGGCGTCATAATAACCTTTACCTCCGCCCCGGCTTTTACCAGGAGCCTTACCAGGTAAACGGATTTGTAAGCGGCAATGCTGCCCGTAATACCCAGTAATATTTTTTTACCCTGCAGCATAATTATATTCAAAATTAAAACTAAGTGACAGAAACTAAAAACGTCCCGAACCGGCGGGACGCAAAATAGTTTTTCAGGCGGGGTTCAATTGTCGGTTGTTTAGCTAAACAGTTCATCTTCGCCCTTGCGGAAATACACTTTGTCTTCCAGGAATTCCTGTGTAGCCAGCAGGGCCGGGTTGGGCATTCTTTCGTAGGCTCTTGAAATTTCAATCTGCTCTTTGTTCTCATGTATTTCTTCCAGACTGTCGGTATGGCTGGCAAATTCTTCCAGTTTGTTGTGCAGCTCTTCTTTCAGAGAAATGTTTATCTGGTTGGCTCTTTTGCCAACAATGGCGATGGATTCGTACAGGTTGCCCGTTTTGTCCTTCAGGTCATTCAGGTTCCGGGTTTCCACTATGTTGCTGGTGCCTACGCTAAGCTGGCGTCTTAGTTTGCTCATTGTTCAGGGTTTTAATATTGTTATTTGATAAAGTAACGTATCGTTCTACTTCTTTCAGCAGTTTACTGTCGGGAAAGCGGTCAATAAAATCATTGCACTCGGTAATCACTTGCTCAAAACGTTCGGCTTTTTTCTCATCCACACTCAGTTCCGCAAAATTAAAATACGATTTAATCACCATGAATTTGTATTCGTCGCTGTGTTCTGAGTCGGGAAAATTCAACAGCAGGCTGCTGAAGGCCACGCCGGCTGCACGAAACTGCCCCAGATCGAAGTAAAGTTGCGCTGCCGACCTTTCTTTTTCTTCCAGTTTTGTACGGCAAATATCAATGATTTCACTGGCTTCCTTATTCCGTTCCGAATTGGGATGTGTGTTAATAAAGGTGCGCATCATTTCCATGGCTTTGATTGTATTGGACTGGTCGAGAGGCGCTTTGGGCGACTGTTTAAAAAAAGTATAGGCCCGCATATAGTCCACTTCTTCTGCCCTTGTGCTGTTGGGAAACACTTCGAGGTAGCTCTTGAAAAGATTTTCAGCATTCAGGTAATCCCGCTGGTAGTAGGCGCAATAGGCATATTTATAATACATGTCCTCAAACTCAGGCTTGCCTTTATAATACCGCATCACATCTTCAAAGAGCTGCTGGGCAAACAGCCATTTCTTTTTTACATAATACTGCTCGGCCATGCGGAGCTTATAAGCCGGATCAGGATTTTTTAAAATCTTATTGATTCCCTTGCAACTGAATAAAAAACCGGCTATGAAAAGGAAAAGAAAAATTCTCATAAAAAGCGGGCAAAGATAGATTTATTCCGGCAAATCTGCTTTAAAAATTACGGGATACAAAACCCGCCGGGTTAAGGTTTTTGTAAAGCGCCCCGATTTCATTGGGGCTTGCAAATAAAAAGCCTCCCGGAAAGCCGGGAGGCTGGTGTTTATCAAAAACTAACTTGTGATTATCCTCTTCTCAGGTTGGGGTGCGGAGCCGGCACGGTGTTGGGGCCTTCTTCACCTTCATTGGCCGGGCGCATATCTACTGTATCGCAATCACCTCCTTCTTCACCATACTTGAAGATGAAGCGGTCGCCGCTCACACCTTCTTTTTCTACCAGGTAAGTGATGATGGCATTCACCCTGTCCCAACTTCTTTGTTGCTCCAGTTTATTGCTGGCGCAATAACCGGTTACTACTACATTACAACCCGGAGCATTGCGCATACGATCGGCCACAACAGCCAACAGCCTCTTGGCATCATCGCTCAGCTTCACCGAATTCTTGGCAAACATGATGTTTGGCAATGCACCCAGTTTATCTGTGCATGTAGGCACATAGGTAACAGCTTTCCCAACACATGTAGTATCGCAAGGACATTTACCAACCCCATCTGCATCTACCGGCTGGCAATAGGTAGGAGTAACCAGTTCCTTATCCTTACAATCAGGTACGCCGTCCCCATCCGTATCGCGGCTTACACCGTGCGTATCAACCGGGCAGCCTTCGGGAGTTTGTTCCTGGTCAAACTGGTCGGTCACTCCGTCGAGGTCACTATCAGGCAATACCGGTTTAGGTAAACGCATCAGGCGGGGATTGCGGATTTCGCTATAGGCATAATCCAGCGGGTTCAGCCACCACAGGGGCTCCACAGCTTTTGCACCGATATTAATATTCAATCCTACTGAGGCAAAGTTGTAGCTGTCAAAGTCGCGGGTGAGTGAAGGAGTACCGAGGTCAGCTTCCTGCCAGCGCTGGCCGTCGAGCAAATCATCTTTGGTGAATGTAACACGGTCTTCAATTGCCAGGTTCAGCCTGTTGCTGAGTTTGAAAGCAATACCGATACCACCGGTCAGCGTGGGTTTCAGTGTTTTTCCAAACAGCTTAGGTCTTCTGTCACCATGGTTGTCGGCTTCTGTTTCATATGTGTCATCAAGGATGTCTTTCAAAGCATCACGGGTATCTTTTCTTGTTTTATGCGTTCCATCCTGGATGGTGGAAAAATCATAAGGAGCATTGTCTTCGTTAAGCGCATTAATTTTTACATCATATACGGTGGCGCCAAAACCGCCGAAACCATAAAGATTGAAACCGGTTTTTGATTTATGAAACCGGATGTTGTTCAATGTAATTACTCCCTGCAATGAAAGATCATGCACTTTAGTTTTATAGTTGTAAAAAACTCTTTCAATTGTTTCATTCGGCATCAAGAATGTACCGGTAACAGTATTGAAAAAAGCAGGTTGATTGGTTGCCGGGTTCAACCCTAAAAGCGGGGCTACATAGTTGCTGGCCCATGCCGGATTGCGTCCGTAGTTATTTGCAGCCAGCCAATGAAGACCTTTTGCTGTACCAAACAAATATTCAAGCCGCATGGAGAAAACATATCCGAAAGCTTTTCTTACATGTGCGGCGCCACCCCATGTGGGTGTTATTCCCGGCACATCGCCGCTGATGGCGAACATGCCGAGGGGTTTTATTCCTATTTCCCATTGGTTACGTGGCTTTGCCGGAAAACTATAAGTGCCATTTAAAAATTCGGAATGCTGGGGCATTCTTTTCGCCGGGATAAGGGATGAGTCTTTAACATCATAGCTTGCACCTACCTGGGCATAATTTACTGTAGCCAGCATACTGAAAATGCCAGCCAGTAAAACGTACTTTTTGCTTGCCATAAGAGTGAGTTAGTTTTTGATAAGAAATTTCAAATGTCCAAATTACAGGCAAAAATATAAATTGATGCCTAAAAACCAAATTTTTATGCAATTATTTGCCTCTGTAAAACCCGGCTTTTTACTCACATAAGTCAGTAACTGAAACGATGAAGATGGACAGCCCCGGTTAATTTTTGAGATGTATCTTGCCATGATTTCAACATGAACCTACCGACAGCCTTAATCGAAAATGAGCTGAAAACCTTTGAAAGCAGGTTTAAGGAAGCCGTTAAAAGCAATGCACCGTTGCTCGACCGCATCATGCAATACGTGGTAAAAAGAAAAGGAAAACAGCTGCGGCCCATGTTTGTTTTTCTTTCGGCGAAACTCTGCGGCCCGGTTACCGAAAGCACTTATCGTGCCGCCTCACTGGTAGAACTGCTGCATACCGCCACGCTTGTGCATGATGATGTGGTGGATGATTCGGCCGAGCGCCGGGGTTTTTTTTCCGTTTATGCTTTGTGGAAAACCAAAGCCTCTGTGCTCATTGGCGATTACCTGCTGGCAAAAGGTTTATTGCTTTCGCTTGATAATAACGATTACAAAATACTGCATATTCTTTCCGATGCTGTACGCAAAATGAGTGAAGGCGAACTGCTGCAACTGGAAAAAGCCAGAACGCTTGCCATACAGGAAGAAGTTTATTACGACATCATACGAAACAAAACGGCTTCACTACTGGCTTCGGCATGTGCGGCAGGGGCCTGGTCGGCCGGCCATGATGAAACTAAAACCGGGCAGCTCCGTCTCTTTGGTGAATTGGTCGGCATGGCATTCCAGATAAAAGATGACCTGTTTGATTATGCCAGTGATAAAATCGGCAAACCGACGGGCAATGACATCAAAGAAAAAAAACTGACCCTGCCCCTGATTTTTACCCTGAAAAATTGCGACAAAGAAACCCGGCGTGAAATTATTTATATCATCAAAAACAAAAACACCGACAGCAGCCTGGTAAAGAAAGTGGCAGAAATCGTCACCCGGTCGGGAGGCATACAATACGCCACGGATAAGATGAATGAATTTTACAACCGGGCCAAACAAATTCTTTACAGCTTTCCCGATAATGAATCACGAAAGGGAATGGAAGACCTCGTGCACTTTGTCATCAGCAGGAAATATTGATTAAATAACTTTACAACCAACAACACAGGAATTGATGACATGCAAAAAAGATGGAAAATACTATCGGCCAGCCAGCAAAAGATAGATTCGCTACAGCAATCGCTGAAAATTTCACCGGTCATCTGCCGCATACTTGTTCAAAGAGGAAATGAAACCTATGAGCAGGCCAGACATTTTTTCCGGCCCGAACTGAAAGACCTCCATGACCCCTGGCTGATGAAAGATATGGACAAAGCAGTGGAGCGAATCATCCGTGCGGTGAACAGCCATGAAAAGATTCTTGTGTTTGGCGATTATGATGTGGATGGCACCACGGCTGTGGCCTGCATGTACCGCTTCCTGAAAAAATTTTATTCCCATTTTGATTTTTATATCCCGCACCGCTACCGCGAAGGGTATGGCGTGAGCAAAGCGGGAATTGATTTTGCAAAACAAAACGGCTTTACCCTCATCATTTCACTCGACTGCGGCATCAAATCGGTGGAACTGGTTGCCTATGCCAAAAATATCGGCATTGATTTTATCGTTTGCGACCATCATTTACCCGAAAGCACTTTACCCCCGGCGGTTGCCATTCTGAATCCAAAACAAAATGACTGTAAGTATCCTTACAAGGAGCTTAGCGGCTGCGGCGTTGGGTTTAAATTAATTTCGGCCCTGGCTCCGCAATTTGGCTTAAGCGATGAAGATGTTTTTGAAAATCTCGACCTGGTGGCCACAGCCATTGCCGCCGACATAGTGCCAATGACCGGTGAAAACCGGGTGCTCGCTTTTTATGGTTTAAAAAAAGCCAATGAAAATCCGAATAACGGAATCAAAGCGCTCAGCTTCCTGAGCGGGCTGAAAAAAGAATTACACATAAACAACCTTGTATTCATGATAGCGCCGCGGGTGAATGCCGCCGGCCGTATGGATGATGCCACAAAAGCCGTACGGATGTTTATTGCCGAAACTTATGAAGAAGCCATGCAGTATGCCGAAATGCTGCACAGCGATAACACCGACCGGAAAGAAGCCGATGAAAATATAACAGAAGAAGCCCTGGCACTGATAAATGATAATGCAGAATGGCAGAAAAGAAAATCAACGGTGGTTTTCAAACCGCACTGGCACAAAGGGGTGGTAGGTATTGTGGCTTCGCGGCTGATTGAACACTATTACCGCCCCACCATCGTGCTGACACAAAGCGGTAAGTATGCGGCCGGCAGTGCCCGCAGTGTGCCGGGTTTCAATTTATACGAGGCAGTGCATGCCTGCCGGGAGCATCTGCTCGGCTATGGTGGTCATTTTGCAGCCGCCGGTCTTACACTGGAGCTGGAAAAAGTGGATGCACTCAGAAATAAATTTGAAGAAGTGGTGGCCGCTACCATCAGCCCCGATTTGCTGGTACCTGAAATTGTGATTGATGCGGAAATAAGTTTCAGCGATATTCAATGGTCGTTCTTCAACATCCTGCAGCAAATGGAGCCATTTGGTCCCGACAACCTGCGGCCGGTATTTCTTGCAAAAAGAGTAACGGACACCGGTTATTCAAAAATTGTGAAAGAAGATCATCTGCGTTTTTCCCTGCGACAAAACAATTCGGTGTTTACCGGCATCGGGTTTGATATGGCAAAAAAGTTTCATTTGCTGCAAAACAAACAACCGGTGGATATAGTTTTCAAGATTGATGAAAACGAATGGAACGGCAACAAATCGCTGCAGCTGCGTGTGCTGGATGTGCGAAAAAGTGAGCCGTGAAAAAGCTCCTTCATCATATTCACAATTTTTTTTTCCTCGCTGTCAACTGGAATCCCCTGCTTGCCGCCTTTGTTGCCTGGCAGGAAGCAAAGCGTGGCCGCAAATACAGACTGCATACCATCAAACGGGAATCGTTGCAGAAGTTCAGCATTTCCGAAGGCGACATCAGTAAAAGCTCACCTTACGAAGCCATCAATTTTTTTATCCTTGAAAACCTGCTTGAAAATTTCCGTCGCCTGTTCCCTAAGGAAAAAAACATCATGGACGTGGGCTGTGGCAAAGGCAGGGTGCTGGCGGCAGCAGCCTATTTTGGCTTTACCGGCATTAAAGGAGTTGATTTTGCCAAAGAACTCTGTGAAGAAGCAGAGCGAAATATGGAAAAAATCAAACCGGCTTTTCCTGCTGTTCAGTTTAAAATAACCTGGAGTAATATTCTGCACCACCCGCTGGCGGCTGAGGATACAGTGTTTTTTCTTTTCAACCCGTTTAACGACGAGGTGCTGGAAAAATTTGTAGCCAAAATTGAAGCATCGGTAAAAGAACATCCCCGCAGCATCTGGTTTATTTATGCCAGCCCGAAACATATTGATGTGTTGCTTGAAAAAGGTTACGTGGTAATTTACCGGGTAAAAAAAATGAAGTTTCTCGAAGGACTGATTGCCGTTAAGCCTTTGGATGATACCGGATCAAATAAATCATTTTATTAAAACAAAAGCTTCAGCAAGAAAACATAATTTGCAATTTGTTGAAAGCACCTGCATGAAAATTATTTTATTTTTTATCACCCTCCTTTTTATTCAATTTTCTCTCCCGGCACAGATAGCGTTGACGGCCGGGGGGTATACTGAAAACTTCAATACGCTTGCTGCCTCCGGCACAGCCACCACCCTGCCTGCATGGTGGGCTTTTATTGAAACCGGCACCAATGCCAACAATACTTATACAGCCAACAACGGAAGCAATAATGCAGGCGACACATACAGCTATGGCAGCAGCACAAGTGCCGAAAGAGCATTCGGCACCTTACAATCAGGCAGCCTGGTCAGCCGCTTTGGCGCTACTTTTAATAATGCGGCTGGTTCTGCTATCACATCCATTAGCATTACTTATTGGGGTGAGCAATGGCGGCTGGGCGCCACCGGCCGAACCGACAGCCTGTTATTTTCTTATGCAACGGGCGGTTCCTTTCAATATGCTGCTAACTGGATAGCAGTGCCTGCCCTGCATTTTGCCAGCCCGGTTACGTCCGGCACAGTGGGTGCATTGGATGGAAACCTGCCGGCAAATTCTGTTTTAAAAACAGCTACTATTACCGGGCTGAATATTGCCGTGAATGATACATTCTCTATCCGGTGGACCGATTTCAATGCATCCGGTGCCGATGACGGGCTTGCTGTGGACAGTTTTTCCATCAGCATCAATACAACAGCAGATACTACGCCCCCAACTATTGCATCTCTCAATCCGGCCAATAATGCCATGGGTGTTAGCTTAAACCCGGCATTACAGATTACATTCTCCGAAGCCATACAAAAGGGAAGCGGAAATATTTTTATAAAAAAATTTGCTGACAATAGTACGGCCATCACCATTGATGTAAATACTTCAGCCGTTACCGTAAATGGAAGTCTTGCCACCATCAATGTAGCAGGGCTTGTGCTGAATACACAATATTATGTGGAAATGGCAGCGGGTGTTTTTAAAGATTTGGCCAATAATAATTTTGCCGGCATCAGCGGCAATTCCACCTGGAGTTTTACCACACAGGATGTACCAACATACCATTTTGATTTCAACACCTGTATTCCTTTCGACAGTGTGAATGTAACCGGCTGGAAACAGTACAGTGTAACCGGCGACAGCATCTGGAAATGCACATCTTTCGGTGCAGGTGGCAGCCACGGGGTTCAGATGAGCGGCTTTGTGAATCCCACAGGACCTGCCATAAATGAGGACTGGCTGATTTCTCCATCGCTTGACCTGGCGCTTTTTAATATCCCAGTGCTTTCATTTTTTGCAAGAACAAAATTTTTTGGCAACAGGATTGATGTGATGGTGTCAACCAATTACAGCGGAGCCGGCAATCCAAATGCTGCCACCTGGACTGTGCTCAGCGCTATGCTGCCGCTTGAAAACAGCGACCTGTGGACGATGGTTGACAGCATCAACCTGGTGAATTATAAAACAGCAAACACTTTTATTGCGTTCCGCTACACATCTACAACCAATGCCGCTGCCCGGTGGACACTGGATGACATCCGGATTGGCAACACGGCCACTGCACCCGGGCCACGGCTGCAGGTGACCAACCCGATACTGAATTTTGACAACATAGCTGCCGGCAGCAGTTCTGCAGCCCGTTCGTTTCAGTTTGCAGGTATTAATATTTCCGGTAATCTCATCATCACGGCGCCGGCTTTTTTCCTGGTGTCGAAAGACAATGCATCGTTTGCTTCAAGTATTTCTTACAGCGCTGCTGAAGTTGCCCATGGTTATAAAACTGTTTATGCCCGCTACTCACCTACTGCTGCCAACACGGTTCATACCGGCTTTCTGAATTTTACCAGCACCAATGGACTAAACGGAAACAAAGTGGAAGTGGCCGGCAACAGTTACTCATTTGCAACTACACTGGATATTATAAACTGGAACCTGGAATGGTTTGGCAGCGCAACCAATGGCCCGGCTGACAACAACCTGCAACAGGCCAATGCAAAAAGAGTGATGGACAGCCTGCAGGCCGATATATATGCACTGTGCGAAATTGTAGATACCACAAGGCTGATGAACCTTGCTAATTCACTCGGAGGTTATGCATACAAAGTGTCTGATTACTGCTCCAATGCAGCCGATCCTGCGGATCCTGATTATGCCAATGGACAAAAACTGGCTTTTATTTACAAAACTTCAGTAGTCACCAATGTAAAAGCCCGGGGCTTTCTGAAAACGAGCACGGCAGCCAGCAGCAACTGGGCCAGCGGCCGTGTGCCTTTCCTGATGGAAGCCGATATTGTGAATGGTACGGCAACAAAAAAATATGTATTCCTGCTGCTGCATGGTAAAGCCGGCAATACCGGCAGCGACTACCAGCGCAGAAAAGACGGCGCAAAAGAAATGAAAGACTCACTGGATGCACAATTCAGTAATGCCAATGTAGTGATACTTGGCGATTACAACGATGATATAGATTCCACCATTTCCACCGGCATTGTACCGGCACTTACTTCTTATGACGATCTGATAAAAGATTCAACAGACACGGACAGCTACAAAGCACTCACCATGCCCCTTAGCCTTGCCGGGCTGCGCTCTACCATCAGCAATCCCGATGTGGTGGATCATGTGGCGGTTTCAAATGAACTGGCTCCCGACGTTATTCAGCGTTCAGCAAAACTTGTAAAAGAAGTAGAAACATGGATTAGCGATTATGCAAATACAACTTCAGACCATTATCCCGTGATGAGCCGTTCACTTTTACCTGCTGCAGTTACAGGATTACCCGGTATTTCACCCGATGAAATTGAACTGAAAGTAAACCCAAACCCTGCAAAAGAGGAATTATTTTTCAGTTTTAAACCTGCGGCGGGTACTGTTCAGATAGATTTAATTAATCTAACAGGACGACCTCTCATGAAAATATCTGCTTTTAGAACTGCCTCGGTAAGGCAAACCAGGAGTTTCAGACTGGCGGGTTTGCCGCCGGGGGTTTATTTTTTAAAAATTACAAACAACCAAAAGCAGGTTAGCCATAAATTTATCAAGCTATAATAGCTATCTGTTTTCTGTCAACAAGGGATGATTCAACTGAAAAAGCCTAACCGTGGTAAAGTAGTTGTGCAGGGCCAATCGGTTCGGGCATTGGCAGACGTTGTAAATAAAAGCTTAAGTGTGGCGGAGGCGCTTATTCCACCTTCGCTTTCAAATCATTATTTTATGTAAGTTGTAATTGAGCATCAGTAGCCATGTCGAAAAATCTTGCCCCAAAAATTCACTCTTCTTCATTCATTCCCTTACCTTTGCCCGCCCGTTCCGGAACGGAAACGTTCGGGCGGGCGACCAAATCTGTTATCGTCAGATTTCCTCTCGCCTGGTGCGGGAGGACCCATTGGTAAACCGATTTTTTAACCTGCCCTCCGGGAGCTTACGTTCAGGAGGGTTAAAAACAAAAAGGGTAATGAACAATTACGAATTGATGGTGATTTTTACCCCGGTGCTGAGCGACGAAGAGTTTAAAGCCGCCCAGAAAAAATATGCTTCGCTGCTGAAAGCCGTAAAAGGCGAAGTACTGCATGAAAATGCCTGGGGACTGAAATCACTGGCCTATCCCATTCAGAAAAAGACTACGGGTCTTTACTGGGTGCTGGAGTACACAGCGCCATCCGACTTCAATGAGAAGCTGAAAGTGCAGCTGCTGCGTGACGAGGCCGTGCTTCGTCACCTCATCACCAGGCTCGATAAATACGCCGTCGAGTACAATGCAAAAAAGAGAAGTGGCGTAGCAGCAACAACCGAAAAAGCAGTGGAGGCTTAAACTATGGCAAAGGCAAATGAAATAAAATACCTGACGGCCATCAAAAGCGATAAAGTGGTAAAAAAATTCTGCCGCTTTAAAAAATATGGCATCCGCTACGTGGATTATAAAGACGTGGAGTTTCTGAAAAAGTTTTTGAATGAGCAGGGCAAACTGCTGCCACGCCGCCTCACGGGCAACTCGCTGAAATACCAGCGCAAAGTAAGCGAGGCAGTAAAAAAAGCCCGCCAGATGGCATTGTTGCCGTATGTAACTGACTTAATGAAATGAGTGATGAGGGATGAGTAATGAGGGATGCCTGTAGATTAATGTAAAGGATTTCTTTTAATTCATAACTCATAATTCTAATTCCCCAGCCAAATAATTAATCATGGAAGTAATTTTAATACAAGATGTAGATAACCTGGGTGCCGCCAACGAACTGGTGAAAGTGAGAAACGGCTATGCCCGCAATTTTCTGATACCCCGCAAGCTGGCAGTGGAAGCAAGCCCCGGTAATGTGAAGCAACTGGAAGAAAGACTGAAACAATTGAGGAAGAAAGAAGAAAATATGCTGGCAGAAATAAACAGCGTAATTGCCAAACTGAATGAAGCGCCGCTGAAAGTAGGCGCCAAAACGGGTACCAGTGGTAAAATTTTCGGCAGTGTGACTCCGCTGCAAATCAGCCGGGCCATTCGTGAACAAAAGGGTTATGAAATTGACCGAAAGAAAATAACCATTACCGACGAAGTGAAAGAGCTGGGTACCTACAAGGCACATATTGACTTTGGCAACGGCCAAAGCGCCGATATTGATTTTGAAGTAGTAGGCGAATAAAGAAATTAAGTAATAATAAGCCCCCACCGGGGGCCTTTTATTTCAAGGTAAAGCACTGGTTTTATAAAGATTAAAAATCTGAACAGGCATTAGCCAAAGATTTGGCAATATTGTCAGTTAAAAACCGTTATTTTGTACTGTATTTGGTGTTCTTTACAGTTTCACAAGTTCTCTGAACGTTTCGCATTTTTCGTAAATGTTCATTGGTTACTGTTTACTGTTGATCACTTATTGTTTTTTTAAAATTTCTCAAAAAATGAACATTTACGCAGGAAATCTCAGCTGGAACCTGAAAGACCAGGACCTTCACAACCTGTTTGCCCAGCATGGCGAAGTTTCTTCTGCCAAGATTGTTACCGACAAATTCACCGGCCGCAGCAAAGGCTTTGGCTTTGTGGAAATGCCCAATGATGACCAGGCCAATGCAGCCATTACCGCACTGAACGGTTCGGAAGTGGATGGCCGCAGCATTGTGGTAAACGAAAGCCGCCCCAAACAAGAAGGCGGTGGCGGTTTCAAAAAGCGCAGCTTCGGCGGTGGCGGTTACAAAAAAGGTGGTTTTAATAAAGGCAACGGCGGCTACCGCGACCGCGGGGGTTATAACAGCGATTATTAATACCCAGCCACCCGAAAGTTTCGGGATAACATGTCTTCTAAGTCCGGTTTCATTTGCAACGAGACGGACTTTTTTATTTTCATAAAAAAATCCGCATGCTTCAGCTTTCACCCATCATTGCCGGCTGTATGAAATGGGGCCAATGGGGTGCCAAATTTTCTTCGGTTCAATACCTGCAGCTTATCGAAAATTGTCTTGCTGCCGGCATAACTTCCTTTGACCATGCCGACATTTATGGTGATTACACAGTGGAAGAGGAATTTGGCGAAGCATTGAAACAAAAGCCGGATTTGCGCCAGCAAATACAATTGATAACAAAATGCGGCATCCGGCGCTTTACTCCCAACCGGCCCGAAAACAGAATTAATTCATACGATACCAGCAAGGAACATATCATTGCTTCTGTTGAAAATTCACTGAGAAATTTATCCACCGATTATCTTGACCTGCTGTTAATCCACCGGCCCGACCCCCTGATGCACCCGCATGAGATTGCCGATGCTTTTACCCAACTGAAACAGCAAGGTAAAGTGATTCATTTCGGCGTTTCCAACTTCACTCCCTCGCAAATGGATATGATGATGACTGCATTTGGTGTTGAATTCAACCAGTTGGAAGTCTCGGTGCTGAAGCTGGATCCTTTTCACGACGGTACGCTTGACAAGTGCATCCAGCATTACATCCGGCCTATGGCGTGGGGACCGCTGGGCAGCGGCAGGTTTTATAAAGATGATGAGGATGAACAAAACAAAAGAATACTGGCCGTGGCCCAATTGCTGGCTGCTAAGTATGATGCAAGCATCGAACAGGTACTGCTCGCCTTTTTGTTTAAACATCCGGCAGGCATTATACCTGTGTTGGGCTCAACAAAAATTGAAAGACTGAAATCGGCTCTTGATGCTGCCAGAATAAATATTGAAAGAGAAGAATGGTTTATGCTGTGGCGTGCTAGCACCGGGCATGAAGTGCCGTAAAACCCCAACCCCTGAAGGGGCTATTCTAAACCCTTTATTTATGAGAAAAAATTTTTTTCTCTTTGTGGTTCTGATTGTATTGGCTGCTGCATGCAAACAAAAAAAGGAGCCAGCCGACAAAATTTATTTCAATGCAAAAATCTGGACAGGCGATACGGCGAATGCCTGGGCGGAAGCTTTGGCCGTAAAAGGAAATGAAATTATCTATGTCGGACATGAATTTGATTCATTTAAGGGAACCAGCACTGAATTGATTGACCTTGGCGGTCAACTGGTGCTGCCGGGTTTTATTGATAACCACACACATTTTTTAAGTGGGGGCTATGGCTTGTCAGGTGTTGATTTGCGCAAAGCAAAAACACCGCAGGAATTTATTTCCACCCTTAAAGAATTTTGCCAAAAACATAATGACGACCGCTGGATACTCGGCGGCGACTGGGACCATGAAGCATGGGGAGGTCAGTTACCTGACCGGCAGTGGATTGATTCCATCACCGGTAAGCATCCTGTATTTGTAACCCGCTATGATGGCCACATGGCGCTTGCAAATTCAAAAGCACTGGAGCTTGCCGGCATAAACAGAAATACAAAAATTCCGGCGGGTGGTGAAATGCCCAAAGATGCAGGCGGTGAATTTACCGGGGTGCTGAAAGATGAAGCCATGAATCTTGTGTATAAAGTAATTCCCGAACCTTCGGAACAGGAACTGGACGAATACATGCAGGCGGCAGTGCAGCATGCTTTTGAAAACGGGGTGACACAGGTGCATGATATGGGCAGCTACGGCGGCTGGACTGACCTGGCCACTTACCGCAGAAATTATGCAAACAAAAAACTGGACCTGCGTATTTATTCTTTTGTTCCGCTAAGCACATGGGCAAAGCTGGATTCATTTTGCAAAAAAGAAGGTAAGGGTGGTGATATGCTCCGTTGGGGCGGCTTGAAAGGATATGTGGATGGCTCGCTGGGTTCCACTACCGCCTGGTTTTATCACCCATTTCTTGACAATCCAAATTCAACCGGGCTGAACGTGACTGACACAGCCGACCTGCATCGCTGGGTGATTGCAGCCGATTCGGCCGGCCTGCATGTGGCAGTGCATGCCATCGGCGACAGGGCAAACGATTTTATCCTTTATGTGTTTGAAGATGCCGAAAAGAAAAATCCCAACGACCATCGCTTCCGGGTGGAACATGCACAGCATTTAACCCAACAGACTATCCCGCGGTTTGCGCAACTCAACGTAATTCCCTCCATGCAGCCTTATCATGCCATTGATGACGGACGCTGGGCTTACAAGCGGCTGGATGATGCAAGACTGAAAGGAACATATGCTTTTAAAAGTTTGCTCGACAGCAAAGCAGCACTCACGTTCGGCTCCGACTGGACGGTGGCGCCCCTGAAACCGCTGGAAGGAATTTATGCCGCTGTCACCCGCCGAACACTGGATGATAAAAATCCCGGCGGCTGGTATCCCGAACAAACAATTTCTGTTGAGCAGGCTGTGAAATGCTACACAGCTAATAATGCCTTTGCCGGCTGGCAGGAAAACAAGCTGGGTGTTTTGAAAAAAGGAATGCTTGCCGATTTTGTAGTGCTGAACGAAAACATTTTTGAAATACCTCCTGAAAAAATAAAAGATGTGAAAGTGAATCGGACGATTGTAAACGGAAAAGAGGTTTATAAAAATTCCCGGTAGCAGCGGTTATTAATACCTGAATAAATATTTCGAAGGCAGCATTTCTATTTCCAGCCTTTTGGCTTCATAATACTCTCCATCGAGGTGTGATTGTATTATCACTTCGCTGGATACCACAAGCTTTTTTGTCCTGAAGTGTTTGATGAAAGGCAAACCAAGATGTTCCCCCTTTTCAATCACGGGCAGCCAGCGCAGGCGAAAAAAGGGGTGCAGCCTGTTCACCATCACCACATCAAGCAGGCCGTCGTTGATGGCTGATGAAGGGGCAATGTGAAATCCACCGCCGGCACGATGGCCGTTCATCACACTTACCAGGAGCCGGTAACCATCGGCATTGCACTCATCGGAAATAATCCTGTATTTTTTTGAGCGGTAAAAAAAAACTTTCTGCATAATGGCGCCCATAAAGCCGGCCTTTCCCGGTTTTTTCTTTTTACCTGTAAGGCTTTTTGCCACTGCTCCTTCAAAACCGATGCCCACACCATTGATGAAATATTTTTCATTACAGCGGCCAGCATCTACGGGTTTTGGTTCTGCATGCAATGCGATGAGCAGCTGTTCTTCAAAATCTTTTTTGCCATAAAGAATGGAATGCACATCATTGCCGGTGCCGCCTTTGAAAATCACCAGTGGCAATTTTATTGCCGGGTATTTATTTATAAAAAAATTCAGTGTGCCGTCGCCGCCCGAAATCCATACTTCGGAAAAGGAACCGAACCCGTCAGGCCAGTAGTTTTGAAATAAGACATGTTGCACTTCCATGCGTTTTAATTCAGCAGCTATCCTGTCAGCATGAGCAATTGCCCTGCCGGCTCCTGCCTGCGGGTTGCATAAAACAGCAATATTTCTTTCAGCAATCATTACCTGATTAAAGATGCGCTATTCTGTGCAAACTCCAAAAAATGTATCATTGCTTTGCAGATATAGTTAACTTTAATCAAACAAATCTTCTGCAATGAAACGAAGGGAATTTATACGCAATACCTCTATTGCCACTGCAGGCATTACTCTATTAAACTTTCCTGTATTGGGAAGAAATGCTCCGTCAAATAAAGTGCTGTTAGCGGTGATGGGAGTAAACAGCCGCGGTGCATACCTGGCAGAATATTTTGCCAAACTGTCCAACGTGGAAGTGGCTTACCTGTGCGATGTGGAAGAAAAAGCCATTGCCAATGGCCTGAAACCTTTTGAAACTGCAGGAAGAAAACCAACCGTAGTAAAAGATGTGCGTGAGCTGGTGAAGCAAAAAGATTTTGATGCGTTGGCTATTGCAGCGCCGGATCACTGGCATGCACCTGCCACGCTGATGGCTGTGGCAAACGGCAAGCATGTGTATGTGGAAAAACCCTGCGGCCACAATCCTTATGAAGGCGAGTTGCTGATGCAGGCAATGAAAAAATACCCGAAGCAACTGATTCAAATGGGCAACCAGCGTCGCTCTTTTCCCACACTGATTGAAGCGGTGAAGGAAGTGCGGGAAGGAATCATCGGCAATGTTTATTTTGGAAAAGCCTGGTATGCCAACAACCGCAAGTCAATCGGCATCGGAAAAAAAGTTCCCGTGCCGGCTTCACTTGATTTTGAATTGTGGCAGGGCCCGGCGCCGCGGCGGGATTATAAAGACAATCTTGTCCACTACAACTGGCATTGGTTCTGGCACTGGGGCACAGCCGAAACCTGCAACAACGCAACACATGAAATTGATTGCTGCCGCTGGTTTTTGGGTGTCGATTTTCCTAATAAAGTAACATCATCCGGCGGACGCTACGCATTTAAAGATGACTGGGAAACTCCCGATACACAGGTTGTATCTTTTGAATTTGCCGAAAGTAAAGCCATCACCTGGGAAGGCCGTAGCTGCAACCACTACCCGGTGGAAGGAGCCGGCCGTGGCTTTATCATTTATGGCGATAAAGGCACACTGGTAAATGACGGCAATGCCGGTTATAAAATCTTTGATGATAAAAATAAACTGGTAAAAGAAGTAAAAGCCGATGTAAAGGCCGACCCCAGCAACCCTGTAAGCGCCACCGGCAATCTCGATGTGTATCATCTTAACAATTTTGTCAGCGCCATCCGTGGCGAAGCCGGCATTACTTCACCCATTGATGAAGGACACAAAAGTGTTTTGCTTTGTCACCTGGCCAATATTGCACAGCGCACCGGCCGCACATTGCACTGTGATCCGAAGAACGGACATATCTTAAATGATGCAGAGGCGATGAAGTTGTGGAGAAGGGAATATGAAAAAGGATGGGAACCTGGCAACCTGTCCCTTTAAAGGGGAGACTTAGATTGTTTCACTCCATTTTTTTGGCACTTATAGCTTATGAAATATTTCAAAGTCTATCTGAGTTACAAAAGCACTAAGTCTCCCTTCAGGGAAATTTAGAGGGTTTTAATCTTAATACTCCTAAAGCTCACTTCATTCCCGTGATCCTGTAAAAGTATATGCCCCAGCAATGCTTCGCCGAAGTTTGGCCAGGTTTTATATTTGCTGATGGCAACCAGGTCACGAAAGACCTGTGAGCCTCTTTCATACTCCAGCACTTTCACGCCATTCAGGTAATGCTCTACATGGTTGTTGGGATAAACAATGATGCGGCCGCTGTTCCAGTTGCCGGGTTGTTTAATAAAACGGGATTGTTTGTTTGCTTTGATTAAATCATAAAGAGAAGCCAGCGTACGGTTACCATCTCGTCCCATTTTTGCGTCAGGGTGAAGCGTGTCATCCAGCAGCTGGTATTCCAGCCCAATGGCGCTGCCGGGGTTGTTTTCGGTCAGCGTTACAAAATATTTCACTCCGCTGTTGGCGCCGGGAGTAAGTTTGAATTCGAAGGACAAATCAAAAGCGCTGAATTGCTCTGTCGTCACAATATCGCCGCCGTTGGTTGATTCGCCGCCGGTAGATGGCAACACAGTAATCATTCCGTTTTCAATTTTCCATCCTTTTCCAGGAAAAGATTTTTTGTAAGCGCCAGTCCAGCCATTGGAAGTCGCTCCGTCAAACAGCAGTTTCCAGCCATCCTGTTTTTCGTAATCAGCCAGCGTGTTGGGCTGCAGATTGACAACATAAACTCCCGGGGGAAATGGCGCAGGCTGGATGTCTGTAGTTTTTATCCGGATATTTTTCCAGTAACATTTTATTCCTGCAAGCTCCGGTTTGCTGATGGAATGAACCTGCAGAGCAATCAACCCTTCATTGGCGGTGATGCTGTCAACAAGATAAGCAACGGCTTTACCGTCAAGCCAGGTTCTTACTGAGTTGCCAAAACATTCAATCCTGATTGTGTGGTATACACCGGGAGTGAAAAATATTTGTGCTGCCTGGTTCAAACTGACCGGGTACAGCCAGTCGCGACGGGCCTCATCATAGATACCGCCGCTCCAGCGCCGCGATGACGGGTCCATTTCGTACTGGTAACCATACAGCCTTCCTTTTCCTCCATTGGCTGCGGGGTTGTGATTGCTTTTAAACTGAACACCGGAATTGGTGGTAGTATCATCCATCTTTGCTTCCAGTTCGAGGATAAAGTCGCCGGGAAATTTTTTTTCACAAACAAGAAATGTATTGGGCGAACCGGCCGTGGTTATACCCGCAATTGCTCCCTCCTCCACCCTGTATTGGGCGGTGCCGTCCATTTTTTTCCAGCCTGTAAGAGTTTTTCCGTCGAAGAGTGATTGCCAGCCTTTACCAGTTTGAGAAAAGGCTATGTTGCA
The DNA here is from genome assembly GCA_964444975.1 of uncultured Chitinophaga sp. GTDB lineage: Bacteria > Bacteroidota > Bacteroidia > Chitinophagales > Chitinophagaceae > VBAS01. Next base: position 12,163 of record CAYUJD010000036.1, on the reverse strand, counting down.
AACGAAAAGAAAAATAATTAATGAGGTTTTCATGAAAATGTTTTCGGATTCAAGTTAGGTAAAGAATTATTATCCTGCAGCAGTTAATCCTGTTGGCTGCGGCAAACCTGGGTTATAATGTTTTCAGATATTCAATCACCACCTTTCTTTCTTCTGTAGAAAGCTTATCGCCAAAGTAATGCCCGTAATTGCCATAGCCAGGCAGCGTGGTATTGTAAATTAAGCGGTCGCTGGGTTTATAATGTATGGTAAACTTCCATCCAATATTTTCATAATCATACTGCGGGTTCCTAAAATCTCTTGACCAGAATTTTGGACGGACTGTACTGTTAAGCACTGCTTCCAGCGTAGGCACCGAACCATTATGAAAATAAGGCGCTGTGATCCACACGCCATCCAGTGGCGGCGCCATGTAACCTTTGAAGGGCTCCAGCCGTGCCGGGTGAGGGCCGCTGCTGAACCAGCTGCGGTTGAACCAGTTTACAAATTCAGGATTGGAATAATTGGCTGCCTGCAAAAATGAATCCGTCTGAATAATGGATTGCGGAACCAGGAGATTCGGATAGTTTCCTTCTTTTCCATAAGTACCGTGACATTCGGAACAGTGATTGTTGAAAATAATTCTTCCTTTTTCAGCCAGTGTTTCATCAACCGGTTTTGGATATTTTGGCGCTTGCAATGAATTGATGTATGCAAGCACATCGGGCATGTGCCTGTCCACTTCGGCCGATTCAGAAGTGTCGTTTACAGTAAGCAGATTGGAAGCCATTAAAAACTTTCCGAAATCGCCGCGGCCGAAACCGCTGTAAAACATACCGTTCTTTTTTTTCAGCAGCCACCACGCCGGCACATCGGATGGAATAACCAGCCCGGGAATTTCAAGCTGCGGCTGCGCCAGCCATTGAAATGTGACAGGATCCCGATGCGCTGCAAGCACCGCGGCAAGACGGTCGGCCGGATTCACGCCCCTGGTTTCCGTGTAAAGCTGCGGGCCAACTGTTCTTGCTACTTCAAAAAAATGTTTGGATGCTTGGTATTTTTTAAAGTAAAGAGTCTTGAGAAGTTTCTCAGCTTTTTCCAGGTTTTTCAGGCTCAGTGTTTGCCTGTCGCTGAAATCAAGAAAAGTATTTCCCAGCCCGATGTAAAGCTGCCCTTCAAAAACCTGCGCATGACAATGCAGGCAGTTGGGTGCAATGAGAATTTCATCGTTAAATGCTTTCACGGCTGTGTAGTCGTGCGGGATGCCTTCGTTAACCGAATCCCTTTGAAGATAAATAACAGGTCTGCCGATTCCTTTCCGGAAAATTATTTCGGGCACCCCGCCTTTTACATAATCGCCGTTGATGAGGTAATGAAACCCTTTTGCCACATCGCCGCCGGTTCTTTGTTTACCGGGCGGCACAGGCACCGGTTCATCAGATGGTGAAATGAAAAACCTGGAAGATAAACCGGTGATAAAAATCACGATGAATATGCACAGCTTCTTCATCGAACAAAAGATAAGGCCTGAATAGCTGCGGAGAGACAGGGATTCGAACCCTGGGTCCGCCTCAGGCGGACAACGGTTTTCGAGACCGCCCCGATCGACCGCTCCGGCATCTCTCCGGGGATGTAAAAATACAGAAGAGCGGGTAGAAGAAGGAAGCAGATTGATAAAATGATTATATTTTCAAATCGTGTTCAGGAAAACACAAAATCTATAGTTCATCTTCATTGATTTCAGCTATTTTCATGAGAGATTTCAGTAAACCGGTTTTAAGATCCCAAGTTTTATGAACCGGCACCTAAATCCGGAAGATGGTTTCTTCTTTTGTATCCACGTGATGACTACCGTTTAACCTGGCGAGTTTCCAGCCATTCTTTTCAAGAAGTTGCAAAAATCTTTACCGGAGACAGATTTCATACAGCAATTTCAAGTAGCTGGGTGTTGTTGTTTTGGAGCGAATCACTATCCACACTCAGGCAACCTTCCACAGCTTCATAAATATTCGGAAGTAATTCTTCAAAAGTTTCTCCTTGTGTGACACAACCGGGAATTGCCGGAACTTCAGCCCGGTAACCGCCTTCTTCAGCTTTGTGTATATAAACTTTTAGTTTCATGATTTCAAACCTACATTTTTTTCTGTGTATAAGGAATGGCACGCACCGTTTCTTCAGCGTCGCTAAAAAAAATATTTGTCCTGCCGGATTTTTGCAAAGCCCCGGTAAAACTGAATCCGATAAATCCGGTTTACTGCACCACCTTCAGCATGCCCGCCCCATGATACGAATGATATTCGCCGTTGTACATGGCATCGGCGCTAACGGGTCCCATTTTAAAAAAGCCCGGCGATACGGCACGAACGGCATAATAAAATGTCTGCCTGTTACGGTCGGCATCCACAAACAAATGAATGCGGTCGTCACGAACATCGAGTGCCCGCGGCGTGCCGGCGTCTTTTATCCAGTCCATGCCCGGTATTTCTTTGGTGCGTGGATTTTCAATTTCAAAGCCGGCAGGCAGCAGGTCGGTGATGACTACGTTGTCAATATCGGTGGAGTAAGAACGCTCCAGCGTGATGCCGATAACGATAAGATCGTTTTGCTTAAATGTATTTCCGCTGATGGCATTGCCGTAGCGGTCGTAAAACTTTTTCCTTACACGCAAATAATTATCTTCTTCCGTATAAGCGCCGCTGCTGCTGATGCCCTCGGCCAGCCAGAAATAATACAGCCGGCCATTGCCTTTGGTGATAATTTCCACGTTTGTACCTTTCAAATCTTTTTCATTGCCCATCCACTGGCCACCATCCACCTTTGCTACAGTTTTACCGTTTACTTTTATTTCTGCTGTTGCATCGGACCGGCTTGCCGAACGGGCCAGTTTACCCAATGCCAAAAATGCAAATGCCCGCTCCTGTGTGCTGAGCCAGCGGCGTGTTTTCAGTTTATCACTCACATGTTTTGCCATCACGCCAATCTGAGCATTGCCGGGGTCGGCATCCATGAGTGCATTCAGCGCAATGGCTTCATCCCGCACATCGGAATAATAACTGCCCCCGGTTTGTGGCACCGATTCTTCGCCGGCAAATGCCGATGGCAATAATGTATTGAAAGATTTTTTATCACCCGCTGCGGCAAATGCTGCCGATAAAAGATAGCGGCTGTCAAGCGCCAGCAACTGCGGGTTGGCCTTGTAATAATTCATTGCCGGTTTATTACTCTTGCCAGCCAGGGCCAGCACATATAAACCATAGGCCACTTCTTTGGGTGCAATCACCCGGCTCTGGTTGCGGTTGTAATAGTATGTAATTGTCTCCCGGTTTTTCAGGCGGGTATTGAGAAAGCCAAGCATGGTTTCAAGCAAACTGTTGTCCACATCAAAACCGGCTTTTCTTGCTTCCAGCAGGAAATGCGCCGCATACACTGTGGCCCACCAGTCTTCATACGAATCATTATCCCACAGCGTGATGCCGCCTTTATATGTCTGCCGCATTTTAATTTTACGGATGGCTTCAAGAATATTGGTATTGGCATTTGTTTTCGCTTGCTTGTTGAGCCCCATCATATCGGCCATATCGCCATAGTACAACTGTGGGAAGGCAGCTGACACAGTTTGTTCCGTACATCCATAAGGATACTGCACCAGCCAGCGCAGGTGATCGCCCAGCTCCAGCGCAGGCGAGCGGCTGACAACAAGCTGGTAGCCGATGCTTGACTGGATAAAATCGCTGGTGCCAATATTTATTTTCTCTGACTTGCCGCCAACGATCGAACCGCTGCCTGTAACTTTTTGCAAAGGCGATGCGGGACGAATGGAAATTTCCGTTTCATCAGAAAATTTTTCGCCCAATCCGTTCACGGCAATTTTTATTTTCCCCACAGCTACGGCCGGGTCGGCAGCTACCTGGAATACGGTGCGGCCTTCGCTGTTTGCGCTGATGGATACAGACTGGTTGTTGCCGCCAACAACTTTCAGCGGGCCTTCCACTGAAATAGCGGCAGAAACACTGGCTGACTTTGCAGTAGTGTTGCTCAAAGTTACCGGCACGGTAACCGTATCGCCCGGGCTTAAAAATCGTGGCAGTGCAGTGCTAATAACTATCGGGTCGGCCACGGTCATGGTGTTTTCGCTGCTGCCGAAACCCTGGTTTTTGTAGGCCACTGCCATCAACCTTATTTCGCCGCTGAACTGCGGAATGAAAAATTCAAAGCTTGCCTCTCCGTTTCCATTTGCTTTTTGTATGCCACTCCAGTAAGAAACTATTTTGATTCGTTTTGCCGGCATCGGGTTTACTCTTTTTTCCATGCTCATCTCGGCATCGCCGCCGGTGCTGCTCAGTTTGGCTCTTACTTCAGGAAACAGCAAAGGATAAATATCAAATGCGCTTACCTGCAAAGCTTTTTTCTGGTAAAAGAAATTGTAGGGGTCAGGTGTTTTAAAATCGCTAACCTGCAGCACGCCGTTATCCACTGCAGCCAGCGTGACAAAGCTGCCTGGTGCTGCTTTCACCGTTATTCTTTGTTTTGTTTTGGAACGAACCGATTTGGAAGCCACAATTTGCACATCTATTTTTTTTCCTTTCTCTTCCACTTTTACATTCTGAAAACCGTGGGCCACGGTCAGGGGCAAGTCAGAAATTTCATGCGGTTTGATAAGCGTGGCGGTGATATACACGTTCGGTACATGCTCTTCGGTCAGGGGCAAATCGAGACTGACGGTGCGGCTGTTGTCAATATGCACATACTGGTAGTTCACCACCTTGTCTGTTTCCATGGTCACCAGCATGCGGCCGCTGAACGGCACTTTGAACAGCGCTTTTACTTTTTCGCCGGTGTAGTATGATTTTTTATCCAGTTCAATATCCACGTTGCCCTCATTGCTTACTTCAAAAGCCGAATTATCGCTCCAGCCCCAGCGGCCATAGCTGTAAAAATCCTGGCTCACATAAGTGGCAGCACCGGGAATGGAAACCCGTATTTCATAGCGGCCGGGAATCTTTGGCACAAACGTATAAGTGGATGCAACGCCAATCGTCATTTCTTTTTCCTGGATGGATTTTAAATCCTCCTGCGATTCGTAGCGGAAATAACCGCCGGTGCTCACCAGGTGTGTATGATATTCCCGCTTGATGATTTCCACTTTGGCTTTTGCATTTACCGGCTGCCCGTCTTTATTCACTGATGCCAGCACAAACTGCACCGGTGTATTCAGGGCATGGTACCACCAGCCGTCGTATTTAATACCGAAGAAAACATCCTGCGTAAACACATCCACCGAAGTGGCGCGGCTTACGGGGCGGCCGGTTTCATCAAACACGGTGGTGTAAAATGTGGTTTGCAGCACGCCCATGTTCCGGTATTCATCCGGCACTTTGTAGGTTTCTTTTGCATTTCCCTGCTCATCTGTTTTTCCTTCTCTTACTATTTTATCAAAAAAAGTTTTTTGATTGGTTATACTGAAATTAAAATCCTCAAACTTCGCCGGCGAAAAATATTTCTGCTTTGTCTGGATTTCGGTTTCATAATTGCGGTTGGCAGCCGGCGGTCCAAAGAAGTTCATGGCATTGATGGAAAGAGTGGTTGATTCGTCTGTTTTCAAAAAAGTTTTATCCGGTTTTGCATTCACCCTTATCCTGTCCGGCACAAATTCTTCAATACGGAAATCCCGGGAAGCGAGCAGCAGGTCGTTGGAAGTATAAACTTCCAGCGAATAGGAACCGGTAATGGCAGATGTGGTCATTTCAATACTGCCTTCCACCGAGCCTTCTTCATTCAGCGTTTTGCGGAAAGATTTCAATTCTTTGCCGTTGGGCAAAAGAAATTTCATTTTTATGGGAATATCACCCGGGCTTTTCCATTCGCGGTTGCGGATGATGACGGAAAAATTCAGTTTTTCACCCGGGCGGTAAATATCCCGTTCGGCATAAATAAATGCGTCAAGACCCGAAGGATTATTCCTGCGTCCTCCTACATCAAAGCGGGAAGTATTAACTCTTGTGGAATTAAAAGGCAGGTAATTAAAATCATCACCTGTTTTGGCAATGATCATGGCCGGTTCAAAGCCGCTGATCCCGATATCCAGCGGGACTTTTCTGGTATAAGCAATCTCAGCTACACCTTCGCTGTTAGTGGCGCCGGTGCCGATAAGTTGGTTGTTTCTTGCATACAGCATTACATTGGCGCCGCTGATGCCCGCAGCCGTTTTTAGGGAATTGGCAAATACATAAATTTTTTCGGCTCCTTCTTTTGCCACCAGCCCGATATCGGATAAGGAAATAAAGCGGCTGTCACGCACCCAGTAATCTTTCATGGAGCGAATCTGCACATGATAGATGCCGCCGTATTCGGGAATGCGGTCTTCATATTGTGCAAGATTCAGCAGCCGGCCGCCGCCGCTTTTTGGCAGGGCTCGGGTGTCAATTTCCTTTTCATAAATCACATCGCCCAGCGTGGCGCTGCCGCCGTAGTCTTCGTAATAATAGTAATCATCATCATCATAACTGCGGCTTGATGTGAGCTGCGGCGAATAGCCATAACGATCCACCATCAGGAGGTTATTCTCGTAGATTTTTGAAATCACCAGTTTCACTTTCGGTACATTGGTGATTTTTACTTCAAGGTTTTTTGAACCTTTCTTTGAAAGATAAATCGCTTTCTTGCTGGTAAAGCTGATGTCGGCTTCCAGCTCGCCAAAAGCCACGGTGTGCTGCGATTCTTCTTTCAGCTCGCCCCCCACTTTGCCGCGCAGCCCTTCTTTGAAGGTGATGGTATAGCTTGTTTCCAGGTCAAATTTTTCACTGCGGATGGTCAGTCCCGATTCATCCACTTCGACAGAAAAGTTTACTGCCGGTTCAAAGCTGATGTGTGATATGATATTTTCATCCACCAGTTGCTGGTTGGTGCTTACACGAATGAGGCCTTCGGTGCCGTCGTACTCCGACTCCACATTTTGTATGGCAAGCACATAGGGTGAGGGCACCGAAAGTTGCTCGGTGATGGCAGCGGTCAACGGGTTGCTGCCGCCATCGGGCACCAGGCCTTTGTCAATCGTGATTTTTGTTTCATAATTCCTGTCCTCCGGCTTGAAGCTGGCAAGACGGAAAGAAATTTTTGTATCGGGAGAAATAGTTTGCGGGGTAAAATCAATATTAGCGCCATCCACCTCCACGTTCAGTTTATCTTTCAGTTTTGAGGGGTCCATTTTATAATTAAAGAAAAGATCAAGTTGCGGAATCACCTGCCGGGTGTTTTCATCGGGCATGGTCCAAACCACCTGCAGGTTTTCCAGGGCAAGCGCTGCAGTGCTGAAACTGATGTTATCACCGCCTTCTATTTTATTATACTTGCTGAAGCGAAGCAGTTCGCTGGTAAGCTTTGCTTTGTAGGTAGTAGCCGGTTGTAAAAGCTGCGCCGGTGAGAATACCAGCTGGTCGGGGCTTTCCCATCGGAAGCGGCCGGGTATTTTTGGTTCAAAAGTGATGTACTCCGTAGAATCCCATACATTCACCAGCGAATCTTTCATCAGCGACTTGCTGAAGCGGAACAGCAGGTTGCCGAGCTGCGGCACTTCGCCTTTGGCATTGGTATATTCAAGCTGAACAGATTGTTTTTTACAGGCAGTTAAAAAAACGGTAATTGCAAGCACAGTTACCAGGGAGGTTTTGATACGCATACAGGTTATGTGGTTTTGAGTGTGGCTGAAAGATAAGTTAAATACAAAAAGTGAAGCAAAAAAAATCACTCAACTTCGTTCCCGTTTTTCGGAAAAGCAGAAATAAGTATCATGAAAAAGCTAAGGAGGGATGTCACGTGCAGGTCGCGACGGGTCGGTGCTGTCCATACAGGTTGAAAAGAATTTGTATGGAAAGATAAGAGCATGAAAAACCGGTTAGCAAATTTTGGAAGATAAATAAATGTTAAGCTATGAATTGTTTCAATGTGACCCTATGTGCCTATGTTTCTTTTGTGGTGAAAAAAGTTAACCACATAGGCAGAATAGAAATATAGAAAACACATAGAGAGGATGCCGTGAAAATTATCTAAAACTTTGGCGCAGAAAATCAGCATGAAACTCCGCATTGTCAAAAAACATATTATCCGTTTTTTAGCACGCCTTGGGCTTGCTGTCATAGCTCTCTTCCTGTTGTTTCTGTTGTTCAACCTGCTGTTTCCTTTAAAAGTGAATGTAGAATACGCCACCATCATCACCGATAAAAACGGCGAGGTCATCAATGCCTTTCTTACCCGTGACCAGAAATGGCGGATGAAAACCGAACTGAGTGAGATTTCGCCGCTGCTGCGCAAAACAATTCTTGCAAAAGAAGATAAATATTTCTACTACCACCCCGGAGTGAACCCGCTGGCCGTGGCAAGGGCCTTTTTCAAAAATATTATCCGGATGAAACGGACCAGCGGCGCCAGCACCATCAGCATGCAGGTGGCAAGAATGCTTGAAGCGAGAAAAAGAAACATCGGCAGCAAGCTGATTGAAATGTTTCGTGCCCTGCAACTGGAGTGGAAGTACAGCAAGAGTGAAATTCTGCAGCTTTACCTGAACCTGGTGCCTTATGGCGGAAACATTGAAGGTGTGAAAGCCGCTTCGTTTTTATATTTTAATAAAAACCCCGACCACCTGTCGCTGGCAGAAATAACGGCGCTGAGCATCATTCCCAACCGGCCTTCGTCGCTGGTGATGGGGAAAAATAACGAACTGATAATACAGGAAAGAAACCGGTGGCTGAAGAAATTTGCGAAGGATAAAGTTTTTACAACAAAAGAAATTGAAGATGCTCTTGATGAACCCCTGGTGGCGACAAGGAATACCGTGCCGCATTATGCACCGCATCTTTCCATCAAACTTTCCAGGCAGGGCGGTTATTATTACAAAACACATCTCGACCTGAACACACAATTGAAAACAGAAAAGATTGTAGAAGACTATATCCGCACACAGAAACTGCGCAATATCAATAATGCCGCTGTAGTGATTATTGATAACAAAACTCACCGGGTGATTACTTATGTAGGCTCTGCGGGCTTTGCCGATACTACCGATGGCGGCCAGGTAAACGGCGCTGCTGCCGTGCGGCAACCGGGCAGTACCTTGAAGCCGCTGCTTTATGCATTGTGTATGGATGAAGGATTGCTCACCCCGAAGATGGTGATGAACGATGTGGCCGTAAGCTACGATGGCTATACGCCTGAAAATTATGACCAGAAATACAACGGCTATGTGACGATGGAATATGCCCTGGAACATTCGCTAAACATTCCGGCAGTGAAAGCGCTGCGCCTGCTGGGAAAAGACAGGATGATACAGAAATTATCAGCCTGTAATTTTTTACAAATACAAAAAGACAGGAACAAACTTGGACTATCCATGATACTCGGCGGCTGCGGTACTACGCTGGAAGAGCTTACCGGCTTGTTTTCGGCTTTTGCCAATGAAGGAATTTACATTCCCCCTTCTTATTTCCGGTCAGACCGGGACGGTCAGACCGGTGTGAAGAAAATCATACTGAGCCCCGAAGCCACATTTATGATAAATGAAATTCTTTCCAAGGTGAACCGTCCCGATTTTCCGCTGAACTGGCAGGCTACGGAGCGGATGCCAAAGATTGCCTGGAAAACCGGGACGAGCTACGGCAGAAGAGATGCCTGGAGCATCGGCTATAATAAAAATTACACGGTGGGTGTTTGGGTAGGAAATTTTTCTGGCCTCGGCGTGGCAGACCTGAGCGGCGCCAACACGGCCACTCCCCTGCTGTTCAAAATTTTCAACACGATTGACTACGACAGCGACGAACAGTGGTTTACGCAACCAAAAGATTGCGAAACAAGAGTAGTTTGTTCGGAGACGGGTTTGCTCCCGGCTGATCATTGCCCCAATAAAGTGATGGATTATTTTATCCCGATGATTTCGCCAACAAACAAGTGCAACAACATCCAGGAAGTGTTGCTGTCGGCCAATGAAAAAATTTCTTACTGTAAAAACTGTGTGCCCGGATCCGGTTTTAAGAAGAAAACAATTAAAATCACCGAACCGGAAATGCAGGCCTGGTTTGAAGAAAATAAAATTGCGTACAGCAAAGTGCCGCCGCACAACCCGGAATGCGAAATCATTTTCAAAGGCAATGCACCCGGCATTACTTCGCCGGCCAACGGTTCAGAATATTTTATCAGCAAAAAAAACAGGGAGCCGCTGCAGCTTACCTGCAAAACCGCCACCGATGTAAGCAAGGTGTACTGGTATATCAACAATAAATTTTACAAAGCCTGCGCTCCCGGCGAAAAACAATTCTTCATTCCCGACGAAGGCCCGGTAAAAATATCCTGCACGGATGATAAAGGAAGAAACAGGGATATTACGATAATGGTGAAGTATGTGAATTTATAATGGTTGGATTGTTTGATGGTTAAATGGCTAATTGGTTACATTGCTAAATTGATAAATTGTAAAAACCCGTAATAATTGTCCTGTCTAGTAACAATCAAATCATCTAACCATTTAACCATTCAATTCACCACAATCCTTCACGGCACGAGCACTCCTAATACCGGCTCGGCAAAAAACTTGCCGCCGGGATATGCTGCCGTATAATCGAGGTTGAGCCAGATGTTTCCTTCTTTGTCTTTATGGTAATGAATTTCCTGGCCGCGGCTTTCGGCGGGGAAAAGAATTTTCTTAATAAGGTAATTCACCATCTCCAGATTATTCTTGTTGCCGATGAGAATTTCGGGATATAAATGATTAGTGGTGTGCACCAGTCTTGCTGTGCCGCCGATAGCTTTAATGGCTGCGGCCATCAGTATGGCATGATCGTCACAGTCGCCGGCAAGCAGACGGGCCGATTGGCCGGCGTAGGCAAAATATTCATCGCCCTGCGGATCGCTTACATAATTCCAGCTGCCGTTGATTTTTTTAAACACGGCAAAACACTGTATAGTGGTGCGGTACCACTCATACCTGTTTTGTTCATCCCTGAACGAGCCATTGGCTGCTGTAACGGCAAGCTCTCTCAGGTCCGGCATATTATCATTTATCGCATTCAGAATTTCTTTTTTGAAATGAATAACCCCATCGCCGTAATACTGCGCCTTGTCATGATACGGCTCGTACTTGAAAGCATACAGCATGGCTTTGTAATCGGTCACCAGGTTTTTAAACCCATAGTAACCTGAAAAAGACCCGTACGTGAGCAAACCTGCCGTAACGATAACTGCGGCGATGATAACCGAACGGAACAGGCGCAGCACCATCAGCACAAAAGCGGCAAGGAAAATAAACATCAGTACCCGGTCGAGCCGGAAAGGCCAGCCATAATCCGGCAATTCCCTGTGCACATACATGAACAGCGGGAAGGCAAGGATCAGGCTGAGAAATCCCACCAGGAAAAAACTCAGCGATGCGTGTTCATTTGCACGGTTTGATTTCTTTATCATCATTTCACAAAATTAACCCACAATAAAAAACCCGCCGGAGGCGGGTGAAGATTCTTAATGATTCTTTTCAGTCGGCTTTTTTCACGCTGCCTGCACCCGTGATAGATTGGTTAACGCTGGCACCACCTTTATATTTTACACTGCCTGCCCCGGATACACGCACATCCAGTTTTACACTGGCAAATACATCGGCATCGCCGGCGCCGGAAATTTTTACATTAACATTTTCGGCCATCAGGTCAAAACACCTGACATCGGTGCTGCCCGAGCCCCTGACATCAAAATCCCTGGTTTCGCCTTTGAGCTCGATGGTGCCTGCACCGCTGACCTCGGCATCCACTTTTGGCGCTTTCAGTTCCATCTTCACATCACTGGCGCCGCTGAGGTCTATTTCTATTTTTTCAGAACCGGTAACCTTGTTTTCGGAAAAAATATCACAGGCGCCGGAAGCTTTAAAACGTTTGAAGTCGGGAGCGGCCACATACACCCTGATGCTGCGACTGGGGCGCAGGTTCACATGCTTCCGCTCATGAATGTGCAGCGTGCCGGCTTCGTTGTGCACTTCTACATATTCCTGCAGGTTTTCATCGGCCTGCACTTTAATATCGTGTACCGGATCGTACCGCACATACACATCAATAGCGCCGCTCACATTCACGCTGTGAAAGGGTGATGATGTGCGGACTTCGGAAGTGATATGGCCGTTGCCGCGGATGCGCTTGCCAAACATTTCGCGGCA
>CAYUJD010000035.1:27902-35150 GCA_964444975.1 uncultured Chitinophaga sp. | reverse complement strand
ACCAGTGTATCAAAAGTATAATTGATGCCAATCTGCCAGCTGCTTTTGCCGGTATCGCTGAACCCCTCGTAAAGCCCGCCAAAGCTGTTGCTGTTGTAAGACTTGCCAAAACCATGCTGATACTCGGCGCCTAATTCGGTTTGGGAGTAGCCAAATACTGAAATGCATAAGCAGAAAAAAATGGTGAAATTATTACACATAGAACCAAGTTTTATGATTAATAAATAAAGACTATCAAATTACAAATTTCCTTGTATCAAAACTATCAATGGGCACTGATGGTTTCCACTTCGGGAATGCCGCTCAGGTGCAGTTCGATGTGCTTGTGCCGGGCTTTTGATTTAAATTCGTTAAAAACCTCCACCACATCATAATCAATATAAACGCTGTGTGAGCCTTTAATGTGTACAACAGAATAGTCGGGAATTCGTTCCAACTCGTCTTTGATTCTTTTTTTGTTTAAAAAACTTACATTGATGGCAAGATTAAAATAAAAGTGCCTGATATGCCCTTCTGATTTTGTTTCCAGTGTATAACCGGCCTTGTATGTGTTTTTAAAAATAAAATAGCAGGCATAAGCGATGCCGATTGCCACCCCCACCAGCAGGTCGGTAAAGAGCATGGCTACGATGGTAACGAGAAAGGGGAAAAACTGTTCTCTGCCTGATTTATAAACTGTATAAATCATGTGCGGCTTGGCAAGGTTGTACCCGGTGCGGATGAGAATTACCGCCAGTACACAATAGGGGATCATATTGAGCAACGCAGAAGCAAAGAATACAAGCACAAGCAGCCAGATGCCGTGAAAGATGGCCGACAGCTTTGTTCTGGCTTCGGCTTCAGCATTGGCTGAGCTTCTTACAATCACGGCTGTAATGGGCAGGCCGCCGAGCAGGCCGCTGAAAAAATTACCTGTACCCTGCGCCACCAGTTCACGGTTTTGCGGCGTAATGCGGTTGTAAACATCAATTTTATCCACCGCTTCGATGCTCAGCAGTGTTTCCAGTGTGGCAACCACACAGATGATGACAGCATTTTTCACAATATCCGTATTGCTGAAGACAGCCCGGTAATCCGGTAATTTAATTTCTGAAAACATATTTGACGGCAGGCTTACAAACTGCTGTGGTTTTAATGACAGCGCCGGAATAAATTTTGTGAACAGGAAAGCCAGCAATGCGCCAAACAAAACTACGATGAACGAAGTGGGAAGAATGGCCACCCGTTTTGCCATAGTTCTTTTCCAAATGACAAGCAACGCCAATGAAACAAGTGCAATGACTATAGCGCCTTTCGATGTGTGATAGTAAATATTTTTTACATGGCTGAAAGCATTTTTAAATGTGATGATGTTAAAAAGCTCCTTCGTCCAGAAGTCGGCCTGGTCGTAGCCGAGAAGAAGAGGAATCTGTTTTGTTATAAGGATTATACCGATTGCTGCCAGCATGCCTTTAATAACAGCCGAAGGAATAAAATGCGTGAAGCCTCCCAATTTAAAAACGCCCAGCAAAACCTGGATGAGACCGGCAACAGCCACCGACAGAAAAAATATTTCCACGCTGCCCAGTTCGGTGATGGCCCCGGCACTGATAGCTGTAAGACCCGCTGCAGGTCCGCTTACGCTCATGTGAGAACCGCTGATGACGCCGACTACAATACCGCCGAGAATACCGGCAATCAAACCCGAATAGAGCGGAGCATTGGAAGCCAGTGAAATACCAAGACAAAGGGGAAGGGCAACAAAAAATACAGTAATGCTTGCTTTAAAATCATGCTTCAGAAAAGACAAAAAATAATACCGCGTTTGCCGGTTAAATAAATCCATAGCTGTAATAATTCAAAGAGTGGCGGCAAGCAAAGTAACAACAAGTTGTAAAAAAAATCAATAAATAAAATTATTAAACATTGATTATTTCATTTCCTCCGCCCACTTGTCCCTTTCATCCGGTGCAAACTTCCACGGGGCAAAATTATTTTCCACGTTGCTGAACATGGCGTTCCATTCCTGCGGGGCATTGCTTTCTTCCATCACCAGCGAACGGCGGAGCTCGAGTATGATTTCAAGCGGTGAAATGCTGACCGGGCATTCCTCCACGCAGGCATGGCAGGTGGTGCAGGCACGCAGTTCTTCCACGCTGATGTAGTCATGAAGCAGCTTTCTGCCATCATCAATATACTGACCGTTCCTGTTGATGTTTTTACCCACTTCTTCCAGCCGGTCCCGTGTATCCATAATTATTTTTCTTGGCGAGAGCAGCTTGCCGGTTTGACTGGCCGGGCAGGCGGCAGTGCAACGGCCGCATTCGGTACAGCTGTAGGCGTCAAGCAGGTTTCGCCAGCTTAAATCAAACACATCTTTGGCGCCGAAGTTTGCCGGTGGTGCAGCGCCGGCAGGCGCCAGTTCGGGTTGCATGGCATATAAAACTTCTTTCTGCACCGCGGGCATGTTTTTCATTTCACCCGGTGGCTGCAGCCGGGCATAATAAGCATTGGGAAATGCAAGGATGATGTGCAGATGCTTTGAGTACGGCAGGTAATTCAGAAAAGCATAAATGCCGGCAATATGAAGCCACCAGGCGCCCCGTTCGAGACCGATCAAGGTGGAGGACGGAGCCGGGCTTAAATAGGAAGAAAAAAATCCGCTGACCAGGAAATCACCCGTATCAGTATAATGTACATTTGCCTGCAACTGCAAAGCCCTGTCGCTGGCATTCAGCAAAAGGAAAAAACTCATCAGCAGAATTTCCGTAATAAGAATATAGTTGGCATCGCTGCGGGGCCAGCCGTCGAGGTCGTGACTGATAAATCGTTTCAGCCTGATAATATTACGGCGGATAAGAAAAACAGCGCAGGCAATGATGACCAGCACCGCCAGCACTTCAAACGCATTGATGAGAAAAGTATAAAAACTGCCGAGAGGTTTGGCAAACAACCGGTGCGTACCGAATATCCCATCCAGCACTATCTCCAGCACTTCAATATTGATGATGATGAAACCGGCATATACAAAAAAATGCAGCACGGCCACCAGCGGGTTGCGAAACATTTTCTTTTGCCCAAAGGCCAGCAACAGCACATTGCGCCAGCGCTGCGTTTTATTGTTGCTGAAGTCTTCGTTTCTGCCCAGTAAAATATTACGGCGAATCTCCTTTACCTTTTTTGTAAAAAGCCAGACAGCAACAATGGACAGAAGAACAAATAAAACCTGCTGAAGAATTTGCATGGGTAATCTGTTACATTTGCTAAATTAAAGGTTTTGGATGGTTTGATGGTTAGATTGATGAATTGTTATGGCCCCCCAAAAGAATTATATCCTTAGCAAAGAAGTAGCTGAAAAAAAGCTGCGCCGCATGGCGTATGAAATCTTTGAAAATAATTTTGATGAAAAGGAAATTATACTGGCCGGCATCCGCGAAAACGGCAGCGTGGTAGCAAGGGTCATTCAGCAAATACTCACTGGAATTTCTTCGCTGAAAACGGAGCTTATCACCATCACACTTGATAAAAAAAAACCCGGCGAGGTGGTGCTGAGTAAAAAGATTGATTTCAACGATAAAGTAATTATAGTGACAGATGATGTAAGCAACAGCGGCCGCACACTGCTGTATGCTTTAAAGCCCTTTCTTGATTTTCATCCTAAAAAAATCCAGACGCTGGTGCTGGTGGAAAGAACGCATACCGGTTTTCCTGTCCGCTCGGATTATGTGGGGCTGTCCGTAGCCACTACATTGCAGGAACATATTTACGTGGAGGTTGCCGGCGAACAGATAGCAGGCGCCTACCTCCAGTAATAAATAATAATTGATTACTGATTACCGATTACTGATTATTAAAACTGAATGGCATTTACTTTAAGACGGCCCTTTGCTAATTCAATAGCCGGTGCCGGAAATTTGAATGCGTTTAAAAAATCAAGCAACACTTTCACAGCTTTCCTGCTTGTTTTGATTTTACTGAAGTCAATGTCGGGAGCAAGATACCATTGCCGGTATCTTTTTATATCAGTTCTATTGACAGGAAAACCCGGGTCGCCGTCTTCCCACTTGTTTTCAAAACCGCCAAACAGGCCCTCGGCGCCATAGCCTACGGCCACATTCAGCCATGCGGGTAAATTGCTTTCGGGAAAAAATGATTTCAGGTTGGCGCTGAGCCAGTAGGTCTGGCCGTTGTAGTCTTTCAGCATCCGTTCCGTCCAGCCGCTGCCAAATAAATCATCCGAGCGGTCATTCAATTGCCGGTCGCCATAATTTTTTTTATGAAATGAAAATTTGAACTGGATGCGCTGTTCTTCCCATACAAGCTGCTGGCTGATGAATAAACCCGAACCAAAAAGATTGGCCCCCATATCGGCCCAGCTCCATCCCCATTTTTCAGAAAAGCCGTCGAGTATTTCAATGACAGAGAGATATACCGTACCGCTCAACCCGCCGATAAGAGTTGCTTTGCTGTTATTGAGCCCGGCCCATTGCCACATGGCGGTGGTGGCACGTCCCGTGTTGTAAGCCGCCCATGCATGGCCCACTTTATCCATTTGCAGCCATTCCCTGCTGTCGTTGAAAGTATGGAAGGAAGTACGGGGATAATTTTTATACCAGGTGTTATTGAAAATAACCAGCGAAGTACCGTAGCCGGCTACATTGACTGCGGTGATGAGGGGAACTCTTTTTTGCTTCAAACTTTTATTTGTGTGAAATGTTGATGCGGAATCCTGGGCATGGGCAGCCGGAAACAATGCGAAAAAAAAGATGAACAGAATTAACACAGTACAAGTGTGCGACGCAAGGGACGCTGAACTTTGCACAGGAGCTGACTTCATAAAACAAAAATACATCTCATTGGTTGAACCGGTTAATAAAGACAAAAATCAATAACTTTCCGGCACAAAAACCGACAATACATGAAAGCAGTGATAGAACAAAAAGCAGCCAGCTGGCTGACCGGGAATTTTGACGAAGCAACCAAGACAGCGTTGAAAAAATTACAGGAAGAAAATCCCAGGGAACTGGCCGATGCTTTTTACCGCAATCTCGAATTTGGCACGGGCGGGCTGCGGGGCATCATGGGTGTGGGCACCAACCGTATGAACAAATACACGGTGGGCATGGCCACGCAGGGCTTTGCCAATTACCTGCTGAAGACTTACCCCGGCGGACCGGTTCGGGTAGCTATAGCGCATGACTGCCGCAACAACAGCCGCTTTTTTGCCGAAACCACTGCGCATGTTTTTGCCGCCAACGGCATCAAAGTTTTTTTGTTTGAAAGCCTGCGCCCCACGCCGGAACTTTCGTTTGCCATTCGCCATTTCGGTTGCCAGGGCGGCGTGGTGTGTACTGCATCGCACAACCCGAAAGAGTACAACGGTTATAAAGCGTACTGGAACGACGGCGGGCAACTGGTGCCGCCGCATGATAAAAATGTGATTAAGGAAGTGGAGAAAATCGCTTCGGTGGATGATGTAAAATGGAGCGGCGGCGAAGCCAATATCAGCATTATCGGTAAAGAAATGGACGAAGCTTATATTGAAATGGTGAAAAGCCTGAGTGTGTATCCTGAAGTCATCGAAAAGCAGCATGACCTGAAGATTGTTTATACGCCGATACACGGTACGGGCATCACCCTGGTGCCGCAGGTGCTGGATCGGTTCGGGTTTACCAATGTACACATCGTGGAAGAGCAAAGTAATGTGAGCGGCGATTTTCCCACGGTGGTGTATCCGAACCCGGAAGAAAGCGAAGCGATGAGCATTGGATTGAAGAAAGCAAAAGAACTGGATGCCGATATTCTGCTTGGCACCGACCCCGACAGCGACCGGGTGGGAATAGGCGTGAAAGATCACAAAGGCAACTGGGTGCTGGTAAATGGCAACCAGACAGCCGTGCTTGCTTTCAACTACATGATTGAGTCAAGAAAGGCCAAAGGTCTTGCCCGGCCCAATGATATGGTGGTAAAAACAATTGTGACCACTGATGTGATTGATGAAATTGCCCGGCAGAATAATATCCATTGTTACAATGTGCTCACCGGCTTCAAATGGATTGCGGAACTGATACGGGAAAAAGAAGGAAAAGAAAATTATGTGGTAGGCGGCGAAGAAAGCTATGGCCTGATGATTGGCGACAAAGTGAGGGATAAAGATGCTATCAGCGCCGTAGCGCTGCTGTGCGAAATGGCAGCCTATGAAAAAAACAAAGGCCGGAGTTTGTTTGAAAAACTGATTGATCTGTATGTGCAGTATGGTTTTTATAAAGAACACCTGATCTCCATTACCAAAAAGGGAATGGACGGGCAGCAGCAGATTGCCGAAATGATGGCCGGCTACCGCAACAATCCTCCCAGGTCAATCGCCGGCTCCGATGTGGTGCAACTGCTCGACTATGAAACAAGAAAAGGTAAAAACCTGATGACGGGAGAGGAGTGGGAGATAAAACTTCCCAAATCGAATGTACTGCAGTTTATACTGGCCGACGGAAGCAAGATAAGCGCCAGGCCCAGCGGCACGGAACCGAAGATAAAGTTTTACTTCAGTGTGCATACAAAGCTGGAAAGTGCTTCTGATTTTGACACAATAAACGGTAAATTGGAACAGCAAATAGAGCGTATTATTTCAGATATGAAACTAAAATAATTTTTTATGTCTGAACGCACCCGGATAATGATCGTCTTGCTGGCTGTCGTGTGTTTTAATGTCATTGACCAGTTGCTGCTGCGTAGCCGGCGTGGAATTACTGATACTTCAGTTTACTTTTCCCTTGTGGTTGCATTGATTGTGTATGCCTTGCTGGTCATTTTTTTCAGGAGAAAAAAGAAGTCGGATTTTTATTCCTGATAACTTTTTCAATGCGGCCGGGAATTTCTGCCAGTTATCATCCAATCATTTTTTCTCAGGTAATGCAAAGGCCACATACGCATCACCTGATTTTGTTTTCAGCTTGCCGCCGCCGCAGGCTATCACGATGTATTGTTTGCCGTTTAACTCATAAACGGCAGGCGTGGCAAAACCCGGTGCAGGCAAATCGTATTCCCACAAAAGTTTGCCGGTAAGTTTATTGTAGGCCCTGAACTTTCCATCTCTTGCTGCGGCAATGAACAGCAATCCGCCGGCTGTCACCACCGGGCCGCCGTAGTTTTCAGTACCGGTTGGCGGAATGCCTTTTGCTTTCAGTTCCGGGTATTCACCCAGCGGATTTTTCCAGACCAGTTCACCCGTATTGAGATCAATTGCATTGAGGGTGCCCCATGGCGGCGACA
>CAYUJD010000035.1:0-27802 GCA_964444975.1 uncultured Chitinophaga sp. | reverse complement strand
ACCAGTTCACCCGTATTGAGATCAATTGCATTGAGGGTGCCCCATGGCGGCGACAAAGCCGGATAACCTTCTTTGGTTAAAAATTTATTGTAGCCGGTGGAGGTGTATGGCATTATGTGATAAGGATTTTCTTTTCCCGGCGGGCCGGTAAATTTTTTCTTTTGTTCATTTTTCAGGTTGAGTACAAAGGAAGCAATCGCTTTTTTCTCCGCATCGTTCAATTGATTATTGGCCGGCATCATTCTGCGGCCGGTGGTAATAAGCTGAATAAACTGATCGACGGAATATTTTTTTTCAGCTTCGACCAATGGCGGATTGTTTCCGCTGCCCTGCATCTGTTCGTCGTGGCAGGTCATGCAGGATTTCTTGTACAAGCGTTGGCCGGCGTCAAAATTGGTTTCAGCTTTTAGCGGTTTATCTTTTACATCCACCATCGTAAGCACCCAGGGCATTTCATTGGCATTTATATAAAGAATTCCCGTTTCCGGGTCAAAAGCAGGGCCACCCCATTCGGCGCCGCCATCAAAGCCGGGCAGGATAACCGTACCCTGCTTTGAAGGCGGATTAAACATGTGCCCGGTTTTACAAGAAGCCAGTTTTGCTTTTATATCCTGGTACGATGAATCGGGAACAAGAGTGTTCAAATCACTTTCCGTCATCTGCTGCCGCACAAATGGCCGGTGAAATGTGGGGTAAGGCTGGGTGGGTGAAAGTTTTTCACCGGTTAAATCTGTCTCTACCGGTACCGGTCTTTCATCGATTGGATAAAGCGGTTTCCCCGTTGTTCTTTCAAATAAAAAAATAAAACCCGACTTGGTGGGCTGTGCAATTGCTTCAATGTTCCTGCCGTCTTTTTTTATTGTAACCAATGCTGGCGGGGTAGGCACATCCCGGTCCCACACGTCGTGGTGCACGGTTTGAAAATGCCAGATTCGTTTTCCGGTGTTAGCATCCAGGGCAATCACACAGTTGGCAAAAAGATTATTACCGGTTCTTTTGCCGCCATAAAAATCATAGGAAGCAGAACCTGTCGGTGCAAAAAGAATTCCTTTTTCTTCATCGAGACTAAACCCTGACCAGCAATTGGCGCCGCCAATGTTCTTCCAGGCTTCTTTATCATCCCAAGTTTCATAACCCTCTTCGCCCGGCTGGGGGATGGTATGAAATATCCAGCGCAGCTTGCCTGTGCGCACATCATAAGCACGGATATGCCCCGGCGCCGCTGCGGCGGCTTCATCCACTCTTGAACCGAGAATGTAGAGGTCTTTGTAAATAATGCCGGGGGCAGTAGCGGTGATGAACATATCCTGTACTTCAGGGCCGAGGTCTTTGTGCAGATCCACCAGCCCGCTGTCGCCAAAACTCTTTATTAATTGGCCATTGGTTGCATCAATGCAGTGCAGGTAAGAACTGGCAACAAAAAAAATCCGCTTGTCATCTTTACCCCGTCCGACCTGGTCATCCGGGCGGGCATCCGTCCAATACGTGACTCCGCGGTTATTGTTCAGTATAAAATGATAAAACTCCCTGTTGCGGAAAACTGAGTCAGGATTAAACTCCCAGATTTTTCTGCCCGTGCCTGCATGCAGGGCAAACAGCCGAAGGGTGGGGGAGGTGACGTACATCACCGTGTCAATGATAATGGGATTGCATTGTATCTGCGAAAACTTTGCCGTGTCCGCATCGCCGGTATTGAAAATCCAGGCAGGCTGCAACTGGCTTACATTACTGGTGTCAATTTGAGTTAATGAAGAATAGTGAATGTTTTCATTGCTGCCGTGATAAACCTCCCAGGTAGTATATTTCTTTTCTGAAGATGTGCAGGCTGTCAGCAGCAGAACGAGAATTGAGACATTGAAAATTTTCAACTTTTTTGACTTTTGACTTTTTACTTTTCACTTAATCCCCTCAATTACCCACGCCTGCAACGGACTTTTCAATGGCCGTTCACCAAACTTTTCTGCCAGCATACGCTGCACATGCTCTTCAATCGGTTTTACCAGCGCTGGGTCTCTTTCGCAGATAGAAAGGTAAATGGGGTTACCCTCCACCATGCCGGTAGCCAGGTCGGCGGCGGAAGCACTGATTCCTTCTTTTTTTACCAGGGTAACTTTTACATCTTTAAACCCGGCGCTGCCGGTAAGAGTTTTCAATTCTTTTTCTTCAAACATTGAAAACGGAATGTTGTAAAACACCGGCGGGTTGTCGCCAAAATAACTTTCAATAATCTTCCGGCCTTCGTGAATGGCAGGATTGTTTTCTACTTTATCCCATGTATTATAAATCAGCTTACCGCCTGGCCGCAAAACACGGTAAGCTTCACTCAATCCTTTTTCTTTATCAGGAAAAAACATCACGCCAAACTGGATTACTGTCAAATCAAAAGAGTTGTCGGCAAAAGGAAGTTCAAGTGCATCGGCTGTCATCCACTTAATGTGATTATCGGTCACAATCTTCCTGGCCATTTCAATCATGTCCGGGTTTAAGTCAGTGGCGGTAAGGGAATCAAGCTTTAGCGATGTTGCCAAGTGCGCTGTCACCCGCCCGGTGCCGCAGGCTATCTCCAGTATGTCATTGTATTTATTATCCTGCAGCCGTGCAACAAGGTCGAGTGCATAAGGCTCAAATAAAAATGGACCGAGATAACGTTCATAACTGGCAGGAATGCTGCCTGCAAAAGAAACGGCTTGTTCCATGGTTTGCTGTTTAAAAAAATTCAGAGATTTAAGGAGTTTAATAGGTTTCAGAGGTTTTTAGCACAATTAACCATTGTACTTTTTAAACCATTTAAACCCCTGGAAACTTTTGGACTTATTAGTCAGTCAAGCACCTTTTCCGTAATCTTCCCTGATTTTTTGTTTTTCAAAATCACTTTTTTAGCACCGTAGTGCGTTACTTCTTCTTTCACTAAAAAGTTTTCTGCATCGTACTCTGTCAAATGACTTTCCTTCGTCACACCGGTTTTACCTCTCCAGGTATCGAGTTTTACCGGTTCCCATTGCTTTGATCTGGCAGAATGATAAGCGGCATCCAGGATACAGTTCACTACATAGCCGTCATAAAAAGTTTCTTTCGGCTGACGGCCCTGTTCCATCGAATTGAACATATCCATGAACATGTGGTTATAGCCAAGCTCGTTCAGTTCATCGCCTACAGGAAAGAGCCATCCTGTGTTGCTTTCTGCTTTTTCCGCCACATAATCTGCTCCTTTGCCGGTAGTGAAAATTTCAAATCCTGTTCGCAAAAAACTGTTTATCCAGATGGTTCCTTCGGTTCCCATTACTTCATCACGCAAATCCAGTCCGCCGCGGAAGGTCCAGCTTACTTCAAACTGGCCGATGGCGCCGTTCTCATATTTTACCAACCCGATGGCATGGTCTTCCGCTTCAATCGGTTTCACCTGCGTGTCGGCCCAGCACATTACTTCCACTGGCCGTATATCTTTCCCGATATAGCTTCTTGTTATTTCCACGCAATGACAGCCGAGGTCGAGAATGCATCCGCCACCTGCCTGATCCATGTCCCAGAACCAGTCGCTGTGCGGGCCGGGATGAGTTTCCCTCGATTTAGCCCACAATATTCTGCCCAAGGCTCCTTTCCTTACACTTTCGTAGGCTTTTAAAAATTTGGGAGTATAAACGAGGTCTTCAAGATAACCGTTGAAGATGCCGGCGTTCTCCACTGCTTCCAGCATGCGTTTGGCTTCCTCACCGTTGCGACCAAGCGGTTTGGTAGTGATGACAGCTTTTTTGTGTTTGCAGCAAAGCATGACAGCAGGCTCGTGCAGGTTGTTGGGCAGCGAAATGCAAACCACATCCACATCCGGATGCGCTATGGCCTCTTCCATAATCGTTGTCCAGTGTTCGCAATTGTAATCTTTCGCAAATTTTTTTGCCGATTCTTCGCGGCGGGAGTACACACTGACAATTTTGTCTTTGCTGCGATAACCCTGCAGCGAATCAGCATAAAACCTGCCGATAAATCCGGAGCCAAGCATGGCGATACGTTTCATAGTCGTTTTATTTATTAGTTTGTTTTTACTTCATTTTCCCAGCCGGTTTCTTTCAGCGCCGGGTCTTTTTCTTTTTTAAGAAAATCGCCGCTCGCCGAAGCGCCGGTGGTTTCTGCTTTCAGCAAAGCATCATCGGGCACCATTTGCACCGGCTGCCGCCACGAGACCGAATCATCGTTGTAGGCGGGGTTGGAATGCGAATTGTAACAGGAAATAATTGACCAGCGTGGTTTGTCACTCAAATTTGCTTCGCTGCGGTGCAGAAGATTGCTATGAAAAAACAGGGCATCACCGGGTTGCAGCTCCACATACACTTGTTCCATTGTTTCCAGGCAATGGTTTACCATCACCGTATCGGCGCCCACCTGCTCGCCGGCAAAACCGTGATTTACCCTGCCCAGTTTATGCGAGCCTTTGATTACCTGCAGGCAGCCGTTTTCTTTAGTTGCCTCAGTCAGTGCAATCATTACACTTACCAGCTGGTCGGGAAACAGGAATTGGTTTTTATACCAGTACCCATAATCCTGGTGCCATTCCCAGGCGCCGCCCACCCGCGGTTCTTTTTGCATCAGCTTGGTATGAAAATGACAAACAGGGCTTTCACTGTCGAGTAACCGGGCAACTGATTTTACCATCCTTTCGCTGCGCAGCATCAGGCTGTATGTGTCGTTGCCGGGCGTAAACCAGAGTGTGAGTTTTGTTTTGCGGCCGCTCTGGTCGTTCAGGTCAAGTGCATTTTCTTTCATCACAACATCACCAACAGCCAGCCCGTACAGTTTATCAATTTCTTCGTGGCTGAAAAATTTATAC
This sequence comes from uncultured Chitinophaga sp., assembly GCA_964444975.1. GTDB lineage: Bacteria > Bacteroidota > Bacteroidia > Chitinophagales > Chitinophagaceae > VBAS01. The sequence continues at coordinate 22,980 of CAYUJD010000035.1, read as the reverse complement.
CGGATAACATAGCCGTCCCGGCGAAAGGCATTTACTTCCGCATCGGTGAGCACATTATTCATAGACAGCAATTTTTTTTGAAAAGTACGAAAGAATATTGAACGAGGAATAAAGGAAGAGAATACAGAACACGGAACAGGGAATGAAGAAGGATGAAGGAATGATCAGATGTCCGACTCCTGACTTCCTACTTCCTGCTTCGGACTTCCGACTTCCGACTTCAGCATCCACCTCCACTTTTTCTCCTTTTCTCTTTTAAACACTTAGCCCTAAATTGCACACCGATTATGCGACCGACAGAAGATACTTACCGCCACAAAGGACTGCGCAAAAAACTGGTGGATGGCATTCGCAGCAAGGGCATAACTGATGAAAAGCTGCTGGAAGCCATCAATAAAATTCCCCGGCATTTTTTTCTCGACTCGGCATTTGATGATGTGGCTTACGAAGACCGTGCCTTTCCCATTGGCGAAGGACAAACTATTTCGCAACCTTACACCGTAGCTTACCAGACGCAGCTTTTGCAGATAAAGCCGTTTGAAAAAGTGCTGGAGATTGGAACCGGCAGCGGCTACCAGGCCTGTGTGCTGGCCGAGCTGGGGGTGCAGGTTTTTACCATCGAACGGCAAAAAAAATTATTTGACAGCAACAAAGAATTTTACTACCTGAAAAAATACCCGGGTATTAAATTTTTTTATGGCGACGGGTATGAGGGCCTTCCCACCTTTGCCCCATTTGACAAAATACTCATCACTGCCGCCGCTCCTGAAATTCCGCCAAAGCTTATTGAGCAGCTAAAGCCCGGCGGCATGCTGGTGCTGCCGCTTGGCGCCGGCGAAGTACAGCAGATGCGCCGCATCACCAAGCTGGAAAATAACTCTATTAAAGAAGAAGTGTTCGACCATTTTTCTTTTGTTCCGATGATTGAAGGAAAGAAGTGAGGCCGGAAGTCAGAAGTCAGAACACAGGATTCAGGATTCAGTAGTCAGAAAATAAAATACGACATCCGACATCCTACATCATACATCCGACATCAGACTTCAAACATCAGTTATCCGGTTTCTAAAATTTCACTTTCGGCGGTTCTTCCATCAACTCTCTTCTGGCTACACCCAAATCAAACATCACTGCCCGGCGAAAACCAAAATTAATTGCAAGCAGGTTTGAAGGAAAAGTTTCCACGGCATTATTATAGTTCAAGGTGGCGCTGTTGAACTGATTGCGTGAAGCAGCCAGGCGGTTTTCAATTTCATCCAGCTTCTGCTGCAGCTGAAGAAAATTCTGATTGGCTTTCAAATCAGGATATGCTTCCAGTTGCACATTCAGCCCCTGCAGAGCGGCGGATAGTTTTTTTTCGGCTTCAATTTTATCATCAATGGTTTTGGCAGCAGTAGCAGCCGACCGGGCTTCGGTTACTTTTGTCAGTGTTTCTCTTTCATGTCCTGCATATCCTTTCACCGTTTCCACCAGTTGCGGCACCAGGTCGTGGCGCAAGCGAAGCCGCACATCCATATCGGCAAAGGCCGTTTCCCGCCTGTTGCGCAGGCTCACCAACCGGTTGAAAAGAATGACCGTCCAGGTGACAAGCATGCCGAGAACAACAAGAAAAATGATAAATCCCATGGTCTTATTTTGAAATGAAATTAATAAAATTCATTTCACTACGGGAGTAATTATTTCCTGGTGTTTTGTTCGATGTCTATTAAAACTTTCATTATTCCGGCCTGGGCCAGCATACCAATCACAATTAATAAGGCTGCATACATATAAAGCAGAATTACAACTGCTGACATACCGCCAGAACCACCATACCGGCTGGATGCGGCTGAAGCCAGGCCGATACCGGCAATTAAAATGAGTCCGCCGGTAACCCATCCTAAAATAGCGATGATGCCGGCGAGCTTTTTCAGGTAATCATATTTATCCGGTTTTGCATTGCCGCCGGGTTGTTGCGGGTTGGGAGAAATTCCCAGGGCTTCGTTGATGTCGTTGCTCATAAGCTTAATTTTTTGATTGTTTCTGGTATAAGTAAATAAAGAACACCAGTAAACCGATGTTAGATAAAAGATAAAGTGGCCTGATAAGCCGGGCAAGTAATTCATTATATTCCAAAGCCCGGAAATCTACTAATTGCCAGTACAGGCTCGCCACTGTGTCGAGCGCCATGGCAATGATGGCAACAAGTGTAACTGTTTTCATTTGCAGTTGGTTTTAGGTTAAAGAATAAACTTGTCATACCCCATAAAATTCAGGACTGGGTGTTGCAGAAAAAAAGGAACGTGTGCATACATTAATGAGAAGAATGCACAATGGGAATATTCACTGTTTTCAGTGGCCCTATGCCGGTAATATCCATCACGGTTCGCTCGGTGAACCACTCGAAATGCGGCTGTTGAGCCGGTATAATTATAAAGCTTCCGGGACCATACACTTTGGCAATAGCAGTAGAGTCGGGGTCGCTGCTAAACACCAGGTTGAATGACCCGGATATAACTGTAATATTCAAATCACCCGGGTGGGTATGAGGGTTTGATTTATAACCTGACGGAAAGATGGCCCTTTCCACAAACAACCCGGGCAGTTCCCGGCGGCTTACAAGAAAAATATTCCGCCGGCCGTTAGCCAGTAATGTGTCGGGAGATTCGGGTATGATCAGGGGTGCGGAAGCTGTGGTAGTGTTTGTATCGGACATGCCGGTTGATTCTTTTTGATTGCAGGAAAGCATCAAACCCCCTGCAATCACTATTACCGGAAAGAATTGATGTTTCATAATAAACAGTTGAGGTGAGTAAATAAAGAACTGAAGTAATACAGTTGGTTTCTTAAAATTACTGATATTTCTTTCCGGTTGTAATGATTCTTATCAACTTTATTGAATTGCCTGTTTTTTATTACTTTCCCGGAATATTTAAAACAACCATGCGAATTACACCCTTCCTTGTTTCGGCAATCCTTACCGGCGGGTTGATTTTTGTTCTGGATAAAAAATGGGGCAGCATTCCCCCGATGGGCAAGTTCCTGAGCCCTCAATTTGGTGTTTGGCAAAACGCCGAGCCTGCCGATCAGGATTTTAATGCAGAAATAAAACTGGATGGCCTGAAAGGAAAAGCCGAAGTTTTTTTTGACGACAGGCTGGTGCCCCATGTGTTTGCCGGTGATGATGGTGATGCCTGCTTTGTGCAGGGGTGGCTGCATGCAAAATTCAGGCTCTGGCAAATGGAGTTTCAAACCCACGCTGCAGCTGGCAGGGTAAGTGAAATTATCGGGGAGAGGGCGGTTAATTACGACCGGGCCAAGCGAAGACTGGGAATGCTGTATGCCGCTGAAAATTTGCTGAAAGAAGTGGAAGCAAATCCATTGACAAAATCGGCCGTAGATAATTATACGGCCGGGGTAAATGCCTATATCAGTACTTTAAAAGAAAGCCAGCTGCCGGTAGAATACAAGCTTCTCGCTTACAAACCCGAACCGTGGACAAATTTGAAAACTGCTTTGTTTATAAAACAAATGACCGAAACGCTGGCCGGTTCGGTTGATGACCTGCCCCTCAGCAATGCACACAGTTTTTTCAGCGATGAAGAATTGCAGGTTCTTTTTCCCCAAATACCCGATTCGTTGAGCCCTATTGTGCCGGGAGGAACTGTTTTTCCCACGCCATCCATAGTACCTGTAAAACCGGTAACAGCTGATTCAGTTTACCTGGGTAAAAAAGATACGGTTCGCTATGCTGATTTGTACAGGCCCCATGCTGACAATGGAAGCAATAACTGGGCTGTGGCAGGCAGTAAAACGCAAAGCGGGGCGCCCATCCTTTGCAACGATCCTCATCTTGAATTATCGCTGCCTTCTATCTGGTACGAAATGCAGATGAGCACCCCCACCATGAATGCTTACGGTGTAAGTTTTCCCGGCATTCCCGGCATTGTCATTGGCTTTAACGACAGCATTGCCTTCGGCTTTACCAATTCGCAGCGTGATGTAAGAGACTATTATGAAATCAGGTTCAAAGATGACAACAAACAACAATACTGGTTTGACAGTGCGTGGAAAGAAAGCCGCATAAAAATTGATACAATTAAGGTGAGGGGTAAAGCCCCGGTTTATGACACGATTGCCTACACCGTTTTTGGCCCTGTGATGTATGATAAAAGTTTTCCGGCTGATACAAATTCTTTAAAAGAAAAAAATCTTGCTGTACGCTGGGCGGCGCATGATGCATCCAACGAACTGCTGATGTGGTACTATCTGGACCGGGCAAAAAACTATGAGGACTATTATCATGCCATCCAGTATTTCGCCAGCCCGGCGCAGAATATGATTTTTGCTTCGGCAAAAGGCGATATTGCCATCTGGCAGCAGGGCCGCTTGCCGGCTCTGTGGGAGCGGCAGGGTGTATATGTCATGCCCGGCTTCGACAGCAGCTATATGTGGCAGGGCTACATCCCAAGAGACGAAAATCCGCATGCAATAAACCCTGAAAGAGGATTTGTAAGCAGCGCCAACCAGCGGCCAGCCGACAGCGCTTACCCGTATTTTATTCCCGGTACTTACGACCTGTACCGCGGCTACACCATCAATAAAAAACTCAGCGAAATGCAGGATGTGACTGTGGAGGACATGATGAACCTTCAACAAGAAAACTTTAATGCCCCGGCATCCATGTTGCGACCCCTGCTTATAAAATACATTGATGAAAGCCGCCTGGGTGAAGATGAAAAGAAAATGCTGGAACTGGTAAAAATCTGGAACCTGAAAAATGATTATAAAGAAAAAGGATCAACGGTTTATCAAACCTGGTTCGACAGCCTTGAAGCTTTTGTATGGAATGATGAATTTGCCAATGCCCCCGGCATTCTGCCGTCGGAGAGAACGCTGGTGGAAGCCCTGCTCCGCGACAGTGCATTTAAATATGTTGACAATATTTCCACGCCGCAAAAAGAAACCATAGCCGATGCAGTAACGGTGGCTTTGCAGCATGCAGCACCGGAACTGGTAAAATTGGAAAAAGAAAACAAGCTGGAATGGGGTAAATTCAAAAACACAACTATTTACCATTTGATGCGCAATGCCGTAATGCCCTTTGCAAGAACCGGCCTTCCGATTGGCGGGGGAAAACACATTGTAAATGCCACACAGCACAGCCACGGCCCCAGCTGGAGAATGATTGTTCACCTGACGGATAAAATAGAAGCTTTCGCTGTATATCCCGGCGGGCAGAGCGGAAACCCCGGCAGCCAGTACTACGATTCGTTTGTGGACCATTGGGCCACCGGAAAATATTACAGTCTTTGGCTTATGCACAATGGGGATAAAACAGACGCAAGAGTGAAGTGGAAAATGACTTTTGAATAAGGGCGAAATAAAAAATATGCCTGTTTGCCTTATCATAAAAATTTCAAATAATATTCTGAGCCTGTCAGTAAATTAATGTTATGAAATTTTTTACCGCCACAGTTTTAACTGCTCTCTTAAGTTTTGTTGCCGGAATTTATGTTCCGTTCTGGTGGTTTTTTGCCGTCGTTTCGTTTTTAGTGGCCGTGCTCGTTCATCAGAAAGGGGCTAAAGCTTTTTTTTCAAGCTTCCTTGGTTTATTTATACTGTGGGGTGTGCTGGCCTTCTGGATTGATGTAAAAAATGAAGGAATTCTTTCATCAAAAATTGCCGGGCTTTTGCCGCTGGGCGGCTCATCATTTTTATTAATTATAGTGACAGGCATTGCAGGCGGACTGGTGGCCGGTTTTGCCGCCATGAGCGGCAGCTACCTGAGAACTTCAAAATTGAAATCATTATGACAACGGCTATTCACATAATCTTGCAAACTACAAACCGGAAACTGTTCGTTTTTACATCGGGACTATGAAAATATATTTCTTTTACCTGCTGTTTTTCATGGCATCTGCTTGTGCTTTTTCGCAAAGAGTATCGGGTGTGGTCAGGGACGATAAGGGAAATGCCCTGCCCAATGCATCCATACTTATCAAAGGCAGAACCGGCGGCACGGCCTGCAACAGCGAAGGAAAATATTTTCTTAATCTATCACCCGGCAGCTACACACTCATTGCCCAGCACGTAGGTTATAAACGAGATGTAAGAAACATCACGGTGACCGATGCGGATATCACGCTTGACTTCCAGCTCAGCCTTGTTGACTTTACCATGCAGGAAGTGATCGTCCGATCCGGGCAGAATCCTGCCAATGAAATAATCCGTAATGCCATCCGCATGCGACCCATTTACCAGGAGCAACTGAAAGAATTTACCTGCGAAGTGTATACAAAAGGCCAGTTGCGCCTGCGTGATTATCCCAAAAAAATAATGGGCCAAAAAGTGGATTTTGAAGACGGCGATACCACGAAAAACCGGATTATTTATTTATCGGAAACCATTTCCACCTACTCACTGCAAAAGCCGGATAAAAGGAAAGTAGAAGTGCATTCTTCAAGGGTGAGCGGCAACAGCGACAGCTACGGGCTGGCCGCCCCGCAGTTTTATTCGCTCTATGATAATAATATCCGCATCGGCAACAACCTGAATCCGCGGGGGTTTATTTCACCCATTTCGGATAATGCACTCAGTTTTTACAAGTATAAATATGAAGGCGCCTTTTTTGAAGATGGCCGGCAGATACACAACATCAAAGTAACTCCCAAAAGAAAATTTGAACCGTTGTTCTCAGGTCATATCAATATTACCGACAATGACTGGCGCATTCATTCGGTGAAGCTGACACTGCTCAAGGAATCACAGATGGAGTTTCTTGATACGCTTCGGCTGGAGCAAATCTATGTTCCTTACAGCGACAGCCTGTGGGTCATCCATAACCAGGTGATTTACCCGGCCATAAAAATTTTCGGCATTGACGCTTACGGAAGTTTTGTAAATGTGTATTCAAAATTTGATCCGCATCCTGTATTCGGGAAAAAGTATTTTGATAATACGGTTTTGAAATATACCGACAGCGCCAACCGTAAAACGGAAAGCTTCTGGGATGATGCCCGGCCTATGAAACTGCTGGATGAGGAAATAAGGGATTACAGGAAAAAAGACAGCCTGGAGCAGGTGAGTAAGAATCCCACCTATCTGGATTCGGTGGACCGGGAGCGAAATAAACTGTCAGTGGCAGGCGTGCTGCTCTTTGGCGAATCATTCAGCCGCGAAAAGAAGAGGGAAACGTATAGTTTCCGTTCGCTGACCGAGCAGCTCAGTTTTAATATTGTGGAGGGGCTGGTAATGAACCTGGGTGGCACTTATACAAAAAGACTTGACACTACTGTTGGCAGAAGAAGGCTGAGCATTTCGCCTACCTTGCGTTATGGTTTCAGCAATAAGCATTTCAATGCATGGATAAATGCTTCCTATGTTTTTGGTAAAAAATATGTATCGTCACTTGAGCTTGCCGGCGGAAAACGTGTTTTCCAGTTCAACAACAGCAGCCCTATCAGTGTCCGCAGCAATACCATCGCTTCGCTGCTGGGACGAAGAAATCTGCTGAAACTATACGAAGCATGGTACCTGCAGGGCTCTTTTTCAAAAGGAATCGGCGAAGGCTTTACCTGGAGCGCCGGGTTTGAATTTCAAAACAGGAGGCCGCTTGAAAACACTACTGACTTTTCATTTGCCGGAAGAAAAATAAGAGACTACACGCCCAATTACCCCACCGAACTGATGAATGATAACATTCAGCGCCACCAGGCCTTCATTCTGAATTTTGGTATTACCTGGCAACCCGGCGCAAGGTATATTGAACTGCCCGGCCAGAAAATTAATATAGGTTCTAAATGGCCCACGCTGACACTGGGCTATACCCGCTCTTTCGATGAATTTACCGGCAGCGATGTGGACTACAGCAAATGGCGCTTTTCTCTCACCGATATTGTGAGCTTAAAATTGCTTGGCTTATTTAACTACCGCATTGGCATGGGTGGTTTCATCGGTAACCAGAAGGTGCAGGTGCCCGATTTCCAGCATTTCAACGGAAATATTTCGCGGCTGGCCACACCTTACCTGAACAGTTTCCAGATTCTCCCGATTTATCAATTCAGCAATACGTCTAAATTTTATGCCCTGGCTCATGTGGAGCATCACTTCAATGGATTTCTTACAAATAAAATCCCCGGCTTCCGCCGGCTGAACTGGTACCTGGTAAGCGGCGCCAATATGTTTCACTTCAACCGCACCGATTACCTGGAGTTTTTTGTGGGGCTGGAAAACCTGCTGAAATTTCCCGGTATCAATTTCCGGATTGATTATTACTGGTCGTACAAAGACGGAAAGAAATTTGACAACAATTTCCGCATCGGCCTGGTAAGGGATATTGGAAACAGATAAAAATTTTTTCAAGAACAACCTGGTTTCATTTCGGTGTTTCTTTATGTTTTAGTGGATTTGTAATTAGCCATAACTTAACCTGAAATTTCCATGGGTAATTCTGCAACACCGGGTTTTTATTTACTGCCGCCGTGTTTATCTTTGCACTGCTTTAGAATTTTGCCCAACCTGCAATTGGGGTTCTGTAAGCCGGAATTAAAATTCAAACAGTATGGCAGCACTTCACAACCGGGTCTCCCGCCGGGCGCTGAAAGAACGCATTAAAAACGACCCAACACCACGAACTACCATTTCGTTTTACTGTTATTTTAAAATTAACGGGCCGCAGCTATTCAGAAATGAATTGTACCGGCACCTGACGTCCATGGGTGTGCTGGGCCGCATTTACGTTGCGCATGAAGGTATCAATGCACAAATCAGCGTGCCATCGGCAAACTTTGAAGCATTCAAAACTTATCTCTATTCCATTGAACCGCTCGATGGGTTGCGGCTGAATTTGGCCGTGGATGACGATGGTAAAAGTTTTTATGTGCTGGATATAAAAGTGCGAACGAAAATTGTTTCCGATGGCATTACCGACCCAACATTTGACATGGCCAACAAGGGCTGGTATGTAAATGCGGAACAGTACAACCTGCTGACTGATGACCCGGCCACCATTGTGATTGACATGCGCAATCATTACGAGTACGAAGTGGGTCATTTTGAAAACGCCATTGAAATTCCCAGCGATACATTCCGCGAGCAACTGCCCATGGCGGTGGAGATGATGAAGGGCCATGAAGAAAAAAACATTATTATGTACTGCACCGGCGGTATCCGCTGCGAGAAAGCATCGGCTTACATGAAGCACCGGGGTTTTAAAAATGTTTTTCACCTTGAGGGCGGCATCATTCATTACGTAAACCAGGCAAAAGCTAAAAGCCTGCCGCTGAAATTTCATGGAAAAAATTTTGTGTTTGACCAGCGGCTGGGAGAGCGGGTAACCGATGAAATCATTTCGCAATGCCACCAATGCGGCAAACCGGCCGACACGCATGTGAACTGCGCCAACGATGCCTGCCATCTTTTGTTTATCCAGTGCAACGAATGCCGGGAAAAAATGGAGAGCTGTTGCAGTAAAGAGTGCCGGGAATTTATTCACTTACCGTCCGAAGAACAAAAGAAAAGAAGAAGCGGAGTAGATAAGGGTAGAAATGTGTTTAATAAGTCGAAAAGGAGGTTAAATGATTTGAATGAAAGGAAAAGTCATTGAAAACTTAACGGGCCCAACTATCAAAACCATTCCCCCAGTCGTTTCAGCTCCACATTGCCGCCGCTGAAAATAATTCCGACCCGTTTGCCTGTAAATTGTTCTTTATTCTTCAGCAAAGCAGCCAATGGCACGGCGCCGCTTGGCTCCACCACAATTTTCATTCTTTCAAACACCAGTCGCATGGCTTCAATGATTTCTTCGTCGCATACCGTAAAAATATCTTTTACAAACCGGCAGATGATGGGAAAGGTTTTATCGCCAAGCGTGGTGAGCAGTCCGTCGGCAATGGTTTTTACATAGGGTGCCGCTTCAATCTTGCCGCTTTTTAAAGAAAGCACGGCATCGGCGGCGCCCTCGGGCTCGCCGGCATATACTTCTGCGGCGGGTGAAAAATAATGAGCACTCAAGGAAGTGCCACTTAGCAAACCGCCACCGCCAACCGGAGCAAAAATGGCGTCGAGTGAAGAAATCTCTTCAACCAGTTCCTTTGCGCAGGAAGCCTGACCGGTAATCACAGTGTAATCGTTGTAAGGATGTATGAATTCGGCGCCGGTTTTTTCCACTACTTCCTGCAAAGTATTTTCTCTTGCCTGCTGGTTGGGCTCGCAAAAAAATATTTCGGCTCCATACCCACGAACGGCTTCCACTTTCACCGGCGGCGAAGTAGATGGCATTACGATAAAAGCTTTTGTTCCCATTTCTCTTGCCGCATAGGCAATGGCCTGCGCATGGTTGCCGGACGAATGAGTGGCAATTCCCTGCTGCTGTTTTTCCTTTGGCAGTGATAAGACTGCATTCATCGCTCCGCGGATTTTGAAAGCCCCGATTTTCTGGAAATTCTCACACTTGAAAAACACTTCAGCGCCGGCCAGCCGGTTGATGGTACTGCTGGTAAGTACCGGCGTGTGATGAATAAAAGGCTTTACTCTTTTATGCGCTTCCTGAATATGATGACGTGTGATTTCCATCATAACATTTATTCAACAGGAATCCACTTTATGCAAACCGGTTTTGGCACAGGAACTCTTTTACCGGTATCGGTGAGCAGTCCTGTTTTATGGTCAATTTTAAAAATCACAATCTCCTCGCTGTCCTGGTTGGCCACCAGCAGAAAATTGCCGGCAGGATCGAAATTGAAATTGCGGGGCTTTTTACCCAGTGTGGATTGATAATTTACCCAGCTCAGTTCACCGGTTGCCGCATTCACACTAAAAATTCCAATCGTGTTGCTTTCACCGCGGTTGCTGCAGTATAAAAATTTCCCGTCGGGCGACACATGAATATCGGCGCTGCCTACATCCCCAATAAAATCACGCGGCAGGCCGGAAATATTTTGCAGCAGGCTGAGATAGCCGTCCTTTTCAATTTTATAAACAGAAACTGAGCCGGTGAGTTCTTCCATGAGGTAGGCAAATTTTCCATTAGGATGAATATCGAGATGGCGGGGCCCTGCGCCTGCCTGTGTCATCACAAACGGCATGGCCGCCTCTTTCAGTTTCCCGGTTTTACAGTCAAAAGAATAAATCATCACTTTATCCATGCCAAGGTCGGGCACATACAAAGTTTTATTGTTTTTGCCCAGCACAGTGGCATGCACATGAGCAGCCTCCTGCCGATCGGTATTCACACTGCTGCCTTCATGTAGCACAGTATCGGTGGCTTTGCCCAGCGAGCCGTCCTGCAGTACGGGGTACACAGCTATTGTTCCACTGCTGTAATTTCCCACAATCACCCATTTCCCGGTTTTATCAACTGTGATATAGCAGGGATGCCTGCCATGGGATGGCTGCTGGTTTAATTGCTTAAGCCTGCCATCGGCTTTATAAAATGAGAACGATGTAACCGCTCCGGGATCATCTTCATTCACAGCATATACAAATTTTTTATCCGGCGAAACTGCAAGAAAGGAGGGGTTGGATGATTTTGCCGTGCTGATAAAACGGCTCTCGCCGGTTTCAGTGTTGAATTTATAAACATACACACCTTCGCTGTTGCCGGAAGTGTATGTGCCAATCAGCAGGTACTGCTCTTTGCTGCTTTGTGCAAACAAAAAAACAGCAGCCTGGACCAGCAACAGGGTAAAACTTGTTTTTATCATGTAAAATAATTCTACGGTTTTAGTGATGCAGCATATTGTGCCAAGGTGATGGTGGGTTTACCAAGTTCGATCCAGGTTTTTTTACTTTCAAATTTTTCGGGATACCTGTTCAGGGCTTCCATAATATGCCACACATAATTCATGCGCTGGTTCAGCAGGCCCAGGAGTTTCAGCGGCGCCAGCGGCGCCTTCATTATTTTCAACGGGCTTTTATAATTTTCACAAAAAACTTTTGCTGCTTCGGCAAATGTAAATGGTTCGGGACCCTGCACAATGTATTCCTGGTTATTATCCCCGGCCTTTTTCATAGCCCATGCCACCTGCATGCCATAGTCTTTGCCGGCAATAAACCACATTGGCGCTTCTGATTTACCTGCCAGCATCATGCGGTTGCCCTGCAGCATCTGCCTGTCCAGGGTTTCCATAAAGGTGGATGGATAAAAAATGCTGTACAGCAAACCCGAAGTTTTAATCATGTCCACTGCCTGTTGCCGTATATCAAATGCCCACCATTGAAAACCGTTCATGCCCTGGTAATTTTTTATTAGCGAAGAAAGAAAAGCAATGCGGCGGATGCCGGTATTTTTTGCAGCCGCAATTATATTTTTTAATCCTTCTCTTTCGGTTAACGGCTGACCGGGTTTTGCTGATTGAGTGATACTAAGATTCAGATAAACAATTTCATTTCCCTGCATGGCCTGTTGTAGCGAGGCGGAATCAAACACATCTCCTTTTATTACGAGGGAATTCGGAAAAAGTTTTTTGAGTTTTTCAGTATCCCTGCCAAGTAGCGATACTTCAAATCCCGCCCTGAAAAGCTCAAGTGTTACCGGCTTGCCCAGCATGCCTGATGCCCCGATGACCAGAATCTTATTCATGAGATTTTTTTTGGGGGGTAATTATTACCTTCCGGCTTCGAAGGCTCTAAGTTAAGTATCGGCAAGGAGTTATGAGGCAATATTTTCACCGGTGGTCATTTTCAACGGGTGTTTTACAATACCGGCAAATTCGCAGTAATCTGCTTGTGTTTTCCCCTAAAAATTTCTATTTTGTCTTTTGCTTTTACCCGGTTGCCGGGCCAATATCATGAAAATCCATCCCCAAGGTCCACGTTCGACCCGTTCAGGTGAAAAATCGCCCCGCCTTCCAGGAGGTGCCGGATTTTTTTCAAAACAAAACCTCAGTAATGCTTCAGGCAAAGGCAATGATTTAAATACTTCCGCCAACACAGCTGTTTACAATTATTCCGGTCTTTTGCCTGCATTAAAATTAAAAATTCATTCATTGACTGCAGCGGTTCGCAACCATTGTTTCAGGTTTATTGAAATTATCAGGACGCTGGGGTTTACCGCCGGTATGGACGAATATGAAAAAAGAAAACTGGGCATCTTCAACCAGGTAAATCTTTTCCAGTTTTGCGCCGGTTTGCTGGTGCCGGTTATTTTAATTGTAAATGAAACCAGGCTGGATTTCTTTTCAGCATTTGTCATCATTTCGCCACCGCTCATCAGCCTGCTGGTGCTGTATCTTAACTCGACGTGGCGGCAGGCGGCAGCGCTGATTTCTTACTTTGTCTTATATCCCTTTTTTACCAGCCTGGCCTACATCAATGGTCTTGATATGGGTGTGGAGCTCTTCTTTGTGCTTTACGGCATCCTGTCGGTGTTTTTTCTGAAAGAATTAAGCCATATCATTTTCAGCATTGCTTTTAATATGGTCAACTACTTTATGCTTGCCGTGGTGCTGAGCACTTACCGTTACTCACTTGAAACCAATTTCAGGTTCTTTTACCTGTTCAACCAGCTGCTGGCTATCTGTTTTATTTTTTACGGACTGTACCTGATAAAAAAAGAAAATACCGATTACCAGTATGGTATCCTGCATACCAATGAAGAACTGAAACGGATGAATGATGAAATTATCCGCCAGAAAGAGGAGATAGCTGAAAAAGCCCGGCAACTGGAACAGCAGGCAACCCGGCTGAATGAAATGGATGCTTTTAAAAACAGGCTCTTTTCCATTGTATCACACGACCTGAAAGCGCCGCTGTATGCCATGCGCAATTTGTTTACCGATATACAGGAAAACAGGATTCCGGCCACAGTCATGAGTAACCTGCTTCCGCAAGTGGTAAAAGATATGAACTATGTGACGGGTCTTACCGACAACCTGCTTCACTGGGCCAAAAGCCAGATGCAAACTGCCAACATTAATCCGCAGTTACTTGATTTGCCAGCATTGATTGATGAAACAGTAAAGCAGCAGCGGTTGCAGGCGGAATTAAAAGGGATAAAAATCAGGAGCGATGTTTCGGAAGGCTTGTTTGTGATTGCCGACAGGGATATGATAAACCTGGTGCTGCGTAACCTGCTGTCCAATGCCATAAAATTTTCTCCGCATAACAGCGGTATTACTGTTGGTGCAAGTGAAATGGACAGTAGTGTAGAAGTATTTGTTGCCGATTCGGGGGCAGGCATCAGCCCCGAAGCGCTGGAAAAAATAAAGAGCCATAATTATTACAGCACAAAAGGTACAGCCAATGAATCGGGCACAGGGCTTGGCCTGATGCTGGTTAAAGAATTCCTGGAGAAAAACAACGGGCAGCTGCATATTGAAAGCCGGCCGGGCCGGGGAAGCATTTTTTCCTTCACACTTCCCAAAGCGGAAATTTAAAAGCCTGTATATTTTTTCAACGAGGTGGTAATGTTTGTATACGTTTCTTCTTCACTTAATTTTTGCGGAACAAATTTTTCACCAATCACTTTTTCATACAGCTCAATATACCGCAGCGAAATCTGCTGCACCCATTCATCCGTCATCAGCGGCACGGTTTGTCCCTCTTTACCCATAAAATTGTTTGTGATGAGCCATTCCCTGACAAATTCTTTACTGAGCTGTTTTTGTCTTTCACCTTTTGCCTGCCGCTTCTCAAAACCATCGGCATAAAAGTAGCGGGACGAATCAGGCGTATGCACTTCATCCATCAGGTAAATGGTATTGTCGAATTTTCCAAACTCATACTTGGTATCGGCCAGTATCAACCCTCTTTTGGCTGCTATGGCTTTACCCCTTTCAAATAGCTGCAATGCATAACGGCTGAGCGTTTCCCACTCGGTTTGTGAAGCCAACCCTTTTGCAATGATTTCTTCGGGTGAAATATCTTCATCGTGCCCGGTTTCAGCTTTGGTGGAAGGAGTGATAATGGGCGTGGGGAAAAAATCATTTTCTTTTAATCCATCCGGCATATCCCCGCCGCAAAGTTGCCGCTTACCGGCGCTGTATGTTCGCCATGCATGACCCACCAGGTTGCCACGAACCACCATTTCAATTCTGAAGGGTGAACATCTTTTTCCCAGTGAAGCAGCCGGTGCAGGCACATCCACCAGCCAGTTGGGGCAAATATCTTTTGTTTCATTCAGCATATAGGCAGCCACCTGGTTCAGCACTTGCCCTTTAAATGGAATCGGACGGGGAAGTATCACATCGAAAGCGGAAATGCGGTCAGACGCAATCATCAGCACCCAATGGCTTCCGATATAATAAACATCCCTTACTTTTCCCCGGTAAAAACCGGTTTGACCGGGAAACTGATAAACTGCCATTGCCCGAAAGTATTATGCAAAAAAAAATTACCCAATTGACGGCTGGTCAAGATTTCAACAACTTATCCTTAGAGTCTAAAAATTAGATTTTTAGAAACAAATTACAATTCTTATTTTTCCGTAACATTTTAAAACCAAAATTATCTTGTATGAGAAAAAGCCTGCGCTTTACAGCTGCTTGCCTGTTAACTATTTTGTTATCACTTTATGTAAAGGCACAGACTGTAACTATCGGCGGAACCGTCCGTAATTCCACTTCAAAAGAAACTGTGCCAGCGGTTTCTGTTACCATCAAAGGAACCGCACTGGGCACTTATACTGATGATAAAGGATTTTTTTCCATAACTACTTCCACCAAATTACCATTTACTTTAGTATTCAGCTCTGTAGGATTTGAAGCAAAAGAAGTAAATGTGACCGGCACCACCGAATCATTGGAAGTAGAACTTGTGTCTGTATCAACTCTTGGCCAGGAGGTGGTAGTGGCTGCAGCCCGTACGCAACAACGCATTATTGATGCGCCGGTAACCGTGGAAAGATTAAGCTCGTCGGCGCTCCGCAATTCACCTCTTCCCAATTATTATGAAGCGCTGGCCAACCTCAAGGGCGTGGATATGCATACGGCTAGTCTTACTTTCCGCACCGTTACCACCCGTGGTTTTGTAAGCAGCGGCAATACCCGTTTCAACCAGTTGATTGATGGCATGGACAACCAGGCGCCGGGTCTTAACTTCTCCGTTGGAAATATTGTTGGCCTTACCGAGCTGGATGTTGATAACATGGAGTTGCTGTCGGGTGCTTCATCGGCATTGTATGGCTCAGGCGGAATGAATGGTACGCTGCTCATCACCAGTAAAAACCCATTTAAATACCAGGGGCTCAGTTTTACTGCCAAGCAGGGCATAATGCATGCCAATGACAGGGAAAGGGGAGTATCGCCATATTATGATTGGACCATGCGCTGGGCCAGGGCAATAAAAAACAAAGTAGCATTTAAATTTACCTGGCAACTGGTAAAAGCGAATGATTGGGAAGCCAATGACTACCGCAATGTAAGCCGCACAAGCGTACTCAGCCAGCTGAAAGGCGGCGACCGCACCACTGACCCAAATTATGATGGTATAAATGTGTATGGCGATGAAACCAGCGCCAACATTTTCCTGGTGGCAAACCTGATTCAGGAAAATTTCAAGCAGGGAATAGCCACAGCCACGGGTGGTGCTATACCGGATATTGTGGCACTTCTCAATACTTTCATTCCAGCTAATGCCACACAGGCAATGCGAAATGCCGTATATGCCACATTCCCTTCGCCACTGCAACCCACCCTTGCCCAGCTGGATCCTTTTTACTGGGGTTTGCGGCAAAACTGGATTTCGCGAACTGCCACTGTTTCAAGAACCGGCTATAAAGAAAGAGACCTGGTAGATTATGGTACATTGAATTTTAAATTCACTGCGGCTGCGCATTACAAAATCACACCGGGCATTGAAGCATCGTGGAATACTTACTGGGGCACAGGAACCACCGTGTACACAGGCGCCGACCGTTATTCTTTACGCAATTTTAAAATGGCGCAGCACCGCGTTGAAATCAGACATAAGAACTGGTTTGTTCGCGGCTACACTACCCAGGAAAATGCCGGCGAAGCCTACCAGGCCACCGCACTCGGCCGGCTGATGCAGGAAGCCTTTAGCCCCAGCGCCACCGTATGGTATCCTACTTATATCGGCAATTACCTGGGTTATAAAAATACTCTGGTAAATGCAGGCCAGACTCCCAATGATGCCAATGCACATGATTTTGCAAGAGCGGCCGCCGATGCCAACAGACCCTTGCCGGGTTCAGCTGCTTTCAATGCCTCAAAAGAAACCTTACGGAAGGCAGCTATTGGCCAGGGAGGTGCAAAATTTCTTGACCGCTCAGACCTGTGGTCGGGTGAAGGCCAATTGAACTTTTCCGACGTATTCAATTTCTCTGATAAACTGGAAGTGATTACCGGTGTACAGTGGAAACAATGGGTGATGAATTCATCGGGTACCATTTTTGCTGACAGCGCCGGCACTATCAACATAAGCGAAGTAGGCGGATATGTGCAACTAAAGAAAAAATTCTTTGATGATTTTCTTACCCTCACCGGCGCCGTGCGGTATGATAAGCAGACAAACTTCGACGGCCGCTGGACGCCCCGGTTTACCGCCACTTTGCAGGTAGCAAAAGACAATAACATCCGGCTTTCATTCCAGACCGCTTACCGCTTCCCCACCAACCAGGACCAGTACATCGACCTGTTTACCGGTTCAGTTACTTTAATTGGCGCATTACCGGAATTCATTACCCGTTATGCGTTAAATACGGGTACATACACTGCAGAGTCAGTAACTGCTGCAAGAGCAGCTTTCAATCCCAACCTGTTGGTACCTTCTGTTTTCAGCACGGTAAAGCCGGAAACCGTTGCTTCGGGTGAAATCGGGTATAAGGGAGTAATAGCAAAAAAATTATTTGTTGACGTTTACGGTTACTACAGCCGCTACAAAGATTTCTTTGCAAGAGTGGCTGTGGTAAAAGCAGCTACGCCAACTGCTGCGCTGAATCCGTTTACTTCATCTAACTATTCATATATTCAAAACAGTACGGATGAAGTAAAGGCCATCGGCTGGGGCATCAGCGCCGAATACCAGCTGCCGAGAGGATTTGTGGCCGGCGGCAATTTATTTTCTGATAAATTGCGAGACCTTAGCCCAGGATTTATCAGCTTCTTTAATGCCCCCGAATACCGCTGGAACCTGAGCCTTCGAAACGATAATGTGTGGAAGAACATCGGGTTTAATGTTATTGTGAAATGGCAGGATCATAATTATTACGAAGGCACTTTCGTAACCGGAACATTGCCATCTTTTACCTGGATAGATGGCCAGGTTTCATACCGCATACCAAAAACAAAAAGCATTTTCAGAATCGGCGGCAGCAACCTGGGCAATGCCTACTACAGAACCGGCTTTGGGAGCCCCTATGTGGGCGGCCTGTACTATGTAAGCTATGGGTATAATATTTACTGAGCCAAAACTGGCTGATGAAAAACGGCTCCAGCATAAAGGAGCCGTTTTTGTTTTATTAAATTTAACTGAGCTTGCAGCTGGCAGTACCTATGCGGACGCCATTATGATAAATGAAGAGTTTATAAATTCCTTTTTCAAAAATATCCGGCCCCAGGCTAAAATTCAATTGCAGGGCTTCCCCTTTGCGGTATTGGAAGCGAAGCTTCCGGGTATATTTTTTCTTTCCTTCAAGGCGGGTATCGAAGCTGCCGGTATCCCATAAGTCGGCGCTCAATGTTTTTTCTGAAGGGTCAGTAACAACAACTATTACTTCGGCATTTTGAAAATCGTATAGGTTGTTCTTTACAGTAAATGATGCTGCCAGTTTTTCTGCCTGTTGCTGATCTGTGGTTGCAACCTCCCTGTTATCCGGAAGACGGTAATAGGCGGCAAATTTTATTTCAGAGACAATAAAGGGTGGCGGTTCGGTTGGTTGTTTCGGTTCAGTCGTTTTTTTATCATTTTCTTTCTGCAATTTTTGCCTGCGCAAGTTTACTTCAGCGTTTAATCCTGTTACAATGTCGCTCAACACTCTTTTTTCATAAGCAAAAGCGGTATCCTTAATTTCAAAGCTTTCGATTTTATCCTGCAGTATTTTAAGCTTTTGGTTTATCCCGGCTATATCAGCCTGTGAAAGGTTTTTGTTTTTCAGCAAGCCGCTTATTTCACTTCGAAGATTGTTTAGCTCCGACAGTTGGTTTCTTATGATACTTTCACCGGTCGTGCCTGCAGAGTCCTTCAACGCTTTTTTCTTGTCAAGCTGCTCCAGCGTATGCAAATAAAACCTGCGCAATGAATCAGCAATGGCTTCAGCAATTGCCACAGAATCTTTTGCTGCCTCCCGGTTATGCACTGTTGCATAACGGCTTTTATCATAAATATGAAAAATCCACGTAATCACAAGACCGGCCGCCAGCAGCAGGAGCAACAGTGATTTACTATCTCTCATGGCATCCAAGCTAAATAATTAATGAAAGCAGATAACTGGTATAAAACAAATTGTGGAAAACCTGTAAAATAAAAAACCGCCCGGCGTTGCCGATGCGGTTTTTTTTGACGGATGAAAAATCTTTTTTTAGCTGAACAACCCGCCTTTCTTCAATGTTTTTACGCCTTCGCCGATTTTGAAACCGTTATGATAAACCTGGATTTTATAATCACCGGTCTGGAATTTTTCAAGATACAGGGGCAACTGCACATTCTGGCGGGTGCCGGGTTCATAATTCACCGTAAGCCGGGAAGTAAATATTTTATCGCCATCCACCCGGGTGGTAAGTGTACCGCCACCGGTTGTTTCATTGGAAATCACTTTCCCGTCAGGAGCTGTAACCATGATATACATATCGGCCGGGCCGCTTTTTGCAATCCTGTTTTCCACATCAAATGATACTACAAGTTTATCCACCCTTTTGGCTGTAGAAGTTTCTTTTTCTTTACCGCTTTTCTTTTCATTCACCGGTATAATCTGGATATTGCTGGCGCTGAATGTAGAGCCTACATCCACTGTTTCTTCCAGCACTTTTTTCTCTGATTGAGTTGTAGCAAGGTTGGTTTCCAGGGTTTGTTTTTCCGTGGTAAGCTGTGTATTAGCCGCCGTCAGTTGCTGGTTTTCACCAGTAAGCCGGGCTACTTCTGCTTCCAGGTTGCTGATTTTATCACTTAGCTCAGCAATTTTCTGTTTGGCAAGATTCAATTCTTCCTGGCTCGCATTCCGCTTTTTCAATATGGAGCTGATTTCGCTTTTCAGTTTTGAAATTTCGGTTTGCTTGCCTGTCAGTTTTCCCTGCAAGTCGTTATTGGCAACAGTAACCGAGTCGTAATTCTTAAGGGCAAAATCATAAAGCACCTGGATAGAATCACGCTGGCTCATGTAGTGAACCCCTTCCTCGGTTTTTTGGGCGATTTCTTTGTCGGTTTTGTTTTTGTTCAGCAGCAAATAAGCCCAGGTGCCAAGCAGGGCCACGGCCAGCAGGCCGATAACGATGTTTTTTGAATTGCTTTTTGGTGCCTGGTTCTCGGGTGACGCCGAAGGATAATTTGTGTTTGTCATTTTAGTGTTTTTTAAAGATTAGATTTTTTAAAAAAGAATTAGTGCAAAAATAGATTAGCTTACAGGTTGGATTTGGAAATTGTTAATCACATGTCCACAAGAATGAAAAATCATGCCAAAATAATTCACGAAGACGACTTAAAAATGTCAATAACTAATCCTGCGGAAGCTCTGAATGCCTGTAATTTAGCAGCTTATGTCGTACGAAAAAATAATCGCTGATTGGGAAAAAAAAGTTTTCAAACCTGTGTATTGGCTTGAAGGGGAGGAGGAGTACTTTATAGATAAGGTAATGAAGTATGCCGAGCAGCGGATTTTGAGTGAAGGCGAAGCCGGTTTTAACCTGACCATTTTTTACGGTAAAGATGCTGCCTGGCCCGACGTTATCAATGCTTGCAGGCGGTACCCCATGTTTTCCGAACGACAGGTTGTATTGCTGAAGGAGGCCCAGCAGATGAAGGACCTTGATAAACTGGAGCCTTATATAGAAAACCCGCTGGCCTCTACGGTGCTGGTGGTGGCCTATAAAGAAAAAAAGGTGGATGGCCGTACAAAATTTGCCCGGCTCCTGAAAGAAAAAGGAGTGGTGCTGACCACCAAAAAAATTTATGACGACAAACTGCCGCAATGGACGGATGAAATGATTAAAACACGGGGGGTTGAAATCACCAGAAAAGCATTGATGCTGCTGGTAGATCATATTGGCAACGACCTGAACCGGATTGAAAATGAAGTGGAGAAAATACTGGTTAACCTGGGAAAGCGAACCACCATTAATGAAAACGACATTGAAGAATTCATCGGCATCAGCAAAGACTTTAATGTGTTTGAGTTTCAAAATGCCCTGGCTGAAAAAAACCTGGCCCGCTGTGCCCGCATTATCCAGTATTTTGAAGCCAACCCGAAAGCGGCGCCAATCCAGTACATACTACCTTCGCTGTATGGTTTTTTCAGCAAGCTGTATATGATGTATGGCATCAGCAGCCGTAATGACAAAACAGTGTCTGCTGCACTGAATATAAACCCGTATTTTGTAAAAGACTACCTGCAGGCTGTCCAACTCTATAGTTTTCCTGAAGTAGAAAAAGCGCTGTTATTGCTGAATCACTATAACCTGCGTTCGGTTGGAGTTAATGACACTGGTACGGAAGATGCTTCCCTCCTGAAAGAAATGGTATTTAAAATACTGAATAACTGAACCCGCATATTGCACCAAAAAGCTTTTCTTTGCATTCCCTATTTAAAAGCAACCCCTGCCGGGTAAAAGGCATCTCATTTTAAACTTTATTACATGAAAAAAATCGTCTTCTTTTTTTGCTTATTCATTTTAGTGTTTGTTTCCGGCTGCTTCGATATCACGCAGGAGTCTACCATTAATGAAGATGGAAGCGGTGTGATTGTAAATAAAACTGATATGAGCGGCCTGCTCAGTATGATGAAAATGATGGGTGGCGACGATATAAATAAGAAAGATGACATTATAAAAGATTCCACCCTTTCGCTTTCTTTTCTGAAAGACAGCCTGCCGGGACTTGACGAAAAAGAAAAGGCCCTGCTGGATATTGCCACGCTGAACACAATACTGAATACCGCCGATGAAAAGCTTGAAATTATTTTCCGTTTCCCTTACAATGAGCCAGCCGACATGCAGCGGGTAACCGGTTTGCTGGCAAAAGCCTGGCCGAAAGCCTTAGAATCGCAAATACAGGCGCTGGTACCTGATGAAGGCGCCGGTAATCCCCTGGAATTAGGTGGCCCCGGCTACAAAGAAGCAGAATTGAATATGGAAAATTACTTTATTAAAATAAATGAAAACGGAAAGCTGAGCCGGAAAATAAATAAGGAAAAATATGAACAGCTGAAAGATGACCGGGGAATGAAAGCCCTGCAGGAAATAAGCCAGATGGGCTCTCCCATGACCCTGCAAACCATTTACAACCTGCCCCGCCCGGTAATAAAAGCGGAAGGTAAAGGAGTGAAACTATCTGATGATAAGAAAAAGGTGACCATCAGCACCACGATTGATGATCTTTTTGATGATCCCTCGAAATTTGAATACGAGATTGAATATTGATGACAGGCAGCTGATTTCTTACAGCACTTTCAGGCTTTCTTCCCTGTCTTTGCCAATCTGCGTAGCCAGTTCTGCAAGCGAATTGAATTTAGCTTCGGCCCTGAGAAATTTTTTTACATACACACGAAGCAACTGCCCGTACAATTCCCTTTCAAAATCAAAAATATTTACTTCAATCACTCTTTTTTTCCCATCCACCGTGGGGCGAAAGCCGATACTCATCATACCTTTTAGAGCGGAAACCGGAAGTCGGAAGCCAGACACCGGATTGTTAATATCCAAAGCCTGCAACTTTATCTCTGACTCCGGATTTCCGGCTTCCAGCTTCTCATCTCTGACTTCCGGTTTCTGACCTCTGACCTCCACATACACAGCATAAATACCATCGCCGGGAATAATTTTTTCATCATGGCTGATTTTAAGATTGGCAGTAGGGTAGCCGAGCTGTCGTCCCATTTTATTGCCATGCACCACT
>CAYUJD010000034.1:0-36448 GCA_964444975.1 uncultured Chitinophaga sp. | reverse complement strand
TAAAAACGGCCAACATCGGTTTGGATTTTAAAAACCTGTAAGGTTTATGGTTAAGAACTTTACTGTTATATCTCTTTCGTATTTATCTCCTGCCTGAAAATTGAAATCCTTTCTATTGGTTATTTGAAGATGCACCCGGCGGCCTTGTTAAAATATTGCCGGCGTTTATGACCGCGACAGATGTTCCTGGTTTAAAAAGGACATCGTTAGAATATAAATTTTTTCTTATCGGTTGCTGGTTAAATACAATCAGGGAGTACAGCAGCAGTAAAATGAAAAGAAGGATTCTCAAAACGGCAATGCGGGTAAAAGTTGTTTCCATAGTGTGCTTTTAATAAGGATTCAGATTCGGCGAAGGTTTTCCGGGATACCAGGGTTTATCAGGGGATATGGAGAAGGATATGGGTGTTGTGAACTTGGTAATGCTTGTTTGAAAAGCAGGCCATAAAACTATACATCGTTTTTTTATTATGCAAGCTTCTCTTATATTTTTTCATTCGTATTTTTCCGAAAAACATAATTTTAAACGGCAGACTTTAAAAAAAAATTCATTGAATGGGGGATTTACGAAACCAGGCCATTAATTTTTGAACAATTAAATTTACAAATCAAATTTTTTTACCAGTGTCTCAAAGTCTGAAATCATTTTTTATACCTGCCGGTTTATTTATTGTTCAATTAACCTCAGCGCAGTTTTCAAAACAGGATACGCTGCGCGGCAGCAACGGGCCGGGGCGGGTTTGGTGGGATGTGATGAGCTATGAAATAACCGTAAGACCCGATTACGGGCAAAAGAAAATTTCAGGCAAAACAATCATTCAGTTTACGGCTAACAAATCCGGCAACCAGGTTATGCAAATTGATTTACAGGAACCACTGATGATAGACAGCATTAAAAGCCGGGATAAAAAGCAAATTCTGTTTAAGAAAACCAGCATCAACACATGGGATCTATATATTAAAAACCTTCCTGAGAAAAATCATTCAACCCCCAAAATAAAAAATACAAATCCGTATGCCAATATCCCCGGTTATGAAATAGAAATATTTTATCACGGAACTCCCTGCGAAGCCAAGCGACCACCCTGGGATGGTGGCTGGATTTTTTCAAAAGATGCACAAGGCCGGCCTTGGATGAGTGTGGCCTGCCAGGGATTAGGCGCCAGTGTGTGGTATCCCTGTAAAGATTACCAGGGCGATGAGCCGGATTTCGGGGCAACGCTTACCATTGACATTCCCGATTCATTAGTAGCTGTTGCAAATGGCCGCCTGAAGGGAAAAAAATCAATTGAAGGAATTACCTCTTGGTCATGGCAAGTGAAAAATCCGATTAACAACTATAACATTATCCCCTACATCGGCAAGTACGTACACTGGAATGAAACTTATGAAGGTGAAAAGGGAAAACTTGATTGCAGCTATTGGGTGCTCGATTACAATCTTGAAAAAGCAAAAGAACAGTTCAAACAGGCTGCTATGACACTGAAGGCTTTTGAGTACTGGTTTGGCCCCTACCCTTTTTATGAAGATGGATTCAAACTGGTGGAGGCGCCCCATCTCGGAATGGAGCACCAGAGTGCAGTGGCTTACGGCAACGGCTTTCTGAACGGCTACCGCGGCCGTGATTTATCCGGCAGCGGGTGGGGGTTGAAATGGGATTTTATTATCGTTCATGAAGTGGGGCACGAATGGTTTGGCAACAACATTACCACCGTTGACATTGCCGATATGTGGGTGCACGAAGGGTTTACCAACTATTCCGAAACCCTTTTTACCGAATACTACTACGGTAAGGAAGCCGGCAGCGATTATTGCATCGGCACCCGGAAACTGATACAAAATGACAAACCCATCATCGGCGCTTACGGAGTGAACCGGCGGGGCAGCGGCGATATGTATTACAAAGGCGGTAATATGCTGCATACCATCCGCCAGGTGATTAATGATGATAAAACGTTCAGGGAAATAATAAAAGGATTGAATAAAGATTTTTATCATCAGGCGGTGACATCCAAAAATGTTGAAGAATATATGTCAGAAAAATCAGGTGTCGATCTTTCTAAAATCTTTGATCAGTACCTGCGTACGGTTATGATTCCTGTTCTGGAATATAAAATCAGCAGCACATCCCTTTCTTTCCGCTGGAGCAATTGTGTTGATGGATTTGACATGCCGGTAAAGCTCAGCAATGGAGACTGGCTTGACCCCATCCCTCAATGGAAAGAAATACCGCTAAAAGAAAATATGAAGAGAGGAATTGAAGCGGACCGGAATTTTTACATTACGGTACAAAAAGCAGAATAACCCCCGCTCATTACTCATCACTCATCACTCATTATCTTTACCGCATGAGCATCATCCGCCGGCAAAGCATCCTTTCTTCCATACTTATTTACATCGGCTTTGCCTTTGGCGCTCTGAATACTTACTTGTTTACAAGAGAAGGCGGCCCGTTTACCAAGGAGCAATACGGCCTCACCGGGGTGTTTATGGCGCTTGGTTCCATCATGATGTCGGTGGCGGCGCTGGGCATGCCTGCCTATGTCAATAAATTTTTCCCTTACTACAAAGACCATTTGCCCCAAAAGAAAAACGACCAGGCCATCTGGGCGCTGCTGGTCAGTTTTATTGGTTTCTTCCTGGTGATGATAGCCGGTTTGTTTTTAAAAAATGTGGCGGCACGGGCCTTCGACAATGCACCACAGCTTGTTGATTACTATTACTGGATTTTTCCTTTTGGGCTGGGGCTTACCCTGTTTTCCGTGCTGGAAGTGCTGGCCTGGCATCATCATAAATCCATTCATTCCAATTTTTTCAAGGAAGTACAGTTCCGGGTTTTTGTCACCCTGCTGTTTGTGCTTGTCAGCATTCATGTGGTAAAAAATTTTGACCTGTTTATAAAAATTTATTCCTTCCTCTACCTGCTGCTTGCACTTCTTTTATTTATTTATTTGTTCAGCACGGGGAAAATCAGTTTTACTTTTTCTGTAAGCAAAGTGACAAGGCGGTTTTTCAAAAAAATCCTTGCACTGTGTTCATTTATCTGGGGCGGCACCCTTATTTACAATCTTGCTTCGGTGGCAGATACTATTATTATTGCCGGTGTGCTTCCCGATGGTGTAGCCATGGCGGGGCTTTTCACTTTTGCGCAATACCTCAGCAGCCTGATACAGGCGCCGCAACGGAGTATCGTGGCAGCATCGGTAGCACATCTTTCGCAGGCATGGAAGGATAAAGATTACCAGAAAATTAAACGTATTTACCAGCGTTCATCCATCAACCAGCTTATTTTTTCGGCCGGTATGTATTGCCTTATCTGGCTCAATTTCAGTGATGCTATTATTTCTTTCAGCATGCAGCAGGATTACCTGGTTGCATTTAATGTGTTTTTGTTTATGGGCCTGGTACGCATTGTTGACATGGGCACCGGTGTCAGTGGGCAGATTATCGCCACGTCCACCTTCTGGCGGTTTGATTTTATTACCGGCATCATTCTGCTTGCCATTATGCTGCCGCTCAACTGGGTGCTGACAAAAAATCTTGGATTGATTGGCCCGGCCGTTGCCAACCTGGTGGCTTTTTCTGTTTATAATTTTATCCGCTATCTTTTTTTGCTTCGCAAATTCAATATGCAGCCGTTTACCAGTAAGTCACTTTTTACTTTGTTGCTGGCCGGCGCCTGCTTTGTCATTTGTTATTTTTTATTCAGCGGCAAACACGGCATTGAGTGGATGGTGGTCAGAAGTGTCGTCTTTATTGCATGCTTTTTTACCGGCACTTATTACCTGAACCTTACACCGGATCTAAAGATTGTAATGGGAAATTTAAAAAAGACACTCCAAAAAAATAAGTGATGATTAAGCGGTAGCTTTTTGATATTTACCTGCCGCTGGCTGCCATCGCTTCTTTTTCCTTCAGGCGGCCCACACCGATAAAACGGCGTACCCAGTATTCGTCGAAAAGATCACTTATCATCACGCCGCCGCTGGTAGAAGCATGTACAAATTTGTTGTTTTGCAGGTAAACGCCCACATGCGATACGCCGCCGCGGGTATTGAAGAAAATCAGGTCGCCTTCTTTCAGTTCGGTGCGTGAAATGCGGCTGGTGAGCTTATGCTGCTCTCTTGCCGTTCGCGGCAGGCTGATGCCGTAAACCGCTGCGAAAAGGTATTGGGAAAAAGCAGAGCAATCAATTCCCTTTTTAGTAGTGCCTCCAAGTTTGTAGGGGGTGCCGTACCATTCATCAATGAATTCAAACATGCGGGTATTTTTCACTTCTCCGGCCGGCGTATTCAGCAGCACGCCATATTTTAATTGCAGGGCTGAAAGATTTTCAGCTTCGGTTTCGTCCGATGCTATAACTGGTGAATAAACGGGAATAGATTGTTTTGGTTTATCAGTTATTTTTTCACTTTCCCGGGGTGGGTTGCTTGTTTCCACCTGTACTGAAATCTGTTCCAGGAATTTTGTTTCTTTTTTTACCTGCGGTGCACTGCCGTTTGTTACCTGCTGATCGGTTCCCCTGAATGCAGTTTTTAATGCCGTGCAGCTTGCCAGCATTATGAAAAGCAGGGAATATAAAAGAGACTGCTTCAGCATGAATTGTTTTTTCTCAGGATGATTTCAGAGGGTGGCAAAAAGCCTGCCGGAAGGCGGACCGTCAAAAATAAAAATCTTTCTTCAGCTTGTGGATATTATTTGAACGAAATTTGCTTTCAGAAGTTGCTATTAACCTTTATTTGCGATGAGTATCAGTCAAAATGAATTGGATGAAATGACTCAAAAGAACGATAGGACTCATTTGACTTATTTGATCAATTGACTTTTCAAACTATGCGATTCTCCCACCTGCATGTACATACACAGTATTCGCTGCTCGATGGAGCGGCATCCATTCAAAAGCTCTATCAAAAAGCCATAGATGATAACATGCCCGCTCTTGCCATTTCGGATCATGGCAATATGTTTGGCGTGTTTGATTTTGTGGCCGAGGCATACAAGCATAAAAATGAAGATGGCAGCCTGAAAGTAAAGCCGGTGGTGGGCTGTGAATTTTATATCACGTCCGACCGCTATCGCAAATCATTTACAAAAGATGAAAAAGACCCGAGGCATCACCAGATACTGCTGGCAAAAAATGAAACCGGCTACAAAAATCTTGTAAAACTTACTTCGCTGGGATTTATTGATGGTATGTATGGCAAATATCCCCGGATAGATAAAAGGCTGGTTGAAGAATACCATGAAGGCCTGATTGCAACCACTTGCTGCCTCGGCGCCCTGGTGCCGCAAACCATTTTAAAAAAAGGCGAAGCCGAAGCCGAAATGGAATTTACATGGTGGCTGGGTGTTTTTGGCGACGATTATTACGTGGAGCTCCAGCGCCACGGGATGAAAGAGCAGGACCAGGTGAATGAAGTGCTGGTAAAATTTGCCCGCAAACACAAGGTGAAAATCATTGCAAGCAATGACTCCCACTACGTGGAGCAAAGCGATTTTACGGCGCATGACATCCTGCTCTGCATTAATACCGGGGAAAAATTAAGCACACCGGCCCTGCGGGAGTTTACCGATGATGATGTGGTGGTGAAGGATAAACGCTTTGCATTTCCCAACGACCAGTTTTATTTCAAGACTACGGCTGAAATGCAGCAAAACTTTGCCGACTTACCCGAGGCGCTCGATAATACAAACGAGATAGTTGACAAAATTTCGCTGCTGAACCTGAAAAAAGATATACTGCTGCCCGCATTTCCCGTACCTGAAGAATTTAAAATTCATACCCGGCCGGAAAAGCTCGATAAAGGCGTAGTGGATCCCGATTCGCTGAATCAATGGGAATATTTAAAACATCTTACTTACGAAGGCGCCAGGCAACGATACAGCGAACTGACTGATGAAATAACTGACCGCATCGAATTTGAGCTGTTTACCATAAAAACCATGGGCTTTGCGGGCTATTTTTTAATTGTGAGTGATTTCATAAGATCCGGCCGTGAATTGGGTGTTCTTGTAGGTCCCGGCCGCGGTTCTGCAGCCGGCAGCGTGGTGGCATACTGTATCGGTATTACCAATATTGACCCGATAAAATACAACCTGCTGTTTGAAAGATTCCTGAATCCCGACCGCAAATCAATGCCGGATATTGATACCGACTTTGATGATGTGGGCCGGCAGAAGGTAATTGACTACGTGGTAAAGAAATACGGAAAAAACCAGGTGGCGCAAATCATTACTTATGGCACCATGGCAGCAAAAATGAGTATAAAAGACGTGGCCCGTGTGATGGATTTGCCGTTGCCTGATTCCAATGCACTGGCCAAACTGGTGCCAGAGCGACCGGGTGTGGAATTAAAAAGAGTACTGCATGCGCCGCTTACTCCAAAGGAGGGAGAAAAATCGCTGACTGAAAAAGAAGGCTTCGGCCCTGATGAACTGGAAAACATAAAAAAGCTGCGGGAGATTTACAAGAGCAAGGGATTGCAAAGCGAAGTGCTTCACGAGGCAGAAATACTTGAAGGCTCGGTTCGCAATACAGGAATTCATGCAGCAGGAATCATCATCGCCCCCAAAGATTTGACAGAACTGATACCTATGGCAACGGCCAAAGATTCCGATTTGTGGGTGACACAAATTGAAGGCAATGTGATTGAGGAATCGGGTGTCATTAAAATGGATTTCCTCGGTTTAAAAACCCTCACCATCATCAAAGATGCGCTGGAGCTGATTAAGCAAAATCACGGAGTGGAAATGGACATTGATAAAATTCCCCTCGATGATGAAAAAACTTTCCGCCTTTACCAGCATGGCGATACAATAGGCACTTTCCAGTTTGAAAGCCCCGGTATGCAGAAATACCTTCGTGACCTGAAGCCCGACCGCCTTGATGACCTGATTGCCATGAATGCCCTCTACCGCCCCGGCCCGCTGGCTTATATTCCCAACTTCATCGAACGAAAACACGGTCGTGAACCGATTACTTATGATTTGCCTGAAATGCAGGAGATACTGAAAGAAACCTACGGCATCACCGTGTACCAGGAGCAGGTGATGCTGCTGGCGCAGAAATTGGCCGATTTCAGCAAAGGCGATGCCGATATGCTGCGCAAGGCTATGGGTAAAAAACAAAAGTCGGTGCTCGATAAAATGAAAAACCAGTTCATTGAAGGAGCAAAGAAAAAAGGCTTTGGTGAATACACGCTGCAGAAAATATGGACCGACTGGGAAGCATTTGCACAATATGCTTTCAATAAATCACACTCCACCTGCTATGCTTATGTAGCTTATCAAACCGCCTACTTAAAAAGTCACTATCCTGCCGAATACATGGCGGCGGTACTCAATCATGCGGGCAGTATTGAAAAGATTACCTTCTTTATGGAAGAATGCAAGCGCATGGGCATAAAAGTGCTGGGGCCCGACATCAATGAATCGAAAAACGGATTTGCAGTAAACCAGAAAGGTGAAATCCGCTTTGGCCTTGGCGGGTTGAAAGGCGTAGGCGAAGCGGCTGTGGAAAACATCATAGAAGAGCGGGAAAAGAAAGGCCTTTATCAAAACATTTTTGATTTTATAAAGCGCATCAACCAGCGCAGCGTAAATAAAAAAACACTGGAGAGCCTGGTGTATGCCGGCGCTTTTGATTGTTTTCCCGAACATCACCGTGCGCAGTTCTTTTATGTCACTCCCGAAGACCCCACTTCCGGTCTTGAAAAAATCATCCGCTTCGGGCAGGTGTTTCAGCAAAACAGCATGACTTCATCCAACACCCTGTTTGGCGACTTGCCGCTGGCCATTGAAGTAAGAACTCCTGCACTACCGGCATGCGAACCCTGGCCATTGATTGTGCAGCTGGATCATGAAAAAGAAGTGACAGGCATGTTTCTCAGCGGTCATCCGCTCGATCATTTCCGCTTTGAACTAAAGCACTACGGCATCACTCCGTTATCAGAATTCAACGAATTCAAAGAAGCGGTGGCGCTTCATCCCAATCCCGGCAGGGTATTTCGCCTGCTCGGGCTGGTGACGGCCGCCGAACATAAAATTTCACGCAAGGGAAACAAGTATGGCTCGTTTACCATCGAAGATTATTCTGGCAAAACCGACCTGGTGCTTTGGGGTGATGATTATGTGCGGTTCACTCCTTTCCTTCAGCAAGGTGCTTCGCTTTTCATCACCGGCTTTTTCAGGCAACGGTATAGTACACCGGAGTATGAATTCAAGATAAACAGCATTACGATGGCAGAAACCATCAAGCGGAGTTTGACCAGGCAACTGACCATTGACATTCATCCGAAAGATGTATCCACACACCTGCTTGGGTTTATTGAAGACAATATAAAAAAACATCCGGGCCGCTCAACACTGCGATTTACTCTAAATGAGCCCAAAGAAAACTTAAAAATCAGCCTGGTTACTTTGGACAGCGGTTTTGAAATGAATGACGAACTGGTTGATTTTCTTGACAGCAATCCGGAAATAGAAGTGCAGGTGTTAAGCGCTTAATCTGTAATTCTCAATAATTCATATTCGATTAATCTCATATTGAAAACGACTCTTTTGCATGGTTTGATCATAATCATGTCATGTTTATGACAACTTAGTCACATAGCGGTGTCATAAATTCGCAATTAGAAATTTGGGTGTATTTTTGCTTCCCTTCATAAAAAATAAAATCGAAATAATACTATGGCAAAAGAATTCACAGATGGCAATTTCCAAAACGAGGTTTTAAGTTCCGACAAATTAACGGTGGTTGATTTCTGGGCAGAATGGTGCGGTCCCTGCCGTGCTATCGGGCCTGTAATCGAAGACCTTGCAAGAGAATATAACGGTAAAATCAACGTAGGTAAGTTAAATGTGGATGTCAACCCCACTGTCAGCATGAATTATGGCATTACATCCATCCCTGCCATCCTGTTTTTTAAAAACGGGCAGGTGGTAGATAAACTCGTTGGCGCACAGCCAAAGGGTAATTTTGTAAAAAAGATTGAAGCACACATCGGTTAAAATTCCCGGCAGATATTGAGCCCCCGTTTCGCTTCTGGTGAAACGGGGTTTTTATTTTATAGCGACCTGTGGAAACTGGTTTTTTCAGATGATTGAAGAGCTTTCGTTCTAAATATTCTTTTTAAAATAAAATACAGCAGCCCCCCGGTACAAACCTTTATTCAGGTATATCCTGTAAAGAATTTCATTTATATTGCCTTGAAATACTTAAACCAGCTGCATGAATACCGAAAACTTTCTGAGAGGCCTCGTGGGCATTCTATTTTTATTTTTTATTTGTTTTTTGCTAAGTAATAACAGAAGAAAAATTAACTGGCGCCTCGTGGGTCTTGGGTTTTTGCTGCAGCTGGTGCTGGCTGTGCTTATCACCAACAACTGGCTATGGATGTCCGATGTATTTTCCTTTATTGCGTCTGTTTTTGTAAAAGTGATAAACCTGGGTAAAAGCGGTTCACGGTTTATTTTTGGCAACCTGGTGGATGATAACCAAAACTGGGGATTTATTTTTGCCGTACAGGCGCTGCCCAATATTATTTTCTTTGCTGCGTTGTCAGCCGTACTTTATTATTTCGGTATTCTGCAGAAAATTGTATATGCCTTTGCCTGGTTATTATCCAAGATAGGTGTCAGCGGACCTGAAAGCATTTCGGCAGCTGCCAACGTATTTATGGGACAAACCGAAGCGCCGCTGCTGGTAAGACCTTACCTGGAGCGGATGAAAAAAAATGAAATGCTGTGTATAATGGTCGGCGGCATGGCTACTACAGCCGGCAGTGTGCTGGGAGTGTATGTCACCATGCTCGGTGGTAATGACCCTGCCGAACAGGCAAAGTATGCCAAACTGCTGCTGATGGCATCGGTGATGGCGGCGCCTGCGGCCATAATAGTATCAAAAATGCTTTTCCCCGATCCTGACCCAAGTGCGGTTTCGACAGAACTGAAAGTTTCAAAAGAAAAAATCGGGTCCAACCTGCTTGATGCAATTTCAAACGGAACCGGCGACGGTTTACGGCTGGCAGTAAATGTAGGTGCCATGTTGATTGCATTCATTGCATTGATAGCTGTATTGAATGGCGCATTGGGCCTGCTGGGTCGGTGGACCACACTGAATGATTTGATAGCAGCAAATACTGCCGGCCGGTTTGATAAACTTTCACTGCAATTTTTACTGGGCTATGCTTTTTCGCCAGTGGCCTGGCTAATGGGCATCAGCACGCAGGATATTACGCTGTTTGGCCAGTTGCTGGGTGAAAAAACCATCGTAAATGAATTCGTGGCATACCAGTCGCTGGCAGGAATGAAATCAGCCGGGGCCATCGGTGATCCCAAAACACTGGTGATGGCAAGTTTCGCTTTGTGCGGGTTTGCCAATTTTTCCTCTATTGGAATTCAGATTGGCGGCATTGGCGCCCTGGCACCAAACCAGCGGAAAAACCTGACCGAACTCGGCATCAAAGCACTGATTGGCGGTACCATTGCCTGCCTGATGACATCCACTATTGCCGGTGCTTTGTTTGCCGGCTGATAAATTTTATTGCCGGTAAAAATTTGAATTTAAATGGTTGATTTATTGTGCGTATCAGGTAAAACAATTTTTTCTTTTCTGGGTATTATTCTGTAAACTTGTAGCCATAAATCTGAACTGAAAACTTTTTTCTTAACCCAAAACTATACTGCCTTGAAAAAATTTACCTTCCTGGCATTAACGGCAATTCTGTTTTTATCCTTTGGCAATCTGCTTGCTCAACAAAGACCGGTTCAAACCAATATCAATAGTGCATCAAACGGCCGGCTTTATTGTGCCACCATGGAGGCCCTTGAATTCTATTTACAAAATAATCCGGATGCAAGGGCCCTGGCCGAACAAAATAAAAACCGTTTTGCTCCTGAACCCTCCAATCAGAACAACAGGACAAATGTAATTGTCAATATCCCCATCGTTTTTCATATAGTCGGTAACTCTACCCGCTTGGCACAGGTAACCGATGCCGATGTATTTTGGCAGTTAAATAAACTGAATGAAGATTTTGCCGGTTCTAATGCCGATAGCACCAACGCATCAAGTTTTTATAATATCAGGTCGTATAACGGGTATAACCAGATCAGGTTTTGCATGGCACAAAGAGACCCGAACAACTTGCCTACAAATGGCATCACCCGCACATTATCCACTCTCACCGGCACCACGTTATGTACGGGTAACAACTACAATATGCTTAAGCATACAGCCCAGGGAGGTATTGATGCTTGGGATCCTACGCGGTATTTCAATGTGTGGGTGGGTGAAGTGGGAAACTGCCTGCTGGGTGTTGCCCAGTTTCCCGGTACGGGCAATCTGAATGAATTTGGTGTAGTATTAGCCTTCGAAGGATTCAGCAATAACCCGGCTTATGTTGATCCTAATTATGCATTGGGACGTACAGTTGTGCATGAAGTTGGTCACTGCTTTGGACTGTATCATATCTGGGGCGATGAAAGCGGCTGCACCAATTCTGATTTCCGCCAGTTGACCGGTACCTGCTTATTGCCTGCATCGCTGGCTGGTACTACCACTGACCAGTCAATAGGTGATACTCCCAACCAGGCCGGCGCAACTACCAACTGCCCGAGTGGTGTAGTAACCGATGCCTGTGCTACATCATCACCGGGAAAAAATTACCAGAACTATATGGATTATACACTGGATGCCTGTTATTCCATGTTCACTTTAAAACAAACGGACAGGATGCAATATGTACTTGATAACTGTCTCGCTTCACTGAAAACATCAAATGGTTGCGTACCGCCGGTATTATCGCCTGATAATGCCAGCATATCTGCCATTGTCACCCCGTCAGCTAATTTTGTTACCTGTGATCCGACCATTCCATTGACGGTTACTTTGCGGAATACGGGCTCCAATACCCTGACTTCCGTTACAATCACAGTAACCCGAAATGGCACTACTGTAGAAACCCGGAATGTAACTGGCCTAAGTCTTGCTTCTTTGGCCACAACCAATATTACTTTGAATGCTGTTCCCCTGGTATTGGGAGCTGATGCCATACAGGTTTGTACTTCTTTACCCAACGGTAATCCTGATTCTGATCCAACGGATGACTGCAGGACGGTGAATGGTACAAGGGGCGCAGGTACGCCATTGCCATTGGTTGAAGGATTTGAAAGCACCACCTTCCCGCCCACAGGATGGCAACGTATAAATCCCGATGGAGGCATCACCTGGCAACGGAATACTATTGGCGTAATGCGGGGCGGTATTGCTGATGCATTTGTGAACCACTGGGCCTATGCTACTAATGGAGCTACTGACGACCTGATAACGCCGGCCTATGCTGTTGGTACAGCCGATTCAATGTGGGTAAGTTTCTGGGGCGCATACAAAGGGTATCCCGGGTTTCCCTTCGATGAATTCCAGGTGGCCGTTTCTACCAACTGCGGCGGATCGTATACAACTGTTTTTAATGTGAGAAATGATACGGTGTTTGCAGTGCCTCCCGTAACCACCACGGCAAACTGGACAACTTCGAATATCAACCAGTGGATAAATAGATCACTGGATATTTCTCAATTCATTCCGGCGGGCAATGTGCAGGTTCGTTTCCGTACGGTGAACCGTTTTGGAAATAATTTCTTCCTTGACGACATCAATATTGACAAGAAAATTTTCCCCAACAATGATGCTGGCGTTATTGCTGTCAACAAACCGCTGTCCAGAGTGTGCACCAACAGCGGCGCTCCGGAAGTGGTGATTAAGAATTATGGTAAAATTGTCCTTACATCGGTGAAGATAAATTACCAGGTTGATGGCGGAGCGGTTACTACTTTCAACTGGACCGGCAGTCTTGCCAGAAACCAGGTGGAAACAGTTACTTTATCGGTTGCCAATTTTGGCGCTACCGGTAATCATTCAATCAATGTATATACTTCGGAGCCAAACAACGTGGCCGATGAAGACCCGACAAATGACGGCATGGTGAAAGCCTTTGCCACCTTCCAGATTTATGCTCTGCCCGGTAGTGTGACGGAAGACTTCACCAGTTCAACTTTTCCGCCGGTAAACTGGACAATATTTAACCCCAATGCGGATCTCACCTGGCAGCGCAATAGTTCAATAGGAAGAAACAACCCGGGTTCGGCATGGTTCAATGATTATATCAACACCAATGTTGACCGGTTTGATGACCTGACAACACCCAACTACAGCTACTCAGCCATCGATTCCATTTTCCTCACATTTAATGTGGCCCACAGAACAAGGACACTGCCCGGTTCAACAGGCGCAAGACTGGATACGCTGCACGTACTGCTTTCAAGAGATTGTGGCAATACGTTTACCACCGTATATAAAAAATATGGTGAAGAACTGCAAACGGTAAATGATCCCAACTTCCAGGGCTCCTTGCTGAGCTTTACACCCAACAGCAATCAATGGCGCAGAGACTCCATCAATCTTGGCCGTTGGCTGAAGGCAAGCGAGCCAATGGTGTTGTTAGCCTTCAGGGTAAGCGGCAATATTGAAAATAACCTCTACCTTGATGATATCAACCTGAGAACACAGGTATTGCCCGAGCGGCTCAAGAATGACGGTTACCTGGTGCTGCCCAATCCGTTCAGAAACACATTTGGCGTATGGCATTACCAGGTGCCCACATCGCTGCGGTATATTAATGTGTTTAACTCGGCGGGTCAGCTGGTGTGGAGTAAAAAATATCCCGGCGGTGGTGATAAATACATCCAGATTGATTTATCGGGCCGGGCCGCAGGCACGTATACTGTAAACCTCGGATACGATGAAACCAACCGTAATGTAAACGTACAGGTAGTTAAATACTGAGAAAAAATTTTCCGCATGATAATGACCCCGGTTTTTGAGCCGGGGTTATTTTTCTGACTTCCCCGCATTTCTATTATTAAAAATTATAAATCGAAATAATAGATTCTGGGTGTCCCTATGAGAAAGTAAGGATAAAATAAAAGTTTCCACTTTTTGGAAAAGGTATCCCGCTCAGAAAGATAGTGGAGAATTATACGGCGTCGTAATAGGCAACCCGGATGATTACGAAAAGCCAACCCGTAGTTTGGTAGGATAACCACAGATATCACAGATTTTAATCCTCACAGAATGCACAGTTTAGAACAAATAAATGAAATAACGGGTAAAATTATCGGCGCTTCTTTTAAAGTGCATTCTGAGCTTGGCCCGGGATTGCTCGAAAGCTCATACAAAGAATGTCTGTATTATGTACTTTCAAAAGACGGGCTGTTTGTTGAAAAAGAAAAAGCCCTTCCGTTAATCTACAAAGAAGTCAAACTTGATGATGGTTATCGCATAGATTTGTTTGTTGAAAACAGGGTAGTAGTGGAAACCAAATCCGTTGAAGCGTTGAATGAGGTACATATAGCTCAGGTACTGACGTATTTGAAATTAACCGGCTGTAAAGTAGGTTTGCTCATTAATTTCAATGTGGCTGATTTGAAAAAAGGAATTAAACGGTTGATTTTGTAAAAGCTTAATCGCCGATTCCTCCGTGTCATCGGTGAAAAAATCTGTGTAATCTGTGGTATTAACAACTCATGAAATTTAGAAACCCTATTGGAGCGGTATGAAAATTTCGTATTTATTAGTAGAATACAGCACTAAATTATAATGGCAAAAATTGAATTTTAGGTGTTCTGGTGAAGAAATCAGAAGAAAAAATTTTCCGCATGATAATGACCCCGGTTTTTGAGCCGGGGTTATTTTTTGCTACCTACCTTTGCAAAAATTTGTAAAGATGACTACTGCATTTGCTGTAAATGGTTTGAGTGGTATCAGTAAAGAACTTGAGCTGGTTAAGGAAAAAGTGTACAATGGCGAACGGATAACTGATGAAGAAGGGTTCCTGCTTTTTGAAAAAGCTTCCCTCCCCTTTCTTGGCTCACTGGCCAACCATATCCGGGAAAAAAAACATGGAGATGTAACTTACTTCAACCGTAATTTTCATATTGAACCCACCAATGTGTGTGTGTTTGCCTGTGATTTCTGCAGCTACAGCCGCCTCTTTGCTCATCGGGAGCAGGGCTGGGAGCTCAGCGCTGACCAGATGCTGCACATGGTGCAGAAATACGACGGGCAACCCAT
Organism: uncultured Chitinophaga sp.; assembly: GCA_964444975.1. Lineage (GTDB taxonomy): Bacteria > Bacteroidota > Bacteroidia > Chitinophagales > Chitinophagaceae > VBAS01. The sequence continues at coordinate 21,318 of CAYUJD010000034.1, read as the reverse complement.
TACCGAAGTACATATTGTAGGCGGTGTGCACCCCAAACTAAACCTGGCGTTTTTTGCCGATGTGCTGAAACGGATAAAAAAACACAGGCCTTCGCTGCACATAAAAGCATTTACAGCCGTGGAGCTTGATTATATGTTTCGCAAGGCAAAAATGACCAATGAAGAAGGATTGCTTTACCTGAAAAATGCAGGACTTGATTCACTGCCCGGTGGGGGCGCTGAAATTTTTTACCCGGAGATAAGGGAAAAAATCTGCGCCGATAAAGTGAGTACGGAAGGCTGGCTGGCTATTCATGAAACGGCTCACCGGCTTGGAATACACAGCAATGCCACCCTGCTCTACGGCCATATTGAAACTTATTTTCACCGCATTGACCACATGAGCCGGCTGCGCAGCCTGCAGGATAAAACCGGTGGCTTTAATACTTTTATCCCGCTCAAATTCCGCAACAAAGACAATGACATGAGCCATGTACCGGAAAGCAGTATTGTGGAAGACATGAAGATGTATGCCGTTGCCAGAATATATTTGGACAATTTTGCGCACCTGAAAGCCTACTGGCCTATGCTGGGCCGGCACAATGCACAGCTCTCACTTGCATTTGGAGTAAATGATATTGACGGTACTATTGACGATACAACAAAAATCTACAGTATGGCGGGAGCTGAAGAACAAAACCCTTCTATGACCACAGAAGAAATTGTAGCACTGATAAAACAGGTAAAACGCCGCCCGGTAGAAAGAGATACGCTGTATAATGTGATAAAAGATTATTCGAATGCTGAACAGGAAAAACCATTGGTGAAACCGGAATTGAACTGACACGGCCATCAATCATTGCCCCTCAACACTCCGGCAAGCTCAATGGCACATTCACGGCCAGCCCGCCTTCAGCAGTTTCCTTGTATTTATTGTCCATATCCCTTGCCGTGTCCCACATGGTTTTTATTACGCCATCCAGTGATACTTTTGCAAAATCGGGGCTGCTTTGCAAAGCAAGTTGCGATGCTGTTATCGCTTTTATAGCCCCCATGGTATTCCGTTCGATGCAGGGCACCTGCACCAACCCAGCCACCGGGTCGCAGGTAAGGCCCAGATGATGCTCCATGGCAATTTCAGCAGCCATCATTGCCTGGCGTTGCGTGCCTCCCATGCACTCCGTTAGCGCTGCTGCTGCCATGGAAGAGCTGACTCCTATTTCGGCCTGGCAGCCACCCATTGCTGCAGATATGGTAGCCCCTTTTTTAAATATGCTACCGATCTCGGAGGCCGTAAGTAAAAACTGGTTTACTTTTTCTTCAATATCCTGGCCTGAAACGAGGCTGAAAACAACATAATATTGAAGAACAGCTGGTATTACTCCGGCTGCACCGTTTGTTGGTGCTGTCACTACCCTGCCGAAAGATGCGTTTTCTTCATTCACCGCCAAAGCAAAGCAACTGACCCAGTCGAGTATGTATTTAAAATCATTGCCGCCAAGTCGAATGGCATTAACCCAATCATCATAGTCAATGTAGCTTCTGCCTGCAAGCAGTTTTTTATTCAAATCTACAGCCCGGCGCTTTACATCCAGTCCTCCCGGCAACATGCCCGCAGTGTGGCATCCCCTGAAAATGCATTCCTTCATCACTCGCCAGATTTTTTGCAAGCTTTGTTTTGTTTCGGCTTCCGGCCGCCAGGCATTTTCATTTTCCATTACAATTTCAGAAATAGAAAAACCGGTTTTCATACACCAGTGCAGCAGGTCTTCGGCGGTATTGATAGGAAAAGGCAACTGAACCGATTGAGACAAGCCATTTGTTTCCCCTTCTTTTACTACGAATCCGCCACCGGTTGAATAATAAGTTTCGGCTATGGAATCTCCCTGCCTGAACGCTGCAAGAAAAGTAACAGCATTGGGATGGTAAGGCAGCGATTCGGTAATAAGAAACTCGATATCATCAGAAGGATAAAACGCTGCTTCGTGTACGCCGCCGAGCACCAGTTCTTTCAGTGCAGCAATATCTGCAATCTTTGAATGAATGTGATGCACATCAAATGTCACCGGGTCTTCGCCACTCAGTCCCAGCTGAATGGCAATATCGGTGCCGTGGCCCTTGCCTGTTTTTGCCAGGCTTCCATAAAGCATCACTTTTATAGCAGCCACATCGTGCAACCGGCCGGAGTTTTTTAAAGATTGCACAAAGCGCTGAGCTGCACGCCAGGGCCCCAGCGTGTGTGAACTGGAAGGCCCCACCCCGATTTTAAAAATATCAAACACTGAAATGGCTTCGTGTGGCAAGATTGTAAGATTAAGGTTAAGGTTGCTCTTCGGAGCGGGCAATTAATTCCCGGTAGCGTTGTTCATTTCTCTCCCATTTTACTTTTACTGAAAAAACCGAAATAAAAACCACTATCAGCAGGATGGCAACAATGAGAACTAGTATCAACGACTTAATGGATGGGTAGGCATTCAGCACCATGATTGCCTTTTTGTACCATCCTGAAATCAGGGTAATAAAAATTGCCATTGCAAACAATACGCCTGCCGGTAAACCAATGGCCAGTTGCCTGAAAAATCTTTTTTGCCTGTCGCGGTTGTCTTTCCAGTAGTGTAAAAATCGCTGTTCTTCTTCCGTAAGCATACACAAAATTACGGAGGGTAATGTGCAGGTTGCCAAACCGGACAAAATAATTATCTTGTAGCGGATAAAATCATTTCACTTGAAGTTGTCCCCGATATTGGCCCGTTACCTTTTTCAGCACAGGCACCTTCACCTCGCAGGTATCGGCATATTTCTGGTTGAAGAAACAGCAATTTTACCCGAAGAATCCGGTAAAAACCAGAAAGGCTTGCAACAGGTAAAAATAAAATTCGAAGAAAATGTATCTGTAAAACAGGATGATGAGTTGGTAACCTTTGTTGCAAAAGAGTCCGGCAAAATGAAAAGCCTTGCAGCCGCCGATCTGGATTCTCACCTGGAGCTGGCCCGCCAGTTTTTAAATATCGGCAAACCGTTTTTACTTGAAGGAATCGGCACACTCTCAAAAAACAAAAGTGGCCGTCTTGAATTTGTACAGGGTTACCTGGTTTCAGAAAAAAACAAAGAACCTGCCTATGGTGAAATGGATTATACATCTACTACCGAGGATTCATTTACCGATTACGAAGAAATGTTTTCGCCCAAAAAACCACCTAAACCCGCTGTCAAAAGAATTACAGCCTGGTTGATTGGAATAGTAAGTATCGGGCTGGCTGTTTGGGGTGGTTACCTGGTTTATTCCAAAACAAAATCGCCCAAGAGCAACATTTCAAACCCGCAGAACCAGCAACAAAGATCTGACCCGCCTGAAAAAAATACCCTTATTCAAAAAACACAACCGGTAGCTGATAGTCCTGTTTCCCATGCCGGTACTTTCCGGTTTGTAATTGAACTGGCCAATAAATACAGGGCATTAAAAAGATATAATGACCTTAAAAGTTATGGGCTTGATATTAAAATGGACACCCGGGATTCAGTCACTTTCAAATTATATTTTCTGTTACCTGCCCTGCCTGCCGATACTGCCCGAATCCGCGATTCGCTGATAATTCGGTATGGACGGAAAGGCGCCGGCTATGTAGAACAGGCAGCACGGTTTTAAAAAAAAATGGAAAAACTATTGCTTTCCCAAAATATTCTGCTTAACATTGCTGGCTCTTTTGAAAAACCTCCGCAACCTTTCCGTTATTTTCTGCCATTAGCGATTTAATCCTTTTTACCGTCGCCCCATTATTTTTTATCCGTAAATCCTTGAAACAGGAACTGATTAGTAAATAACTGCATTATGAAAATTGCGCAGCACTTTCGTGCATACCTCGATGCACACCAAAGCCTGCAACTGCCGCTGCTTGGCAGGTTTAACATAGTAGGCCATGCGGGAGAACTATTTGAAAACGGGGTTCCGAAAAAATGGATTCAATTTATTGCCAATAAAGATGAGGCTGCCGAACCCTGCTTCATTCAATACATGTCGCAGGCAATGAAAGTGGAAACCTGCATTGCCGAATCGGACCTGAACTGCTTTTGTCAAACCACCCGTGAAATGCTGATACAGGGTTTTGAAGCCGAAATACCCGGTATTGGTTTTTTACATTTCGAAACCGGCGACCGGTTACAGTTTTCCTTAAAAAGTATTTACAAAAATGCCATGCAGAAATTGCCGAAGCGAAGCCCGGCATTTATTTCTTCCTTCTGGCTTTAAGGTTTGCTTGCTATACGAACACCAGGCTGCTGCAGTTTGTGGCAGCCTTTTTTAGTGTTATTCTATCTATGTTGCAAAAATTATATGACCAGTAAACAGATAAATATAAAATTAGAAAAGGATGTACTTCCAGGCAGCCACCCGGTATGCCGGCCCCGATTCAATCGGGGGAAGTAAAGTATTTATAAAAAAAGCCGTCCTTTCAGACAGCCTTTAGAGGTACCGAGCGGATTCAAACCGCTGTAGGAGGTTTTGCAGACCTCTGCCTCGTCTCTCGGCCACGGTACCTTATTCACCCACAAACAATCACAATAAAACTTTAGTTTTGAAAGCGGGATGGCGACAAAAGTAAGGCATTTCCTTAAAAGTTTATAATCCACAACAATGTCGAGAATAGCCGAATCAGAGATGATTCTTAATGCAAGAGGCGCAGTCTATCACCTGAACCTGCTGCCGGGTGAAATTGCCAATACTATTTTCCTCGTCGGCGACCCAGACCGGGTAAAAGAAATCAGCAAGCACTTCGACAGCATCGAATACAAAGGCCAGTACCGGGAATTTATTACCCACACAGGTTATGTGGGTAAAAAAAGACTGTCAGCAGTTTCTTCTGGCATTGGCACCGATAATATTGACATTGCACTAAATGAACTGGATGCCCTAGTGAATATTGATTTTGCAACCAGAACCATAAAAACCGTTAACACCTCTCTTAATCTTATTCGTATAGGTACATCGGGGGCCTTACAACCTGATATACCGGTTGACAGTTTCATTGCCTCCACACACGGACTCGGTATTGACAACCTGATAAACTTTTACCGTTATGAGCAAAATGAAGAAGAAAAGCAGTTGCTGCATTCTTTCGTCACCAGCACTCAACTGCACAACCGGGTGGGTTATCCGTATATTGCCGGCGCCAGTGCTTCGCTGATCAAGCATTTTGTAAAAGATTTTTACCAGGGCATCACCGTCACCTGCCCGGGTTTTTATGGCCCGCAGGGGCGTATTCTTCGCCTCGGCCTTGGCAATCCTGAATTGATTGAACGGCTCAGCCAGTTCCGTTTTGGCCAGCACAGGATTACTAACTTTGAAATGGAAACTTCGGCAATTTATGGTCTGGGAAAACTCCTTGGCCACAACTGCCTTTCGCTGAATGCCGTAATTGCCAACAGGGTGAGAAAGGAATTTTCAAAGGATGGGAAAGCGGTAGTAGAAGGCCTGATAGTAAAAGCGTTGGAAATTATTTCTCAAAATGTATAAAAAGTAAAATGAAAATTGAATTTCAAAAATACCAGGGCACAGGAAACGACTTTATCATACTTGACAACCGTGACCGGAAATATGAGGGCCTTAGCAATAAGCAGGTTAAGCTGCTCTGCGATCGCCGCTTTGGTATTGGCGCCGATGGGCTGATGATGCTTATTGAGCATCCGGATTGGGATTTTGAAATGGTTTATTTTAATGCCGATGGCAAAAAAGGAAGCCTCTGCGGCAACGGCAGCCGATGCATGATAAAATTTGCCCGGAGCCTGGGGTATAAAAAAGATATTTTCCGGTTTCTTGCTGCCGATGGCGGGCATGAAGCGAAAACCGATACAAACGGAACCGTTTCACTGAAAATGAATGATGTTGCCAGCATCAAAACGCATCATAGTGATTTTATTCTTGATACCGGTTCACCACACTACGTAAAGTTTGTTCCGGATCTGAAAGATTATGACGTAGTGAAAAAAGGACAGGAGATCCGATACAGCCGCGAATTCGAAAAAGAAGGCATCAATGTAAATTTTATTGAACAGCTGGATGAGCCGGATAAGATTTTTGTAAGAACCTATGAACGCGGTGTAGAAAACGAAACCCTGAGCTGCGGTACCGGGGTGACAGCGGCAGCCCTTGTTTGCTATCATAATGAAAATGGTTTTAACGGCGTGGAGGTAAAAACACCGGGAGGTAAACTGACGGTAGAATACGACCGCATGGAAAACGGCAGGTTTACCAATATCTGGCTCAGCGGCCCGGCCGAAAAAGTTTTTGAAGGAGCAATTGAATTTTAACCCTATCACTGATTCTTCCCCAAAAAAAAACTGATGAGCAAGTTTAATATCCGTGTGTATGGCATACTGGTAAATGAAAAAAAACAGGTGCTGGTAGCCGACGAGTATATCCGTGGCGGTCTTTACACCAAGTTTCCCGGCGGCGGTCTTGAGTTTGGCGAAGGCACCCGCGCCTGCCTGAAGCGGGAACTGAAAGAAGAACTGGGCATTGAAACTGAAATAGGTAATCATATTTACACCACCGATTTTTTCCAGATGTCGGCCTTCCGGCCCGATCAGCAGATAATTTCCATTTATTATTTCGCAAATCAATTGGAACCGCTGAAAGTGCCGCTGCGCAGCAAGCCCTTTGATTTTGATGAAAAGCAGATGGAGATTTACCACCAAACCGGCGAAACAGAAACCTTCCGTCTCATTGAGTGGACTGATTTTTCGGAAGAAATGGTGACACTACCCATTGATAAAATTGTGGCCAGGATGGTGAAGAATGAATTGTTAAATGGCTGAACGGCTAAAAGATTACAAGATTGAATTTTAAGTTCCCAATGAATAAACAACACGCAACCCTTCCTATTATTTATCAAACTATTTAACCATTTAGCAATTTAGCCATCAGGCCATCGAACCATCAAACAATTTAACCAATTACCATCATCCCATCGCCGCCTTCTTCATTTCAGCCGCTTTTTCATGCCCGAGGTATTTTTCAATCCGGTAGTGAACAAAGTAAATGACCGGTGTCATTAGAATAGCTACGCTGAATTTATAAATATAGTTTACGATACCAATGGCAATCACCTGGTTCAGCGGCCAGGCCGAGCCCTGGTTGGGAACCCATTTGGGGTAAAAATAAAAAGCAATAATAAGGACCACGAAGCTGTCAATAAACTGCGAAACCAGCGTAGAGCCGGTTGCACGCAGCCAGATATGCTTTTCTCCCGTTCTTCGTTTTATGCGGTGAAACACCAGCACATCTACCAGTTGCCCTATAAGAAATGCAGTCATGGAAGCGATGATGATACCGAGTCCCTGTCCAAAGATGCCGTTGTAGGCAGCGCTCATATTTTCTATGCCGGCGCTTTGCTTGCTTGTAATCCACCAGCTGTTGGGCGTGGTATTCATGGCCCCGTACAGCATGATAAAACTGTAGCAGATGAGGCCCGCCGCCAGCCAGCTTACAAACCTCACTCCTTTCCTGCCATAGTATTCATTGATGATATCAGTCATTACAAATACTACCGGCCAGAGCAGCACGCCACAGGTAAGGTTGAATGAATACGAATCGCCAAGCAGCCGGATGTTAACCGGCTTCCAGCCCAGCGTTTCTTCCAGCGAAAAAATTTTTACACCCATAAACTCCGCCACCATGGCATTGGCTATTAAAAACCCTGAAAGAACAATGAATAAACGGGTTGATTTATCGCGGAGAATATTATGAATCATGTTCAGTAATTGTCAATGTTTATCAGCAGCAGAAAGACCAGTTGAAGCATTAAAAATAAAATATTCATCACAATCAGCCATGCCGGCACTACGGAGAGGCTTTTTCTTTTTACCCAAAAAACAAATAAATAAATGATGTTAACGGCAGGATTAAAAATCACACCCATCACCCAGCCGATGATGATGATGAATGCTGCCACATCCTGGTTGTGCAGCCAGCTGGTTACCCGCAATACAAAGGAAACAAGAAAGGCAAGATTGCAGATGAAAGCTACTCTTGATAAAAACAGAAGCCAGCGCATAGGTTTGTATTCAGTAGTCAGCCCCGAACGTCCGGGGCAGAAGTTAGAAGTCTGTGCTTGCAAAATCAGTTTTTTTTGCTGAACCGATGCTCTAAGATAATAACTGAAACTTTAAATCTTAACGTAACCATGCAACCATTTAACCATCCGGCAGGTGAACAATTTCGTCATCAGACACCCTATAAATTTCTCTTAACTCCGAAAAATAACTTTATTTTGTCCACCTCAATACATGGCATTATGAAAGGTAAATGGTTAAAACTGCTGCTTCCGCATGCGATGGCTGTACTTGTATTTTTAGTTGTGGCTTTAATTTATTGTCGTCCTGCGCTGGAAGGCAAAGTAGTTAACCAGCACGACATTACCCACTGGAAAGGCTCCATTCAGCAATCGGTAAAATATGCCAAAACACATGATGGCGTTTACCCTCTCTGGACAAACAGCCTGTTCAGCGGCATGCCCGCATTCCAGATTGGGTACACCTCCAACAACAAAATACCGTGGACTGCGCATACAATTTTTACATTCGGTTTACCCAAACCCATCCAGTTCTTTTTTCTTGCATCACTATGTTTTTATTTTTTATGCGTGGTGCTTGGTGTTCGCACCGTTTTCGGCATACTTGGTTCCCTGGCATTTGCTTATGCCACTTACAACCCGGTCATTATTTCGGTGGGGCACGATACCAAAATGCTTTCCATTGCTTATATGCCCGCCCTGCTGGCTTCGCTATTGCTTATTTATGAAAAAAAATACTGGCTTGGCGCCGGGCTCACTGCCTTGTTTACTTCCGTGCTCATTTCCATGAACCACCCGCAGATAGCCTACTATCTTTTTCTTGCCGTCGCCATCATGACGATTTTTTATACCGTACGCTGGATAAAAAACAAGGAGTGGCGTCATTTCGCATTAGCAGCCGGTTTTACAATAGCCTCTGCTGTTTCAGGTGTGCTTACCAATGCAGTTGCCCTGCTTTCAACTTACGAATACCAGAAAGAAACCATCCGCGGCGGCGGTTCACAACTAAGAGATACGACTGCCAAAAATGAAAACGCCAAAACCGGTTTGACCAAAGACTATGCACTCAGCTACAGCATGAATATAGCTGAACCATTTGTAATGATGGTGCCGCGTATGTTTGGTGGCAGCAGTAGTTATGAAGAAGTGGACCAGGATAAATCCAAAGCAATAGAAGCATTGAGAACCTTACCCCAGGAATTGCAGCAACAGCTTCCGCTCTCATACTATTGGGGCGGAATGACCAAATATGGCGAAGTGGGAACTTCAGGCCCGCCTTATGTGGGCGCCATTATCTGCCTGCTTGCCCTGCTCGGTTTTTTCGTACTGGATAATAAACACAGGTGGTGGATGCTTACTGCTGTTGCACTTACTATTGTTATGTCGTGGGGGCATTATTTCGAATCCTTCAATGGTCTTTTATACAAATACCTGCCCATGTACAATAAGTTCAGGGCGCCTTCCATGATACTGGTAATACCCCAGATGCTCCTGCCTTTGCTGGCAGTGCTCGGGATAAATAAAATGGCAACTACACAGGATAAGAAATCACTTTCTCCTTTGTTTAAAAAAGGAATGATTGCAACGGCGGCTGTATTTGCCGTGTTGTTTATGCTTTATATCATGTCTGATTTTCTGAGCGGAACAGATAAAGAAATATTGAAGCAGGTAAGGGAAGCAAATAATCCCCAACTGCTGCAGGCGGTCAACAGCTTTTTTGAAGGGCTGAAAGAAGACCGCAAAGACCTGATGATGGGTGATATTCTCCGTTCATTTGGTTTTATTGCCGCTGCCGCCATCATGGTGTTTCTTGCTCTGCGAAACACGATGAAACCCCTGGCGCTCGGCATTGGTTTATCCCTTCTTGTACTTATCGATGTGATGACGATTGATGTGAAATACCTGAACAACGACAGCTACGTGGATAAGACTGAGAACGAAGCTTCCTTTGTAAAAACACAAAAGGACGATGAAATACTGCGTGACACATCCTTTTACCGGGTGATGAACCTGTCGGGCGGTGCATTCAGCGAAAACATCACATCTTACTATCATAATTCAGTTGGTGGTTATCACCCGGCCAAGATTGCCATTTACCAGGACCTGATTGAAAGAAAAATAACTCCTGAACTGCAGGCAGCGGCGCAGGCGCTGCAAACCGGTGCTGCCGGCCTTGCATCGGCAAACATTCCCGTGATGAATATGCTGAACGCAAAATATTTTATTCAGAAAGACCGTAATTATCAAACCGTCAACTATTGGAAAAATGATGGCGCACTTGGCAACTGCTGGCTGGTAAAAGGAATACGGTTTGTAAAAGATGCCAATGAAGAAATGGAGGCTCTGGGTGGGTTCAATCCGGGAGATACGGCCATTGTGCAGGAGGCGTTTAAATCCTCCATTCCTTCGTTACCCGCTTTTGACAGCGCTGCTGATATTTCTTTGGTAAAAAATGACAATGATGTGGTGACCTACAGCTTCAACGCAGCGGCCGGCCAGTTTGCCGTGTTCAGCGAAGTGTATTATAAAAACGGCTGGAAGGCATACATTGACGGAAAAGAAGCGCCGATAGTGAAAGTAAATTATGTACTGCGTGGTCTTGCCATACCTGCGGGCAGTCATGAAATAAAATTTGAATTCAAACCGCAGGGATATTACACAGGCAAAAAATTGACATCGATATTTTCCATTGTGCTTTTGGTATTGCTCGCCGCCGGCATTTTACTGGAATGGCGGAGCCGTAAACAGGCGGCGACGGCCAACCTTTCCAGATGAGTGGTACAAACCGATTTGAGGATAATTCAAAAAATTCCGAAAAAAATGTAACACAGCGGACACGAAGAAGACACAACGGACACAAAGCTAATCTTTGCAAATCATAAAATATTTATATGACTGATGAAGAAATAATTAAAATAATCCTTGATGAGGCATTTTATATTCACAAAACTATAGGGCCGGGTATGCTGGAAAATGTTTATAAAACCTGCCTTGCGTATCGTTTGAGAAAAAGAGGCTTGTATGTAGAAACAGAAAAACCTGTCCCGGTAATTTTTGAAGAAGTTAAAATGGATTGCGGTTATCGGGCGGATCTCGTAATTGAGAGGATTGTGATTGTTGATACAAAAACAATTGAAGGGATCGGTTTAATTCAGATTTCACAGCTTTTAACTTATCGCCGGTTTCTGAACCTGCGGAAAGGATTAATTCTGAACTTCAATACTGTAAAACTGAAAGATGGTATAAAAAGAGTGATTAATGGTTTTGAGCCGGGAAGAATTGATGTGGAAGAATAATTACTGCCAGGAAGTAAGCCATAAACATGATAAACCCGTTGTGTCCTTCGTGGTTCTTAGTGTTCTTCGTGTTACAAAAAATTACAGAATATTGAAATGCTTTAGCCGGTCCTGATTGCATATTTTATGTTTATTTTGCCTGCATGAATGCTCCGGCTATCAGCGTTGTTCTTCCTGCATTTAACTGCGAAGCTTATCTCGGCAAAGCCATCCGGAGTGTGCTGGAGCAAACCTTTACAGATTTCGAACTCATCATCATCAACGACGGCAGCACCGACAACACAGAGTTTGTCATTTTATCTTTTCCTGACCCCCGGATCGTTTATCTGAAAAATCCGGCTAACAGGGGATTAATATATACCCTCAACCGTGCTATTGAAGTGGCACAGGGCAACTACATTGCCCGTATGGATGCGGATGATATCTGCCTGCCCGAAAGGCTGGCGAAACAAAAGGAATTTCTCGATAAACACCCGGAAATGGCTGTAGTAGCCACTACAATAGATTACATAAATGAAAAAGAAGAAAAAACAGGAAGCTGGGAACGGGACAGGAAAATAATCAGCCCGGAACAGATCAGGCGAAAGATGCCTTTTGAAAACTGCATCGCTCATCCTACGATAATGATACGGTCGGGAATAATGAAAACTTATAAATACAAATCGTACCAGGAAAATATTGAGGATTACGACCTGTGGCTGCGGCTTCTCAACCGGGGTCTTGCCATTGCCAAAATAAATGAACCCCTTGTACTGTACAGGTTGCACAGCGATTCCGTCACCAGCGTTCATCTGAAGAAAAAAAATTTTTACTTCAAACAACTGAACATGAAATGGAAATTGCTGTGGCATGAAACTCTGTCGGGGAACCTGGCGGGCTATTTATTTTTGATAAAGTTTGCAGCATTCACTGACCTGGTGAAGGGTGTCGGAAAATATTTTAAAAATCTCTTTACCCGCTGAATGTACCACCTGTATATCATAAAAAGAAAGATTGAGGATATAATCATTTCTCCTTTTATTTTCATTGGAAGAATGATTGCCCGCTTCAGGCCGATGAAACGGGAATACAGGGTGTTTTTCTTTTTTCCTTTTTACCATACCGGCGGCGCTGAAAAAGTACATGCACAGATTGCAGCAGCCACGGGCGGGAGCGACTGCATCATTTTCTTTACCCGGAAATCAGCTGACAAGCGGTTTTGGAATGATTTCAAAAACAGCGGGTGTGAAATCAGGGACATTTCAAAGTTTTCCGATAATAAATGGCTTTACTTTCTCAATCTTATTTACCGGGGTATTGTCAACGGTTATATCAACAGGCAAAAGCTGCGCCCGGTTGTATTCAACGGCCAGTGCAACTTTGGATATAAGATAAGCCCCTGGGTAAAAAAAGCAATTCCGCAGGTGGAGCTGATTCATTCGCTCAATACATTTTCATATATCCGCATTCCCTTTCTGCCATTTATTACAAAAACGGTAATGATAAGCAAACGGAGGATTGAGAACCACCGGGAACTTTACCGGCACTTTGACATTCCGGATTCTTTTTTTAAAAAAATCTGCCATATACCCAATGCCATCCGGTTGCCGGAAACAAATATTTTTCCCAAAAACAAAACAGGTTTCACCGTTCTTTATGTGGGCCGCAGCACGCCGGATAAACGGGTTCATCTTGTGGCGGAAATTGCCAGGACGCTGCATGAAATGCATGGTGTGGCAAAGTTTGAAATTGCCGGTGATGTAGCATCGGTAATTCACTCCTCACAATTTCCCTATATACACTTTCATGGCAATATTAATGATGAACAGCAGTTAAACGCATTTTATGAAAAAGCACATGTGCTTATTCTTACTTCCTCAGCCGAAGGTTTTCCCATGGTGCTGATGGAAGCCATGGCCCGGGGCTGTATCATCCTGTCCACGGCAGTCGGCGATATTCCCCTGCATGTAAAAGACGGTGAGAATGGGTTCCTGTTCAGCCGTACCGGTGATGAAAAGGTAATTGTAAAAGAAGCCGTGGAAAAAATTACCTGGCTGCAGCAAAACCGGGAAGCGATGGAAAAAATGGCATTGAACAATATCGGCCACGCAAGGAATAATTTTGGAATTGAACGGTTCAATAACGATTACAGGCAATTATTTTCGTCATTAAATCCCGGAGTTTGAAACCGCTTAGTTTTATCATTATCACTTACAACCGGCCGGCAGATATGCTGGAACTGCTGCAAAACATCAGTACACTCGACAGGGCGGCAGAACTGCTGGAAGAAGTGATAGTAGTGAACAATGCTTCCACAGAAGATTATTCGGCTGTAAAAAATTTTATCAGCTCTCACACCTTATTGCCCTACCGGTACTTTGATGCGCCGGAGAATCTAGGCGTGGCTAAGGGAAGAAATTTTGCACTGACAAAAAGCGGGGCGCCCCTCATCATCATGCTCGATGATGATGCAGAGTTGCAGAATAAAGACTGCCTGGTAAATCTTGTACAAGAGTTTGAAGAAAAAAATACTTTAAAGCCCAAGGCAATAATAGCTTTCAAAGTCCTTTATTACGATACTTTGCAAATTCAGCCCAGCGCCTTTCCGCATAAGCGCCTGGCAGAATACAGTCATAAACCATGGTTCGAAACATATTATTATGCCGGCGGCGCCCATGCCATCAAAAGAGAAGTGATTGAAAAGCTGGGTGGCTATCCTGGTGATTTTTTTTACGGTATGGAAGAGTATGATCTTGCCTACCGGGTGCTGGAGGCGGGCTATAGTATTGTGTACAGTAATAAAATTGTGATGCTGCACAAAGAATCGCCGCTGGGCCGAAAGCCCAAAAAGGAAAAGCTGCAGATGATGTGGGTGAATAAAAGTAAAGTGGCATGGCGTTATCTGCCTAAAAAATATTTTTATTCCACTGCCTTGCTGTGGTCGTTGCAGTACCTGAAAGAAGCAGGATTCAATTTACCCGGATTTTTCAACGGCTGGAAAAAAATTTTCAGCATAACTTCATCCGCAAAACGAAAGCCGGTGAGCAAAGCGACGCTTGAATATTTGAGGAAGCTGAAGGCGAGGTTGTGGTATTAAATTTTTAAAATGTATCTGAAAAATTATTTTATACAATTAGGAAAAGATGTCCTGGTGCGGTTTCCAAAAAGAGTTGGACGCTTTTTTGAATACCTGGGAGAAATGAACAGGTTCAGGAGCCAAAATGACAATCGCTTTAAGGTTAAAACCAGGGATATTTATCCCTGCCTGAAAGACAAAATATCAAAAACACCATTTGATCATCATTACACTTACCACCCGGCCTGGGCAGCCAGAATCCTGGCGCAAACAAAACCGGAATATCATGTTGACATTTCATCTATACTTAGTTTCAGTACTATCGTATCGGCGTTTGTTCCTGTAAAATTTTACGATTATCGGCCGGCTGATTTGAAGCTGAACAATCTTGAATCAGGTTTTGCCGATTTAAAAAAGCTGGACTTTGCTGACGATTCCATTCCTTCCCTTTCTTGCATGCATACTATCGAACATATCGGGCTGGGGCGCTATGGCGATGAAATAGATCCTAACGGTGATATAAAAGCAATTAACCAGCTGAAGCGGGTATTGAAACCCGGGGGAGATTTATTGTTTGTGACGCCGGTGGGCCGGCCCCGCATTGAATTCAATGCGCATCGCATTTACAGCTTTGAGCAGGTGATAGAATATTTTTCTCCTTTCAGCCTGGAAGAATTTTCTTTGATACCTGATGGCGGCGGCCTGGTTGTAAATGCCGATCCTGCTTTAGTAAAAGAACAGCAGTACGGCTGCGGATGTTTCTGGTTTAAAAAATAATTTCTGATGTTTACGGTTGGCACTACCAATGAAGTAATAAGAGTAAAATGGATAGAGAATACCCTGAAAAAAATTCCTGCCGGGCTTACCATCCTGGATGCAGGGGCAGGTGAATGCCAGTTTAAAAAATTCTGCAGCCACCTGAAATACATTGCGCAGGATTTCGGCCAGTATCATGGTAATGGAAATGTTGGTTTACAAACAGGCAAATGGGATAATTCGCAGCTGGATATTGTTTCAGATATCACCGCTATCCCATTGCCCGGTCAATCGGTGGATGCCATTATGTGTACAGAAGTCCTGGAACATATTCCCCATCCGGTTGCAGCTGTAAAAGAATTCAGCAGGCTGATAAAGCCGGGTGGTTATTTACTTATCACGGCACCGTTTGCGAGCCTTACCCATTTTGCCCCCTATCATTTCGCTACCGGGCTGAGCCGCTATTTTTACGAAAAGCATTTGCCCGAAAACGGTTTTGAAATAACCGATATCCAGTTTAACGGAAATTTTTTTGAATTTGTGGCGCAGGAAAACCGCCGGATAAAACCGGTGGCAGAAAAATATGCCGGTAAACGGATTAATGTCTTTCAGAAGATTATTATTCATCTAAACCTGTGGTTGCTTCAGGGACTTTCAAAAAAAGACAAAGGCTCATCTGAATTGCTTTGTTACGGTATTCATGTATTTGCAAAAAAGAAATGATTATTACAAAAGTAATAGGGGGCTTAGGTAACCAGATGTTTCAATACGCTGCGGGGCGTTGTCTTGCTGATTTAAATAAAACAGAATTGAAATTGGATGTGACAGGATTTGCTGATTACAAATTAAGAAATTTTGATCTTCTGAAATTTAATATTCGGGCAACGATTGCATCAGATGAAGAAATTAGCCGGCTTTTGCCTTCACATAACTTTCAAAAAGTTTTTCAATACCTTAAACCAAAGAGCAACAGAAATTATTACCGGGAAAAATATTTTCATTTTGATGAAAGTTTTCACAGGCTTGGCAGTAATGTTTATGTAAAAGGATATTTCCAGAGCGAAAAGTGCTTTCTCCCTGCTAAAGACAATATAAAGCAGGATTTTCTATTTAAGCAGGATGTACTGAAGGGAATGCAGGATTTTACAGCAAATTTTAATGTGGAGAAGAGTGTTTCTGTCCATATTCGCCGTGGCGATATATCAGAAGATTCGGGTAGCTTCATTTATCATGGTGTACTTTCAGCAGATTATTACCATCATGCCATCCAGCTCATCCAATCCAAACTCCCCAACCCTCACTTTTATTTTTTCTCCGACGACATTCAATGGGTAAAAGAAAACCTGCAAGTGCCCGGAGCAGTTTATGTTTCCGGTGAAATAACAAAAAACCACATCGAAGACCTTTACCTGATGAGCCAGTGCCGGCACAACATTATTGCCAACAGCAGCTTCAGCTGGTGGGGCGCCTGGCTAAATAATAACCCGGATAAAATTGTTATTGCTCCCAAAAAATGGTTTAACAAAGGACCAAAAGACACCCAGGATTTGATACCCGAAGGATGGATTAAAATCTGAGGCCCGATGTCTGGTGTCTGAAGTCTCAGGTCGGAAGTCGGATTTCTGATTATTGATAACAGGTATAAGAATAGGGCAGTATTATGTCAGCAAAAATCCAAAATCTAAAATCTCATCACCCCTCCCTTATCACCTCCAGGAAATACTCCATTGCTTTCTGCTTCCTTTTATCAAGCCGGTAGTTCAGATGCAGGGTGTAATATTTTTTCAGGTCGTACAAATCGAAAGGATGGGATGCTACGATTTCATCAATATGGCCAAGACCCACTGCATTTGCCTCATCAAATAACTTTAAAAAATCATCCGGCAATTTTTTATTGCTGACCCAGGCAGCAAACACAAACGGCAGACCTGTGATTTTTTTCCACTCTGCGCCAAGGTCGTAAAAGAAAGTGGAGAGCTTCCGCTGCTCAAAGGCCCGGTCGCCAATAACAAGCCCCGCCGTATTGTCTTTTATTTCGTTTCGGTAATCTTCATCCACCGCCTGGATGATTTCCGGATGAATGCCCCAATACTCCCGCATAATCCATTTCAGCAGCTCCACCGAAGTGCGGCTCTGGTAGTCGAGATACACTTTTTTTATCTGCCCCAGCGGCACTTCGCTGAAGAGGCACACAGAAGCTGCCTCCCCCTCCGTGCCGATGCAATATTGACCCGCCAGGTGTGATTCTTTCAGCTCGGGAATGGCGGCTACAGGAATCAAACCCAGGTCAATCTCATCATGCTTCAGCATCTCGGCCAGCCGGGCAGGGTTTTCTTCAATGAGTTCAACCAGGCTGGCAATGGGGGAAAGCTTTAATCCATAAATCAAAGGTCTTGTGTTCAGATAACTGACAATTCCAACTCTGATCTTGCCCAATTGAATTATTTTTGCCCGGCAAAGATAAAGGACATGGGACAAGGAACATGGAATTAGGAACCAGCATCCAACAACCAGCAACCAGCAACCAGCAACCAGCATGGAACTAACTACTCTCTCAGCCATCTCACCGATTGACGGACGCTACCGTAAACAGGTGCAGCATCTCGACGACTATTTTTCTGAATACGCTTTAATAAAATACCGGGTGCTGGTGGAAACAGAATATTTTCTTTTTCTGGCCGAAAAAAAGTTTTTCAAACTTTCCAACAAAGCCGAAAAACACTTGAGAAAACTAGCCGAAGAATTCGGCCTGGAAGACGCACAGGAAATAAAACAGATTGAATACAAAATCAACCACGATGTTAAAGCGGTGGAATATTTCCTGAAAGGCGAACTGGAAAAGGCCGGTGGTAAGGATGCGAAAGAATGGATTCATTTCGGCCTTACCTCGCAGGACATCAACAACACAGCCATTCCTCTTTCGTGGAAGCACGCCATCGAATATGAATACCTGCCGGCCCTGCTCAACCTGAACACCCAACTGAAACTGCTGGCCAAACAATGGAAAGATATTCCCATGCTGGCACACACACACGGACAACCGGCAAGTCCCACACGGCTGGGTAAGGAAATGATGGTCTTTGTTGAGCGAATCGAAAACCAGATTGAACAGCTCATCCATATTCCTTTCAGCGCCAAGTTTGGCGGCGCCACGGGCAATTTCAATGCCCATTATGCCGCCTTTCCGAAAACAGACTGGATAAAACTGGGTAATGAGTTTGTGGAAAAAATACTGGGATTATGCCGCATGCAGTTCACCACGCAGATTGAACACTACGATAACCTGGCCGCTCATTTCGACTGCATGAAACGCATCAACAACATCCTGGTGGATTTTTGCCGTGATGTGTGGACGTATATTTCGATGGATTATTTCAAACAGAAAGTAAATAAAGAAGAGGTGGGTTCATCCGCCATGCCGCACAAAGTGAACCCCATTGATTTTGAAAATGCCGAAGGCAACCTCGGTATGGCCAATGCCGTGTTTGAACATCTTGCCTCAAAGCTCCCGGTTTCAAGACTGCAGCGTGACCTGACTGACTCCACAGCCTTGCGTAACATCGGGGTGCCTTTTGCCCATTCGCTGATTGCGTTTCGCTCCATCGAAAAAGGACTTTGCAAACTCATCATCAACGACAGCATGATTCACCAGCAGCTGGAAGATAACTGGGCGGTTGTAGCCGAAGCCATTCAGACTATTTTACGAAGAGAAAATTATCCCAATCCCTACGAAGCGCTGAAAGAACTCACCCGCGGCAATGCCTATATTGACAAAAAATCAATCCATCATTTTATTGACATGCTGAAAATTGATAATTCAGTAAAAAAGGAGTTGAAAAAAATTACGCCGCATAATTATACAGGAGTGGTGGCGAAATATTAAACAGTAACAGGTATTTTTTGACAGCTTATGAAAATCTAATGAAGTTTTAAATGATTTCAACAGTATTTTCCCTTTTTAAAATAAATCTCCAAATCTCCTTCTCTCCTTCCTTATATTTTTTATCCAACACAAACCCCGTCTTCAGTAACACTTTTTGCGAAGCAAGATTGGCCGCTTCAGTGATGCCATAGACTTCGTTTAAGGAAGTATGGTTGAAAACATATTTAATTCCTTCCCGCATCAGTTCGGTGGCAAATCCGTTGCCCCAGTATGACGTCAGCAGCGCATAGCCCAGCTGGCTGTCATCCGTTCCTTCCACCGGGATGAAAGCAAATGAACCGATAAAGTTGCCGGTAGATTTTTCAACTGCTGCCCATCGCCCCATCCCCGGTTTTTCTTCATAAGCGGCTATTACCTGTTTCAGAAACACGTCACACTCTTCCCTTGTTTTCGTTTTCCTTATATACCGCATCACTTCCTCATCACTGTTCAGCAGGAAAAAATTTTCCGCATCGGTAGCAAAATCATACCGGCGTACCATCATCCTTTCTGTTGTAAAAATTATAACCGGTGAAATTGTTTTCATGAGATGAAATTAAATTCTTTTGCTCCAACATGGACATAAGCAAAAGACCCCCTTCAGGGGGATTTAGGGGAGCTTAGTTCTTATGCACTTCACTCGTAAAATGAAACTCAATTGCCGGGTTATTCGTCCGTTCCGTATTCAAAAACCACTCGCTCTGCGCCAGGTACACCAGGTGACCGTCTTTATCCACCCCGGTATTGGCCTGCTTGAATTTTATAAAGTCTTCCAGCTTCCCGGGGTCATCACTGGTAATCCAGCAGGCTTTGTAAAACGGAAGTGTATTAAAATGAACTGAAGCTCCATATTCTTGCAAAAGGCGGTATTGAATCACTTCAAACTGCAGCTCACCCACGCAGCCGATGATTTTTTTATTGCCTCCATGCTGGGTAAAGAGCTGCGCTACGCCTTCATCCGTCAGTTGCATCAGTCCTTTCTCCAGTTGCTTTGTCTTCATCGGGTCCTTGTTCACCACCTCTTTAAAAATTTCAGGTGAAAAAGTGGGAATGCCGGTAAAGTAAAAATTTTCCCCTTCCGTCAGCGTATCGCCGATTTTAAAATTACCGGTATCAAACAATCCCACCACATCGCCGGGATAGGCATCTTCCACAATGCTTTTTTCCCGTGCCAGGAATGAATACGGCGTGCTGAAACGGATGTCTTTATCCAGCCGTACATGGTGGAAATATTTGTTGCGTTCAAACCGGCCGCTGCATACCCGCAGAAAAGCTATGCGGTCGCGGTGCCGCGGGTCAAGGTTGGCATGAATCTTAAACACAAAGCCGCTGAATTTTTCTTCACCCGGGCATACCACTCTTGCTGACGAAGGCCGGCACTGCGGCGCCGGGGCTATGCGGATAAATGTATCAAGCAGCTCCTTCACACCAAAGTTGTTGATGGCGCTGCCAAAAAACACCGGCGCCACTTTAGCTGCCAGGTAATCTTCCACATTCAGCACACCATGCACGCCATCCACCAGCTCCACATCTTCACGCAACAGCGCCGCATCTTTTTCGCCCAGCTTTTCATCCACCATCGCATCGTGCAGGTCATGCACGGCAAACAAATCTTCATCGGTGCCTTTTGTATTGGCAGTAAAGAGGCGCAGGTTTTTGTCATGCAGGTTGTACACCCCTTTAAATTCCTTGCCGCTGTTGATGGGCCATGTCATCGGGTGCAGGTGAATGGAAAGCTCCTTTTCAATTTCCTCCAGCAAGTCAAACCGGTTCTTACCGTCGCGGTCCAGCTTGTTGATAAAAACAATCACCGGCGTATCCCGCATGCGGCACACTTCCATCAGGCGGCGGGTTTGTTCTTCCACGCCGTTCACGCTGTCCACCACCAGTATCACACTGTCCACTGCAGTCAATGTACGGTATGTGTCTTCTGCAAAATCTTTGTGCCCCGGCGTATCGAGCAGGTTGATGAGGGTGCCGTTGTATTCAAAGGTCATCACCGAAGTAGCCACCGAAATGCCCCGCTGCCGTTCGATTTCCATAAAATCGCTGGTGGCGAATTTCCTGATCTTGTTGCTCTTCACTGCGCCGGCCACCTGTATGGCGCCGCCAAACAGCAGCAGCTTTTCCGTCAGCGTTGTTTTTCCCGCATCGGGGTGGCTGATGATGGCGAAGGTTCTTCTTCTCTTTATTTCGTTTTCGTATTTCATTTTGGGTTCATGGTTCATAGGTAATGGTTGATGG
>CAYUJD010000033.1:0-36501 GCA_964444975.1 uncultured Chitinophaga sp. | reverse complement strand
ATTGTACCGGCTGATAAAAAAGGAAAAAATAAAAACCATTCATGCTTTCTGCACGCCGGCCGGCAGTATGGCTTACCTGCTTTCGGTTTTTACAGGCGCTGCACTCGTCATTGACAGCTACGAACCGCATGCAGAAGCCATGGTGGAAAACGGCACCTGGAAAAAAGGTGGGCTTGCTTACCGTATTTTATTTTACCTGGAAAAAAAACAAACCCGGCGGGCCGGTGCTTTAATTGCTACAACCAGCGGCATGAAGCAATATGCAATAGAAAAATATGGGGTGACGGTGAAAAATTTTTATGTAAAACCCGCCTGTGTGGACATGGAAAAATTTTTTCCCCGGGAAAAAGATGCACAGCTTTTGAAGGAGCTGGATATTGATAATAAAAAAGTGTGTGTGTATGCCGGCAAGCTCGGCGGCATTTATTTTAAGCAGGAAGTATTTGATTTTATCAGGTCCTGTTATGATCACTGGAAAGACCGCTTTCGTTTTCTAATGCTTACCAATACGGCACGAAGCGAAATTGATTCAGCAATCAAAAGAGCAGGTTTACCGGCAGGGGTCGTGATCAGTTTTTTTGTTTTTCATGATGAAATTCCCCGCTATCTTTCGCTGGGTGATTTTGCCATCAACCCCGTGAAGCCGGTACCCACCAAGCGGTATTGCACATCCATCAAAGATGGCGAATACTGGGCCATGGGCTTGCCGGTAGTTATTTCACCCCATATTTCCGATGACTCGGAAATCATCAGCCAGGAAGCCATAGGAGTGGTGGTTGACCTGGGAAAAAAAGAAGAACATGATTCTGTAATTTACCGTCTGGAAGAATTGCTTACGGCAAAAAGTGAGCTGCAGGCAAAAACAAGGAGTGTGGCTGAAAAATACCGGTCGTTTCAATTGGCAGAAAATATTTACAAGGCGATTTATGGCAGAGATGAAATAAAATTAAAGGCTGTGTAGTGATTGCAGATAATTTTGCGGCTGATTTTTTTTAAAACAGTAAAATGAAATCATTGGTAACAGGCGGCGCCGGGTTCATCGGCGCCCATGTAACAAACGTACTGGTAAAAGCCGGTCATTCAGTGGTGGTGCTCGATGACCTGAGTGGCGGGTTTGAAGATAATATTCATCCGGAGGCACTGTTTGTAAAAGGATCGGTTACAGATTATGAATTACTGAAAAAGCTTTTCAGCGAGCACCGGTTTGATTTTGTTTTTCACCTGGCGGCATATGCTGCTGAAGGGCTCAGTCATTTTATCCGCAGGTTTAATTATGAAAATAATTTGCTCGGCAGCGTTCATCTCATCAATGAAAGCATTAAGCATAAAGTGAAATGTTTTGTATTTACCTCTTCCATTGCCGTATATGGCACCGGCCAGCTGCCGATGACGGAAGACACCGTGCCGCAACCGGAGGACCCTTACGGAGTTTCGAAATATGCCGTGGAGCTTGACCTGAAGGCAGCGCATGAAATGTTCGGGCTGAACTATATTATTATCAGGCCACACAATGTGTATGGCGAATACCAGAATATAGGCGACCGCTACCGCAATGTAATCGGCATATTCATGAACCAGCTGATGCAGGGTCAGCCGCTCACTATTTTTGGCGACGGCACACAAACCCGGGCTTTCAGCTATATCAGTGATGTGGCCCCGCATATTGCCAATTCGGTGCAGGTGCCGGGGGCGTACAACCAGGTATTCAATATCGGCGGCGATAAAGAATACTCCGTGAACGAACTGGCCCATACAGTAATGAAAGTTTTAAAAAAAGAACAACCCATCCGCTACCTGCCTGCACGCAATGAAGTGCTGCATGCTTATTCCGATCATTCAAAAGCTAAAAAAATATTCGGGATTAAAGATGATGATTTCGTAAACCTGGAAACCGGTATCGCTAAAATGGCGGCCTGGGCACTGAAAACCGGCCCAAGAAAAACGCCTAAGTTTACCAATATTGAAATTTATGAAAAGCTTCCGGCTGTGTGGGCTGAATAATTTTACCCGATGAAAAATGTTTTATTTCTAAGTCTTCACCGTCCCGGGCGGTCGCCTTCGCAGCGGTTCCGGTTTGAACAGTACCTCGGCTACCTGGAAGCAAACGGCTACCGCTGCCGGTTTTCCTGGCTGCTGAATGAAAAGGATGACAAATTTTTTTACAGCCGCGGCCAACTTTTTCCCAAAGGATGGATAGTTTTAAAATCCGTTTTAAAACGGCTGAATGAAACGTGGCATGCGGCGGATTACGACATCGTATTTGTGCAGCGGGAAGCATTCATGCTGGGTACGGCATTTTTTGAAAAACGGTTTGCAAAAAAAACCAAACTGGTTTTCGATTTTGATGACAGCATCTGGCTGCAAAATATTTCTGAAGCCAATAAGATGTTTTCCATTTTCAAAGATGCCGGTAAAACCGGAAAAATTATACGGGCAGCACATTTGGTTATAGCAGGCAACCGCTACCTTGCTCATTATGCCACGCAATTCAATCCCAACGTTGTCATCATTCCAACAACGATTGATACGGATGTGTACAAACCTGTATTGAAAAAGCCGCAGGAAAAAATCTGCATCGGGTGGAGCGGCTCCATCACCACCATCGAACACATGGAAACAAAGCTCAAGGCGCTGGCCGAAGTAAAGAGAAAGTATGGTGAAAAGATTTACATTAAAATCATCGGGGATGGTAACTACTACAGTGAGCTTTTACAAACAAAAGGATTGCCATGGATAAAAGATTCTGAAGTGGAAGACATGTCGGAGTTTGACATCGGCATTATGCCCCTGCCCGATACCCAGTGGGCCAAAGGCAAATGCGGACTGAAGGGATTGCAGTATATGGCGCTGGGCATTCCCACCCTTATGTCGCCGGTGGGAGTGAATGCGGAAATTATCAGCGATGGCGAAAATGGTTTCCTGGCCGGCAGCGATGAAGAATGGGTTGCCAAACTGTCTTTGTTGATTGATTCGTTTGAGCTGAGAAAAAAACTGGGCGAAGCAGGCCGGAAAACGGTGGAAGAAAAATATTCTGTTTGCGCAAACCGGCATTTATATCTTGAAAATTTCAACCGCCTGACAGTGTAAATTCATTAAAAGCCCGATGAAAAAAAAGCAAATTCATTTCTGGGTTCCCTATCCATTGAATTCGGCCCCTTCGCAGCGATTCCGTGTTGAACAGTACCTGCCTTATCTTCCCGACTCAGAATTTTCCTCTTCTGTATTTTCATTTCTTGACCACAGCACCTGGGAAATTTTTTATGCCCCGGGGAATGAATTAAAAAAAATTTTTGGGCTGGTAAAAGGATTCCTTCGCCGTTTCCTGCATTTATTTTCTTCTCCCCGGGCCGGGTATATTTTTATTCTTCGTGAAGCATCGCCGGCAGGCCCGCCGGTATTTGAATGGCTGCTGGCAAAAATTTTCCGTAAAAAAATAATTTTCGATTTTGACGACGCCATCTGGATACCGGGCGGTGAGCAAACTTCCGGCTGGAAAAAGTTTTTTAAAGCCACCTGGAAAGTGAAGCATATCATCCGCTGGTCGTACAAAGTTTCGGCTGGCAATGAATTTTTGTGCAGTTATGCAAGGCAGTTTAACAAAAATGTGTTGCTGATGCCCACCGGGGTGGATACTGCCAGCAGGTATGACAGGCAAAAAAATCACACCGGGGAAAACAAAGTAGTTATCGGCTGGACAGGTTCCCACACTACCCTGCACAACCTGGAACTGATTGAAAAAATAATCCCGGAGCTGAAAAAGGAAACCGATTTTGATTTCCTTGTAATTTCCAACAAACGGCCGGCATGGAATTTTGATTTTAATTTTAAAAAATGGGAAGCCGCCACCGAGCTCGACGACCTGCTGAAAATGGATATTGGCGTGATGCCGCTGAAAACAGGGCCGTGGTTTGAAGGCAAATGCGGTTTTAAACTTATACAATATCATGCCTGCGGTATTCCGGCTGTGGCTTCCGAAGCGGGGGTGAACCCGAAAATAACTTTGCATGGCCAAACAGGTTTTATTGCCCGGACACCGGAAGATTGGAAAAAATATTTACGTCAATTAGTTGAAGATGCAGCCTTGCGTTTGCAGATGGGATTAAACGGCCGGAAACATATTGAAGAAAATTTCAGTTTACACCGATTGCTTCCTGCTTATATCTCTTTGTTTTCGTAAAAGAATTTCTTCTTTGGGTGGATAAAAAAGAATAAACAGGAAAGCAAGGTAAAAAGGCATACAGGGAATTTTATAACGCACCAATGAACCAAAATTGGATGTGGAAATACCTACCGCAAAAGCAAACACACAAGTAAAGATGATGCAGAACTGCAGTGTTTCATCTGCCAATATCCGCTGCACAACACGCAGCGGGTTATTCCGGAATATTACAGCAATGGTGAAGCCGAGAAAAAACAAAGCCTCCATTGCTGAAAGCATCACAATCGGTTTTTTGGCTTCCCACGGGTAGGGACGAAACAGGGTGACATTGATGCCGGCCGGCGCTTTTTCAATCATGCCAAATACCGTGGGGTCCATATCGCCAAGTGTATAAGCCGAGCCGTCTTGCTCCAATGAAATCCGGTACAGGTAATCACGGGTCATGAACGATTTGTAACCGATACTTTCCACATTATACTCCCCGAATAATTGTGTTTGCAATCTGCTGCCCACCAATATCAAACCCACAATGGAAGCGATATATAAAAAATACCGGGCCACAATAATCAGCCGGGTATCTTTTATTTTATAGGAAAGCAGGCCCACTCCCCACAGCATCACCGCTGGTAAAAACGCCATCACGATATAAGATTTGATAATAAAAATGATATACAGGAAAAACAGGGCAAGCAGGGAGTTGAGAATTATTTTTTTGTTCTCATAAAATATGGTGTAAAAAAAATGTGTCACCCAGCCGATGCAGGAAAGGGTAATGGTGTCTTTCATAAATCCCGAACCCCAGAAAACTACACTGGGAATAAATAAAATGGCAATGGCCATCTGTTTGGTAAGCCGGGGATAAAGTTTTGTAAACACGATGAACATTTTCCAGATACCGATAAAGAAAATGGCTGAAAAGATGACTGCGGTGGGCAGGTAAGTGGTCATGGTAAATAATCCGATAATGGCGCCGATGACGGAAAGCAGGTACTCCGGCGATGAATGACCATACCAGTAAAGCTGGTTGGCATAGGGATTAATGTCCACATCAAAGTAATCGGCCGAGCCGGCAATCATCCGGAGCCAGGTACCGAATGAATCGCCGAGGGATGAATTGATTACTTCGGTCTGATGCCAGTAGTTCAGCGTGTCGCCGCCTTTGTAATAAAACTGGTAAATAAGACCCAGCATGACGGCCCCGGTAATTTTTAATGAAAAAGACCACATGAAGTATTTGCGCAGCGGGTGACCCACAGGGTAAAGCTTGTTGCGAAGCGATGCGGCAGCGATGAAAACAATAAATAAGTATAAAGGAAGCAAGAGAAAATCAGTGAGTGTAATATATTGCATAAAATTTAAGGCTCCTGTATGTGTGGCATTGCTGGCATTGTTGCCCTGACGGATAAAGGCCGGCAACAGATTCCAAAATTACAACAATCCATCCGAACGCTTCAGTCAAGAGGACCGGATGATGAGGGCATTTATACCACCAGTGATATAGGTTTGGGCCAGCGAAGACTATCTATTATTGATACCAGCAAAGCCGCCAACCAGCCCATGTGGGATAGAAGCCGGCGCTATGCCATCATCTTCAACGGCGAAATTTTCAATTACCAGGCGCTGTTTAAAAAATATTTTACTGCAGAAGAACAACAGCAGTTCCGTACCCATTCCGATACCGAAGTTCTGTTGGAACTGTTTGTCAAAAAAGGAACGGATTGCCTGCCGCTGCTTGATGGATTTTTCGCTTTTGCCCTTTATGATACAAAAGAAAAAACACTGGTGCTTGCCAGAGACCGCTTTGGCAAAAAGCCACTGAACTATTACCTGGATGAAGACCGCTTTCTCTTTGCATCAGAAATGAAAGCGCTTTATGTTTTTGATATCCCCAGACAAATCAATTACGATGCATTGCGGCTTTATTTCCAGTTTGCCTACCTGCCCCAGCCGTTGAGCATTTTGCAGCATGTGAAAAAAATTGAACCGGGTAGCTATCTCATTTTTAAAAATGGAATTACAGAGGAAAAAAAATGGTACCAGGCAACACTGGGGAGTGATTACAACAAGGCACCATCTTATGAAGATGCGCAGCAACAGCTGGTGATATTGATGGAAGATGCCGTTGTAAAAAGACTTATCAGCGATGTGCCGCTCGGCGCCTTTCTCAGCGGGGGTATTGATTCCTCTGTAGTGGTGGCACTGGCCAGCCGCCACACGCAGGACCTGAATACTTTCTCCATCGGGTTCCGGGATGAACAGTTTTTTGATGAAACACATTTTGCCGAACTGCTGGCAAAAAAATTCAAAACCAATCATGCCACTTTTATTCTTGGCATGAATGATTACCTGGCGCATATATTTGATGTGCTGGATTATCTTGACGAACCTTTTGCCGATCCTTCGGCGCTGCCGCAGTTTATTCTTTGCATGGAAACAAAAAAGCATGCCACGGTGGCTGTATCCGGCGATGGTGGGGATGAAGTTTTTGCCGGTTACAATAAACATTATGCTGAGTGGCAGGCACGGCGCAAATCGCTTGCCGGCGGCCTGGTGAAAATGGGCCAGCCGCTATGGAAGGCCTTGCCCAAAGGCAGAAGTTCAACTGTCAGCAACCTGTTTCGCCAGCTGCACCGCTTTGCCGAAGCCTCACATCTTTCTTCAAAAGAACGGTACTGGCGCTGGGCTTCCACTTTCACTTCGGATGGGCTGGATAAGCTGCTGTTAAAAGAAACGACGGAAAAAATAAATGAGAGTGCGGCCAACAGCATCAAGGAAAAATACCTGGCCGCTATCAATGATGAGGATTTCAACTCGGTGCTGAAAACCGATTTGGACCTGGTGCTGGCCGGCGATATGCTGCCCAAAGTGGACCTGATGAGCATGGCCAACAGCGTGGAGGTGCGTTGCCCGTTTCTTGATCACCATGTAGTGGAGTTTGCTTTTACTTTGCCTGCCCAATATAAAATCAGCAGGGCCGGACGGAAAAAAATTGTAAAGGATGCGTTCAGAAACCTGCTACCGCCTGAAATTTATCACCGCGGCAAGCAGGGTTTTGAAATCCCCATGCTGAAATGGTTCCGTGAAGAATTGCATACGTATATTTTTGATGATTTGCTGAACGAAAAAATTGTAAATGAGCAGGGGATATTCAACTTTGATTTTATCAGCTGCATGAAAAAACAGTTATACTCGTCTGCTTCCGGCGATATTGTGGAGCAGCTTTGGGTGCTGATAGTTTTCCAGCACTGGTACAAGAAGTATTTTATGTAAAACCGCTGATGCGAAAAGGGATTTTCACCATATCGCTTGACTTCGAACTTTTCTGGGGCGTAAGGGATCACCGTACTTTGAAAACCTATGGTGAAAATATCCGTAATGTTCATCGTGTAGTGCCCCGCCTGCTGCAATTGTTTGCGGAGTATGAAGTGCACTGCACATGGGCGGCGGTTGGTTTTTTATTTTTTCAGAATAAAAATGAATTACTCAGCCAC
Source organism: uncultured Chitinophaga sp. (assembly GCA_964444975.1). Lineage (GTDB taxonomy): Bacteria > Bacteroidota > Bacteroidia > Chitinophagales > Chitinophagaceae > VBAS01. The sequence continues at coordinate 28,851 of CAYUJD010000033.1, read as the reverse complement.
CTGCCCCACTTGCGCCCATCTTATGTAAAAGCCGGATACGATCCATATTCTTATATTGAAAATAATGAACTGGAACCGGCGTATCATTTCGCCCCCGACCTGGTTGAGCTGATAAGGAAGACACCCGGTCAGGAAATTGCTACACATACTTTCTCGCATTTTTATACGCTGGAGCGGCACACAACCATTGAGCAGTTTGCTCATGACCTGCAGGCAGCAGTACATGCTGCAAAACAAAAAGGCATTACACTGTCCAGCATCGTGTTTCCGCGAAACCAGTATTCGCCGGAGCATATTGAAGTGTGCAGGCAAGCAGGAATAAAAGTGTACCGTGGCAATGAACAGGCCGGCGCCTACAGGCCTGTATCACGGGAGCAGGAAAATATTTTTCGCCGGGCTGTACGGTTGGCTGATGGTTATTTCAACATCACCGGGCATCATTGTCACCCGGTACCGGAGCGGGGTGAAATAATTAATGTTCCTGCCAGCCGTTTTTTACGACCATATCATCCAGGGTTAAAAATACTGGATGGGTTAAAACTGAAGCGCATCCGCTCCGGGTTGAAATTTGCCGCAGAACAAGGAGGGATATACCAGCTTTGGTGGCACCCGCATAACTTTGGTAAATACACCGATGAAAATTTTATTTTCCTGGAAAGCGTATTAAAATATTACAGGCAATTAAACCGGGAAGGGAAAATAGAATCTCAAAACCTTATCGAAATCTATTCAAAGACCAGAACCAACCATGACGAATTTTAAGATTGTGCTGCTGGCACGTGATTGCGATTCTTCCGCAATCGTTTATAATTATCTTAAACAGTTTTTCCGCATGGAGGCAATTGTGCTGGAAGAAACACTTTCCAAGCGTAAACAGATGCTGAAGCGTGCAAAAAGACTTGGCTGGTGGACGGCCGCAGGCCAGGCGGCTTTTATGGTAATAGTTTATCCTTTACTGAAAATTTTTTCCCGGAAAAGAAAAAAAGAAATTTTCGGTCAATACGGGCTTAGCAATTCACCATTGCCGGAAGAACTCATTGCAAGGGTGAAAAGTTTAAATACGGCAGCCGCCCGTGAGCTGCTTCAGAAGCTGAAACCGGATCTGCTGCTGGTGAACGGAACAAGAATTATTTCCAAAAAAACACTGGAAGCCGTGCCGGCTCCTTTTATTAACATTCATGTGGGTATTACTCCCTTGTTCCGGGGCGTGCATGGCGGTTATTGGGCGGTGGCTACAGGCCGAAAAGACTTCTTCGGCTCCACCATTCATTATGTTGATACAGGTGTTGACACGGGCGGTATTATCGAACAGGTGTTTATCAGCCCCGGGAAGAAAGATAATTTTTATACCTATCCCTATTTAAAATATGCAATGACGCTGCCGACGTTGAAAAAGGTTGTTGAATCCTTTGTTTCCGGCACCCCCCCACCCACGCGGCAACCTGTTACAAATGAATCGTCAGTCTGGTATCATCCCACTATTTTTCAGTGGCTGAAATATGCAAACCGAACCATGATTTTTATTTTCATTGCCGGTGTGGCAAACCTTTTCTGAGTTACTTTGCAGCTGATTATGCCCCGTGTTTTAAGAATTCTCAATCGTCTTGTAATCGGCGGGCCGTCGAAAAATGCTGTGTATCTCAGCCGATATATGCAGCCGGAATTCGACACGATGCTGGTCACCGGCGGTAAAGAAAATCATGAGCAGGATGCGGACTACCTGGCCACTTCACACCAGCTTCAACCGGTCTGTATTCCCGAAATGAAAAGACCGGTATCGTTCGGCAGCGACTGGATTGCCTATCAAAAACTGAAAAAACTCATCCGTGAATTCAAACCCGATATTGTGCATACGCATGCAGCCAAAGCAGGCGCCTTAGGAAGACTAGCGGCAAAGCACTGCCATGTGCCGGTGATCGTACATACTTTCCACGGGCATGTATTTCATTCCTATTTCAATTCGTTTAAAACAAATTTTTTCATACGGGCCGAGCGGTATCTTGCCGGCTTCAGCGATGCAATTATTGCCATCAGCGAAGTACAGAAAAAAGAATTGTCGGAAGAGTTCCGGATTGCTCCGGCTGAAAAATTCCGGGTGGTACCTCTGGGGCTCGATCTCGACCACTTCATTACAGGTCAGGAAGAAAAAAGAAAAAAGTTCAGAGACGAGTTCGGGCTTGTTGATGATACCATTGCCATCGGCATCATTGGCCGGCTGGTGCCGGTAAAAAATCATTTGCTTTTTTTAAAAGCAATAAAAAATGTGCTGGATAATTCAACGGCTAAAATCAAAACATTTATAATCGGTGATGGCGAATGCAGGACGACTCTTGAACAACTGGCAGCGGGCCTGGGAATTAAGTTTTCAATTCATACAGACACCCAGCATCCGCATCCGCTCGTTTTTACTTCATGGCGTACCGATGTGGATACCATTTGCGCCGGCCTCGACATGGTGGCGCTTACTTCGCTCAACGAAGGCACCCCGGTAAGCCTGATTGAAGCACAGGCGGCAGGTAAGCCGGTTGTGTCAACACGGGTGGGCGGTATTGCCGATGTGGTGCTGGAAAATAAAACCGCCCTGCTCAGTGAAGTGAATGATGAAAACGGCTTTGCAGAAAACCTGCTGCGGCTGGTGGCCGACGCATCGCTGCGAAACAAACTGAGCCACGCCGGGAAAGATTATGTGCTGGAAAAATTTGGTTACCGCCGCCTGGTGCGTGACATGAGTAAGCTGTACAACGAACTGCTTGCCGAAAAAACAGCAAAGCAGTAAAACAAAAACCAATGTTCAATCTCTTTGGTAAAAAAGATGCGGATGTTTTTGATTACGGCCTGCTGCATGCCGATATGCATTCGCACCTGCTGCCGGCAGTGGATGACGGCTCGCCTGACCTGGCCACATCGGCAGAGATGATAAAAGGATTGACTGCGCTGGGGTTTAAAAAACTCATCACCACACCCCACATCATGTGGGATATGTACCAAAATACAAGGCCAGACCTGGAGAAGCGGTTTGATGCATTGAAAGAGTATTTGATAAATGAAGGAATCACTGTTGACATCCGCCTTGCCGCCGAATATTTCCTGGATGACAACCTGAAAAGACTACTGGCCCGCAAAGAGCCGCTGCTGACCATACATGAAAACAGGGTGCTGGTGGAATTTTCACTTGCCAGTGAACCGATGGACCTGAAAGAAATTCTTTTTGAAATGCTTCTGCAGGGCTACCAGCCGGTGATTGCCCACCCGGAGCGTTATGTTTATTACGAGAGACACAAATCCTTTTTTGAAGAGCTGAAAATCGCCGGGTATTATTTTCAGCTCAACCTGATGGCGCTGGCCGGCACGTATGGAAAATCGGCAAGAGAGCTGGCGCATTATTTTATCAAACATAATTACTACGAGCTGGCAGGCACCGACCTTCACAATAAACAACAGCTCACGCATCTCCGTCATCACTCCATTGCCGCCGGGCTTAAACCCCTGCTCGATTCCGGCAAACTCCTGAACCGGGATTTATAAATCTGCCCTTCATTTTTTCCCGTATCATTTGTAAATTGAAAACTGAAACCAGGAAGGAATCCTGTTATGGTATCATTCAAAAGGATTCTGAAAACCAACTGAAGTTTTATTCATGTCTTCCTCCGTCATCATTGTGGGCAGTGGTTTTGCCGGCCTGTCGGCAGCCAGCTTCATGGCAAAAGCCGGCTGGCGGGTGACGGTGATTGAAAAAAACAATATGCCCGGCGGCCGGGCCCGGCAACTGAAAGAAAACGGTTTCACTTTCGATATGGGCCCGAGCTGGTACTGGATGCCCGAAGTGATGGAAAGATATTTTCAGCAGTTTGGGAAAAAAGTTTTCGATTATTATTCGCTTCACCGCCTTCATCCTTCTTATCGGGTTTACTGGGCAGATGGCTTTACCGATGTACCTGCAGATTTATCAGCTTTTAAAAAAATGGCTGAAGAACTGGAGCCGGGCGCCGCAAAACAATTGGAAAAATATTTACAGGAAGCTGCTTTCAAATACGGACTGGGCATCGGTAAGCTGGTGCATAAGCCGGGCCGTTCGGTGGCTGAGTTTTTCGACCAGGATATTTTTAATGGCCTCTTGCGGCTTGATGTATTTACTTCCATAAAAAAGCATATCCAGAAATATTTTAAGCACCCGAAGCTGCAGCAGCTGATGGAATTTCCTGTTTTGTTTCTCGGCGCTTTGCCCGAAAATACACCGGCCCTGTACAGCCTGATGAATTATGCCGACATAAAAGGCGGCACCTGGTACCCGCAGGGCGGTATGTATGCCGTGGTGAATGCCATGTTTCAATTAGCGCTGGAGCTGGGCGTGGAGTTTCGCTTTAATGAAAGCGCAGAGAAAATTGTGGTGAAGAACAGAGAAGCGAAAAAACTGGTGACCGATAAGAATGAATACCGGGCCGATGTCATCATCAGCGGGGCCGATTATCATTTTACCGAAGAAAAACTTTTGCCGGAAAATTACCGTAGTTATTCCACTGCCTGGTGGCAAAAAAGAGTGATGGCGCCGGGTTGCCTGTTATATTTTGTAGGGCTGAATAAAAAACTGGTTGATGTGGTGCATCACTCGCTATTCTTTGATGTGCCTTTCAGTCGCCATGCCAATGAAATTTACAGGGAAAAGCAATGGCCGGCGGAGCCGTTGTTTTATGCCAGCATCCCTTCGTTGACCGACGCCTCAGTGGCGCCGCCGGGCTGTGAAAGCATGGTGCTGTTGATTCCCGTAGCGGCGGGGCTGAAAGGTGATGATGATGTACTTAGGGAAAAATATTTTCAGCACATCATTACCCGCATGGAAAAACATACAGGGCAAAACATCCGCGACGCGGTGATTTATAAAAAAACATATTCAGTATCTGATTTTGAGCGAGACTATAATTCGTTTCGTGGCAATGCCTATGGCCTTGCCAATACGCTGATGCAGACAGCTATATTCAAACCGCGGTGTAAAAGCAAAAAAGTGATGAATTTATTTTACACAGGGCAGCTGACGGTGCCGGGGCCAGGCGTGCCGCCCTGTATTATAAGCGGCGAAGTGGTAGCAAAGGAAGTACTGAAGGAATACAGCAGCGCTGCAAAAAATAGTTTACAAGTAAACAGTAATTTGAAAATTGAATTCCGATGATTGAAAATTTTTTTAAACTCAGCGGCAGGTGCAGTAAAATCACAACTGAAAGTTACAGCACTTCGTTTTCTTCAGCCATCCGGTTGCTGCATCACGACCTGCGTCAGCCCATTTACAACCTGTACGGCTTTGTCCGCTTTGCTGATGAAATAGTAGATACCTTTCATGATTTTGACAAGGCCACATTGCTGGCTGAGTTTAGAAGGGAAACTTATGCAGCTATTGAACGGGGCATCAGCCTCAACCCCGTCCTGCACAGCTTTCAGCAAACGGTGAATGACTTTGATATTGACCACTCACTCATTGAATCATTTTTCCACAGCATGGAAATGGATTTGCAGCAGAAAACATATGACGCAAAAATTTTCCAGGAATATATTTATGGCTCGGCCGAAACGGTAGGCCTGATGTGTCTTCATGTTTTTTGCGAAGGTGACAAAGCGCTTTACCAAAAACTGAAATGGCAGGCCCGTTCACTGGGTGCCGCTTTTCAGAAAGTGAATTTTCTGCGGGACATGAAAGCGGATTATACCGGCCTCTTGCGGATGTATTTTCCCGGCTGCGATTTCAATAATTTTACAGAACAGGACAAACAGCAGATTGAGGAAGACATTCAAAATGATTTCAGGACGGCGTATAACGGAATACTTCAACTTCCGATGAAAGCACGGTTTGGTGTGTATGTGGCTTATAAATATTACATGTCGCTTTTTAAAAAAATAAAACGCCTGCAGCCGGCCCGTCTGCTGGAAGCAAGAATCCGGATTCCGGATCATAAAAAAGCATTGATAGTTTTGCGGGCAGGTGTTAAAAACCAGCTCGGACTGATAGGATAATAATGAAAGAGGAAAGAGTGATACTGGTAAATGAAAGCGATGAAGCGCTGGGCAACATGGAAAAAATGGAAGCCCACCGCCGCGGTGTATTGCACCGGGCCTTCAGCATTTTTATTTTCAACAGCCGGGGTGAAATGCTGCTGCAGCAAAGAGCTTTTTCCAAATACCATAGCGGGGGGCTGTGGACCAATGCCTGCTGCAGTCACCCGCTGCCGGGAGAAAATACAGCTGCTGCGGCTGAAAGAAGACTGAAAGAAGAACTTGGATTTCAAACACCACTCGAGAAAATTTTTGACTTTGTTTATCAAGCTGAATTTGATAACGGACTTACCGAGCATGAATTTGACCATGTGTTTGCCGGTGAATACGAGGGCCCGCTGAAGAAAAACCCGGAAGAAGTGAACGATGTTTGTTACAGGCAGGTGGATGAAATAAAAAATTCACTGCAATCGCATCCGCAGAAGTACACAGCATGGTTTAGGCTGGCATTTCCCCGTGTGGTAAATTGGTGGTTGAAAAAATATTTGCCTGTCGCGAACAATGCCGGGTAAAATGCCGGAGGAAATGGAAATAAAATATCTCTTTACAACTTCCCTTAAGCAGTTGAAAGTATGACCTGGTTGTTTTTTATATTAATTCTTATCAGCACATTCTTCATTATGGAAGCTGTCACCTGGCTTACACATAAATATGTAATGCATGGTTTTCTGTGGTGGCTGCACAAAGATCATCACCAGCCACGACCGGGTTTTTTTGAAAAGAATGACGCTTTCTTCATCATCTTTGCCGTGCCCAGCATCCTGCTCATTTACTTTGGCACGTATAATCAATTATGGTGGATGCAGGCCATGGGCTTCGGCATCATGGCTTATGGCTTTGCCTATTTCCTGGTGCATGAAGTCATCATTCACCAGCGGTTCAAATGGTTTACCCGCAGCAACAATACGTATGTCCGGGCCATCCGGTGGGCACACAAAATGCACCACCGGCATCTTGACCGACACGATGGTGAAAGCTTCGGCATGCTGCTGGTGCATAAAAAATACTGGGACAAAGTAAAGCGTGATAGAAAGCTGAAATCAGGAAATAAGGCGGAAGAGAATCCTCCCACTCCTTTGCCTTAGACAATTTCCAATTGAGTTCTGAAATCCATCGGGGAAAGAAGAGTTAGGCAGGTTAAAAAAAATCAGCCCGGCTCGATATAATTAGGTTTATACAATTCAACAAAGAAATGTTGCAGTCTAAGTCTCCCTTTAGGGGGCAGGAGTATGATTTCATCATTGCCGGCGCCGGCTGCGCAGGCCTTAGTTTATTAGTACACATGATTGATTCGGGAAAATTTGCAGACAAAAAAATTTTATTGGTTGATAAGGAAGAAAAAAACAAAAATGACCGCACCTGGTGCTTTTGGGAACCCATGCCCGGTCTTTTCGAACCGGTCGTTTTTAAGCAATGGAAAAAAATGTGGTATCACGATGAGGATTTTTCCCGCCTGATGGATATTCATCCCTACACTTATAAAATGATACGCGGCATTGATTTTTATAATTACTGCCTTGACGTCATCCGCCGGCAAAAAAATATTGAATTGCTTTTGGGACATGTGGAAGAATTGAAATCTGAAAAGGACAGGGCAGTGCTTAAGGCAGGCGGAAATACTTTTACCGCCGGTTTTATCTTCAACAGCATCCTGTTTAACAAACCCGTGCTGAAGAAAAACGAATATTATATGCTGCAGCATTTCAAAGGATGGATTATCGAAACTTCACAACCGCACTTTCACCCGGAAGAGGCCACGATGATGGATTTCCGCATGCCGCAGCAGGGCGGCATCACCTTTATGTATGTGATGCCGTTTACGGAAACAAAAGCATTGGTGGAGTACACACTTTTTACAGAAAACATTTTGCCGCAACAGGAATATGATGAAGCGCTAAGGCTTTATATTGCCGGGCAATTAAAAATTGATGCTTACCGGGTGCTGTCGGAAGAATGGGGAATCATACCTATGACAAATTACCGGTTTCCTGCCCGGGAGGGAAGAATAATAAATATCGGCTCTGCCGGCGGACAAACAAAGCCATCCAGCGGCTACACGTTCCGGTTTATTCAAAAACATTCGGGACAACTGGTAAGGCAACTTTTAAAAGCTGGTCATCCATATGTAAACACTCATTCCGGCCGCTTTCATTTTTACGACAGTGTGCTGTTGAATATACTGCATCATAAAAAACTTTCCGGGCCGGAAATTTTTACCCCCATCATCCGGAAAAACAAACCGGCACACATGCTGCGTTTTCTTGACAATGAAAGTTCCTTTGCTGAAGAATTAAAAATCTTTTCCTCGCTGCCGGTTCTTCCTTTCCTGAAAACAGCACTCCACCAACTTTAAAACTTTGCACTATTTAAATTCAATACTCCGGTAATTTCCTTGAAGCAGATTTCTGAAGTTTATATATGAACTTGCGCATTGTTATGCTATTTTTCTGCAACTCAATAACAAGGCTGAGTTTGAAGAAAAAGCAAGGTTAATTACGTTCCGTAGGAACGTTTGGTGCCGGGACAACAAGCACCCGGCGTTCCGATGGAACGCATGAATCATCCTTTTTAACATATTCTACCCACTCCCGTTTGTGACCGGGATTCCTACGGGACAATAGAAGGATAAAAATATAACCGGACTATTGTAAATTCAGAATACAGGCAAAGTACTGCGTTTGGCAGGAATTGTTTACTGCTCCATGTTTTAATGGTACGTTTCAAATTAAGAAAATGTACCTGGATGTCCCTTTAGGGGTAGGGGTTAGGGTTTTATTGGTCCGGGTCCATCTGCATAAACTCTCTTTTTACCGCTTTCAGCATGCTGAATAGCTGGGCCACCTGTATCAGCAACAACACAGCCAAAGCCAGCACCACATACCAGGGCAGGTGGATGGCTTTTACATTTTCAATTTTTTGAAAGGTAGCAACATGATAACCCGTCAGCGCTGAACCAAATGCCATGCCGGCTATGAGGAACGAAAGCAGGGAGAACACCACTTTCAAAAACATGATGCGCATGGTGGAATAGCCCACTTTGAAATTTTCAAGTATAGCAGCCGGGATAATCAGCACCAGCGCTATCCAGCTCCAGTTTTTATTAAACCATTCATTATCCAGCACCAGGTTCAGCCCCAGTACCAGCACGATGGATAAAAGGCCCCAGGGGAAAATCAAAAAAGTGGAAGGCTTGGTTGTGGGTATCTGCATAAAATGATTTTTTGTGTGAGGCAGAAAGGTAGAAAGAATTTGGATAACAGGCAATGGGTAATCACCATTCTTACTACCGTACATCTTTGGCAATGATTGTTTACATTTATGACCTGGTTATATGAAAATTTTCTGACGAGGGCCTTGCAGTAAATAACCGGCTTGCAGATTTTTTGGAGTGTCCCTAATTTTCTGTGTACATCCGAATAATCTGTGAGAAAAAAATTCCTGGTGTCAATTGATTTTTCATGAAGTATATTGTTGTAATCTTATTTACTATAACTGTACTTGGACAAAACTGTAATTCACCGGGTAAAAAAGAAAATACTGTGTATCAAAAAACAGGGTATTTGGAAAAATTTGACGCAGCGCTGGACTCCATAATTTCTGCCGGCACCCGGGCGGAAATCATTGCCGAAGGATTTGACTGGAGCGAAGGACCGCTGTGGGTGGAACAGCACAGGATGCTTTTATTCTCCGATATTCCTCCCAATATCATTTATAAATGGACGGAAGAAAAGGGTAAAGAAATTTACCTGACACCCTCCGGTTATACGGATACTGCAAAACGCAGCGGTGAAGTGGGCAGCAACGGATTAATTCTTGACAAAGAAGGGTATCTTCTTTTATGCCAGCATGGCGACCGCCGCATGGCACGTATGGATGCACCGCTGGATAAACCTGAGCCAAAATATATTACACTTGCTGATAAATACAACGGCAAACGGTTGAACAGTCCCAATGATGCAGTGTACAACAGGGCCGGCGAATTATTTTTTACCGATCCTCCTTACGGTCTGGAAACACAGGATGACAATGACTCGAAAAAAGAATTGCCATTTAACGGGGTGTATAAACTTAAAACCAATGGCGAGCTGGTGCTATTGGTTGATTCTATCACCAGACCCAATGGTCTTGCTTTTTTGCCGGGAGAAAAACAGCTTATCATTGCCTGCTCCGACCCGGCTAAACCCAACTGGTATGTGTATGATGTACAGGGCGATTCGCTGCTGAATGGAAAAATATTTTACAGCGCTGCAGCAGAAGTAAGTAAAAGAGAAATAGGTTTGCCCGACGGATTGAAAATTGACAAAAAAGGAAACGTGTTCGCTACAGGCCCGGGCGGTTTGTTTATTTTCAATAGCAATGGCAAATTAATGGGCAGGCTCAGGCTGGATAACCCTGCTTCCAACTGTGCTTTGTCGGCTGATGAAAAAATGATTTACATTACCAACGACATGTATGTGCTGCGGCTGAAGATAAGCCCCCACCCCTGAAGGGGGTATGGAAAAAAAATAACCAAAACTGCCTTATGCAACTGCTCATCATCCTGCTGGCTATCGGTCTGCAGATTTTTTTAACCACACGGAAAGTCAGCCCATTTCTTTCATTGCTTATTGTAGCCATACTGGCCGGGCTTGCCTTTGGTATGCAGCCGCAGGCAATATTGAATTCGGTAAAGGCAGGTGTAGGCAATACGCTGGGTGATGTGGCGCTCATTATCTGCCTCGGCGCCGTGCTGGGAAAAATCCTGGAGCTCAGCGGTGCGGCCAGGCAAATTGCCAACACACTGATTCATTCCTTCGGTATAAAAAATATTCAGTGGGCAGTGCTGCTCACCGGTTTTTTGGTGGGCATTCCGCTTTTTTATAATGCCGGTTTTGTCATTCTTGTTCCTCTCGTTTTTTCCATTGCTCGCACAGCGGGTTTACCATTATTATATATAGCCATACCCATGGCGGCCAGCCTCAGCACCACGCATTGTTTTCTGCCGCCGCATCCCGGGCCTATGTTTTTATTAGGCGCTTTCAAAGCCGATTTGGGTAAAACACTCATGTACGGGCTGGTAATTTCAGTACCGGTGGTTATCATTGCCGGGCCACTGCTGGGCCGTGTGCTCAAAAAAATGAATGTGGATGTGCCCATGCAGGAAGAAAAGGTAGCGGAGAAAAAAGATATGCCGCAGGTATTTGAAAGTTTCCTTCTTGCCTTGCTGCCGGTATTGTTGATTGCGCTGGCGGTAGTTACCAATAGTTTTATCCCTTCTGATTCACTTTATAAAAAAATCATTCTGTTTACCGGCGATGCCACTATTGCATTGCTGCTTGCTGTTTTGCTGGCGGTTTATTTTCTTGGCATACGCAAAGGGAAAAGCATGCAGCTGATGATGCTGTGGCTGAATGAAGGAATTGTCGGCGTGGCTGTCATTTTACTTATTATTACTGCCGGCGGTGTTTTCAAGCAGGTGCTGGTTGACAGCGGCACAGGATCCTACATCACTTCTTTCAGTAAAGAATGGAGCATTCACCCGCTGGTATTTGCCTGGCTGGTCACAGCCTTATTGCGGGTGGCCATTGGTTCTGCAACAGTAGCGGGCATTACATCAGCCGGTATTGTTTCGCCGCTGCTGGCAGGGGGCAATGTATCTCCTGAATTACTGGTACTGGCTGTTGGCACGGGCAGCGTATTTGGTTCGCATATCAACGATTCCGGTTTCTGGATGTTCAAAGAGTTTTTCAAAATTTCGCTGAAGCAAACATTTTTATCCTGGACGATGATGGAGACAATCATTTCCATTCTTGGTTTGCTGGGGGTGCTCGGGCTGAGTGTGGTGGTGGGGTGAATTATGTTTTGCTTATTACTTGAAAAATTTTAATCTAATCTCATAAAAATATTTTTCCTGTTAGATATTTATCAACCCGGTTTGCCGTTCACTAACAGCAGTTCTTTAGAATCCATTCCGGCAACCTGTATCATCCTTGTCTATACACTGCCTGAAATTCTTATGGGTAAGGATTTTTATCCTGCCACTCAAAGAAATTTCTACAGCAAAATTCAATTTTTCAGTACCTTAACTCTCCCTTTTTAAATCTTCATTTTATGCCTGTTTACAACCTCAACATCAACGGAAAAACATATAAAGTAGAAGCCGACGCAAAAATGCCGCTGCTCTGGGCCATCCGGGAGCTGGTGCACCTGCATGGCACCAAGTACGGCTGTGGCATTGCCCAGTGCGGCGCCTGCACTGTGCTGCTCAATGGCAACCCGGTACGTTCCTGCTCACTGCCTGTATCGGCTGTAGGCAAACAACCTGTCACCACCATCGAGGGTCTATCTGACGACAACACTCACCCGGTGCAGCAGGCATGGATTCGGGAACAGGTACCACAGTGCGGCTATTGCCAGGGCGGGCAGATAATGGCGGCCACAGCGCTGCTGAAACGAACGCCCAATCCATCTGACCAGGATATTGATATTGCCATGCAGGGACATCTCTGCCGCTGCGGCACATATCCCCGCATCCGCAAAGCAATTAAAACTGCCGCTCAAATGATAGCCCAATCATCCAGATAAAAAATTATTATCATGAACACGAAAGAAAAAACCATATCGAGAAAATATTTTCTGCGTATGACCGGTATGTCAGGCGCTGCGCTTACCATAGGTTTTTATTTTCCCACGCTGGCCAAAGGGGCTGAAAAAATTCTGACAGCATCGGCAGCCGATGAAATGGGTATCGAACTCACTACGTGGGTATCCATTGACAAAGCGGGAAATGTGACGCTGCTGAATCACCGTTCGGAAATGGGCCAGGGTTCTTTCCAGGCCGTGCCACAAATGATTGCCGAAGAACTGGAAGTGAGTCTTGAAAAAATAAAAATACTCTTTGCTCCCGGTCATCAGAGCAAATACGGCAGCCAGGTGACCGGCGGCAGCTCCACAGTACGCGGTGCCTACAAAACATTGTTGCGTACCGGCGCCACGGCAAGGGAAATGTTGATAGAAGCGGCTGCAAAAAAATGGGGTGTGAGCAAAGATGAATGCTATGCCGAAAACGGAGAAGTCATTCACCGGCCCACAAATAAAAAACTCGGTTACGGGGAGCTGGTTGAAGAGGCATCCAAACTGACCCCGCCGAAAAACGTGAAGCTGAAAGAGAGACACAGTTATAAAATCGTGGGCAAACCTGTGCCCCGGCCCGATACGCCAATGAAAGTAAACGGCAAAGCAGAATTCGGCCTTGATAAAAAAATTCCGGGTATGCTGTATGCCGTAGTGGAACGCAATCCGCGTTTTCATGGCAAAGTGAAAAGTTTTGATGATACGGCTGCAAAGAAAATTGCCGGCGTTAAACATGTTATCAAAGTGAAGATGCCGGTATTTGCCTCCACAAGGGAAGGTGTGGCTGTGATAGCCGATTCGCTTTGGGGGGCGCTGGAGGCAAGAAAATTGCTGAAGGTGGAATGGGATGATTCAGGTTTTGAACATGTGAGCACAGAGCAGCTTTATGCACGGATGAAAGAAGACCTGAAAAAAACCGGGCTGTCGCAACGTACAGGCGGTAATGTAAATGCCGTGTTTGAAAAAGCAGGAAAAGACAAAGTGATTGAAGCTGTTTATGAAACACCTTACGAAACGCATAGCTGCATGGAGCCGCTCACCTGCACGGCTCATTTTCACGATAACAAAATTGAAGTGTGGGGCCCCATACAGGCGCCCGACTGGATCCAGGGTGATTTGAGCCAGCGGTTTAATATCCCTGCTGAAAATGTAACGGTGAATATGACATTTCTGGGTGGTGGTTTCGGCCGCAAAGCATTCCTCGATTATACTGCAGAAGCAGCAATTATTTCAAAAGAAGTCAATGCACCCGTGCAGGTGGTATGGACCCGTGAAGATGATATGACGCAGGGCCCATTCCGGCCGGGTGCCGTTTATGAGTGCAAGGCCGTGCTGAACAACGGAAGAATCAGTGCTTTTGCTGCAAAGATGGCGGCGCAGAACATGAATCATCAATGGTCGCCCAACCCGGATAAATCGGCTTATAACGACAGCACCACCGAGGGTTTTCTGGAAACATACTTTCAAAGTCTTCCGCATTATAGTTTTACCGACATACCTACCGAATCGCCCATACCGGTGATGTGGTGGCGCTCGGTGTATTCATCCACCAACGGGTTTGCTTACGAAAGTTTTATGGATGAGCTGGCCATTGCATCAGCAAAAGACCCGCTGGAATTTCGTATGAATCATTTTTCGGATGAGCGATATCGCTTGCTGGCTGAAAAATTGCGAGACGTGAGCGGATGGGATTCAAAAGGCAAGAGCGAGGGTTATGGTGCAGCCATTACCGAATGCTTCAGGAGCATTGTGGGGCAGGTGGTGAAAGTTTCGAAGAGAGACGGCAAACTGAAAATAGATAAAGTATGGGCGGTAATGGATTGCGGCTGGTATGTAAACCCCGATACCATCCGTGCGCAGGTGGAAGGAAGCATTGTGATGGCATTGGGCGCTGCCACCGTGCATGAAACTCATTTTGCCGATGGCAAAGCAGTGGAAACGAATTTTCACCAGTACCGGATGCCCCGCATCAGCGACACGCCGGAAATAGAAGTGCACATTATGGAAAATGATGAAAAGCCCGGCGGAGTAGGCGAGCCCGGGCTGCCACCTTTTGCACCAGCCTTATGCAATGCCATTTTTGATTTGACCGGGAAACGAATCAGGAAGCTACCGTTTAACCTGGCGGAAGTATAACAACGGCTAAAAGAAATAAACGAATAAGCGGGGACGAAAGCTATTTTCTCTCCGCTTTTACCTGTGCGGCAGTGATGGTGCCTTTAATTTTATTTCCCCATGCATTGCGGCTATAGTTCAGCACATCGGCTATCTGTTCATCAGTTAGGTAAGGTTGCGGTGGCATCAGCACATTGTACTTTTTGCCATTCACCGTTATTTCTTCATTTTGTCCTTTCAGGATTATTTCAATCAGTTTTTTCGGCGTAGCTTTTTTCATATAATCCGCTTTGGCCAGCGGCGGATACAGGCCTGGCTGCCCTTCGCCATTCATCATATGGCAGTTCATGCAGTTTATCAGATATACCTCCTCGCCCCGTTTAATGCTTTCAGCAAGCTTTTTGTCCTGCACAAAGGAAACGAGAGTAACGGAGGCAATTAACAACAGCATTACTACAATACGTATGGTCATACCAGGTTTTTTTTGGCGGAAAAAAGAAATGGCAATTTACCATTAAAATCAATTCCGGTAACAAGAAGAAACATCGTCTGGTTAAAAAAAGTATTTCCTGAAATCTAAATGCGGTGGTAATAAACATAAAAAGCAGCGCATCCCGCTGCTTTTTTGTAGTCTCGCCCAGAATCGAACTGGGATATCAGGTTCCGGAGACCTGCGTACTATCCATTGTACTACGAGACCCGTTTCAATTTTAGATTTCAGATTTATGATTTTGGATTTGGATGAAATACCAGGTTTTGCTGGCATCGGTTCTGTTCGGGTAAATCTAAAATCCGCTCCCGATAATTATCGGGACTGAAATCTGCAATTATTTAATCAATCCATGTGCATTCGTTGCGAAAATCTTTACTGCAATAGCCAGCAATATTACGCCAAAAAATTTTCGCACGGCTATCAACCCGGCAGCACCCAGCAGGCGGGCAATGAAATTCAATGACTTTAACACCACAAAAACTATCACCAGGTTCAGCAATATGGCTACCAGGATGGTGGTTTCACTGTAATTAGCCTTCAGCGACATGATGGTGGTCAGCGTACCCGAGCCGGCAATCAGCGGAAAAGCAATCGGCACCACTGTACTGGCTTTAGGTTCTTTTTCGCTTTTAAAAAACTCGAGACCGAGCACCATCTCCAATCCTAAAATAAAAATGACGATGGAGCCGCCAACGGCAAAAGAACGTTTATCCAACCCGAGCACATTCAAAAATGGTTCGCCGCCGAAAAGAAAAAGAATCATCAGCCCGCCCGAAATCAGCGTTGCCCTGAATTCCCGGATGCCACCGGTTTTTTCTTTCAGCGAAATCAGGATGGGCACCGACCCGACGATATCAATGATGGCAAACAAAGTAAATGTGACCGTAAGCAGTTCTTCAAACCGTGTTTGCATAATAATCTGCTTTAAAGGTACCGGAGCCTATACAACATATGCAAATGTATTTATTACAAATGAAATATGCAGGTTGATGCAGAAAATAACCACCGGCATTGCTTTATCATACCTGCATACCTGCCATGTCAACAGCATATGAATGCGCCGGGGGAAGGTACTACTCAGTTGTATTTTTAACGTGTTGTGCCATTAAAGTAATAGCGAAACCATGATTTTTCTCTCACAGATTACACAGATGTTCACAGAAATGATATAGAATCTGTGGTTTTCCGTGTAATCTGTGAGAACTCTTTCGGAAACTAATATATTATTAATAGCACAATACATTTTTAATATTATAAAGTACCGTAGGGTAAAATAACCCGTTCTGTAAACCGATTTTTATTACACAACCATACTCAATTGGAAACTTATCAAATGAATGCAACAGCGGGGTATTTGTAATATGTGACAACAAACTCCTGATTACACCCCCATGGGTAATTACGGCGGCATTTTGCCCGGCTGAAATAATTGTCTTCAGAAAACCGGTGGTTCGTTTAAATAAATCAAGATAGCTTTCGCCACCGGGCATCGGCACATTTACAAAATCTGCCATCCAGGTTTGTAAGGGTTCCGGTGGTATTTCATCCCACTTCTGCATTTCCCATTCGCCGCAGTGAATTTCCTTCAACTCATCATGGTAAGAAATAGTATGGGCAGGATATAATTCTTTGGCCAGCCTGCTGCACCGTTTCAGCGGGCTGGAATAAACGGCATCCACTGTGTCAGGAATATAGTTTTTTATTTGCGTTACTTCTTTGTGAAAACTATCTGTTGTTTCTATGTCAGACTGGCCATAGCAGGTACCCTTTTCCACCTGCGGGGTGGTATGGCGTATCAGAAAAATTTCCATACGGCAATGATGCTTAAATAAAACAATACTTCCGTTACCTGTTGCACCGCACCGAGGCAGTCGCCGGTGTAGCCGCCAATCCATTTATGAAAATACCAGCTCAGATAAAAACAACCTGCCAGCGGCAACAGTAAAACCAGTAAAATATTTGCTGTGTTGAACAATAACAATGGCGCTAACCCAAACATAACGGCGGGAATAATGGCTGCAGGTGTAATTTTTTTTGCCAGTGGTTTTGCTTTGGCGTCTTCATTTTCCCTTACATAGCGGCTGGTGCTTATCATGAGTACGCTACACAACCGTGAAAAACTATGTGCTGCCGATAACATTATCCACATGTCCGGGGCCGGCAGGGAGGAAAGCAGAGCGAATTTCAGCAGCAACATACAGCAAATGCCAATAACACCATAGGCGCCAATGCGGCTGTCTTGCATTATCAGCAAAATTTTTTCTTTTGTCCAGCCGCCACCAAAGCCATCGCATACATCGGCAAAACCATCTTCGTGAAATGCACCCGTTAACAACACAGACGCTATCATGGAAAGTAAAATGGCAATAGGTTGATTGAACAGGTGATTGGCTCCCATAAACACTAATGCAGCAACCCCGCCCACTATCCAGCCCATTAAAGGGAAATATTTTGTGGCTTTGTTTAAATAGTCTGCATCATGGTTTACCCACCGCGGCACCGGGATGCGGGTATAAAACATGACCGCCGTAAGGAATATTTGCAGTTCTTTTTTCATCATTCTTTATTGCTTACCCCGGCTGTTTCAAAACTTGCCATTTCATTTAAAAAATTTACAGCGCTTTTTATTAACGGTATTGCTATGGCTGCACCGGTTCCTTCCCCTAAACGCATTTCTAATTGCAGTAAAGGCTTTGCCTGCAGAAACTGTAACATTTTTTCATGCCCCTGCTCACCACTGGTGTGTGCAAATATGCAGTTGGGCAAAACAGTTTTATCTATTTTAGTGGCAAGCAGTAAGGCAGCGGTGGCGATAAATCCATCCACCACAATTATCATTTTTTGTTTAGCGGCTTCAGCGTATGCACCCACCATCATGGCTATTTCAAAACCACCCACTTTTTGCAACACATCCATAGGCTTATCCTGCAAGGTTTGCAACTGGTGAAGCTGATGTACTTTTTGAAGGGTTTGGATTTTCACCGATAACTGTTCATCGTTTACACCGGTTCCCCTGCCGGTACATTCTTGAACCGGTAATTGCAAAATGCTGCTCATGATTAATGCCGCCGATGATGTATTGCCGATTCCCATTTCGCCAAAGCCAATGATATTACAACCCGTTGCTGCAATGGCTTGTACAATTTCTTTTCCTTTTTCTATGGCGTTGGCAACTTCTGTTTCCGTCATGGCGGCTTCCTGCAAATAGTTTTTGGTGCCGCTGTTTACTTTGGCGGCAATAAAATTGGCTGCATGAATGCTATCATCAAACGGGTAATTCACCCCGCTGTCCACTACCATCAATTCAATATTATTTTGCCGGCAAAAAACATTGATGGCCGCCCCGCCATTCAAAAAGTTTAATACCATTTGTGCCGTAACGGCCTGTGGATAGGGATTTACCAATCCGGTGGCGGCTATACCATGGTCGGCGGCAAACACTACGATATGCGGTTTGCTTATTTGCGGGGATAAACTGTTTTGTATTTGTCCAACCTGCAAAGCAATTGCTTCCAGCCTGCCTAATGCGCCTACGGGTTTGGTTTTAAAATCAATTTTATGTTGCAGTTCTTTTATTAATGTTGATGTAGCTGTTTCCATTTTATAAAAATTAAGGTTGTAATAATAAATCGCAATACCAAAAACCTTTTGTGCCCACATCTTTAATGGGAGTTGGATGGTCTTTTGTTTTTAGCAATAGTTCTTTGTACGTTTTTTCACCGATGCTGATATTTATTTTTTGTTTAAAAAAGGGCGCCTCATAACAAAAGCTATGAAACTCCCCGTTTTCACCGCAGGGGTCAACAGTGGGCGGCAGTTCGGCAACAAATGCCGGGTCAATTACCCGTCCGCACCAGCTTTCATCCAAATAGCCATCATTGATGCAACAGGTGATGGTTTTAAACCCCTTCTCCATAAAATCCTTCACCAGCCATTGGGTATCTTTTTTCCAAATGGGGAAAATGCAGTTCATGCCGATGGATTTCATTTTATCTTCCCTGTACTGCCGGAGGTCTTCCAAAAAAATATCTCCAAAGGCAACGGTGTTTATTCCTTCTGCTTTTACTTTTAGTAATGTTTCAGTCATTTGCCGTTCGTACTCCGCATTGTCGGCTTCATACACATACACTTTTAGCAGGGGAATACCGGTACTGTTTGCCTGTGCTTCTATCAACTCCTCCCTTACGCCATGCATACTCAGTCGTTTGTAATTACCATTGATGGTACTGAGCAAATATTTCACTTCGTAGCGGGGGTCATGCAGCAATGTGTGGAGTGTGTACGAACTGTCTTTGCCACCGCTCCAGGATAATATGATGGGAAGCTTTGTCATTATTTAATTTTTACAGGAATGCCGCTTACCATCAGTACCACTTCATCGGCTTTGGCCGCCACATACTGGTTTGCCCATCCCTGTAAATCGGTGAAATGCCTTCCCGCTTCTGTTTCTGCATGCACCCCCATGCCAATTTCATTGGTAACAATGATGAAGGCGCCATCCAGTGCCGCTATTGCGTCTATTTCATTTTTAAACTCCTGCAGCGAAGCATCAATATCCTGTTTATGTTTTATAAAAAAATTGGTGAGCCACAACGTTACACAGTCAATCAACACCACATTATTTTCCAGCGGCAGCTTTGACACATAAAACTGTTCTTCATAGTTTATCCATCTTTCATCCCGGTTTTGCTGATGCCTTTTTATCCTTCCTTCAAAATCCCCACCCCAGTTTTTGGCGGTGGCTACATAGACCGGGTTATTGCTTAACTGCAAAGCCCTGCTTTGTGCATAGCTGCTTTTACCGCTCCTGGCCCCGCCTGTTATCAAAATAATTTTATTACCGCTGGCCATACAATATTTTCTGTTCTACAAATAAATGGTAACGCTGCTTCAGTTGCAGCAGGCAATGGCGGCAAAGGCAATCATTATAATATTGGTGAATGTATGCTTCTTCCTCAACCGATAGATTGATGCCATAGCACTGGCAATGTAATACGTCCCCCACTTTACATTCAAAGCAGGCGCCGCAGCGGGGACAATTTTTTTCTTCATGCTTGCACATAGCAGGGCAGTTGGTTAAACAGGGCAGTTTTATGCTGCAAATGTGCCGGGATGGAAAACAGGGAAGGATGAAATAAAGCAGCGAGCAACTCAATGCCATCCACTAATGTGGATGCAGATGGCTGGGTGAACAAATCAAAATCTGCTAAATAAACCTGGTTGGTTTTTACTGCTTCTATATCATTCCAGTTATCTTTTTTTGTAAGCAAGTGCATTTCTTCTTTAGCCCTTTCAATATGAAAACCACAGGGGGCAATTACCAATACTTCGGGATTGTATTTTACAATTTTCTCCCAGGGTGTTACTATGCTGTCGCCCGACGGGTTACTCAGCATATCAATACCACCGGCCTGTGCAATTTGAAAAGGTATCCAGTGGCCGCAATTATAAATGGGCTCTATCCATTCCATCAGCATTACCCTTTTCAGCGGCATTTGATGCCGGCGCAAAGTATCTAAAATGGAGGCAGTCCGTTTTTGCAAAGAAGATAAATAGGTGTATGCTGCCTCTTCATGGCCCAGCGCTGTTGCAATAGTAATGGCGGTTTGATAAACATCCTGCAAATTGTTTGGTGTAAGCGGAATAATTTGCGGTTGCTTTGTTAACCTGGCTACGGCTGCTGCGGTACATTTGGTATCTATCTGGCAAACTTCGCAGGTGTCCTGTGTAAAAATGATATCGGGTTGTATTTGCTGCAGCAGTTCTTCTTCTACATAATACAAACTCTTTCCCTGTGCCTTGCTGGCCGAAAATATTTTATCAATTTCAGCGCTGCTGTAATTTTTGCCCTCCATTACACAGCGCACCACTTTTTGCTTTTCTGCCAATGCCTGTGGCGGGCATTCAAACGTAATGCCGTGCAGCAAATGCTGCAAACCCATATCATAAATCATTTGGGTAGCGGCCGGGAGGAAGGAACAGGCAATCATAACAAGCGATAAAAATTAACATATATTATCTTAAGCAGCTTGCAGTTGAGGGTTTTTCTGCTTCACCCACTCAAAAACGCCAAATAGAATACCGCTATACACCAATGTGCCTATCAGGAAGTTTTTCATAAATGGAAAACCCTGGATGTAGCATTGTTGTAAGCCCGCCCAGTCCCTGCTAAGCGGTGTCATAGTCCTTATATCGGTGCCACCACCTGCCCAAACGGTAAAATCGGCAATCAGCCAATGCGTCAATGAAGCTGTTATAGCAGCAATGATTACATTTTTTACGGTTACTTTTTTTAACAGTCGTTTGCCAATAAAAGTAATGAGTATGAATATGCCATAAATCCAGTACCAGCCGCTGTACATAATGCCGTATTGGCCATTAAAAACAAAGGCCTGGATAATTAAATCACTAACAAGAAGGGTGAGTAATGGAAATAAAACAGCCTTCCATTGTTTGGTAAAGTAAGCGCCGCCAAATAAACCCATGGCGCCGATGGGGGTAAAATTGCTCCAGGGGGTAAGCTGTGCAGCATTGGGGATACGCATAGCCGCTACCACAATCATAAACAGTGCAAGCACTGCAAAACGGGGATTGATTTTTTCTGTTGCCATAACCATTTTATTTATAAATGAACCCGGCAGCTTTATACTGCCGGGTGTAAAAAATTTATAGCGAGAAATGGAAACCTGTCATTACATTAAACTTTCTGCTGTTATAACCCACCACATCAAAGTATTCTTGATTGGTTAGGTTGCGTAAATCTACAAATACCCTGAATTTTTTGGCAAATTCATACCCGGCATAAAAATCAATGGTGTAGTACTGCGGCATCTGCGCCGGGCCTGCATCGTACTGTCCCTTCAACCTTGTACCTACAAAACGGAAGGATGGCATTAACGTTAACCCATTTACCGGTTGCAGCGTAAGTACACTGTTTAGGGTGAAATTTGGGCGACGGTATAAGTTTTTAACTTTTACATTGTCGTTCTTTCCTTCCCCATCTACGTAAGTGAAATTATTTGTCCAGTTGCCTTTTTTACCAATGGCAATACTGCTCTCCAATTCAAAACCGTAGTCATGCTGTTCGTCACGGTTAATATAGTAGCTGTTCCAACTGGGGTCGGTGTAAAATATAATCAGGTCTTTAATATCTCTTTTAAAACCGGTAATGCGGAAAGTATTTTGTTTGTTGTTGCTGAAAGCTTGCACCCCCAGTTCGTAGTTATTGCTTTTTTCGGGTTCCAGGTTTTTATTGCCATACTCGCTGTATAACTGGTAAAGCGAAGGCACTTTATAACCACTGCTGATGTTTACAAACACCCTTGTGTTTTCATCTATATTATAAGATGGATTGAATGTGTATGTGGCATTGCTTCCATAAATGCTGTGGTTATTAAACCGAAGGCCGGCTTCTGCATTAAAGCCATTTGCATTAAGCAGCAGTAACGATGCATAAGCAGAAAAATTGCTGGCTTTGGTACTGTCGCTTCCCAGGGGTACACTATTATAGGGGCCGAATGAGCTGATGCTTTTATAGGATTGTTCTGTGTTTTGAAACAAATACTGGGCGCCAGCCACAAGCGAGAATAGTTTTGAAAGCCGGAAGCTGCCATACAAATCAGTAACGTTGGTATGGCCTTTATACAAACCTTCTGCCCATTTGGCAAAGCCGCCCACATGCGTACTGTCATCTTCAAGCAAACGTTTAGCAGCAGTTAAGGTTTGCACTAAGTGCAGGTTTAGTTTATCTGTTTTATAATGCAGGCCCAGCCCATTGATGAAGTTCTTATTATCTAATATATAATCCCTGTCATCTTTAAAAGCGCCGGCATCAATACCGGCTGTGTATTGACTGTAGTTGGCTGTATATTTTGCAGAAAATCTTTTGGTAAACTGATAACCAACTGCTGCAAGCAGGTTGTTTTGCTTATAGCCATCTTTATCAAAGTTCTTTGTGCCGGTGCTGTCATACGCTGCGGAAAAACCTTTGCTATCTGTATAGCCATAATTTACGTTGTAAGAAAATTTATCCAGCATACCGTTGAGGCCTGCATTCAGGCGGAAGGTATTATAGCTTCCAAATGCCAGCGATGCATTGGGACTTATTTTTTTGTTGCCTGCTTTTTTTGTTATAATGTTGATTACCCCGGCCACAGCATCGCTGCCCCAGAGTGTGCTTTGCGCACCTTTCAGGATTTCTATCCGTTCTATTTGTGCGGTGTTCAGGTTGTTTAAATCAAACGAATTATTGATTTGCGATGCATCGCCAACCGGAGCGCCGTCTATTAAAATCAATACATTGCCTGTGCCTGCACCACGAAAATAGACATCCTGGTTAGTGCCTAAAGCATTGTTGGCCCCATTAATAAAAATACCGCTTTGATAATTTAAAATTTCAGTGATTGTTTTACCGGCATTGCGTTGCAGCACTTCCTGGTTAATTACAGTTACCACCTTGCCGGTTTGCGACTGCCTTAATTCGGTTTTAGTGGCCGTTACGCTTACTTCGTCTAATTGCTTTGTACTGGTTGAGTCTTGCGCCTGTAGCTGAGTGCTGATAATACCAGCAGCCAGCACAAAAAAATGTTTTTTCATTTTACAATGAATTTTTGTGTGACTGCTTCCAGGAAAATAAAAAAGATGAGATAGTAAAGCCGGATGGCATTACATTCTCCGCCTTTCACCCGAAAGCATTAAATGTTGTTTGTGATCTGGCAGGTCTTCTGGCTTGGCTTTTTGCGGAACACCTTCCCGTTGACTTGGCTATTAACTTATATCAACAGTGGTATAAACATTCAGCATAATGAGGGATGAGTGATCAGTGATGAGTCAAACACTCATCATCCATTACTCATTACTCATCGGCCTTACAGCTACGGGGATAGCGCCGGACTTGCACCGGACTTCCCTTTTAATCAGATGATTTTATTGCTGCATAGCGAACGGAACCCTGAACGGAGCGTTCCCGTTTAAAGTAGCGGTACAGGCGCAACGGAAGCTCCATCAGGGGATCTTAGCTAGGTACACAATAAATCCATCAAAGAACCAGATCGGCTGCAAATGTAAAAGTGCGTAAGCTGATTACCTAAAAATAATTTTCAACAAAAAATTTATTTGAAATTGAAGTGAAGCGAAATGCCGCCGGCCAGGTTGAAGGCAGGCGCTGCATTATAATACCTGCCGCCAAAGGCATTAATGTCGTTTCCAAGACTGTACTGTACATCAAAAATATTATTGGCAGCAATAAATAAATCCATCTGTACTTTGGGATGCAGTTTTTTCTTCCAGCCCGTTCGTGCATCCAGCAGGTTGTACGAAGAGGCGTAAGCTGTGTTGGCATCATTGAGGGGAATAGGATCGCTGTAATAGTAGCTGATATTAATATAGGCGCCGAATTTTGCTGCCATGTCAATTCCTGCTGCCAGCACCTGCGGCGACACACTGGGCAGTTTGTTACCGGAAAAATCCGTAGAAACCTGTTTGAAATCTTTGTAAGAAAAATCATTCCACGTATGGCTGAGCCAGAGTCGAAGATCAGTGACGGTTTTCTTTGCATGGCTGAGCACCTGCCACGACACATACGATTCAACTCCCATCTGTTTGGTGCTGCCGGCATTTACAAAATAATCGGCGCCGCCGGCATCCCTGCGCTGCACAATTGTATTTTTCAGTCTGAAGCGAAACACATTGATGTCGTAATAAATCCTTCCGTGGTTGACAGCGCCGCGGATGCCCGCTTCATAATTGATGCCATCTTCCGCATATAGACTGGTAGCAATAATACCGCTTGAGGGCAACAATTCAGCAGTGGTGGGTGGCGAAAAACCACGGGCAACGCTGGCATAAACTGACATGTGTTTTGAAACTTGTTTGAGCAAGGCAAGCCTCGGCGCCACTTCGTTTTTATATTTTCTTTTTTGCTCAATTACCGGCGTGGCCGATAAACGTGTGATGCTGATGTGCTGTGCATTCACACTGGCCCCGGCGGTGATAAACCAGTTTTTTGGCAGTTCAATAGTGGCCTGTGCAAAAGCAGAGAAAACCCGGTTGTTGATTTCATCATCGGTTTGCAGCGTATCGGGGTTGCCGTATTTGTTTGAATAAATCCGCACCGATGAAATGCCCTGCTGGAATTCGATACCTGTTACTATATTCAGCTTCGCTTGTTCGCTGAAGCTTTTTGTAAACCGGAAAAAAGACCGGCCGCCGGTATGCGGCTCATTGGTACGGCCGTAGTTTCTTATGGTCGGGTTCAGCAGCCGCGTGGATGCGCCGTAAAAAGAGGTGGTGTTTTCCCATTGGTCGGAAAATTTCTGGTTGAAGCTGATGCCGGCTAAAAATATTTTCTGGTAAATGGCTGCTTTGTTTTCAGCAGCGCCGGGTGTTGTGCCCACTCCAGGTCTCGATGCTTTCGGGTTGCTCATATATTCTGATAAAGTAAGTGCGCCGGGTGTTTCGTAAAACAAATCGCCCCAGATGAAATGCGTGGTGATGGTTCCTTTATCAGAAAGAGCGGCGCTGAGGTCCCAGGTAAAAACTTTCCGGTCGAGTTCAGTATGATTACGGTAACCGTTTGACGAAAGCTGCAGGTAATTTAAAGAGTTTTGAAATGCATCGGTGCCCAGGCGCAAATTGAAGTTCAGGTTATTCAAACTCCAGTGCCCGGCGCTGTAATCAAACGAAAGACCGGGATGCCAGTTGCTGCGATCCGTTTTCAGCAGCAGCACACCGCCGGTGCCTGCGCCGTACAAGCTGCTGCCGGGTCCTTTAATCACTTCAATGGATTGAATATTATAAAAGCCCAGTTGATTCAGGTATGTGTTGCCGCCGGGATCGGTATAGGGAATATCGTTGTAATAAGTTTTTACATTCCGTACACCAAACGGTGAACGCAATGTGCTGCCCCGGATGTTGAGACGATAACTTCCCGGCGAACGTTCTTCCATGCGTATGCCCGGGTTGCTGTTCAGTGCAGGCAGAATATGGGTGTTATTGAAGCGGTTGAGTTGCGGTTTGCTGATGATGGCAATGGATGCCGGCACCTGCATCAGTTTCCTGTTTTGCTCAAAGGCTTTCACCGTTACTTCCTGCAGGGTGACGGATGAATCGGTTGCGTCAGTTTGCGCTGCAAGAAATCCGGAGAATGTGAACAGCAGTATGGATATTAAAACAGGTTTCATAAAAAACGGAAGGTAAAGTTAACAGCAATAATCCACATGGAAATTATGTTGATTGAAGGCTGAAAACTTTCCGAGCTTTCACGTTTGACATTTCACGTTTGATGTAACAGGAGTTTCTTTATCTTCCCTGCATGAAGTCAAACAAACTGAATCTTTTTTCCCTCACCATGATCGTCATCGGGCTGGTCATAGGCATGGGTATTTTCCGAACTTCAAAAGATGCGGCGCAGGCGGCGCTTACACCCACCCTGTTTTTTGCGGCCTGGATGGTGGGCGGACTGGTGGCTATCTGCGGTGCTCTTACCTATGCCGAAATCGGCAGCCGCTACCCCGTGACCGGCGGTTATTATAAAATTTTTTCCTATGCCTATCATCCTTCCATTGCCTTTGCCATCAACTGCATCATTTTAATTTCAAACGCAGCCTCGCTTTCAGGCGTTGCTTTAATCGGCAGCGAATACATCACGCCGCTGATATTTAAAACCGGCGCCACTGATTTTTTAAAAGCGCTGGTGGCCATGGCGGCCATCATTTTATTTTACGGAGTAAACCTGATGGGCCTTCGCATGAGCTCCCAAACACAGAATGTGCTGATGCTGATAAAAATCGCCATGCTGGTTGTCATCATTGCTTCCTTGTTTTTCCCGCACCTGTATAATCAAAACCCACTGCCGGTACCCGACAGCAGCGCTGCAGATTCCGGCGCCATCCTGCTTTCCTTCGGCGTGGCATTGAAAGCCACTTCTTTTACCTACGGCGGTTACCAGCAAACTATCAACTTCGGCGAGGAAATAGAAAATCCAAAGAAAAATATTCCGCGGGGAATTTTTACCGGCATACTCATCATCATCCTCCTTTACCTGTCGGTAAGTTTTGCATATTACAAAATCATCGGGTTTACCGAACTGAAAGAAACATCCGGCATTGCCAGCATCGTGGCGGAAAAGATGTTTGGCCCGACGGGTAAATATCTTTCATCCATTTTATTGTTTGTTGCCGTGCTGGCTTATGTAAATGTGTTGCTGCTAAGCAACCCCCGGGTAATGTATGCCATGAGCGAGGACGGCATTCTGCCCAAAGCATTTAAAAAGAAAGAAGAGAAAAAAGATGTGCTCACAGTCAGCCTTACCGTGTTTGCCGCTGTTTGCGTGGTAGTTTTGTTTTTTGCCGATACGTTTGACAAGATACTCAGCTTTACCATTTTTCTCGATTCCATCGGCATGGCCACATCGGCCGCCACCATTTTTGTATTGCGCAAAAAAACAAAACACCTCGACGGCACCGGCATTTATTCCATGAAATTTTACCCCGTGCTGCCCGCCATCTTTATCCTGGCTTACCTGTTTATCGGTACAGTGATTGCCATCACCTTTCCCCAATATGCCATCATCGGCCTTTCGGTGTTTGCCGCTTTCCTGCTTATTTATTTTGCCACACAAAAACTGAGAACTAAAAATTCATAAGATGGACATTTCAAAAATAGTGAACGAGCTTGCCGAAGAAAGAGAACATTATTTCAGTGCCATGGCGCCGCCCATTGTGCAGACGAGCAATTTTGCTTTTAAAAAAGTGGATGAACTCAGCAAAGCGTTTGAAGATGAGTCCGATTGCTATCGGACGAGCAGATATCTCTACAGCCGCGGGCTGAACCCGACGGTGGATATACTCCGTAAAAAACTGGCAGCGCTTGACGGAGCGGAAGATTGCCTGGTGTTCAACAGCGGCGCTTCGGCCATCTTTGCCGGCGTGCTGGCCAATGTAAAAGCAGGTGATCATATCGTATCGGTAAAAGCGCCATACACCTGGGCGCAGCGCATGTTTGATGTGATACTGCCGCGGTTTAATGTAAAGACAACTTACATTGACGGAACAATAATTGAAAACTGGGAAGCGGCCACTCAACCCAATACATCACTTTATTACCTCGAATCACCCAACAGCTGGGACTATGCCCTGCAGCCCATTCGTGAAGTAGCCGTGCTGGCAAAGAAAAAAAACATCATCACTTTTATTGACAACAGCTATTGCACGCCCATTTATCAAAACGTGATTGCCATGGGCATGGACCTTGCCATGCAAACAGCCACCAAGTACATCAGCGGGCACAGCGATACGCTGGGCGGTGTGCTGAGCGGCAACCATGCCATGATGAAAAAAATTTTTGACAGCGAATACCTGAACATCGGCAGCGGCATTCAGCCTTTCAATGCGTGGCTGCTGATACGCGGATTAAGAACCCTGCCTGCACGGCTGGAACGGATTACAAAAACAACAGGCGAACTACTGAAGTTTTTAAAACAACATCCGAAAATTGAATCGGTGCTTTTCCCTTTTGATGAATCGTTTCCGCAATATGCACTGGCAAAGCAGCAGATGACCGGCGCCTGCGGCCTGCTGACGATGGTAATGAAA
>CAYUJD010000032.1:0-36529 GCA_964444975.1 uncultured Chitinophaga sp. | reverse complement strand
CCATCCACTTAATACCGATGGTCAAAAATGTGGATTTTTAGAGATGTCCTTTATTTAATGAAAAGTATCTTCCAAAAGCAGGTGTTTTTGCTGAAGAGCAGGCCCGCACAGTAGCCCATAATATTGTTGCTCAGATAAAAGGAGAGAAACCAAAAGCTTCTTTTAACGGGCAGGGGGTATGCTATGTAGATACTGGTGATAATATGGCGGCAGAAGGTTCCGGTGATTTTTATGCTTATCCTGATCCGATTGTAAGACTTCACATGCCCTCCGTAGAATCCCGGAAGGCAAAGCATGAGTTTGAGCGGATTTTTGAATGGTGGTTTACAGATTATCAAAATATATAATGACAGGCCGGTGATAGTTGGCTTTTAAGTAATGCAAAAAACATCAAAATACAACTACAGACGATGCTGGCCAAAGGCGAAAGCGTAAAAGGCAAAGCGCAGGAAGGGATGCTGGGAAATTATTTTGAACGCAAAGTAAGATTGAAAATAATATGACAACCCCGGCCGATATAAAGGCATTCAATCAATTTGCTGATGATTACGACAGCTGGTTCGACCGGCATGAAGGTTATTATAAATCTGAACTGGCAGCGATAAAAAATTTTGTACCGGCTAAAGGCACAGGCATTGAAATTGGAGTTGGGACGGGCAGGTTTGCTGTACAGCTGGGAATTGCCATTGGCATCGAGCCATCGCAATCCATGGCGCAGCTGGCGCTGGCTAGAGGTGTACAGGTAGTAAAAGCAAAAGCGGAGAAGCTGCCGTTTTTTGATTTGTCGTTTGACTTTGCGCTGATGGTAACCGCAGTTTGTTTCCTGGATGATATTCCAAAAGCATTTACTGAAATGTACCGGGTATTGAAAAGAAACGGAATTATCATCATCGGTATGATAGATAAAAACAGCCGGTTGGGAAAAGAATATGAAGCAATGAAACGTGTTAATCCATGGTATAAGGATGCGCATTTTCACAGTACAGAGGAAATAACCGCTATGCTGCAGCAGGCAGGCTTTTCACATTTTGAATATTGCCAGACATTGATTGGAAAGGAAGAGAAAGAAGAAACACCGTTGCCGGGTTATGGCACGGGAAGTTTTGTGGTTATCAAAGCCGGAAAAATTATTTAACAGATATCAGGCAAAATGAAAATTTTATTTATTATTAATGACGCTCCCTATGGAGGCGAGAAAGCTTACAATGCTTTACGGATTGCCAACCAGCTGAACAAAGAGCACACGGGAGTGGAAGTAAGAATTTTTCTTATGGCAGATGCTGCCGGTTGCGCTATTACTCATCAGGCTACTCCCAATGGCTATTATAATATTGAACGCATGATGAAACTATCGCTGAATAAAGGAGCCAGGGTAAAAATCTGCGGCAGTTGCGCTGAGACACGAGGTTTGAAAAACCTCACCCTTCTGCCTGGCGCTGAAATCAGCAATATAGCTGAACTGGCGCAATGGGTGGCAGACAGCGATAAAGTATTGACGTTTTAATGTTGAAACATAACCCAATGACAAAACAGGTGCAGTTAGGATTGAAAGAAAACTGGCAGCAGTTCTGGCTGCTGGTCGTTATCAATGCGTTTGTAGGCGGCATGGTGGGGCTGGAGCGGACCATATTGCCCCGCATTGCCGAAGTGGAATTTCATATCGCTGCCAAAACCGCTATTCTTTCCTTCATCATTGTTTTTGGCATTGTAAAAGCTTTCACCAACTATTTCACCGGCGCATGGGCCAATAAAATCGGGAGAAAAAATCTGCTTACTCTTGGATGGCTCATCGGCATTCCTGTTCCCTTTATTTTAATGTTTGCTGACAGCTGGAACTGGATTATTGCCGCTAATATTTTATTGGGCATCAACCAGGGACTTACCTGGAGCAGCACGGTGGTGATGAAGATTGATTTGGTAGGAGAGAAGCAAAGAGGTTTTGCCATGGGCTTAAATGAATTTGCCGGTTACCTGGCTGTAGCCATTATTGCATTCCTCACCGGGTGGATTGCCTCAGAATATGGCTTGCGGCCTTACCCGTTTTACATAGGCATTGCACTGGCGCTTGCCGGATTTTTCGGAAGCGGGTTGCTGGTAAAAGATACAAAGCATCATGTGTCGTATGAAACAACCACCAGCCAGGTGCCTAAGCTCAAAAATATTTTCTGGGAAACAACATGGAAGAATAAAAATCTCGGCTCCGTCACACAGGCCGGCTTAATCAACAACCTGAACGATGGAATGGCGTGGGGCATTTTTCCCATCCTGCTTGCAACAAAAGGATTCAGCATTGCAGAAATCGGGATCGTCACTGCTGTATATCCTGCCGTGTGGGGCATTGGCCAGTTGTTTACAGGACGGATGGCTGATTATTTCTGCAAAAAGGATCTGCTGTTTCTCGGAATGCTGCTGCAGGGCATTGCACTGTTGCTGTTGGTATTTGCAAACAGCATGACACATTTTATTTTTCTTTCATCCTTGCTGGGTATCGGTACCGCTCTGGTGTATCCCACTTTTCTTGCTACGGTGGCGGAAAATACACATCCGTCGGACAGGGCGCACAGTCTCGGCATCTTCCGGCTTTGGCGTGATTTGGGTTATGCCATCGGCGCTATCCTTACGGGTGTGATTGCCGATACACTCGGCATTAATGCGTCAGTGCTCTTCATCGGGTTGCTCACCGTGAGCTCTGCCCTGATAATTTTTTACAGGATGCGTTGCCTTGATAATTATTCAAGAAAAATCCTGGGATGGATTATTAGTAAAACGAAAAAACATGGAAGCACAGATACAAGAGCCGATAGCCACCGGCTGCATTGCGCAGGAGGAAATGAAAAAACTTTTGCAACAGCGGGGTAGCCTTGTTTTGTTAGTTGATGTAAGGTCCTTTGAGGAATTTGTTGTAAAACATATTCCCGGCGCCATCAATATTCCCATGAATGAACTGGAGAGGCGTTCAGAAGTACTGTCAAAAGATTCCTGTATCATCACTATTTGCGGAAAGGGAGGCGGCCGTTCGGCGCAGGCGGCTGATTTTTTAAAACAAAAAGGCTTTCATGCCACCTGGCTTTGCGGCGGCACTGAAGGATTTACCGGGTGAGAGTTATTAATCTCATCATTTTGTTAAACAACAGCTCTTGTGATTAACGTCACCGTCCGGCTTTCAACATCATTTTACTTTTGTACAAAATAAATTTTGCATGTCAACCATCCATTTAACAACGCAGGAATTCAAAGAAAAAATTTTTGATTACCAAACTCAAAAGGACTGGAGTTACCAGGGTACCTTGCCGGCCATTATTGATTTTTATGCCGACTGGTGCGGTCCCTGCCGCATGGTGGCGCCCATACTGGAAGAACTGGCCAGGGAATATCACGGGCGGTTACTGATTTATAAAGTAAACACTGACATCGAGCAGGAACTGGCCTATGTGTTCAATATTCAAAGCATCCCGACCCTACTCTTCATTGATGCCAACGGACAGCCTATGATGCAACCCGGCGCATTTCCGAAGCATGTTTTCA
Source organism: uncultured Chitinophaga sp. (assembly GCA_964444975.1). Lineage (GTDB taxonomy): Bacteria > Bacteroidota > Bacteroidia > Chitinophagales > Chitinophagaceae > VBAS01. Next base: position 33,004 of record CAYUJD010000032.1, on the reverse strand, counting down.
AAAAAGTGATTGAGGAAAAATTGCTGTTACCTGTAAAATCGGAAGAATAGCCAGACTTTTCCATGTAATTGCCGGTCGAAAGACCGGGGTTCCAGTTAAGCACAGGAATTACCAGTTATTGAATTGATAATATTTCTACCTGCTCATATCAATCACCCCCCCGCCTGACTTTTATCATGTCCCAAAATCCGGCTTCAGGGTACTTTGAGGGTTCATTTGAATACTTCAAAAAACTCTGAAATGGAAACCCTTATTTCATCCCAGGCCGATAAGGCATCAGGCCTCAAAGACAAAAAATCTTTCTCAATAATGGATGGAAATGAAGCAGCTGCCTACATCGCTTATAAAACCAGCGAAGTTTGCGCCATTTATCCTATTACACCATCGTCACCGATGGGTGAGTGGGCCGATGAATGGAGCAGCGACGATATGAAAAATATTTTCGGTGAAGTGCCAAAAGTAATAGAAATGCAAAGTGAAGCCGGCGCTGCCGGTGCCATTCACGGCGCCTTACAGGGAGGAGCGCTGGCCTCCACATTCACCTGCTCGCAGGGTTTGCTGCTCATGATTCCGAACATGTATAAAATTGCCGGTGAGCTGACACCAGCAGTTTTCCACATAGCTGCAAGAGCAGTGGCCACACATGCACTTTCTATTTTTGGCGACCACAGCGATGTGATGGCAGCAAGGTCAACCGGTTTTGCCCAACTCTTCGGCAGCAACCCGCAGCAGGCCATGGATATGGCTATGATTGCTCATGCTGCAACATTGAAATCAAAAATTCCTTTCCTGAATGTTTTCGACGGCTTTCGCACTTCACATGAGTTGAACCAGGTGGCCGTGATTCCCGACGATGTGATTCGCAAAATGCTGGATGAACAGGCAGTGAACGAACATCGCCACCGGGCTTTGAATCCCGACCATCCTTTTGTACGTGGCACGGCACAAAACCCGGATGTGTTTTTCCAGAGCCGCGAAGCCTGCAACCGGTTTTATAAGCATGTACCGGAGATTGTAGAAGAAACCATGAAGCGTTTTGAAAAACTCACCGGCCGCACCTACAGGCTTTTCGATTATTACGGGCATCCCGAAGCGGAGCGAATTATCATCATCATGGGTTCGGGGTATGGCCCTGTGCATGAAGTGACCGATTACCTGAACGACCGGGGAGAAAAGGTGGGTTATATCAATGTGCATCTTTTCCGTCCGTTTTCAATCAAACATTTGATGGATGCCATACCGCCGACGGTAAAACGGATTGCCGTGCTCGACCGCTGCAAAGAGCCCGGTGCTATCGGCGAGCCGCTGTACATGGATGTCATCAGTGCATTACACAGCGACTGGGAATACAAAATGCCTAAAGTAACCGGCGGCCGGTATGGACTGGCTTCAAAAGAATTTAATGCAGGGATGGCAAAGGCTGTGTTTGATGAACTGAACAAACCGCAGCCTAAAAACAATTTCACTATCGGCATTGATGATGATGTGACGCATACCAGCCTGGAATGGGATAAAGATTTTTCACTCGAGTACCACCACCTTTTCCGTGGCCTGTTCTTTGGCCTCGGAGCCGATGGCACGGTTAGTGCCAACAAAAATACCATCAAAATCATTGGCGATGTAACGGATAATTTCGTGCAGGGTTATTTTGTTTACGATTCAAAAAAATCAGGCTCGCTTACAGTATCCCATCTCCGCTTCAGCGAATACCCTGTTCGGTCCACTTACTTAATCAATGCGGCCAACTTCATCGCCTGTCATCATTTCAATTACCTGGAAAAATATGATGTGCTGAAAGATGCAGAAGAAGGAGCCGTGTTTTTGCTGAATGCACCGTACTCCACCAAAGAAGTCTGGCAGTATTTGCCGAAAAAAATCCAGGAACAGATCATTCATAAGAAACTGAAGTTTTATGTCATCAACGCTTCCAAAGTGGCAAGAGAAACCGGCATGGGTTCACGCATCAACGCTATTCTGCAAACCTGCTTTTTTGCCATCAGTAATGTGATGCCGAAGGAAGAAGCTATTCAGTACATCAAGAATGCGATTAAAAAAACTTATGGCCGCAAGGGAGAAGAAGTAGTGCAGAAAAACTTCAGGGCGGTTGACCAGGCGGTGGAAAATCTGTTTGAGATTGATTATTCAAATTACCAGGCAGATGGTGAAGATGTAGATTACTCTTCCCCCCTTGGGGGAAGCCGGAAGGGGACCGGAGAAGCACCTGATTTTGTAAAAAATGTTTTGGGCAAAATCATCGCCGGCGAAGGCGATGATTTGCCGGTTAGCGCATTTCCGGTTGATGGCACTTACCCCAGCGGCACCACCAAATGGGAAAAAAGAAATATTGCCGAACAGGTGCCCGTGTGGGATCCGGCGCTTTGTTCGCAGTGCGGCAAATGCTACTTCGTGTGCCCGCATGCAGCTATAAGAGTTAAAGTATATGACCGCGAATTTTTAGCTGACGCCCCAACTTTTTTCAAACACACCGACCCGGTTGGTAAAGAATTTTTCAAAGACAAAGAAGCCTATACGCTGCAGGTAGCCGTGGAAGATTGCACGGGCTGCCAACTCTGCACCGAAGTATGCCCGATAGAAAGTAAAACACAGCCCGGTCACAAAGCCATTGACATGATGGATGTGCTGCCGCTGCGGGAACAGGAAAAACAAAACTGGGATTACTTCCTCTCGCTGCCCGATATTGACAGAACGAGAGTGAACAAATCCACTGTGAAAGGCTCGCAGTTGCTGGAGCCCCTGTTCGAATTCTCCGGTGCCTGCAGCGGTTGCGGCGAAACGCCATACCTGAAATTACTCACGCAGTTGTTTGGCGACCGGATGATTGTGGCAAATGCGACAGGATGTTCATCCATTTTTGGAGGTAATTTACCCACCACACCGTGGGCAGTGAATGAACAAGGCCGCGGCCCTGCCTGGAGCAATTCACTTTTTGAAGACAATGCCGAATTTGGTCTTGGCATCAAGCTGGCAACGGATAAAAAAAGAGAAATGGCGCTGCGCCTGCTGAAAAAACTGCGGGAAGAAGTGGGCAGCGAACTGGCCGATGCCATCATTGCCAATGCAGAGAGCAGTGAGGCAGATATGATTAAACAACGGAAAAATGTAAATGAACTCAAACACCGCCTGAAAGATCTGCGTCGCGAAGATTCCTATCGCCTGTACAACCTCGCAGAGTTTTTGGAAAAGAAATCCATCTGGATTGTTGGCGGTGATGGCTGGGCGTATGACATCGGCTTCAGCGGGCTCGATCATGTGCTGAGCACCGGCGAAGATGTAAACATCCTGGTAATGGATACGGAGGTGTACAGCAACACCGGCGGACAGAAATCCAAAGCTTCACCCATCGGCGCCAGCGCCAAGTTTGCCGTGAAGGGAAAAACCACCGGTAAAAAAGACCTGGCTATGCAGGCCATTGCACACGGCAGCGCTTACGTGGCGCAGATTGCCATGGGTGCAAACGATGTGCATGCACTCAAAACCATTCTTGAAGCGGAAGCTTTTCCCGGTCCCTCCATTATCATTGCATACAGTCATTGCATTGCACATGGTTACGATATGTGTCATGGACTGGAGCAGCAGAGCCTGGCAGTGAAAACCGGCTATTGGCCGCTGTTCCGCTACAACCCGGTGAAGGAAAAAGGACAACGCTTCAATATTGACTGCAAACCGCCTTCCGTTGCGCTGAACGAATTTCTTTATCATGAAAACCGCTTTGCCACTATTAAAAACAATTATCCCGGCAAAGCCGAAGAGTTTTTAAAACTGGCAAATGAAGGCGTGCAGCGAAGATGGGAAACAATTGAAGCCTTGAAAAATTTGTAGTCAGTCGGTTTTTTAAATGGCAAAAGGAATCCTGCAAGGGGTTCCTTTTTTTTTTCTGTGTCGTTTCGTATAATGGTGATTTTATTTTTATGTAACCAGCTGCATTGCTGCTATTGGACTTCCGTTGCGACGCTCCGTTCAACTTCCGGCATCCTATCTGGCTTTTCTATCCTTTATACCAGACATTCCGGGCAGGAAGACTATGTTATTATTTTTCATTATTGCTAACCCACCTTCACATTCATTTAACGTTAACTGGCCCGATAGTTTAATGTTTACCGGCGTTTATCCCATTCTTTACCAGTAAAACAAACTTTATGAAAAAGCTACTACTTTCCATGACCCCGGCGCTATGGTTATTGGCTGCATGCAATTCAGAAAACATCAAAGAACCCGAATACAGAGAGATCCGTGATGTGCGGATTGTTGATGTAGGGTTGTTGAAGACTACGGCACGGCTGAATATGGTTTATTACAATCCCAACAGCTTCTCTGTGCAGGTGAACGATGCGCATGGCGATGTGTATATTGATAATATCCACCTCGGCCGTTTCAGTTTGGATGATAAAGTGCAGGTGCGCAAACGCAGGGAATTTACCGTGCCGGCGCTTATCAAATTAAATAATCTCAGCGCCATCGCCAATCATAAAGAAATCCGGAACAAGAAACAGGCGATGGTTCGCATCGAAGGGGTTGCCCGGGTAAAAAAATCAGGATTTACAACTGAGGTGCCAGTAAAATATGAAGGCATGCAGAACATAGAAAAGCTGAAAGAGATTATCCCTGTAAAATGAAAACCCGTAAGGCAAACCCCGGAAGATTCCCGGGGTTTGTTATTTTCAGCCGGCTGCCGATTCCGGGTAATGATTGGAATAGTTAATTACACTTTCTTCTCGTCAAACTCCAGCACAATGCTGTGCACCTTGGCTTCCACCGGGCGGTATTTCACACCGGCCCTGTCGAGCATGATTTTGGAAGCTTTGAAAATATCATTGCCATGGTATTTGTCAGAAAGATAAATAACCTCTTTGATGCCGGACTGGATGATGGCTTTTGAACATTCATTGCAGGGAAATAGTGCAGTATAGATTCTGCATCCTTTTAAATCCATGCCAATGTTATTCAGGATAGCGTTCAGCTCGGCATGGCAGATGTAGGGATATTTTGTCTGCAGGTATTCACCTTCTTTGTACCAGGGAAATTCATCATCGCTTAAGCCGATGGGCAGGCCGTTGTAGCCGGCGCCGACAATTTTGTTTTTTTCATTCACGATGCAGGCGCCCACCTGGGTGCTGGGGTCTTTGCTTCGCTTGGCACTGAGCAGTGCTACACCCATAAAGTATTCATCCCACGAAATGTAATCCTGTCGTTTTTTCACCAGTAAAAAATTTGATGCAAAGAAATGGAATTTTATTTATGAATACTTCAGGGTAATTTGCCCGCAGTAAAAACAGGTTTTTATTTACAAGCTATCTCAAAAGTCACTTTAACCCCAATTAACCACTGATTACACTGATTTTATTTCACAGATTTCTCAGATTTTAGAATAAAAGCGGTGCAATCTGTATGCTTAACCTGTGAAATCTGTAGTCTGAAAATACTTTTTAGATGACTTTTAATAAAAAACAACTCCACATGACACAGGCAGAAAAACTAATCCGGCATTATCAATTGCAGCCGCATCCCGAAGGCGGATGGTTTTGCCAGGCCTATAAAAGCAGTGAACAAATACAAGCCACGGCATTGCCGGAAAGATTTGGCGGCAGCCGTGTATTTTCCACAGCCATTTATTTTTTACTGGAGAAAGGGAGCTTTTCTGCATTTCATAAAATAAAAAGCGATGAATGCTGGCATTTTTACGCCGGCGATCCGTTGCTGGTTTATGTTATTGAACAAAGCGGCAATTTAAAAGTTGTTTCCCTGGGAAATAATTTTGAAACAGGCCAGTTGTTTCAGTTTGTCGTGCCGGCCAATTGCTGGTTTGCCAGCCGGCCGGCCCCGGGCAGCGAATACTGTTTTGTAGGCTGCACTGTTTCTCCCGGTTTTGAGTATGACGATTTTGAACTGGCCGGCGCCGCTGGGTTAGCAGCTATTTATCCGCAGCATGAAGCTATCATCAGGAAGTTGTGCAGGAAATGATTTTGAAAAATACTGTCCAGGTAAAATATATTCACAAATAATTGTATGCTGAGCCGGCGGGGCCTTTAATAAGGTTCAAGCAAAATTCCGGGCGAACCATCGTGGTTGCAATAAATGGAGCATAATATTCCAGTATTTTTTCGCCGGAAGGCTTATTCTTTCAGTTTTGATAATTTCCTGCACGGTGTTTTGGCAAATAAAAATTTTCAGCAGTGCCAGCTCGCCTGCCTTTCAACCCCAATTTATTAACAAACTAAAAATTCTGTGCTGCAGTAACCGGTTACGGCAATACTATCGTCTTTGTCTGGGTTAACTCCTGCATACTGCAGTTTAAGGTAGAGAAATAATTTTTACAGGCTACGCCAAAAAACCGGATTAAAGTTTCGGTTTATAAAAAGGAATCACATCGTAGCCTGTTGTTTCTTTCTGATGCCAATAAACCCGGGTACAACCTTATCCATCATGCCTTGTCTCCTTTCTTACTTTGAATAGGTGAAGGACATAAGGGAAAATGGCATCCATGCTTTCGGCAGCACCACGGGTGGAGCCGGGCAGGGCCAATACCAGGGTGTTCCCAATCATGCCTGCCATGCTGCGGGATAACATTGAATAAGGCGTACGCTCCTGACCATAGGAACGGATGGCTTCCGGTATTCCCGGTATTTCTTTTTCAAGTAAGGGTTTTAAAGCTTCCGGTGTAACATCACGGGGTGATAAACCGGTGCCGCCGGTAAGTATTACCAGTTGAAATTCTTTCGAACAATATTTTTTTACTTTTTGCTGAATGGTATCTGAATCATCGGGGATAATAATGTAATCAGCAATTTCAATTTTATTCACTTCCAGTTTTTTAATGATGGCTTTGCCGGCCCGGTCTTCTTTTGTTCCCCCGGCAATGGAATCAGAACAAACAATTACAGCCGCTTTCACTCCTCCGGAAATTTTACCATTGTATTCACTTTTGCCGCCTTTTTTTTCAATCAGTTTTATCGGCCCGATGCTGATGTTTTTATCAAGGGGTTTCAGCATGTCATAAATTGTAAGTGCTGTAACTGATGCGGCAAACAGGGCTTCCATTTCCACACCGGTTTTATAAATGGTTTGAATTTCAGCAGTGATAAAAATATCAAGTCCATTGATTTCAAAACTGATAACTGCGTACTCAATCGGCAGCGGGTGGCAATCGGGAATCATTTCGGCGGTGCGTTTGGCTGCCAGCAATCCTGCCGCTTTTGACATTTCAAACACATCGCCTTTCGGGACTTTTTTTTCCCGGATGGCTGTCATTGTTTCTTCACTGTTTACCCTGACGATGGCCTGTGCCACTTCAGTGCGGTGTGTGCTTATTTTATGTGTGATGTTGACCATAGGCGTACTTACTTTTTTTATTCCCGGCCTGATTTTATTCTCCCTTCATTTCCGGCAGCGATACCAAAGACGCTGATTTTTATATTTTTTGTTTCAGCCATTCGCTGCATTTTTCAAAATCAGTTTTGTCATTAATGTTAAAAAACAAGTTAGGGTTAGAAAGCAGCAGGTCATCCATGTTCACTAACCTGTAGTTTACTGCAAAAATAAAATCCTGCATTTTCAGCTGGTCATTAACTATGCAGGCTGAAACCTCCTGGTTCAATGAATGATGATAAACCGCAAAGAGGGGATTGATTTTTTTCATTACTTCAGCCACAGTAGCTTGATTGTTTCCCGCTTCACTCAGCAATCGCTCCGCCGCTGCTGCCGGTATGAAGGGAGTATCGCAGCTAATAAGGAATATATAAGGGTTGCTGCAGTAATTAAATGCTGTATACAGCCCGCCCATCGGGCCCTTACCGGGAACAATATCTTTTATCACTTCATAGCCCAGTTGAAGATACTGATCAGAACCGGCGATGATTTTTATTGAAAGCTGAAGACTGCTCATCATCTCAAGCACATAACTGATCATCGGTTTGCCGTTCAGCAGCATCATGCCTTTGTCCTGTTCCATGCGGCTGCTTTTGCCTCCGGCCAGCACAAATGCTTCAATATTTTCATACCTCTTCATGCATTAAAAAATTCAGATGCAGCAATTCACTTTCCGGCAGCTTCCGCCAAATGTACATTTGCCGGCCGGGCGGCAGCGATATACTGGGCTGAAATTTCTTTTGCCTGCTGCACCGGTACCATAAACAAAACATTTTGTTATCCTCCTATTCCCACCATACTGCGGTTGAACACAGTATTTCCATCGGTATGTTCATAGCCTTTTTCAAACTGCCCGCCCATAGCTTTAAATTTTCTGCTGACGGACTGCCTGATGAGCGGGGTGAGCAGTTCTCCTTTTCGCAATGCACCAAGTAAATCCAGTTCTTCCTTTCCGAAAAGACAGTTTTTTAATTTACCTTCAGCAGTCAGCCGCAGCCGGTTGCATTCACTGCAAAACTGGTCGCTCATGGTGGTGATGAAGGCGAAAGTTCCTTTGTGCCCGATGCCCATATATTTTTTAGCGGTGGCATGCGGTTCATCTTTTAGTTTTACTATGTCAAATTCTCCGGCTGCCTGTTGCAGCATTTCACCTGCGGTAATTACTTTACTGCTGCTCCACCGGTTGCCGGCAAAGGGCATGAACTCGATAAAGCGGACGTGCAAGGGAAGTTTCTTGGTGAGCAGGATAAAATCCGCCAGTTCTTTTTCAACACAACCCCGGATGGCTACTACATTGAGTTTTACATGGAAGCCGTTTTGGAGCAGCAGCATGATATTGCTCCATACCCGGTCAAACACATCCCGCCCGGTGATGCTGCAAAAAGTGCGGCGATTAAGCGAATCAAGACTTACATTGACCGTATGAATGCCTGCCGCTTTCAGCACAGCCACGTACTGATGAATCAATGCTCCGTTGGTAGTGAGCAGCAGTTCCACTTTAAGTTTTGAAAGACGTTCAACAATATCAGCAAAATCTTTTCGCACCAGGGGTTCACCACCCGTGAGCCGGATTTTGTTTATCCCTAAACGCACAAATTCGGCCGCAATTGTTTCAATCTCTTCTGCTGTCATCAGCCTATCATGCGGCAGACAGGTATAACCGCCCGCCGGCATGCAATAGCTGCATCGGAAATTGCAGCTATCGGTGAGTGAAATGCGCAGGTAATTGTGTTGTCTGCCAAAACTGTCAAGTAGCATTATCCGGTTTTGTTTTTCAATTTTCTGTCAATGGATTGTCTATTTGGTTTTCGCGGTAAGGTTTCAATCATTTTTTTCAGCAGGGTTTTTCACATCCCTTGCGGTTATAAAAGTACCAGTTGATTACCGTAGCGATGATTAAAAAAATCATCAGCCCCCAGAAAAAATTGTTTGCATTTCCACTGGCCCCGATCACAGCGCCTATAATTGATGAAAAAAGAAAAGGTCCGTAAGCTGCCACAGCCGCAGTCCATCCTATTACACCGGCGGCCTGTCTTGGATTTTGCTGGAAAATAATGGGATATTGGCGAAAAGTGGCCGCATTCCCCATGCCTGCAAAAAAGAACATGCCGAGCATGACCCCCACAAACATTGGAAAAGTATCCATAGAAGAAGGAGCAGCAAGACTCATTGTTGACATCATGATTGCCCCGGTAATTAACCCGATGCCGGTAAGTGTTGTAAGAATGGCGCCGCCGGTTTTATCGGAAACGAAACCAAAAAGCACCCGGCTTGCCGAACCAATCAGCGGGCCATAAAAAGCATACTCCAGGGGATCTGGTGCTCCTTCAAAATTTCCGTAAAGCGATTTTATCATGAGCGGAAAAGAAGCGGATAAACCTGAAAAAGTTCCGAATGTCATAAGGTATGTGATAGTACAAAACCAGGTGTGCTTGTTATTGAATATATCGAGTTGTTCTTTGATCGAGGCCTTAACCGGAACGCTGCGCAGCATCCGCCAGCATACAAAAGTCATGAGGAACAGCAATGGTACATACCAGAATGCAGCGCTTTGCAGGTAAATTCCTGAAGTGCCAACCACTTCTTTAGTCCCCGGATCAGTTTTTGTGAAAATTTCGGCTCCGCCATAAGTGGCAATACCCAGCATTACCGGCGTCATGAATTGTGCAAGCGATACACCGAAGTTCCCGATACCGGCTTGGATACCGAGCGCAGTTCCTTTTAATCTTTTTGGAAAAAATAAATTGGTGGAAGGCATATAAGATGAAAAGTCCCCTCCGCCAATACCTGCCGTAAACGCCAGGGTCATAAAAACCCAATAAGGTGTGGACGGATCCATAACCGCTAAACCTAAACCCACACAGGGAAGAAGCTTGATAAAAGTGGAAACTGTGATGGTATGCCTTGTTCCATACAGGGGAATCAGAAAAGTATTTACAATACGAAGTGTACCCCCGGCAAGGCCGGGCATTGCAGCCAGCCAGAACAACTGGTTCTGGGTAAATTTAAACCCGATACCGGGAAGCTTTACTACCATTGCACTTACCATAAACCAGGTGGCAAATGAAAAGGTTAATGCAATGGTCGTTACCCAGAGAGTACGCCAGGCAATTCGCCTGCCCGTTGACTCCCAGAAAATTTTATCCTCGGGATCCCATTTGCTGAGCCAGGTTCCCATAATTATTCTTTACCGTTTTTATATTCCATCGCTTCCGCTACGAGGGGCGATTCTTTTTTTACTATGCCCCGCACCACTCTTTGCATCCAGAAATAACATACCAGCGAAATCAGCAGCATCAGCATCCAACTGCTTGTCCACAGACCTGTCCAGTTTAACAGGTAACCAAAAATTATCGGGCAAACAAATCCGCCTAAACCGCCGATAACACCTACCATCCCGCCAACCACACCTATATCTTTGGAGAAATAATCGGGAATGAATTTATAAACACCTGCTTTGCCGATGCCCCACACAATACCAATGAGAGTGACTAATACAGCATACACCAACATGTTTGCTTCAAAACTTATCTTTGTAGTGCCTCTTGCAAGCAGTTGCTTTTTCTTTACGTTGTCGCCTGCATTTACCACAGCCTCCTGCCATACTTCTTTTTTCGGGAAAAAAACTCCGGTCCTGTCTTTTCCATCCTGATTTCTCTGGATAAGCAGGTAATTCTTTTCGCCTACCGTTATCATTGAGTCGGAAACATAAACTACTTTACCACTATAACTTGCCTGGATACCTTTACCCGGGGAAAAAAGCTGCATTTTTGGCACTGAAAGCAATAAACTCAAAATGACCGACCACTCAAAAACCCGGCGCATCACGTTTCTTGCACCCCATTTATCGCTTATCCATCCACCCAGTGCCCGTATGATTCCGGAAGGGAAGCTGAACACAGATGCAAAAATACCAGCCATCACCAGGGAGGCTGTATACACATTTACAAAATATGGCACCAGCCATTGCGAGAAAGCCACAAAGCATCCAAACACTAAAAAATAATATAACCCGAAACGCCACACCCGGGCACTGCTAAGCGGTTTTAGCATTTGTGAAGCCGTTCGCGGAGGGGTATCCGGTTTTTTGTTTTTGGTAAAAAGAAAAAAAACAATGGCAATTATGATAAGTGCCGCAGCATAAATTTTCGGCAGCATACGCCATTGCTCAAGATTATTTCTGTTATCCGTAAGAGAATTTAACAGCATGGGCGCTATAAGGGTAGTCAGGGCAGCCCCCGCATTGCCCATTCCAAAAAGTCCCAGCGCCCGGCCTTGCCATTCTTTAGGATACCATACAGAAGTAAACGCAATGCCTACAGCAAAACTGCACCCGATAAGGCCGAAACCGAAACTCAGCAAGGCATAGGATAAAAAATTGGTTGCATGGCCAAGAAAAAAAAGCGGGATAGCACAAATTACAAGCAAGGATGTAAAGACAATTCTGCCACCAAACTTATCGGTAAGGATTCCTGCCGGCAGCCGGAAAACCGAGCCGGTTAATACGGGTATGCCGAGCAGCCATCCGGTTTCGACTACTCCCCAACTGAAAACTCCATTATCAACGAGGAATGTAACCAGCACACCATTTATCATCCATGCGGCAAAGCAGACCGTGAATGCCAGGGTATTCAGAAACAGAATACGGTGAGAAGTGGCAGTTACCATTTTTCATTCTTTATTTCTTTACCCCTCTGTATTTTCTCATCGATATATATGCCCTGGTAAAATACACAAGCGGGTAGCTGAATACATGCACCAGTTTGGTAAAGGGGAAATAAGCAAAAAATAAAAGCGCTGTGATGACATGCAGTTTATTTACCAGCGGTGCTGCGGCCATCAGTGTGGCATCGGGCTGAAGTGTGAGAATGCTGCCCAGCCAGGGCCCAGCCGAGTAGGCAACACCAAACACCAGCTCTATTGCCGATTGCCAGAGCCCGAAACCGCAAATGGCGATCAACAACAGGAGCACAATAAAATCATCTGCTGTGCTCATGGCTTTTACCTGGGGTATACTCAACCGGCGAAGGAAAGCCCATATCAATCCATAAAGAAGCAGAATGCCTGAACCCATTCCCGTCCAGCGGAAAATATCCACCCATTTGACAAGGTTATATGCTCCGCCTATCAAACCGATGAGATGCGCAAAAAATAAAATGATGATGCCCCAGTGCAGGCACAGTGCTGCCGGGCCGATAGAAGCCCGACCGAAGAACCCGGTAGAGCGGGTTGTCCAGTAATAATCGCCGCGGGCACTCCAGTTCCATTTGCCCCTGTAACTGCTGAAAACACCGCTGAATCCGCGGTAAACAATGCCCCCGAAAAAAAGGATTATGGTAATGTAGGGCAGCCCGATGAAAAAGAAATTATCCCACATAGGTATTTGAAATTTTTGGGTTGATGTGTTTGGTTTGTTTTTCTTCTTCGGTTCTGTGCAGGGGTTCTGTATTTCCGGGTATAGAAAACTGCAAATCGTATTTTGCAAGCCGTTCAACCGCATCCATCAGGCGCCAGTATTCTGAATTCAATTCCTCCAGCCGCTTTCGTACCGGCGGAAGAAAAGGAAGAAAATATTCTTTAATGAATTTTTCTCTTACCGGGTCACGCTGCCTGTCTATTGTCAATGAAAGAAAGTCAATCATCACAGGCAGGTAATCGGCCAGCTCACGGCCATCAAGCGACTGACCGAAGTGATGGTAAATGCCGAGAATGTCAATCATGTATTCATTCCGGTCGGAAACAGCTCCACCGGCACAGGTTTTTGGTTCTTCGTATGAATGACTGCCGAGGTAAAGTGAACAATCGGGATTCAGTTCAAACAGTTCAATGTAATCTTCTTCAGCAATGGGTTCCGATTGGAGAAATTCAAAAAGTGAATAAGCAGCTCCTCCCAGGTTATTATTTCCCGTAAATGCTTTTTCAGCATTTTCCCCGGCTGACGGAACGGGACAGCTGATATTTTGCGCTTCATTTCGCACAGCCACCATATCCACATCCTGAGGGCTGCACCACAGTTGCGCAATGACTGCATAAGCCTGTTTCAATATCTCTGTTTCCTGCTGGTTCATAGTCCGCTTTTTTTATTCCTGGCTTTTGCCGGGTGTATGATACGATTTGTGGTAGCTTTTTCTTCTGTCCATGGGCGACCAGGGTGTCATCATATCAAAGCCGGCAAATCCACGTTCTGTATAGGGGCTGATGTCCGAGCTTTCTCTCCTGGTAGTAGGCACAACAAATCTTTCATTGTAAAAAGAAAGCGACAATGCCCGCACTATGCCTTTAGCATCTTCTTCGGTAAGGCCTACCCGTTTCAGAATTTCTGTGTCTGGCTTTTTGTCAACGCGGATGCTTCTTTCGTAAAGCCGGACTGCCAGCTGCCGCTGCAGCGATTTTTTCACTACTTTTTCATTGCCTGCCCCAAACATATTGGCCAGGTAAGCCATCGGCAGGCGGAATTTGTCTAATTCATCCAGTCCAAGCAAAGGGCCGTTGGAGGGTTTGTCCATATCAAAAACATCCGTATCGGATGGCGAGTCATTTCCCTGCGCAGTGATGATGGGCGCCAGTGGTGGAATGTAAAAAAGCATAGGCATGGTTCTGAATTCGGGATGAAGCGGCAGCGCCAGCTCCCATTTTTTTACTATTTTATAAATGGGCGAACGCTGGGCTGCATCAATCCAGTCATCACTGATACCATTCTGTTTGGCGGCAGCTATCACAGTTGCATCCAAAGGATCGAGAATGATGTTTCGCTGTGCCTGTACCAAATCCTTATCATCTGACAAGGCCGCTTCTTTCACACGGTCCAGGTCGTAAAGTATAACGCCGAAAGACCGGATTTTGCCAACACAGCTATGAAAGCAGGCAGGCGGCAAACCGCTTTCCACTCTCGGGTAGCAGAGAATGCATTTTTCCATTTTGCCACTGCGCCAGTTGTAGTAAGGTTTTTTATAGGGGCATGAGGAAATACAATATCGCCAGTTGCGGCAGCGGTTTTGGTCAATCAGCACTATGCCGTCTTCTTCTCTTTTGTAAGCAGCACCCGAAGGGCAGGCGCCCACACAACCGGGATTCAGGCAATGATTGCAGATTCGCGGCAGGTAGAAATAAAACACATCCCTGAATTTCAGGAAAGCCTTCATTTCTTCCTTGCTCAGATCTTTAAAATTCACGTCGTGCAACCCGGTGATATTTGTGCCGCCGGCATTGTCTTCCCAGTTCACACCCCAGTTGATCGGCACATCTTTTTTTTCTGTCACCATGGATATGGGAGCCGCCACTGGTTGTTGTTTTTGTTGTTCAGATTTATGCAGGTCATCGTACGAGAAGGTATACACATCGCCGTCACCGTAGTAATCTTTCATTTCCGGCATATGCGGGTTGAAGAATATATTGGCAAGCATGTACAGCTTACCTCCATAGCGTAGCACCAGTTTATCGTTTTTACGCACCCAGCCGCCTTTCCACAGGTCCTGGTTTTCCCATTGTTTGGGATAGCCAATGCCGGGTTTGGTTTCCACATTATTCCACCACATGTATTCAGCACCTTCACGGTTTGTCCAGATATTTTTACAGGCCACGGTGCAGGTATTGCAGCCAATACATTTTTCCAGGTTGAACGACATGCTGAATTGGGCTTTTACATTCATATAATTCGGGGTTTTGTCAGGTTTGTACTTAATCACATTTTAATATATCAGTAATTTGTCCAGGTCTTTTTCCTGGTACACCGGTTTACCCTGCCAGTCCAGTGGCATTTTACGTATCAGCACTCCGTGATCTCTTTCTGAAGGACTGGTGCCCCAGTAATTGCTGTAATAAGAAAACTGGGCATAACCGCCAATCATGGTATGAGGATTCATCAGGATTCTTGTCGTAGCATTATTGTTTCCTCCCCGCAAATCAGAGCAGTTATATTTTTTTGCCAGCGGAGAGAAAGGAACATTGATGTGACGTTCCACCTGGTGATAAGTAATGGCCATGTTTCGGGGTACCTGTTGACTCACCACGGCCCTTACTACTTCGATTCCGTTTTCGCAATACATTTCTACCCAATCATTATCCTTTACTTCAATTTCAGCGGCATCTTCCGGGTTAAGCCACACGGTAGGGCCTCCCCGGCTCATATGCATCATTGGCCAGTGATCTCTGAACGAACTGTGTATTTGCCATTTTCCATGTGGAGTAATAAAGCGGAATACTTTTGATTTCGGTCCGGCTTTTTCCATATCAATATCGCCGATGGCCACCATATCCAGCGGCGGTTTATTGGTGGGCAATGCTTCGCCCAGCTCAATCAATCCCTGGTGGTCGTAATAAATTTCCTGCCGGCCCGAGAGAGTATGCCAGGGCTTGAGTCGCTCTATATTCATCGTCCATGGCCCGAAAGTTCTCTGATTTCCGTCTTTGTAGTGTAGCATGGCAGCCCACTGAGGCGTAGTGTGAATTCTGCGTGGTTGGGAAATGATGTCTTTATAATGAACTTTTCTTCCCTTCACCACTTCCACTATGTCGGCCAGCGGCAGACCCACTTTTTTTTCCATTTCTTTGAAGAACATGTGAGATAACCGGCCGTTGAGTTCCGGTGAAATCTGGCAAATGAGCTCACAAACCTGCTCCGGCTTTTCAAAATATACCCGGCCGTCTTTCACTGTCAGCACTTCGTTTTGTTTGAGTTCTTCTTCCACTATCGGGGTCAAATCAGTGTACTGCCCTTTTGAACCATAGCCCTTCGGCTTGCAAACGAGAGGACCGAGTGACACAAGCTTGTCATAGATTTTTGTATAATCTCTTTCTACAATTTGAATTTTCGGGAATGTTTTTCCGGGGATAAGATCCACATCGCCGTTTTTCCAGTCTTTCACTTTGCCGTTGGGTTGTGCCAGTTGTTCGGGGCTGTCCATCCAGAGTGCATTGAACACAACATCTTTCACCGGTACGGGGAAATGAACTTTGGCCAGTTCAGAAAATTTTTTTGCAATCAGTTTAAACGCTTCCCAGTCATGCTTGGCTTCCCAGGGAGGCTGTGTGGCGGGTGTAAGCGGATGCACGAATGTGTGCATGTCGCCAAAGGTGATGTCATATTTTTCATACCAGAAAGCTGCAGGCAAAACCACATCGGCATAATTGGCGGTGGAATCCATTCGGATATTGAGATTGACAAGCAAATCAAGTTTCCCGATCGGGGAATCTTCACGCCAATGTATTTCATTGATTTTTCCTTTGGCAGGTTCTTCATCCCACAGCACATTATTGTGTGTACCGAGCCAGTGCTTGAGAGCCAGTTCATGTCCCCGCATGCTGGTGCCAATCAGGTTGCCCCGGTAAACGGTCACCATTTTCAGGTGATTTTCCGGTGCATCCACATCATTGATGGCAAAGTTCAGCTTGCCTTCTTTGAACTGCTGCGCAATCCAGTTGATTACTTCTTCATCGGTTTTGCATCCGGCATTCAATGCATCTTTGTACAGCTCCATCGGATTATTCTTATCCACCTGCGGGAAAAAAGGCAGCCACCCAAGTCTTACGGCAAGTGAGTTCATATCAGCGGCATGATTGAACTGCGGAAGTTTTTTTGCACCGGTGGCCCATTGTGTGTCCAGTTTCATGCCATCGTATCGCCACTGGCCGGTATGAAAATACCACAGTGATGTGGAGTTCATCATCCGCGGTGGCCTGGTCCAGTCGAGCGCCGAACCAAGATTTACAAATGCAGCATGCAGTCTTGTATGCTGTGTGCCCACATAATGATTGAAGTTGCCGCCATTTACACCATTGCATCCGCAGAGAGCAAGCATCACAGCTTCATTGCGGTAATACATGGAGGCGCCATGATAAAAATGCTGCAGGCCCGGCCCGGTGATGAACAATGATTTTCCCCTGGTCTTTTCTGCATTGTCAGCAAACTCTCTCCCGATTTGAATAGCAAGGTTGCGGCTCACGCCGGTTTGCGATTCCTGCCAGGCGGGAGTGTAGGGCTTCGGGTCGTTATAGTCTTTCGGGTAATCACCGCCCAAACCACGGGAGACACCCGCCTGCGCCATCAGCAAATCGAATGCAGTGGTAACAAGTATCTCGCTTCCGTCTTTTGTTTTCATTTTTTTGGCGGGTACTTCACGCAGCATCTCCACTGCTTTTTGTCCTTCTCCTTTGGTTTTTCCCATAAAGATGCTGTACGTATTGCTGAAATCGCTGAAGGAAACCATCACCCGTTGCTCATCTTTTCCAAGCAGGGTCAGCAGCGGATCAAATTCTTCTTTGGTCACTGCATTCTTCAGTTGCAAATTCCAGTTGCCGGTGGGTTCTTTTTCCCAGCGAAAACCAATTGTGCCGGTCGGAATATGAAGCTTGCCCGCCGGGTCGGTCATTATAAGTTTCCAGTCTGCATTTTCTTCACCGGCGTATTCAGCTATATCGGATGCACGGACAAATCTTCCCATCTGGTATTTTCCCCCGTCCTGGTCCAGCACTACAAGAAACGGGAGATTGGTAAATCGTTTTACATAATCCGTGAAATAGGGTGTTTCTCTGTCGGCATAAAATTCTTTCAGGATGACATGAATGCATGACATGAAAAAGGCTCCGTCGCTGCCGGGCACCAGCGGCACCCAGGTATCGGCATATTTGGCCACATCGGAATAGTTGGGCGATACGACTACGATTTTTGAACCCCTGTATTTTGCCTCGGGAAGAAAATGACAGTCGGCAGTCCGCGTCATGTTGATATTGCTGCCGGCTACAATCCAGTACGTGCCGTGATACCAGTCGGAGCTTTCGCAGTTTTCCGTCTGGTCGCCCCACATGGAGGAAGAAACATGAGGTAGATCGTGATACCATTCGTAGTAGCTGCAATAAATTCCGCCCAGCAGATTATTATAGCGGTGACCCGAAATAAAACTCAGCAAACTCATAGCAGGAATGGGGGAAAAGTTGGCCATGTGATCGGCGCCATATTTTTTAATAATATAAATCTGGGCAGCCGCTACAAGTTCAACGGCTTCATCCCAGCTCACTCTTTTCCATCCAGCTTTTCCTCTTGCCGATTTATATCTTTTTGCCTTTTCAGGATTTTCAACAATGGCTGCATAAGCATCCACAGGGTCTTTGCCCTTGCTCATTTCTTCGCGAAACATATTCCACAACACTTTTCTTATGTAGGGGAACTTTGGACGCAGCGGGCTGTATGGATACCACGATGCTGTGATTCCACGCTGGCATCCCCTCGGCTCCACGTTGGGAACATCCGGTTCAATCTGCGGGTAATCTGTTTTCTGAAGCTCCCAGCAAATGAGACCATCCTTTACAAACACTTCCCAGCTGCAGGCCATAGAGCAATTCACTCCATGCCCGGTTCGTACTGAATAATCGTAGCCCCATCTTTTCCTGTAAAATTCTTCCCATGAACGGGAATTGCTGCTTATTTTAAACCATTTTCCGTTTGTATTCATATGCTCTTTGTTGTAGGGTTATCGGTTTAATTTCAACCGTATTTTTTTAAAAAATTCACACTACATCCACCTGCTTTTTTCCCGCTCTTAGTGCGATAATGGTGAATAAAAGCAAAACACCAGTACTGATTAAAAGGGTAGGCCAGTACTGCGAAGGCACAGCAACTGAAATATTGGTTTCCTGCTGTTCAATACTCTTCAAAAAGGCGATGACTGTTTGTATTTCATCATCACTTAAGCCAAGCGGAGCCATGGCAATTCCGCCAACATCTTTTACCAGTTGTGTGGCAATAGAGTCTGCTTCTGCAATCATTTTATCCGGCTCTTTGATTTGCCGGAACAGCCAGGCTTCTTCCCTTCTCAGGGTAACTCCCTTCAGATCCGGGCCTATCAGTTTGCCTTTGCCGATGGTATGGCAGGGTGTGCATTTCTGTTTGAAAATAGTTTCACCTGCCTGGGCTGATGAAACCCCGGGTATGAATAAAATTGTAAAACATGCCACCAGAATAATCATTCTGTATTTCATGTGCTTCATAAGTTTATTATTTTGGCTGAAACAATGCAGTGAAGTGAATGGCACCTGAAACAAGATGGACTCAACGACCTTCGGGTACAGGCACAGGCGGGGTACAGGATTTTTCGCTGCCAGGCTTCCGGTTACTGGTTTTCTTCTTCGCATATAATCCGGAGTTTAATGATATTGTAAAAACATATTGAAAGCCCTTTTTGAATTTATCGCTGCATTCCGGACCGACAAGATTTCAGTAGTGATTACGATACGATAACAACGTTCAGGATTATTATCAGTGCAGTGTATGATTTACATCAAGCTATTTCCTGATTTTTCTCATTTATTTGGCGCCGGCGGAATCAATAGTGATACGGCAACAGAAACAGCCCGGTTTTTTTGAAAGTAGTTTTTATTGTTCCGCTTATTTTTAATACTTCCGGTAAGTAGCAGGCCGGGAAGATTACTTTAATAAAATAACTTTTACCGGCCTGCAAAAAATCAGTGTCATTGATTTTCGTGGTGCTTTATTGCGACCGGTTTTTTTATGTACAGAAAATGAATAAGACGATAAGTTAAAGAATATGGCTGAAAAAAAACCCCTGGTATATTCCTGCTCGGGTTGTTCCAGCGCAGCGCAGATGGCTAATTACCTGGCCCTGCAACTTGACAGGAAAGGGATTGCCGAGATGAGCTGCATTGCCGGTGTGGGTGGCAATGTGAAAAAAGTTGTTCGCACTGCCCAGTCGGGCCGTAAAATAATTGTGATTGACGGCTGCCCGCTGGCCTGTTCCAAAGCCTGCTTGCTGAATCATGACATATGGCCTGAAATGCACGTGGAGCTGACTTCATTTGGTGTAAAGAAAAAACAGCATGAAGACTTTGAACTGGATGCGGCAGAAAAAATTCTGGGGACGCTGGAACAGAGTATTGCCAAAGGCCGGGAAAAACTCACGGATGAATTGCTGCCAGCCGGGGATATTAACGGTAAAAAACAAACAACTTTTGTACCCGACAATATTTTCACTATAGAAGTGAAAACAAAAAAACAGCTTCGGGAGTTTATAGAATACCCAAAACGGCTTTACAGGGGCAATAAATATTTTGTGCCGCAATTGAACAAAGATGTGGAAGCCACTTTTGACCAAAGCAAAAATCCTGCATTTGATTTTTGTGAAGCAAGATACTGGCTGGCGTATAAAAACGGAAGAATAGCAGGGCGTATTGCCGGCATCATCAACTATGCATTTATTAAAACATGGAAGCAACCGTTTGCCCGCTTTGGCTGGTTCGATTGCATCGAAGATGAAGCGGTGGCCGCTGCCTTGTTACGTGAAGTGGAGCAGTGGGCAAAAATTAAGGGATTAAAAGCGGTACATGGTCCGCTGGGCTTTACCAATTTTGATTATGCGGGTATGCTTACCTACGGGTTTAATGAAACAGGAACATTCGCCACGATTTATAATTATTCTTATTATCCCGGGATGCTTGAAAGGGCCGGGTATAAAAAAGAGACCGGCTGGGTGGAATACAAACTGACAGTGCCGGAAGCGGTACCGGAAAAATTGGTGAAAGCAGCTTCTGTCGTAGAAAGAAGATTGCAGTTGAGACCCCTGCGGCCGAAAAAGAAACAGGACGTGTTACCTTATGCAGAAAAAATTTTTGCACTCATCAATTCGGCCTATGCCGGGTTATTCGGCATGGTGCCGATGACGGATAAGCAGATTCAGTACAATATCCGAAAGTACCTGTTATTTATCAAACCAGAATTTGTTTCGCTGGTGCTGGATAAAAACGATGAGTTGGCGGCTTTTGCTATTGCCATGCCATCGTTATCGAAAGCATTGCGAAAATCAAAAGGGAAATTATATCCGTTAGGGTTTTTACATCTGCTGAAAGCATTCCGCAAAAACGAGGTAGCCGACCTGTGCCTGGTAGCTGTACGTAAAGATTTGCAGGGCAAAGGTGTCAATGCCATCCTGATGCGTGACATCACAGCAGCGTTTATCCGATATGGTATTAACTATGCCGAATCGAATCCTGAACTGGAAGAAAACAGCAAGGTGCAATCCCTGTGGGAATATTATGAAGCGGTGCAGCACAAGCGTCGCAGTTGTTTTATTAAATATTTATAAAATTGAAATCCGGTAAATATAAACATCCGTCTGAATCCGCCGTCATCAAAACTGAAGTGGTGTGCCCCGTGGATACTAATCCAATGGGCCTGCTGAAAGGAGGAAAACTGGTGGAATGGATGGATATGGCCGCGGCTGGTTGTGCGCAGATTCATACCGGGAAGATTTGTGTAACAGCCGGTATTCATCATGTTGATTTTAATGAGGCTGCAAAGACCGGTGATATTATCTCAATCAAAGCAAGGGTAACAAGAGTCTTTAAAACGTCGATGGAAATTTTTGTACAGGCTTATGCCCGCAATATCCGGCAACGGGATAAAGAATTAATCAGCGAAGCCTATTTCACTTTTGTGGCGCTGGATGAGGAAGGCAAAGCAACTCCGGCCGTTGCTGTAAGGCCGGTGACGGTAATGGAGAAAAAGCTATTTGTAACAGCCGGTGTAAGAAAGAGAAACGCAGGAAACAGGAAACAAAAACCAGGCAGATATTTATAACCATACAATGAACGATGTTATCCTGAATTTTCTTGTAAAGCAAACCTGCGCCAGCATTTGCTGCGTGGATGAGCTGGGAATGCCTTATTGCTTCAGTTGTTTTTATGTATTTAATGCCGAAAAAAACCTGTTGTATTTCAAATCACATACTGATACAAAACATATGGAGGTTTTGTTTAAAAATCCTGCTGCTGCCGGAACAATACTGCCTGACAAACTGAACAAACTGGCAACAAAAGGGATCCAGTTTACCGGCCAGTTGTTACCGTTGAAAGATGACCGGGCAAAAGAGGCTTCATTACAGTATCATAAAAGATTCCCCATTGCGCTTGCCATACCGGGCAAGGTATGGACATTGCTGTTGCAGCAGGTAAAGATGACCGACAGCAGTAAAGCATTTGGTAAAAAACTGAAATGGGAAAGAGAAAACAAAATGGAAATTAATAATTAACCATAAAATTGAACATTATGAAAAAAACAAGAATTGTTATGATGCTGATGTTATTTACTTTTATTAACAAGTTTGCTTTTTCTCAGCAGGCAACCTGGAAAGAGATGGAAGATTTTCATGCGGTGATGAGTGTTACATTTCATCCTGCTGAGGATAATAATCTGCAGCCGGTGAAAGAAAAGGCCGGCGACCTGCTGCGTAAGGCTATGGATTGGCAGCAGGCTGCTGTGCCGCAGGGATACCATGGCGAAGCCACAAAACCCATTTTGAAAAAACTGGTAAAGCAATGCAAAGCACTGAAAGCAGCTGTAGAGAAAAAGAAGCCTGATGCAGAACTGAAAAAGATGATTACTGAAGCACATGAAGTGTTTCATGAGATCAAAGAGAAATGCGTGGAGAAATGATTTGATGACGAATAACAAGGGTTTCCTTATCAGGGAAGCCCTTGTTTATGCAATGATTGTTAATTGAATGATCAATAGCAGATAATAACCCAATGCTATTGAGAAAAATAATTTCTTCCTGGTTCAGGATAATTTACAAATACCGCAAGAGGCTCATACCAATCACTGCAGCCAGTAACAGGATAGCGCCTATCCGGCTGGCTGCAGCAATTTTATTCCGGATTATCATCAATTGCTGTATTTGTTCACTGGATGGCGGACCACCCGCCATGGCAACAGATTTGGAAATATGATTCATTTTTTCAACATTGGGCCGGATGATCAAAAAACCTTCCAGGAATGCAAGAAGGGTAAAAAGACTTCCGGTTAATAGAATGATGCCATGTCTTGTAGATAGCCATTCCGTGTTGAAGCCAGCTGACAATTCCCATAAAAGCAAAATGCCGGAGAGAATGCACAGCATGGAAGCAGTGTTCATAACTATGGGTAAACGGTTGGTTTGTCCCAGTTGCTGCATAAATTTTCCTCCTTCAGGGCCAGCGGCTTTTGCTGCAGGTATTACAAACCAGCCCAGGTACATGGCTGCGCCAGCCCAGAATACACCGGTTATAATATGAATAGAACGGAGAAAGACTAAATAATAAACTGAGTCCATAGTTGTGGCGGTTTTATTTTTTGCGGCCTAATGTAAAAAAAATATCAGATTAATTTCATGATCATTATTTTTTTTATGAATATTACTTGATCACTCTCCGGCAAAGGTGTCACGGGTAAGATTTAAAAATTTGCCGGATGAAGATTAGAGGGGAGTGCTGATAAGGCAGGGGTGATCTTTTTTTTAATGTTTTATTATTCAGTTTATCAATAGTTCATCCCGATTTTGCGATCAATACCAATAATGGGTTTATTGCAAAATTTTATAGTTTTTCAAAGCTTGCCTGGAAAAACCGCAGATACATTGGTTCATACACCATCTTCATTTCTTTTATTTTATTTCTGTGCTCAAACACTCTTGCCATGCATTCGGCAAATACATCCGTTGGGCCTTTGTGCACACCGGCATTTTTCGAGGAAAGATTGCAGGTAGCAATCTTCTGCTAAACATTTCAGACGAGCATTTCAGAACTGAAATTTCATCTGCACATAAAAATTCCTTCCGGCACGCGGCACATTTACCCAATCGGAATGTTCATGATATTTTACATCAAAAATATTTTCTGCTCCGGCCTGCCATTCCATCCCTTTTTTAAATAAAACAGTTGTATAACCCAGTCTTGTGTGGACAAGAAAATACCCCGGGGTTATATCTTCTCCGGCAAGGGCACTGTACCTGTTTTGTGCAAGGGCTGATTCATACTCCATTTGAAAGGAAAATCTTCCGGGCTGGTAGCGAAATGTTGAAATATTTTTAAGCGGGGAAATGAATGGAAACGGTTCATCTTTCCCGAGTTTCCCATACAGATAACGCACTGTAGAAATAAAATCCGTATTCATTGTTGGCTTTAGAATTAAGCTGGCTTCCATACCGGTTACTATTGCATCATTTAAATTGATATATGTTTTTACACCGCGGGACCCGATGGTCATACTGCTGATGCCGGGTTGCACGGCTCCGGTTATATAATTAAAAATATGGTTATAAAAAAGGTTTACCTGAATGCGGCTTTTGTTGCTGATATAGCTCAGTGACAAATCAGCCTGAATATTATTTTCTTTTTTCAAATCAGGGTTCCCGATATAATCAAATCCATCCTGGCTATTGAACAGGTAAAAGCCATATAATTCACTTGCTGAAGGCATCCTTTCAGAGGAGGATATTGAAATGTTAGTTTTAAATCTTCTGCTGAGTTTCTGGCTTACCTGCAGGGAAAAATTTTTCAACCAGTTATTTCTGCTTGTTTTCTCATGTCCCCAGATGCTTAGTTGGTCTTTAGCTGCATCAGTGGTCAGCCGGTAGTCAATAATATCAGCGCGGCTATTGATTTGTATTTTTGTAAGACTGTTTGCATGCCAGGTCCATATTGCGGACAAACCAGATTGAAGTTTCCGGTTATCCGGCCATGTAAGCATATACATAGGTAATTGCCCAGGCTGATACATCGTCATGGAAGCATTTAAAAAAGTGGAAGAGATATCCGCTTTCAGAAACAGTTTTTGGTTTTTGCTGATTTTCATTTCTCCATCAGTGATGATTCCGGCAGTTTTGCTTAATCCGGGCATATCCATGTGCATCGGCACATTGGGCCGATGGGTATCGTCCATATAATGTTGTACACGGTTAGCATAAATTTTTGCCTGCCACTGTGCAAGCATCTTTTCTGTATTCGAGTGATGAATACGTACTGATACAATCCTTGCTCCGGCATAACCTACATCCATGGGCAATGCCGGGTAACCAATATTCCACCCGTCATCGCCAATCATATCTGCCTTGATGTAGGTGTTATCATTGTATTTATATTTTACTGACAAGGAATAGTTTGTTTTTTCATACTGAGAAAAGGGAACAACTGAGCCGCCACCGCTCCGGTAATTACCGTTGTGCCGGTATGTACCACTGGCTCTTACTCCCCATTTTCCCGATGCATAATTTAACCACATGGATTCATAAAAGCTATTGGCAGCAGATTGATACCCGCTGTTCAGTACACCGGATAATTTTCCGGGTGTTGCAAAATCAGGTTCTGCCGTTTTCATGTTAATGGTGCCACCGGTGGAGGAACTATGAAAAAAACCGGATGCAGCAGTTTGCACCTGCAGATTTTCCAGGTTAATGGGTTCTATATAGATGGTTACGGGATCCATTTTATCAGTACAGGCGCCATGAATGCGCATACCGTCTATCAAAACATTTACCTGGTCTCCGGCAAAGCCCCGGATCGTTGGCTCCATGCCATACGACCCGCGCCGGATCATAGTTATTTCCGGAAGCCGGCTCATAATTTCTTCCAGTGTTGCTCCCTCGTTGGCCCGGAAAAAACTGACTAATCGTTGTTGCTGCGTTTTTTGCACAGCGTTTACTTTTACTTCACGCAGTTCAATAATTCTTGCCGTATCATCGGGGGAAGCCAATAAGTTGTTTTGACCCGAAGCTTTGTATATAGATAACACGGCAACGAGCAGGCATTTATATATTTTCATTTTAAGAAAATTTAAGGCGGGCAGCCAGAGACAGCCCGCCAGTCATTAAAATTCGATATCGAAAAACTGGGTGCTGTCAGCAACAGCTGTACCACTCATATAATCAAGATGCAAACGCCATAAGCCTGTCATGGTGAAGTTTACTTTTCCCTTATAATGTCCTTTGCCGGTATGTATGGGGTTAATATTGTTGGGAGAACCATGCCCCATTGTTGGCATTTCGGGAGTAAGGGTAACAGCCAAACTGCTATCAGCAGGGAAACTCATCATGGAAGCTTTTTTATAAATTGCAATTTCCATTTCATTCATCCCCACTTTTGGTTTGGATGGTTCGATAAGTGAAATGAAATATTTGCTGCCATCATGCTTTGCTGTAAATGATTTCATGCGGCTCAATGCCGGTTCGGCTACGGTAACCGGAATAGTTAAAGATCCGGTTTTGCCATTCTGATGGTTGTGCACCTGGATATTAAAAGTCCATGTACCTCCCATAGAAGACATAATGAATGTAACACTGCAAGGATACAGGTGATTAACGGCTTCTTCGCTTTCAGGGTTTTCAAAAGGTGCAGCATGCTTTATGGTGCCCATATCCATCAGCGGTGCAATGGTTATGTGCGCATCGTCAATCCGGTTGCCGGATACGGAGTCGTAAAGAGCAATAAAAAATTTTGTATAGCCGGTTGTGATCGAAGTTTCTTTGGAATACAATTGTACTTTGGCCGCAGCGCCTGTGGCATAACCTTCATATATTTTTGTCAGACCGGCCGTGGGATCCTGTTCTTCAATTTTGTCTTTGGTACAAGAATGAAAACCAATTATAAGGTTAAATAATATCATTACAGGGAAAAGAAAATTCCTTTTCATAAAATTTATTTTTGATGAGTAACTAAATAGTACGACATAGCTGGTTTATCAGCCGTCTTGGAACAGATAATACAATAATGGAATAAAATTAATCAGCTACTCAGGCAGCCGGAGGGTGAAAAATGGTTTGGCTGAGTGAAAGTTTATAATGAGAGGGTTTTTCCGGGTTAAAAACGGTTTTGTTAAATGTGTTTTCGGATATGAATTCAAACCATGCTATGGTGCAGGGAGAGGTTTCCACCCATTGCTTTAACTGATCGGGTACCTGATCTTCCCGTTGTCTTTCCGTTTCTTTCAGTTTTTTCATTAATACGCATTTACCCTTGCAGCCAAGCTGGGGCCGGGTTTTGTTCACACAAAGATTTTTGATGATAAAACTCCTTTGTGCATAAAACCAGATAACAATACTCCCCTGGTAAAATGTTTGTGCGGAAAAAACAAGTAAAATGAATGCTGTTAATATTTTTTTCACAGACACAAATGTCTTTTTTAAGCGTCATTAGTGTCATGATTAAAATCAACAGGGGAAATGATAAAGGACAAGCCCTTTTTTTAGAAAACTGATTAATTATTTTTTTTCAAACCTTGCCTGGAAAAACCGCAGATACTTTGGTTCATATACCATTTTCAATCCTTTTATTTTATTTCTGTACTCATATACCCTTGCTGCAGATTCGGCAATTACATCCATGTGTGCCTGTGTATATACCCGGCGAGGAATGGTAAAACGAACCAGTTCGAGTTTGGGATAATAATTTTCGCCGTTGGGTTTTCTGCCGGCAGATACAATACCTCTTTCCATGGTTCTTACCCCAGAATCGAGATAAATTTCGGCCGCCAGTGTTTGTGCAGGAAAATTATTCTGCGGTATATGGGGTAAAAATTTCTTTGCATCCACAAAAATGCCATGCCCGCCGATGGGTTTTACAATCGGGATTTCATACTCTTTCATCTTTTCTCCCAAATAAATCACCTGTCCTACTCTCGCCCTGATGTGATCATCACAAACGCTTTCGCCAATACCGATGGCCATGGCATCCATATCCCTTCCCGCAAGACCGCCATAGGTATGCAACCCTTCATATACCACCACCAGGTTTCTTGCTTCTTCAAACACATCCCAGTCATTGATGGCAAGAAAACCACCGATATTGACCAGTGCATCTTTTTTGGCGCTCATGGTGGCGCCATTAGTAAGCGAGCAGATTTCTTTCACAATTTCTTTTACAGTTTTATGTGCATATCCTTTTTCCCGCTGCTGAATGAAGTAAGCGTTTTCTGCCACCCTTGTCATATCATGAATGATGCGGATACCGTGTTTTTTTGTGAATGACCTTAACTCTTTCAGATTTTGCAGGCTGATGGGCTGGCCGCCGGCCATATTTACGCTGGTGGCAATGCTTACATAGGGGATTTTTTCGGCACCGTACTTTTTTACCAGTCGTTCCAGTTTGTTTAAATCCACATTGCCTTTAAAAGGAAATTCATTTTCCGGGTCATGTGCCTCATCAATAATAATGTCTTCAAATTTTCCGCCAGCCAGTTCCTGGTGCAAGCGGGTTGTTGTGAAATACATGTTGCCGGGAATGATATCGCCTTTTTTTATCAGGATTTTTGAAATAATATTTTCAGCGCCGCGGCCCTGGTGTGTTGGGATAAGGTATTTGTAACCGTAAACATTTTTCACCACCTCTTCCAGGTGATAAAAATTGCGGCTGCCGGCATAGGCTTCATCACCCATCATCATACCGGCCCATTGATGGTCACTCATAGCTGAAGTACCGCTATCAGTTAGTAAATCAATATAAACATCTTCTGACCGTAAAAGGAAAGTGTTGTATCCGGCTTCTGCCAGGGCCTTTTTTCTCTGTGCCGGAGTTGTCATTTTCAACAACTCCACCATTTTTATTTTGTAGGGCTCGGCCCAGCTGCGTTTGATGGGTTTCATATCGCCGTAAAAATATCCCGGCTACAACCCGTACAATATGATAATAATCAGTTTGGCATATTTCCTTAATGAGTTATTTTGCGCAGTAGAGTATTGTATGAATTTTTTTACACAACAAAGAAAAAATTATGAAAAAGATCATTGCGATTACGTTAATGATTGTTTCCTTTTCCGGTTCTTCATCAGCCCAGGAAGTTAAAAAAACCGCCGCAGTGATTGCGGAGGGCACTTTTGTGGTCGGGTATATTGACAACGGAGCATTTTTAAACTTTTCAGGACCGTCCCTCCGGATTGTTCAAAAGCCTGCCTGGGCATTATCATTGGGTATGTTACCCGGTTTGCGGATAAAAAAAGATAATGCCGTGTCGCCAGCCAAAAAAAATTCCTCCATCTGGCCATCCCTGGGAATCGGGCTAACTTATACTCTCAGGCACCTGGCGCTGCAACTGCCGCTTTATTACAATACAAAAACGGCAACTACCGATGGCAAATGGGTAATCGGCTTCGGCATCGGGTATAAGTTTTAATGTATGTGGCAATTAATTGCCCCCTTGCGGCGCTTATCATGTTGGAACGCATCTCAAAAGTCAATAATCACAACCCAGTGGCGTAAAGGTAAGGAGTAGCACAGGGAGGTTACTTCTGAAACAGCAGCTCTGTGTAGATAAGACTATTATAATCTCTGTGTTGAAATTACTTTCGAGACAGGTTGTATTTGATACTATAAATTTTGTTCATAATAGGGAATCTCATCATGACTTTCTGTTTCTTTCTGGCACCAGTAGGTTCGTGTCACAATATGCCCGTCTTTTGTTTTTAACAAACGGCCAAAAATGGCATTGGTTGGGTTGAAAGCCAGGTTGGTGACGCCGATAGTGTAGTTTTCAGCAGGGGGGCTGGGTTGGGGTTGAGCTTCTTCTTGATCAGCAGGTGCAGACTTGACAGCCGGTGCCGCTTTCGATGGCGGAGAAGGAACTACCACTACTTCAAACCCGTTGTGCTCCAGCAATTCTTTCAGGAATGTCACCCGTTCTTTTGTGGCATTTCTTTCAACAACAGAGCATTTCACTCCGCCCAGTTCTTCAAATTCGTGATTTTTGTTGATGGCCATATTTGATTTTCACCGCAGAGAAATTAGTTCACTGAGATTACGCAGAGTTTTCTCTGCGTTAACTCTGCTTCTCTTGTTATCCGTGGTTAATGATTTATTTAACCAGCGAATAAATATACTGGTACGCACCGCTTGCCAGCCCGGTTACTATAATCCCCCCCACACAGACTGCCATTGCTATTTTCGGCGACCAGCCGGCTTTAACCGGTTCTATGGGGTTGTCATTGCCATCCATAAACATAGCTTTTATCACCCGCAGATAATAATACAAAGATATTACCATGTTGAGCGAGGCGATGGTGATGAGCAGGTAATTCCCTTTGCCTGCGCCGGCCAGCAGCAAAAAGAATTTGCCAAAAAAACCGGCTGTGGGTGGAATACCGCCGAGTGAAAACAAAGCGATCGCTAATACCCAGCTCAGTGTTTTATTGTTTTTATAAAATCCCTTATAATCGTCCACAGTTTCTCTTCCGGTAACTGCGCTTACTAAATTTATAACGCCAAAAGCAGCAAGATTGGAGAAAATGTAAATCAGCACAAAATAAATAACTGATGCGCTGCCTTCTGCCGACTGGCCCGTGATACCGATGAGAATAAAACCCACCTGTGCAATGGAAGAAAATGCAAGAAAGCGTTTCATATTCTGCTGGCGCAGGGCAAACAGGTTGCCGATTAGCATCGTAAGCACCGAAAGAAGGAAGAGCATATTGTACCAGCTTTCCTTCAGCGGTGTAAATACATTATATAAGACAGAAACCAGCACAAACAAAACGGCGCCTTTTGAAATGACCGACAAGTAAGAAGTGACAGCGACCGGCGAACCTTCATATACATCTGCCGTCCACAAATGAAAAGGGACAGCAGAAATTTTGAAACCGAAGCCGGCAATGAGTAAAATGAATGAGAAAATATTGAGAGCGTTAGCAGTAAAACTGGTTGCCAGCTCCGCAAAGTTCAGCGTGCCTGTTGCTCCATACACCAGTGAAATACCAAACAACAACAGACCGGAAGAAAATGCAGAAGAAATAATCATTTTAAATGCTGCTTCAGACGAACGGCGTTTTTCCAAATCGAAATTGGCAAGGGCAGCCAATGGGATAGTGGAAAGTTCCAGCGCCAGGTAAAACATCAGCAAATTGTTGCTGCTGAGCATAAAGAACATACCAAGCAGTGTGGAAAGCAGCAGCATGTAAAACTCCGGCACATGTTTATGCTCTTTCAGCCAGTTGTACGATTGCAAAGAAATAATCAATGTGCCGAGATTGAGTAAGTTCTTTTCAAATATCAGCAGTTCATTGGTACGGAACATATCGCCGAACAGCGCCCCGTCACAGGGAAAGAGAAAACCCGAGGCAAGATTGAAGACAAGGAGTACATTGATGAAATGAATCAGCGACTGATTTTGCCAATCTTTTTTACCCAGTTTTATAAATAAAAGGATAAAGATGATAAGCGTTATCACCAATTCCTGTTTCATCAGCAAGAGAAAATCGTTTAACATTCAAAGCCCCTCCAAACCTCCCCGGAGGGGAGGCTATTGAAATCATTTAATAAGCGATACAATTTTTTTCATTATTACTTCTGTTCCCGGGTTAATCAAATCTTTTAATAAAAACGGCACTATACCTATCACAACTATCCCGGCAATCAGTAACCCGGCAGCCAGGCGCTCATTCCAACCAGCATCACCCAGTGATAAATGTTCATTGTTTATAATTGGTCCCATGATGGCTTTGCCGGTAGCCCTTAAAATATAAACAGCCGTTACCACAATAGAGGCACATGCAATAATTGTTGCAATGCGATAAAACGCATCAGCTTTTTCCCATGAGCCCATAAACACGGTTACTTCTGCCACAAAACCGCTGAAGCCGGGCAAACCGAGTGAACACAAACCCGCCATCACAAACACGGTGGAAATAAATGGCATCATCTTCATCAACCCGCCGAGCTGTGCCACCTGTCTTGTGTGCGTCCGGTCATAAATCATCCCGATGACGGCGAAGAAAAGAGCTGTCATCAAACCATGTGATACCATTTGCATCACGGCGCCGTCAATAGCCGTCTTTGTCAGCATACCGATACCGAGCAATACAAACCCGCAATGACTTATGGAAGAGTAAGCATTGATATATTTCAAATCCGTCTGCATCATGGTGGCGAAAGCGCCGTATAAGATGGCGATACAGGCCAGCACGATGATGATGGTGGAGTATTGTTGTGCTGCATCGGGCATCAGGTAAGTTGCCACACGCAGGCAGCCATAGCCCCCGAGTTTCATAGAAATACCGGCAAGAAACATGGATGCAGCCGTTGGCGCAGAAGAGTGGCCATCAGGCACCCAGGTATGAAATGGAAACAATGCAGTGAAAATGCCGAAGCCCAGGAATGCAAACGGGAAAAACAGTTTTTGCACTTCAGCAGAAATGTTCATGCCGGCAATTTGAAGAATGTTGAAACTGTGGGCGCCATTTACATCTGTATTAAAATATAAACCGGCAAGTCCAACGAACACCAGCGCCGAGCCACCCATCAGCATCAGGGCAAGCTTCATGGCGCTGTATTCTTTTTTGCCGCTGCCCCAGATACCGATGAGCAGGAATTTGGGAATCACCGCCACTTCGAGAAAAAAGAAAAGAGTAAATAAATCGAGTGCAATAAAAAATCCGTAAGCGCCAAGACTTAAAAAGATCAGCAGGAAGAAAAATTCTTTGCTCAAACGCTCCATCTTCCACGACACCAGTACACCGGCCAACACCACAAAGGCGGTGAGCAGAATCATGGCCACAGAAATTCCATCCACCCCCACATGGTAGTTGATGTTCAGCGGAGTATACCAGGTATAATTTGTTTCAAAAAGAAAAATGGCTGTGTTGCCATTTGTTCTTTGCTGTTGATAAAAATAAAACAACGCAAGGGAAAGAATCAGTTGCGCTGCCGAGCCAAGCAGTGCGATGGCTCTCACCTGCTTCAATCCTTTTGCTGGCAGGATGGCCAATGCGGTGAGAAAGGGAACCAGTATAAGTGATGAAAGATTCATATTTAGGTTATCAGCTTGGTTAATTCCTCTAAAAGTTTCATAGGGTCTCAATGCTTTTTCTTCATTCAAAAAGCA
>CAYUJD010000031.1:0-36770 GCA_964444975.1 uncultured Chitinophaga sp. | reverse complement strand
CAAAGCTGCCATTGCCGGAACAGATCATTTCATCGGGTGTCAGCAATATCATGATCGACCGGGAAAATACCATCTGGCTTTGCAATGACGGTGGCGTGTTTAAAATCGTTAATTCACCATTGATTATCGTGGAACTGCCCCTCACTATGCAGAAACAAATTGACAGGGCGTTTTATTCAAACGGTTTTACATGGTTCAACAATTATTCTTATGTCAATATCCCCAATAAGCTGTTCAGGCGTACGGAGAAAGGATTCGAAGAGTTTACTTCCAACCTGGCAAGGGCGCCGGCTATATTCCATGAGGAAGACAATATACTGCTGGCTTATGATGACAGGTATATTTATGAGGCCGGATTCAGTGCAAAGAAAAAAACAATTGACTTCAAAAAAATTATTTCGCTTTCTGCTGCCGGCAATGTTGGAAAACAATTGGAGGTTGTCGGTAAATCGGTTATTATCGCTGCCCAATCGTCCGGCTTAAATATATGGAAGGACAAGATGCCGGTGTTTCATTTGCCCACGGTAAAAGATGACCTGATTGAAGGATTTGCTTTTGATAAAAATAATTACTTATGGGTAGTCAGGCGATACACCGGAGCGGATGTATTCAGTCTTCACCCGGAAAATATCTCAAATTATTTACAACCTGTTTTTCATTTTCCCAGGGAACAATTAACCGGCTCACCCCGCAGTTTTGTTATTGATAAACGTGGAATTATCTGGATTGGCACCAGGTACGAGGGATTGATCGGCTATCAGCACCAGGAAACCAGGTTGACTAAATTATTTCATTTCCATACGGGTAACGGGTTAACTGATGACTTTGTGACGTCACTTGCCTGCGACTCAATGAATAATTTAATCGTCGGTACCCAAACAGGCATCGATAGAATTATTTTTAACGGACAAAAGGAATATGTAGTTGAAAATTTAAGTAAAACCAATAACTTTTTTGCCTATATAAAACAATGCTGGGCGGATGCCAACCATGCTTATGCCCTGACCAATACAGGCATCCTGTTGCAGGTGACGAATCCCGGGAAAATGAGATTAAAAAACAACCCGCCGCTGCTGCTTGAGGAAATGAAAGTGAATGCAAAAACATTGACAACGTCAAAATATTTTTTCCGTTATAAAGAAAACAACATCAGTTTTCATGTAGCCGCGCCGAGTTACCTGGATGAAAAGCAGGTCACATATTCTTATTTGCTGGAAGGCTCGGGTAATCAGCAATGGAGCGATACTTCTTTCTCCAACTCCGTTATCAACCTGACAAATCTTTCGCCGGGTGAATACCAGCTAAAAGTAAAAGCTTTTTTCCCTTCGGGCATGTATCCGCCGGCTTCCTTATCCTATTCATTTGAAGTAACCCCTCCCTGGTGGCAAACCTGGTGGTTCAGGACCTTAGCCGGATTATTGATTATTGGATTATTAATTATGGGTTCCCGGTTCTATTATCGCCGGAAAATGGAAAGGCAAATGGCTATACTTGAAAAACAACAGGCCATCGAAAAAGAAAGAACACGAATTGCCACCGATATGCATGATGATCTTGGCGCCGGTTTATCACGCATAAAATTTTTAAGCGAAACCATCGGCATAAAAAAACAGCAGCAGCAGCCGGTAGAAGAGGAAGTAAGCAAAATAAGAGAATACAGCCACGAGATGATTGATAAAATGGGTGAAATTGTGTGGGCGCTGAATGAGAAAAATGATTCATTGAGCGATCTGCTTTCGTACACCCGTGCCTATGCCATGGAATATCTTTCGCAAAATGGTATCAATTGCAAAGCAGAATTGCCGGACCAGCTTCCTTCACTCTTTGTAAGCGGTGAATTCCGAAGAAATATTTTTCTTACCATCAAGGAAGCCCTGCACAACGTGGTCAAGCATGCACAGGCCACGGAAGTTACCCTGTCTGTCAGCATCCATCAACATTTATCCATCCGTTTAAAGGATAACGGAACCGGTTTTGATCAATCACATATCAGGCCATTCAGCAACGGACTCCAAAATATGAAGACAAGAGTAAATGAAATCGGCGGACACATGGAAATAATAAATCACAGTGGAACGTTGATACGCCTGACGGTTCCCTTAAAGAAATAACTTTTGTTCTATTGGTAAAGTTTACTTCACTTTTTACATTCGAAACACATGAGTATTACCCTGGCAATTGTAGAAGACCTGGATGAGGTAAGAGACGGACTTAGAAATTTTATTTCGCTCAGCCCGGATTTTAAAGTGCTTGAAACTTTTAAAACGGCCGAAGAAGCCATTCCTGATCTGCCAAAACTAAAACCCGACATCGTTATCATGGACATCAGCCTGCCGGGTATGAACGGTATTGAATGTATCAGGCAGGTAAAAGCGAAATGTCCCCTCACCCAGTTTATGATGTTTACCGTATATGAAAACGATGAAAAAGTGTTTGAAGCCTTAAAAGCAGGCGCCACCGGCTATCTTCTTAAAAACACCGGGCTGGTACAATTGATAGAAGCCTTGAAAGAGCTGCACAATGGTGGTAGTCCCATGAGTGCCAATATTGCCCGCAAGCTGGTAACGCTTTTCCGTGAGCAGCAGCAAAAAGCAGAGCCGCTGGAAGCCTTGAGCAACCGGGAAAATGAAATTCTTCAATTGCTTGCAAAAGGATTACTTTATAAAGAAATCGCTGATCAGCTTGCCATTTCTGTAAGCACTGTGCGGCAGCATATTCACCACATTTATGAAAAGCTGCATGTACAAAACCGGACAGAGGCTATCAATAAGGCGTTTGGAAAAAATTAGCTGCCATTTCTGATAATCTCCTATCGGATAACTTTCGTTCTATTGACTTGTTTTTATCTGCGTTCTACCTTCCCTAAACTTTGTGTCTCACATTTTTCAATTTCAACTGTGAATTATGAATAAGATATTATTGATATCATTCCTGCTTTTTAGTGGAAGTTTTTCGCAGGCACAAATATTAAAAAAGGTCTCAGAAAAGGTAAAACAAAAATCAAAGAATGAAATTGACAAACCGGTTGATAATACTGTAAATGAAAAAAATGGAAAGAATGAAAACAAGGATACGACTGACAAAAAAAGGAATATCCAGGTAAAAGACACCACGATTAATCCGAACAGCGATACAAATCAACCGGCTTCGTTCAAGGCGTACAGCAAATATGATTTTGTACCGGGTGAAAAAGTGATCGGCTTTGAAGATTTCTCTACTGGCAATATCGGAGATTTTCCGGCGGGTTGGAATACGAATGCTTCGGGAGAAATAGTTACTATAGAGGGCAAGCCGGGCCGCTGGCTATGGCTGACTAAGCCGGGTCAATTTGTTCCCGAATTTTCGAAACAATATCCTGAAGATTTTACGTTCGAGTTTGATCTGTTACACGGGGTACCGTTCGGTGGCGGCGACATAATTGTAGGTTTTTCTGAGATGACTGACAAAAACCTTGACGGTTGGTCTCTAGCGAACAATGCTTTCGGTTGCCAATTAGAGGTTGCAGCGACCGGTACTGAAACAGGGGTCAGTCGTTTTTCAGGCAGAACTAATGGTAGCACCGATATTCAAAACATGAGCAATCCGAATTTTCTTAATGATAATTATAATCCAATTCATGTTGCCATCTGGAGACAAAAAGAAAGAGTAAGAGTTTACCTAAACGAAGAAAAGATTTGGGATATCTCCAAAGCAACCATAAAGGAAGCCAAATTCAATTCCATCATTTTTTCGACAACAAATTTTGAAGAATTAGGAAAACATTACATCAGCAATCTTCGTCTCGCCGTCGGTGCTCCCGATACAAGAAGAAAAATGCTGGAACAAAATAAATGGGTGACGCATGGAATTCTCTTTGATGTGAACAGCGATAAAATAAAAGCAGAATCTTACGGCACATTGAAAGAGATGGCCTCCGTATTGAAAGAATATCCTGATCTTAAAGTAAAAATTGTCGGTCATACCGATGCCGATGGAAATGATGCCAGCAACCTTGACCTTTCAAAAAGAAGAGCAGCTTCCGTGAAAGCGGCATTGACAAAAGAATTTGGTATTGATGCAAGTCGTATGGAAACCGATGGCAAAGGCGAAAGCGAACCGATTGATAAAAATGATAGCCCTGCGGGGAAGGCCAATAACCGTAGAGTTGAATTTATAAAGATCGGATAGCGAAAATCGATATCCATATGTTATCTCCAAGGTTGTATTCGGTATGAGCAGCAACCTGAGAAAACTGTTTTATACATTCAGAGTAGAGTAATAAATGATGGAATAAATTTAGAAAATTCATCAAACGCTCAATCTCATTATTTCAATCATACGGATAATTTTTTATTACTGGCGAAAGATCTGAAGCATAACAGCCAAACTGATTAAAATGTTTTAGCAAATGAACCGTATCTCATTTTCAATTGCACTAATAAGCAGTACATGTGTGTTGTTTGCCGGCAATTATGGAAAAAATGATCCGCCGAAAAAGAAATATGAACCCATTACCAGATGGACGGGATATATTACCGTGGAAGAAACTGTGATTTATACACCTCCGGGTTGCTCGGGAAAAAGTGAAAGAAAGTTATATGCATCCTTCACGAATGCATTGCCCACCCTGTTCCGAGATGCTGAGGACTCTAACCCTGACCCC
The DNA here is from genome assembly GCA_964444975.1 of uncultured Chitinophaga sp. Lineage (GTDB taxonomy): Bacteria > Bacteroidota > Bacteroidia > Chitinophagales > Chitinophagaceae > VBAS01. The sequence continues at coordinate 32,128 of CAYUJD010000031.1, read as the reverse complement.
ACTGACCTCAATTTCACTGATGATAAAGGCACCGGCTCTCAAACATATCACATGGAGGCAACCTGTCCGGGGGGAATAAAAACTTGTGCCGACTGCCAGGGTAGTGGCCAGGCCCAGTTACATATAGTAGTCATCAGAGAAGACGAAAATGAATATGATATTGAAGTGTTCCCTCCCGAATGCAACGGAACAAATTGCGATGGTACTGCCTATGGACCGGATGCACCAGGCATGGGTGTTACTCACCAACCTCTGGGGACAAACAAAGACGTGCTAAGCGGAACTAAAACAGAAACGGGAGAATTGCCCGGTGGCTTTGGCACTGTTACAACCACCACCACATGGCATTTTACAAGAACAACAGTGAGTGACGTGGAGTTAATTGTGACACCAGAAAAATATGATACCTGGTTGCCTGAGCCTGGCCTTACTGAGCTAAGTGTTGGAAATTTAATGAATGTTTCACTGAAATTGCAGGCAAGAGGTGGTGGTACAACAACCAAAAAAGCAAAATCTTTTGAACTCAAACTTTCAAACACCTCAAAAGAACCGGGAGTAACAATAAATTTTCCAATAGTACCCTGGGATGATCCAATGCCCGATTTACGCTTCATGATACAACCAAATGCTTCAATTGGAGATGAAGGATTTCAATCCATGAAAATAAATTGTTCTGGTTGTCAATCGTCTCAGTTTAAAATTGGCTCTTATGATGGAGGAGGCTGGACGACATTGACAGCCGAAGCAATTCTGACTGATGATACCCGCATACAAGGGCATCTGCTGGTATCGGGTGGAGAAACCGATATACGAATCCCTAAAAGAGATCCTAACTCAAAAATCGGGACCGCCTGGTTAACTGCTAATGGAAACCCGAATGAAATGGATGACAAGGAAACATCGAATGGAAATAGCAATAATGGAGATGGATTAACTGCTTATGAAGAATACCGGGGCGTTATCTCAGAAGGAAGGTTCAAGAGACTTAAACCTGATAAAAAAGAATTAGGAGTTAAAATAAAAAGAGCAGAACTTTCATTATTTACTGAAGCTTTTCAATGGTTTGAAAATGCAAGCGATTTAGAAATTATTCTTTTCTATGAAAATGAAATTGCCCGTAACAGAAGATTAAATAAAAACGCACTATCTGCTCATGATTACGATCAGTTTGCTTTAAGAGTTGAAAAAAGAAATCTTTCTGCTGGTACAATTGGAACGGCTTATCGTGGTCCCGATATTCCGGCCGTTACAGATCCTGTAGTTTTTGATTGGAACCAAATTCAGAGCACCTACCAGTTTTTGGTGAATCAGGAGAGGCCGGCATCCCTGAGATTTACATTACGGGAAATGTTGGCCTGGACTGTTACCCACGAACTGGCACATGCTGTAAATGTGTGGCATCATGGTGAAGATTTACGTGAGCCGGATCAGGTAATTGTAGATTACAACCCTTCTGCCTGTCGCATTTTCGATCGCAATGGTAATGAAATCATCACCCGGCGTTATCCTTTAGAAAATATTGGCAAGAGCAGGGGAACTGTGGAAAGCGGTGATATCTTCTGTCCTCTGTCTTACAATATTTATTATTCTTGGGGATATACAGTTGGTGCAGATGGTGCAAAAATCTTTAATCGGGTTCCTTTATTACCTGTCGGAAATATTTTCTGTACTTCAAATGCAGGTACTGCCATTAACGCTACGTTACTTTATTTTGGCGATGCTGCAAAAGGTAATTGTTTAAGTCAAATAAAATTGAGGTGAAATATTTATAAAAAAATGTATGGTATGAAAATATTTATAATTTTTCTTGCATTCATGTGGTTTGTTACTCTTAATTCTTATGCTCAGATACAGGGCGATGTGGTTGACACGAGAGAAAAAGGAATACCTAATGCCATGATCATAGCGATTGATTCGTTAACAAAAATAGCAGACACCGTTAAATCAGATCATCGTGGATTTTATGAATTCAAAAGTTTAAAACCGGGAAAATATAAGATTGAAGTAAAAGCTGCAGGTTTTAAACCTGCTTTTGTCGAAAATATTGTTGTAAAGGAAGGAGACATAGGAGCTTACGAAATAGACTTGTACCGAGGCCAACGACTAGATATTACCTTATCACCAGCCAAACTTCCGTAAAATTGAAAAAACAACTCATCATACTTGTTTTGTTAATGATCCAGCTTCCATCCTTTAGCCAGATCAGAACCATCAAAACAGAAACACCCTGCTCTGATGAAGTTTTATACAAAACACCTGGCAAGTGGTTTAAAGGGTCTGATGTTTGGCAAGTGGATCATATTGCATTTAACCAATCGCAGCAACAGGAAGTGATAAACCGGGTTGACAAAATCCATGCGATGATGCAACAAATTTATCCTCAGCCAATGGGGCTTGATGTGGCCTGGCACCGGGCACTTGGCTACAGCACATTTGCCGACCAGGTTACCTATATAAGAACCGACCCCTTCACTCTGGACCGTAAAACAGTCGTTGAAAAGCCTGTTGCATCATTTGGCTATGTGGCCGGCTTTTTCCGGCATTTCTGTAGCACAAATGATCCACATGAGATTTGGCCTGGTTATCCGGGAGAAACAGGAACATGGTTCAACTTAAATACAAATTCATTTAATGGTTTTGCAACAGAATACTTCGGGAACTTTGATACGCTGACCATCGGGGGTTATCCGGTTCATCTCCGCCCGCCATTGAAACAAAGCTTCGATGGGTATCAACTATTTTATTCCAAGGGGAACATAGACAATCCTGATATAACACCGGAACTGTTTGCGCTGGTACATCGAAAAGGTGAACTACCCTACATCCCTGTCACCAGGAAACAATACCTGGAGAAATGCATCAACCATCTTCCAAAATCGCTTGACATAATGGTAAAAGGCTTTGAACAAATGCCCGCCACAACGGCTGAAGAACAGGAAACCAGGAAAGACCAAATCGCTGAGTTTAAAAAAAATAACGAAGCGATACTTACCCGCTACAAAAATGAACTGAATGAAACTGCCAGCCAGGGTTTACTGGAAGCACCAGCCATCATTCCGTTAACCATTTATAACACCGATGAAAACACACCCATTTTCACAGAAGAAGATAAAGGATTTATGATTGTGAGAGCAAATCCCGGCTATATGCGTAAAGATCTTCCTAGATATATACCACAACTATTTGTTATGTTCTGGCATTGGAATGAATTTAAGCCGCAGGCAGATGTAGGAAAATTAATTGAACAAAAATTTCCGCTTGGTCAGTTGCTGGAGATGATTGATAAATAAAAATTATTTCAAATGAGAAACTATCTAGTGATAATTTGGATATTAATTGGATCTGTGATTCTTTTAACAGGGTTTAAAAAAAATACAACACATCAAAATATTCTTTTAAATGAAGCGGCTGTTCTTCCTGCTCCTGTCAAAGTAAGTATTGCAAGTGCTACCACCATCAAAGGTGATAAAGGACAAAAACCTGTTAAAGTAATGGTATATCTGTCACAAGCTGCTGCTGAACCGGTCACGGTAAAATACAATACAAAAGACAGTAGTGCAAAAGCCGGTGTTGATTATGTTGCAACAAAAGGCTCGGTTAGATTTGAACCTGGTGAAGTTGTGAAATGGATTACAGTTTTTATCATTGGAGAAGTAGCTGCCGATCCGGATGAAGATGCGATTGCTTTTAAAGTGCCGGAATTTATAATCATGATTACTGAAGCTACAGGAGTTATTATTGACGCAGCCAGGGCATATATTACCATCCTTCAAAATATTGCTCAAAATCCTTCGATCATAGGCGCCACTGCCGCTGATGCCATTTATGAAGTGATGATCAGTTATACCGGATATACATCGTTCGCTGGCGACACAACGAATTGCCCTATTCGCAAGAATGGTGTTGTAGTAGTAAGCGGGGTGCTTTATGGGGTAGAAAATGTAGGTGCCGATGATGACATTCTGTATACAGGAACACTGGAGATGATCATGGATATTGATATATGCAGCATAGGTCCGGGTGAATTCAGAGAAGACGAACATAGATTTTGTGGAATAACTGTGAATGGTTCAGGAAAAGTATATACTGAATTGGAAATTCAATACGACAGTCGGGGTGGGTATATTAAAATTGAGAATAAAGATGGTCAGTTCATAAGAACCGTCACTGGCTCATGCGATGGACCACAGAAAGACGAGGAGTGGACGATGGTTCCAAACGAAACCATAGCATCTGTTTTCAATGGCACTGAATTACCGATGCTTACAGACAGAACGCTTCGTGTGGGAAGCTATACTGACAGCGGCGATATGGGTGTAACAGTGGTAGAAGTGTTGAGGAAGATAAGATGATACATTGTAAATAGAAAGCTTCTCTATTTTATACGATTCCGGAATGTCCTTTGCGCTATCACTCTCAATTATTACTTGTATTACGCAAAAAAACAGGATTATGTAAAAAAACCCCCGTATAAGTGGAGGTTTAAAAAAATTTTTGAAAGAAATTATCATCCTTCGCCCCCCAATTCAGCTTCGTGGCCAGCATCACCGGCGGCAGTTCTGGCTTTAAAGGTTTTCACCAGTTGCGCATTCATAGTAATATTAATAGCGCCTAATGCCTTACTTACCGGGCAATTGGCTTTTGCCTCTTCGGCATATTGCGGAAAATCTTTTGCTTTCAGCTTGGGCACTTTGGCTCTCACTTCCAGGTGACTGCCCGTGATGACGCCTCCTTCGAGGGTAACAGTGCACTGGGTTTCAATACGCCGCGGTGTAAAGCCGGCAGCGCCAAGCACAAAACTCAGCTTCATGGAGAAGCAGCCCGCATGTGCTGCCGCTATCAGCTCCTCGGGATTGGTAAAGGCGCCGTCCTCGAATCGGCTTTTATAATCATAATTTTTATTCTTTATCACCCCGGACTGGGTAAGCAGTTTACCGCTTCCTTCTTTGCCGGAGCCTTTCCAGTTGGCTGTTGCTGTTCTTTTCATGTGTGTATTTTTTGGTTTTATTTATGGCTTCATGATGCTGCCCGGTCAGCCGGGTCTGATCATCACAACGGTTTATTGCGGTTGAATTATTTCCTCCATTTCGGCCAGCCGGTTTTCCGGTTCGTTGTATTCAATAATGAAATTATTCTTCCCCTCCCCCATCATTATCTTCAGAAATTTTTGCTGCACCAGTTCCAGCAGGCTTAGGAAAAGAAATATAGCATGCACCCGGTTATCGCAATTGCCAAATACTTTTTCGAATGACAGTGTTTTTTCCTGTTGCGCCAGCGAAAGCATATAATCACGACTGCCTTCCATGGTATATTCGTAGCGGATGACGGTATGTACCGGGCGGTTTTTTGTATCGTGATAGCGCTGCATCACCCGCTCAAAGGCACGCATCAGGCGGTACATGGTGATGGTGTTTATTTCAGTGCCCTCGGCGGCTGCTTCACCGATTTTTGAAAGCTCTTTCTGCAAATTGCCGCGTTTGGCCATCAGCATGCGGCCGGCTTCCAGCTCAGCCATTTGTGCTGCCGCCTCCTTGAACCTTTTATATTCAAGAATTTTATTCACCAGCTCCAGCCGCGGGTCAATTTCATTGCCCTGCGCATCCAGCTCCTTGCGGGGCAGCAGCATTTTGGCTTTAATACGCATCAAGGTGGAAATAAAAAGTATGAATTCACTGCTTAGTTCAATGTTCAGCGACTCCTGCCGGTGAATGTAATCAAGAAAATCGTTGGTGATTTTTGTGATGGGGATGTTGTAAATGTCCAGTTCATCCCGCTCGATAAAAAAAAGCAGCAAGTCAAACGGGCCTTCAAATTGCGGTAGTTTTATCTGGTAGGTTGGGTTGTTCAAATTCTGAATTTTTGAGTTGAAACAGGCATTATTCTTTCCCGGAAAATGCAAAATCCCGTTACAAAATAACGGGACTTTGGCTGACTATAAAAAAATTCTCTTATTTAAACCGGGCAGCGAAACCCACACCTAATTGTGAACGAAGCTGGGTGGCCGCTTTATTGTGGTTAGGACCAAATAGCTTTACATCATCATCGTACACCAGGTCAAAATTGTAATTCACAATCAGCCAATTGTTCACTTTCATGTGAAGGCTGTTGTTCCAGAACACATCAATGTTCTGCGGATCATCCACATAATTGGAAAAGAAATCTGCCCTTGTTTTGTACGTAACATTCTTGGCAATCTCTCTTTTGTATTTTACCGAAATCAGCGCTCCCAGTTCAAAGCGGACTTTTCTTTCGGGGTCCACATTATAATGCCAGGAAAGAGGTATCTCCTGGGTTCCGTCGGGTTTGATGCCGCCCTGGTAATTGAAACTGTAGGGGCGGTTGGTAAATAATATCAACCTTGGCGCCATGGGCGAAACAAACAGGCTGGCGGATTTTGTTCTCACATCAAAACCCGGACCTGCGGTGAAATAACCCGGCGCCATCAGACCGGAGATTCTTCTTTTAGGTGTTTCATTATGATCATAGCCGTGATGAAACTGTGTACGTACGTTGAACCAGCCGCCAATACCCACTACATTATCTTTTGTGATGGAATGTCTGAACAGCGAGGTGAAATCAAGCTTATCATCCGTTTTTCTGAAACCAAGCTTGTTGGTATTTACCAGTGCATAGCCGGCATCCAGGTTGTTTTCCCAGATATTTTTTCTCCATTTCCTGTTTACCTGGTAGTTGAGGTATGCGGCGCCCTGCAGGGAGAAGCGTTCCGAGCCGGCGGCCCAGTTGCGGCTGCCGCCATGACCTGCATTGAAACTGAAGAGTCCTTCGCAGCTCCATCCTTTTTTTGGTTTTGCTGGTTGCTGGGGTGCATTGCCCTGGGCAGAAAGTGATGCGGTAAGTGTAAATGCAAAAAGTGTAAAGATGAGTTTTCTCATACCAGTTAGTTGTTATTTATTAAATCGGGCCGTAAGCAGTACGGTGCAACCAAAGATAATAGTTTAATTCTTATTTCGAACAGAATTTATGGGGGTAAAATTTTTCTGGCTATACCCGGAAAATTAAGGTAATATCCACATGATTAAAACCAAAAATAGCCAACTCATCTCTTTACTAAACCTATATTTTTAATGTAAGCCCTAAGCCTAATATTTCTTTTAACTGTATTCGCTTTTTCTGATCGTCATCATAAATGAGATCGAGGCTGAGATTGGTAGCAAAGGTTTTATTGAATTTCAGCGTCAGCAGGTTGTTCATCAGCACATCAATATTTTCAGGATGGCGTTTATAATTGCTGAACAAATCAACCCTGCCGGCATAAACTACCCACCGGGTGAAAGCCGCTTTGAATTTCCCGGTTACAAACGCACCGTATTCCGTATTGGATCGCCGGGCAGAGTCCACGCCGAATTTTGCCAGGTAAAAAAAATCATCATCTTTTTTCAATACCCAGCGGATAGTGACCGGAGAAATGAACAGTGAAAACCGGATGGCCGTTTTATGATCAATACCTGGTGACAATAATATTTTCCCCGGTGTAAGAAAATTGGAAATCTTTTTACTAGGCTCCACTGAATAATCGTAGCCGGCAAGGGACTGCGAGTTGAAATTGGACAACACGCCAATATACCAGTTATGGTTCAGCTGGTAACCATACTTGCTGGTCACATCTATGCGGTCGTCAATCTTGCGAAACTTGCCAAAGCTGGTAGCATTCTGAAAGCCGAGTGCAAGATCAAAATAATTGTCCCATGTGCTTCGGCCAAACCGGAAATTGACAGAATAATTCAGGATGGCATTTATCCCCAGTACACTCTGTTCGCCACCGGCCACCCAGTTGCTCAGGGCGCCCTGGTTCATGTTCAGGATGAAGGTGCCATTTTTCTTCCAGCCGTTGCTGTCAAGGCTTTTTACCTGCCGGGCACCTACCACCCTAATATCTTTGAGTGTTATATCCTGGGCCTGATTTATTAAAAACAACATGACGCCGCCCGGTACAAAAAAGAATTTTTTCATAACGGTGCAAAAATAAACATCAGCGTCCGTTAATGAGCTGATAAAATTCAGAACGGTGCCGTACAGGGTTATTTTTTCAGGGCATCCCTTATTTCACGCAGCAGCAGGATGTCTTCCGGCGTAGCAGGGGGCGCAGCCGTTGTCTGTTCTTTTTTCTTCATGCTGTTGATTGTTCTAATAATTAAAAACATAATAAAGGCCACGAGCAGGAAGTCAATTACCGCTGTGACAAATGCACCCCATTTCAAAACCACTTCCGCCCGGGCTTCTGTCACAATATTGCCTGCGGTATCCTTCACCTCGGCAACTGCTTTTTTCAGTACAATAACATTATTGCTCAAATCTTTCCCGGTCAGCATGCCAACCAATGGCGCCACCAGCCCCTCGGTAAATGTAGTTACCACTTTACCGAATGCTGCGCCCATTACGAAAGCTACGGCTATGTCAGCCAGGTTACCCTTCATGGCAAATTCTTTGAATTCTTTTAGCATTCCCATAAATAATAGTTTGGTGTGAAGAAATTATTTTTCCGGTAAAACCTCAAGATAAAACTTTTATTTTTTCATGCCGGGGTATTTCATATTTAGGCTTTGAAGCAACCTGCACAATGCTGAAACTATCACATACTCCTTGTACCAGTTCTGGTCGGCAGGCACTATGGTCCAGGGTATTTTACTACAATGTTCAAAGCAGTCTTCATAAACCTCCTGGTATTGTTGCCAAAGTTTGGCTTCCTCAAAATCCTTTTCGTTGTACTTCCACATTTTGGCTGGTTCCTTCATCCGCTCCACCAGCCGTTCATGCTGTTCAGCGGGCGACACATGCAGGTAAAATTTGAGAATATGGGTGCCGTTATGCACCTGCAGCAATTCTTCAAAATCATTAATGGCGTTCATCCGCTTCCTTGCTGTGTCCTCATCGCACCAGCCATGTACACGGGTCACCAGGATATCTTCATAATGGCTGCGGTTGAAGATTTGTATCATTCCCTTGCCCGGAGCATGAGCATGCACCCGCCATAAAAAATCGTGTGCCTGTTCTTGTGGCGTTGGCACCTTAAATGACTTTACCGTTACTCCCTGGGGATTCAGCTTGCCAAACACATTGCGTATGGCGCCGTCTTTACCGCTGGCATCCAGTCCCTGCAGCACTACCAGTACGGAATGTCTGGCTTCGGCAAAAAGCAGGTTTTGCAGTTCATCAAGCTCCGCCAACAGTGCAGCGGTATTGTTTTTAATTTTTTCTTTATCCGCATCTGCGGGTGCACGGGTACTCAGCTCATCAAGTTTTATTTTATTCATTATCCCAAATTATGAAACGACAAGCTACTTTATCATTACCGGTTTTTCAAACCGGCTTTTCAAAAATATTCCCTCACCTTTGCTCCCGTTATGAAAAATGACCGGTTTGGCAGCTGGACAATTTTTATTTTGCTGTGCATCATCTGGGGCAGTTCTTTTATCGTGATGCGCTGGAGCACCGAAGAATTAAACCCGCTGCAGATCGCCTCGCTGCGTATATTTTCTGCAGGCGCCGTTATGATACCGTTTGCTCTGTTTCATTTTTCTGAAATACCAGGTAAAAAAATCCCCCTGGTGATTTTTTCCGCTGTTTGCGGCAACCTGCTGCCCGCTTATCTTTTTGCTGCTGCCATAGAAAAAATTGACAGCAGCCTTGCCGGCATTCTCAATTCACTTACACCACTCTGCGTGGTGGTTATCGGTATTCTTTTTTTCAATTCAAAAGTGGGAGGAAGAAAGATACTTGGCGTCATCATTGGCTTCATGGGACTTATACTCCTGAGTATGGCCGGCAAAAAAGGAATCAGTTTTGAAAACCTGCAATATACACTGTGGGTTTTAGCCGCTACTATCCTGTATGGTATAAACGTAAACATGGTCAGTCATTACCTGAAAGATTTTCACCCGGTTCATCTCACGTCGGTATCGCTTGCTTTTATGACAATACCCACGGCTATCGTTTTGTGGCAGCAGGGTATTGCCGGTTTACGTTTTGACGAATCAGCCGTAAAATGGTCAGTTGCTGCGTCGGTATTGCTGGGTGTAGTAGGAAGCGCATTTGCCACAGCCTTGTTTTATCTGCTGGTAAAAAAAGCCGGTGGCCTCTTTGCTTCGCTGGTTACTTACGGTATTCCCTTCGTTGCTATCGCCTGGGGTTTTATTTATGGCGAAAATATTACAGCCCTGCAAATCGGGAGTCTTGGAATAATTTTATGTGGCGTGTACCTGGCAAACAAATGAAGGGAAAAATCAAAATTCCAATTTATGTTTCCGCAGGATGTAACCTGGTCCCGGTGCATTGGGAAGTCGTTTACGATTTTTAAACCGCCATGATTTCTTTTTCTTTGGAGCCAAGATGTTTATCCACGGCGGCGATGTATCTATCCGTAAGGGTTTGCACGGCGGTTTCCGCATCTTTGGCCACATCTTCGCTCAGGCCGTTCTTCTGAAGTTTTTTAATCTGCTCAATTGCTTCCCGGCGCAAATTTCGGATAGCCACTTTGGAATGTTCTCCTTCCGCATGACATCTTTTTACCAGTTCTTTTCTTCTTTCTTCGGTAAGCGGAGGCAGAAAGAGCCGGATGGTATTACCATCGTTTTGCGGGTTGATGCCGATGTTGGCTGCCAGGATGGCTTTTTCAATCGGGTGCAGCATGTTTTTTTCCCATGGCTGAATGGATAAGGTGCGGGCATCCATTACGCTGATGTTCGACACCTGGTTCAGCGGCATATGCGTTCCGTAATAATCCACCGTGATGCCATCCACCATCTGGGGGTTGGCTTTGCCGGCGCGGATTTTTACCAGTTCTATTTCAAGATGCTCGATTGCTTTTTTCATTTGCTCCTCAGCATGCTGCTGAACGGATTTAACGTCACCTGGATTCATAAACGGAAAATTTGCGGATAGCAAAGCTAATGAAACGGCATTATTTGTAAACCAGGTGCATGAAATTATTCAGGCAGGTGCCGGCTCAGTTATTGGCCTGCATTTTTTCGGCAAAGGCAGCCAGCGATTCTTTGGTAATTTTCGGTATGGACCGTTGTTCCTGTATTTTTTTCTGGTGTTCTATTTCACCTTTTTTATAATAAAACTGGAACACAAAAAATAAAACAACCACATAGGCCAGCGCAGCAAAAGAAATATAAAAATTCCAGATGCCCGGATTTTTAATAAGCACAATGGCCACAGGAAATGAAAGCAGGCTGGTAGCAAGCAGTATCAGCACAATCCGGTTTTCGCCCATGCCCAGGTAGGCAAAGTGATGAGTGATATGGTCCTTGCCGCCTACAAACGGCGACTGGCCGCGGAGCAAACGCCTGATGGTGACCGTGGTGGTATCAATAATGGGAACTATAAAAAACAAAGCCGGCAGCACAAAAGGTTTCACCTGCAGCAATCCCTGGTTGCCATCGTTGAACTTCCATAAAAACAGAATGCTGGTAGCAGCAAGAAAAATACCGAGAAACTGGCTACCTGTATCGCCCATGAAAATTTTTGAAGGGCTCCAGTTGAACCGCAGAAAGCCGATGAGTGCACCCAGTACGCCGGCCAGCACCAGCAGGTAAAAATCAGGAGCCGGATGACCTGAAAGAATAATCACTGTAATGAGCCCGGCTATAATGCAAACAGAAATAGTGCCGGTAACGCCATCCATATTATCCAGCATGTTGATGGAATTCATAAGCCCTACTACCCACACCAGGGTGAAAAAGATATTGATGAGCTCCACGTTGGAGATATTTATTTTCACATTAAAACTTACCAGGATAATGCCGCAGGCCAGCTGCAGAATAAATTTCAGGAGCGGGTTGGTATTAAATGCATCATCGTAAAGGCCGGCCAAAAACCCCAGGCTGGTGGCCGCCACTACCCCGATAACCTGGTTATCAGGCGCCGTTGTTTTTTCCTGCGAAATAAAACCATAAACGCCCCACGACAGCAGGAAAATTATAAAAAACGAAATACCGCCTACCGATGGTTTCACATGCGAAGTCCAGCGCACCTGCTTGAAGGCGATATTGTTTCGTGAACCAAGGTTGAAAGAAAATTTCAGGAGCAGGTAATTGATGGCTAAGGATAACAATACAGCAATAAAAAAATAAGAAACTAGAAACGGGTTCATAAGATGGTGTGTTTGGTTTCGGTGTACCAGTTATCGTCAAGTTCCGGATTCGGGGCAAAAATAGGCTGAATATTCAAAGTTGCTCATCATTTGACCTTATTTTTTAATCCACCGGTCTGTATTTTTTAACGACAATATTCCGAAACTTATTCAGGTAACCAGGTTTAAACAGGGTTGGTATTGAAAAAGATTGCACTTTTGCAACGCCCAAACGGCACTAAGAAGCGACAACCTTTCAAAAGTTTAAATCCATACTTAATTTTTTAAAATGAGTGATCTGAAAAAAATTGCTGCACAGATACGAAGAGATGTTTTAAGAATGGTGCACGGCGCCAACAGCGGTCATCCGGGCGGTTCTTTGGGCTGTACCGATTTTTTTACGGCTCTTTTTTTCCGGGTGATGAAGCACAACAGCAATTTTACGATGGATGGAAAAGAGGAAGATATATTTATTCTTTCCAACGGTCATATTTCGCCTGTATTTTACAGCACACTGGCCCGCTCGGGTTATTTCGACCTGGAAGAACTGGGCACTTTCCGTAAAATAAATTCACGGCTGCAGGGCCATCCTGCCACGCATGAACATTTGCCGGGTGTAAGAATTGCTTCGGGTTCGCTGGGGCAAGGTATGAGTGTGGCCATTGGTGCTGCGCTTACAAAACGACTGAATGGTGAAAACACGATTGTTTATTCACTTCATGGCGATGGTGAACTGGATGAAGGGCAGGTATGGGAAGCTATCATGTTTGCTGCACATCATAAAGTGGATAACCTTATTTCCACCATCGACTGGAACGGACAGCAGATTGATGGCCCTACTGAAAAAGTGATGAGCCTTGGAAATATCCGGCAGAAATTTGATGTCTTCGGCTGGACTACCCTTGAAATGAACGGCAACGACATGGACGAAGTGGTAGCCACGCTTGAAAAAGCAAAAACTTTTGCCGGTAAAGGCAAACCTATCGCCATCATGATGCACACCGTGATGAGCAAGGGTGTTGATTTTATGGAAAACGATCATAACTGGCACGGCGTGGCTCCTAATGATGAACAACTGGCCAAGGCGCTGGCACAGTTGCCGGAGACATTGGGCGATTACTGAGGCTAGTCATTTATTAATAATTATTCTGCACGAAGCGAAAACACCTGGTTTGCCGCTTTCCTTGCCGGTATCCACGAAGCAAGCAAGGCAATAAATAATACGGTGGCAACTACAAGAAGGAAATCAGGCCAGTACATTTTCACGGGATAATATTCTATCAAAAATGACCCGCCCTGCAGCGGAATCAGTTTATAATTTACCTGCAGCCACGCTATTACCAATGCAAGTACTATACCCAAGGCTCCTCCGATGATGCCGATCAGCAATCCTTCGCTCAAAAAAATTCTGCGGATAAAATTTTTATTGCCCCCCAGCGCCTGCAGTATGCTGATGTCTTTTTCCTTTTCCAGCACCAGCATGGTGAGTGAACTGATAATGGTAAATGAAAAGATAAGCATGATGAGCACCAGCACGGCATACACCACCCACTTTTCGGTCCGCATGATGGCGTACAACCCGCGGTTCTGCTCGTAGCGGGTAAGCACCGAATAATTTTTGCCGAGCATAGCCTGCAGTTTTTCTTTTACAGGCCCGGCATCATTTTCATATTGCAGTGCAATCTCTGCACCACTGTATTCATTGGCCTGAAGACCCAGCATTTTTTTTACAAAACCCAAATGGGTGATGGCATAGTTGTAATCAAAATCCTGCTGGATGATGAACACACCGGATGTATTAGCCAGTTCGCCGCTTACATTTTGCAAGGGGTCAAACAATTCCGAGCCGCTTTTTTTTGGCAGATAAATTTTCAGGGGAAAAATACTCCTGTCGGCTTCCACCTGCAGTGCATCTTCCACGCCGGCGCCCAGCACAAGAAAAGGATTTTCTTCGCTGCCGGTATTGTACAGGCCCTTTACAATATTGTCATCCACACCGGCCACGTCTTTATAGTTTTCATCCACCCCTTTGATGGTTACGGCCCGCTGAAAATTATATTCGGCGCTGTCGCGGTCAAGACCCGAGTGCTGCAGGATGCCCCGCTCTTCGGCTACCAGCGAAATATTCTTTATGCCGGCAACGCCCCTGATTTGTTTTATTTGTTCCGGCGTAAGTACGAGTACTTTGCCCTGTGCAGGAAAAATTTTCAGGTCGGTATAAAAAGTGGAATAAAGCGATTTCACCAGCCCTTCAAAACCATTGAACACACTCAGCACAAGAATAAGTGCAGCCGTGCCAAAGGTCATTGCCACAATGCTTATCCAGGCAATGATATTGATGGCATTGGTGCTTTTTTTTGCTTTGAAATAGCGCCAGGCAAAAAGAAATGAGCCCGCTGTCTCCCCAAAGGGAGAACTTTGATTCATCATACTTTTTTATGTTGTGATATCACATTTATCAATTTTCGGGAACCATTTCCGGATACCTGCTTTTTTACTCCTTTTCATTGGCCGGCGGCTTCTCTTCACTTATTTTTTTAAACAGCTCTTCCATTTTGAACACATGATCCAGCGTATCGTCTTTATAAAACTTCAGCACGGGCATATGGCGCAATTGATGTCTTACTTTGGCCGCCAGCTCTTTTTTTATTTCATGATGCCGGTCTTCGATTTTTTTCAATGCCGCTTTTACATCTTTTACCTGGAAAAAGCTCAGGTAAAACCGTGCTTCCAGCAGGTCGGGTGTCACTTTTACCGAGGCAATGGAAACCATGCCGCCGTCCATCATGTTCAGGCCCAGCCGTTGGAAAATGCCGTTCATATCCTCATTCAGCAGGCCTGCAATTTGCTTTTGTCTTTTTCCTTCCTGCATATTCATTTCTACTTTTGTTCGGGGTAAAATTAGCTACTTTTGGTGCTTCTTTGACGTTACTGAAATACAATGAAGAAATATTCTCGGATTTTTGGTTACCTCGGGCATTACAAAAGCAGTATTCTACTCTACTTCCTGTTCATCCTTCTTTCGGTTACTTTCTCCATCGTATCCGTAGGCATGCTGATGCCGTTTCTGGAACTCATTTTCAATGGTGACAACAGCCGTATGGCGGGTCTGATGAAAGATACTGCCAACCCGGTCATACGATTCATCCGCGATAAACTGCTTGAAAGCATCGGCAGCAGCGAAAACAGAACAGCCGGGTTGTTGAAAACCCTCGGCTTTATCTGTATGCTCATCATCGTTTCCATTTTTTTGAAAAATCTTTTTCTTTACCTGTCCTTTTACATTCTGAACCCCATGAAGAACAGCATGGTGAACAGGCTGCGTTCCGAACTCTACCATAAAATTCTTCATTTGCCTATCGGCTATTTTACCGAAAAAAGAAAAGGCGACCTTATCAGCCGCATTACAAATGACATTAGCGAAGTTGAAAATTCGGTGGTGGGTACACTGGAGGGATGGATCCGGGATCCGCTGACGATACTGATAAATTTTGCTTTTCTCTTTTACCTGAGTCCCCAGCTCACCTTGTTCCTGCTTATATTTATTCCGGTTATCGGTTTTATTATCGGCCGCATTTCACGTTCACTGAAAAAACAATCGCAGGCGGCCGCTGTCAAATACGGTGAAACCGTTTCGGTGCTGGATGAAACACTGGGCGGCCTGCGTGTGATTAAAGCTTTTAACATTGAATCGCTGCTGAAAAATAAATTTTTCCGAATCAATGAAGAATTGCTTGCGGCAAAAAATAAAATCGGGTACCGCCGCGACCTGGCCTCGCCCATGTCAGAGTTTCTCGGTGTTGTGGTATTTGCATCCATTCTCTGGTATGGCGGCAGCCGCATCATCAGCGGCAGCATCCCGCTGGAAGGCTCGGCCTTCATCGGGTATCTTGCATTGTTTTATAATATCATCAACCCGGCCAAAACACTTTCCACTTCCTTTAGCAACATTCAAAAAGGCAGCGCCGCCATTGCCCGCATCGAAGAAGTGCTGAAAACGCCGGTTACGGTGGATGATAATGTAAACGGGAAGAAGTTGCTCTCATTCAACGATAAAATCGAATTCCGCAACGTTAGCTTTGCTTACGATGATGCTGTAATACTGGACAACATTAATCTTACTGTAGAAAAAGGAAAAACCATAGCGCTGGTGGGATCGTCCGGGGCCGGTAAATCCACGCTGGCTGACCTGGTGCCGCGTTTTCATGATGTAACCGGTGGCGAAGTGTTGATTGACGGTGTGAACATCAAAGATTATTCCCTGCAGTCCATCCGCAGCCTGATGAGTATTGTGACACAGGAGCCGATATTATTTAATGATACCATTGCCAACAACATAAAACTGGGTAAACCGGGTGCTACGGATGATGAAATCATGCAAGCCGCCAAAGTAGCCAATGCACATGATTTTATTGTGCAGAAAGAAACCGGCTACCAAACCAATATCGGCGACCGTGGCGGCAAGCTCAGCGGGGGCGAAAGACAACGCCTCACCATTGCAAGAGCGGTGATAAAAAATCCTCCAATACTGATCCTGGATGAAGCCACTTCCTCACTCGATACCGAAAGCGAACGCCTGGTGCAGGATGCCATCAACAACATGATGCAGAACCGCACCAGCATTGTGATTGCCCACCGCCTCAGCACCATCCGCCATGCCGATGAAATCATTGTTTTGCAAAAAGGAAAAATAGTGGAGCGGGGCACGCATGACCAGCTGCTCTCACAAAATGGTTTTTATAAAAAGCTGGTGGAGATGCAGGAAGTGAGGTAAGCAACATCCAAAAAAAAAATTCCGGATTCCAAATTTTGATGTACGGCTAATCATTTTGCTTCCTCATCCGTATCTTTCCGATTCACCAATGCTTCGTGTCATGAAAAAACTTTTACTGCTTCCCGCTCTTACTATTGCCTGCTTCGCAGTAATTGATGCACAGAAAAAACAGGTCACCTACGAACAGGCTTTTGCCAACAAACCCACTAACATTACCAAACCGCTGCCACAGATTGTAAAGTGGCTGGATGATGAAAACTATATTGAATCGAGAAGAGAAGGTGAGAAAACGAAATCATATTCGGTAAATGTAAAGACCGGCATCGCCACTGAGTATGAAGAAAAGAAAGAACCGGCCAAACCGAAAAAAGATTATGCTGCACTGATTGAAGGAGCAAAAAATGTAACCTGGAGCCCTGATGAAAAATGGGTGGCCTATACCAGCAAGGATAACAATCTTTTTATCCGCAATGCTGAAACCGATAATGACATTCAGCTCACCTTCGACGGCAGCGAAACCATCAAGAATGGCTATGCTTCGTGGGTGTATTTTGAAGAAATACTGGGCCGCGGCAGCCGCTACCGTGCTTTCTGGTGGAGCCCCGACAGTAAAAAAATCTGCTACATGCGGTTTGACGACAGCCCGGTACCTACGTTCCCGATTTATGTCATCAAAGACCAGCGTGGTTACCTGGAAAACGAACATTATCCCAAAGCCGGCGATAATAACCCGGAAGTGAAAATAGGAATAGCGGATATCGAAACGAAAAAAACCGTCTGGGCCAATTTCAATGAAAAAGACGACCAGTATTTTGGCACACCGGTATGGACACCCGCAGGGCAATTGTGGGCTGTGTGGATGAACCGCGGGCAGGACAACCTGAAAATATACAATGTGGATCTGAATACAGGAGCCAAAACAGAACTCTACGATGAAAAGCAGGCAACATGGATAGATCTTGACCGTACCAACAGGATAGAATTTTTGCCGGGCAATACGGGTTTTATCATGCGCAGCGATAAAAGCGGCTGGGAACATTTTTACCTGTACAATATGAGCGGCAAACTGGTGAACCAGGTTACCAGCGGTGAATTTACCGTTGGCGCTATTTATAAAATCGATGAAAAAGCAAAGTTGATTTATTTCAATGCCCGCAAAGAAAATTCGGCACGGTGGGACCTGTATTCGGTTTCATTTGACGGTAAAAAATTAACCCGTCATTCATTTGGCGACTATTCATTCAGCGGAATGAATATTTCACCCAACAATAAATATTTCATCACCGTTTACGCCAATATTTCTACACCCGCTACAGCTGTGCTTATGGATATGAAAGGAAAAGTGATAAGGGAAATAGCCAATGCAAAAGGCGAAGAGTTTGCAAACTATGAGTTGCCAAAGAAAGAACTGTTCCGGGTAAAATCGGCCGACGGATTGTTCGATCTGCCGGTTACCATCACGTACCCCGTAAATTTTGACCCGAATAAAAAATATCCTGTACTGGTAAGCATTTACGGCGGCCCCAATGCAGGCCGCATTATGGACACATGGAACAGTAATGCGCAGGAAATCTGGTGGGCCCAGGAAGGGTTAATACAGGTGGTGTTTGACAACCGAAGCAGCGGGCATTTTGGTAAAAAGGGAATGAACTACATTCACCGCCAAATGGGCAAGTACGAAATTGAAGATTACATTGCCTGCGCCCGGTGGCTGCGGGGGAAACCGTTTATTGATGCCGGCCGCATCGGCATCACCGGCGGCAGCTTTGGCGGTTATATCACCTGTATGGCATTAACCTACGGTGCCGATGTATTTACACACGGAGTGGCCAATGCTTCCGTTACCGACTGGCAGTTTTATGATACGCATTACACCGAACGGTATATGGATACACCGAAAGAAAACCCGGAAGGATACAAAGCCACTTCGGTAATGACTTATGCTGATAAACTTAAAGGTGTATTACGAATTGTGCATGGCACTTCCGATGACAATGTGCACATGCAAAACAGCCTGGTGCTGATTGATAAACTGCAGAACCTGAAAAAGCATTTTGAATTTATGCTTTATCCCGGCGAACGGCATGGCATCGGTGGTAACAACCGGGCAAAGGGTGAACATAACAGAACCGAAGCTTACAGTTTTTATTACCAATATTTATTGCAGAAACCCATGCCTGAACAATTCTGGCAGCCGGCACAGCAGCAGGCAAGACCATTCTGAGGATTGATGTCTGAAGTCAGATAACCGAATCCGGTACTCCAATTTTCATCCGGGAGTATTTTGCAGGCATATTCAAAAAATACTGATTACTCACTTCTGACTTCAACTACTGTTTCAGCGCCTCCCTGCTGATAACAATCTTCTGTATCTCACTTGTTCCCTCTCCAATGGTGCAGAGTTTGGCGTCACGGTAATATTTTTCAACGGGAAAATCTTTGGTATAGCCATAGCCGCCAAAAATCTGGAGGGCATCGCTGGCCACTTTCACTGCCACTTCGCTGGCATAATATTTTGCCATAGCCGATGCCCTGGTCACCGCTTCACCACGGTTTTTTAAATCGCAGGCCTGCAGTGTCAGCAGCTCTGCCGCTGCAATCTCCGTTGCCATATCCGCCAGTTTGAAAGAGATGCCCTGGAAATTTGCAATTGGCTGATCAAACTGGTAACGTTCTTTTGAATATTTCAATGCAGCTTCGTAAGCACCTTTGGCAATGCCTAGTGCAAGACAGGCTATGGAAATTCGTCCGCCATCGAGCACTGCCAGCGCCTGCTTAAACCCCTCACCCACCTGCCCCAGCCGGTTGGCATCGGGTATGCGGCAGTTGTCAAAAATCATTTCGGCGGTTTCGCTGGCCCGCATGCCAAGCTTATTTTCTTTTTTACCGCCGCTGAAACCCGGCGTTCCTTTTTCCACCACAAATGCCGTTGCATTGCTTCTTGTTCTTGGTTCGCCGGTACGGCAAATCACAACAGCCACGTCGCAACTTTTGCCATGCGTAATCCAGTTTTTGGTTCCGTTAATTATCCACTCTTCTCCTTCTTTCACCGCCGTGCATTTCATATTGCCGGCATCGCTGCCTGTGTTGGGTTCGGTCAGTCCCCATGCCCCTATCCATTCGGCCGTTGCCAGTCTGGGCAAATATTTTTTCTTCTGCTCTTCATTGGCAAAGCTCAGAAGATGGCCTGTGCAAAGCGAGTTGTGTGCTGCCACACTCAAACCAATGGAGCCGCACACTTTCGCCACTTCTTCAATGATGACTTTGTATTCAAAATAACTTAGCCCTGCGCCGCCATACTGTTCCGGCACCAGCACACCCATCATACCAAGCTTTCCAATTTTCTTAAACAATGAAACCGGGAACTCCTGGCTTTCGTCCCATTCCATTACATGAGGTTTAATGAACTGCTGTGCAAAATCCCTGGCCGTATGTGCAGCGTGTTGTGTTATTTCTCCAGTTTGAAAATTCATACTCTCAAAAGTGATTTTATGAACAAACCATGCTGCAAATTAAAGGAGAATTAATCAAACGCTAACAGCCGTTAGTGGAAAACAATGTCAATTTCCATCAGGAAAACTCCAGCACCAGCCCATCATAAGCCAGGTGGATGCCTTCGGGCAGCTCGGCTTCAATTTCCTGGTGGCGGCCAAGCTGGTGAGAGATGTGGGTGAAGAAAGCCATGGGAACTTTTAGTTCCTGCACTACTTCAATGGCTTCAGCCAGGGTAAAATGAGAAACATGATGCTGGCGTCGCAATGCATTCAGTACAAGCACTTCACTTCCCTTGATTTTTTCTTTCTCTGCTTCATCTATCCGGTTGGCATCGGTGATGTAGGTAAATTTTCCAAACCGGAATCCCAGCACCGGCATTTTCAGGTGCCATACCAACACAGGAGTTACCAGGATATCGCCGATTGAAAATGGCTCGCTGGTGATGGTATTCAGGCAGAGCTCCGGCACACCGGGATATTTTTTATCGGCAAAAGCATAGCTGAACTCCCTTTTAATAGCCTCTTCCGTTAATGAGTTGGCATAAATCTGCATTACCGGTTTATAAAAAAAATTAAAGGCCCGCACATCATCCAGCCCGGCAATATGATCTTTATGCGGATGAGTGAAAAGAACGGCATCCAGCTTTTTTACATTTTCCCGCAGCATCTGGCTGCGGAAATCTGGTGTGGCATCTATTACGATAGTGGTATTGGCAGACTGCACCATAATGCTTGGCCGCAGCCGCTTATCCTTTTCATCGGCGGAGGTGCACACTTCGCAATTGCAGGCAATCATGGGTACGCCGGCGCTGGTGCCCGAGCCGAGAAACGTAATTTTTAGGGGAGGACAAGCCATTTAACAAATGTACGAAGTACGAAGTACGAGGTACCAGGTACGATGAACAATGTGCTAAGATGCTTTTTAGAATTTTATTTTTGTTCAGCCTGTACTTTGGCAATGAATTCGTGATAAAGTTTATTTGATTCTTCACTCAGCGCCTCAGAATTTATCTGCAGCTGCAGCAGCAGGTCAAGCAGGGTATTAATGCGCCCCTCGAGTTGCAGAAATTTATTCAGCACCACTACTTTCTTTTCTTCCAGTATGCAGTAGCCGCTCTGGAAAGTGCCCCTTTCATAACGCAGAATATAGCCGGCTTCTTCCACTATTGCCTCCAGCTTATTGAGCGTGGTTTGCGTGTATTTCATAAACGCAAATTTAAAGAACCGGCCTGCAAATAAACGATGTAAGAGGGATTGTTTTCCACAGTTCGTTTTATCTTTATTTGCAATCCTATGCTGATTAAAAGATTACTTATCCTCGGTTTCCAGTTTTTAATTTTCCGTGCTTCTTTTTGCCAGGAAAATCTTCCTGCCTTTGGTAAAGCTGATTTTAACGAACTGCGGATGAAGGAATGCGCTTTTGAAAAAGATGCCGGCGCTATGAAACTGCTGGATTACCAGGAAACCGAACTGACATTTACTGGCTATGACCTTAAAATCTCCATTGACAGGAGAGTACGCATCAAGATTTTCAACAAGAGCGGTTTCGATGCTGCCAATATCATCATACCCTACATCCGCAGAAGCAGGAAATCAAAAATCACCGACATCGCAGCCTACATCTACACGCTTGATACGGCAGGAAATATCGTGACGCAGAAGCTTGAAAAGAACCAGATTTTCCGCGAAAAATCGGATGACGGCATCAGCAAAGTGGCTTTTGCTTTTCCCAACGTGAGTGCCGGCTGTGTGATTGAATACCGCTATACGAACAACGAAAAAAATTCGCTGCACCTTGAACCCTGGTTTCTGCAGGATGAAATCCCTACGGCCGTTTCCACCTGCCGGTTTATTTACCCCGATGAAATGAAGTTTGATTTCCGGGTGATTTCACCAGACAGCATTGCGCAAAACCACCAGCTCCGGCGGGGAGTAATGATGCGCTCTTTCCACCTTAGTAACATCCCCTCTTTCAGACCGGAACCCCTGATGAGTTCGGTGAAAGATAACCTGCAGCGGATTGAATTTGCCTTTATCCCCCGCGTCGGTTTTTTTGATTTTATTATCAACGAACAGGACAGGTGGAAGTTTTACAATCTATCCCTGCTGATGTCGCCTTTTTTCGGCAGGCATTTCCGGGCGCCAATATCACGGACGGAAGCCATCCTTGATTCGGTAAAAAAGATTTCAACTTCGGCTGAAAAAGTGCATTTTATTTTTCAACAGGTGAAAGACAGCCTGAAATGGGATGAAACACACAGCTTCTATGCCGACAACCTGGAAGAAGTATGGCTGAACAAATCGGCAAACAGTGCAGAGATAAACCTGTCTGTTTTGAACCTGCTGCGAAAAGCCGGTATCAGTGCTTACCCCATACTGGTAAGCACCCGGAACAATGGCCGGACCGATCCTGATTTTATCACCTTGGGCCAGTTCAACAGTGTGGATGTGCTGGTGGCCGATTCTGCCGGCTTTTATGTGCTGGACGGAACACAGAAATATATTTCGTACAAAACACCTCCCTACAACATTCTCAATCGTGACGTATTCCTGGTAGATACTGCCAAAAGCAAATGGGTGACCATTACTGACAACCGGTCGCTGATGCGAACCTCCATTACCATAAAGGCAGAGCTGGGTACATCCGGCGAGCTGAAAGGCGATGCCTATATTTCCTACTATGATTATTCAAAAGCCATCAAGCTGGAAGAGCAAAATGAAAAAGAAAAGGAAAAAGAAGAAGAAGACAAGGAGTTTATTGAAAAAGAATCGGCTGAAATTGTAATTGACAGCCTGGTGCAGGAAAATGCAGAGGATGAACTGCAGCCGCTGGTACACAAATTCGGTTTTTCCTATAAATTGTCCAATACCGACGATTATTATTTTCTCGATCCTTTTTTTCTTTCCAACTTCAGGAGAAATCCATTCAATGACACGCTGCGGCGCACCGATATTGACCTGGGTAGCAACCAGTCCTATTCCTTATTTCTGCATCTTACCATCCCTGATGATTATAGCATTGATGAATTGCCGCAAAGCCTGCTGATTCGGGCCAACGACTCCAGCATGCTGTTCAAAAGGCAAATCATCCGGCAGGACAATGTGCTTGTCTTCCGCCACTCTTTCGATATTCAGCGCTCAGTTTTTGATAAAGAAGAATACCCCGGCATCCGGGAATTTTTCAGGAAAATCTATGCCGTCGTCAGCGACCAGATTGTTTTGAAAAAGAAAAAGTGAATCTTACTTGCTTTGCATTTTAATCACCGGTACAATCATTTCCTCCAGGCTCACGCCGCCGTGCTGGAATGTATGGCGGTAATAATTCACGTAGTAGTTATAATTATTCGGGTAGCACAGGAAGCCGTCCTCTTTTGCAAAAATGAAAGATGAATTTACAGTCGGCACCGGCAGGCCCGCATCCCGCGGGTCGCGGAAGGCAAGCACTTCTTTCGGTTCATAATTCAGGTTGCGGCCATGTTTGTAGCGAAGATTGGTGGTAGTTTGTTTATCGCCAACAACCTTGCAGGGCGTTTTCACTTTCACACTTCCATGGTCGGTGGCTAAAATGAGCCTGATATTTTTATCGGCAATCTTTTTCAACGCCTGGTGCAAGGGCGAATGTTCAAACCAGCTGCGGGTAATGCTGCGGTAACTCATTTCATCGCTGGCCAGTTCTTTCAGCACTTCCATTTCCGTGCGGGCATGGCTGAGCATGTCCACAAAATTGTACACAATCACATTCAAATCGTTTGTCAGCAGGTTATGAATGTTGTTTACCAGGTCGAGTCCCGCCTGGTTGTTCAGTACTTTGGTGTAAGAAATTTTCAGGTTGGTTTTTCCCAGCCGCTTCAGTTGTGCCCGCAGAAATTCTTCTTCATGCAGGTTCTTTCCGCCCTGCTCATCATCATTTTTCCACTGCGCAGGGAAATTTTTTTCAATATCCACCGGCAGCAGCCCGGCAAAGATGGCGTTGCGGGCATATTGCGTAGCTGTGGGCAGCATGCTGTAAAAACTGTCTTCTTCCAGTATGCGGAAACTATCGGCAAAAATCGGTTGAATGGCTTTCCACTGGTCGAAGCGCAGGTTATCAATTAAGATAAAAAACAGCGGCGTTCCCTTCTCCAGGTGGGGCAGCACTTTAAACTGCATCAGCGTGTGGCTCATCACCGGGCCGTCAGTGCTTTTGGGTTTTACCCACGATGCATAGTTGCGTGAAATGAATTTGAAGAACTCAGTGTTAGCTTCACTTTTTTGTGTCTGCAGCACTTCCTGCATTTCGGGGCTGTGGCTTTTTTCCATTTCCAGTTCCCAATACACAAGCTTTTTATAAATGTCCATCCATTCGTTGTAGTCCGGATTGCTGTTCAGGGCCATAAACAGGTTACGGAACTGTTGCTGGTAAGCCGTTGTTGTTTTTTCCGCCACCAGCCGTTTGTTGTCCAGAATTTTTTTCAGGCTCAGCAGCACCTGGTTCGGGTTCACCGGTTTAATTAAATAATCGCTGATTTGTGAACCGATGGCATCGTCCATCAGGTTTTCGGTTTCGTTTTTTGTAATCAGCACTATCGGAATCTGCTGGCTCACTTCCTTTATTTTGGCCAGCGTTTCCAGCCCCGTTATGCCCGGCATGGTTTCATCCATCAGCACCACGTCCACAGGATTTTCTTTTACATAATCAATAGCATCAAACCCGTTGGTTAAGGTATGCACTTCGTATCCCTTGCCTTCGAGAAAGAGTTTTTGCGATTGCAGGCTTTCAATTTCATCATCCACCCAGAGTATTTTTGCCAAGGCCATTCGATTGCAGATTTACGATTTCAGATTTTAAATTTTATGAGAAATTTTCCTGCTTCCTGACGTTTCTTCATTGTTCAGTTCAGCTGGAATTGAATTTTCAAAAAGCAGGGCATGTGTAATTACCAATTCTCCCTTTTGGAACAGGTAGAAGTGGCCGCATCAAATTTAGTTTAATAACGCCAGCTATTGTAGTTTTGCCCGCTGCCCTTTAACAAAAAAGCAACAATGCCCTCACCCCGGAAAATCATCAACGATCCCGTCTATGGTTTTATTACTGTTGATCACCCGTTGATTCTTGATATTATTGCGCATCCTTACTACCAGCGGCTGCGCCGTATTTACCAGATGGCCTTTGCTCATCTGGTGTATCCCGGCGCTGTACATTCCAGGCTGCACCATTCGCTCGGCGCCTATCATCTTATGTGCAATGCACTGGCCGAGCTGAAAAGCAAAGGCGCTGCCATCACACCCGAAGAAGAGCTGGGAGCCAAAGTGGCCATATTGCTGCACGATGTGGGGCATGGGCCTTACTCCCACACCCTGGAAAATGAACTCATCCGTGATGTACATCATGAAGAACTCTCACTGCTTATCATGAAAGTGCTCAACGAAGAGTACGGTGGGAAATTGCAAACCGCCATTGATATTTTCACTGACAAATACCAAAAAAAATTTCTTCACCAGTTGATTGCCGGCCAGGTGGATGTGGACCGCATGGATTACCTCACCCGCGACAGTTTTTTTACCGGCGTATCGGAAGGCGTCATCGGCTACGACCGCATACTCAAGATGCTCACCGTGCACAAGGGCGAGCTGATGGTGGAAGAAAAGGGTATTTACTCCATTGAAAAATTCCTGGTGGCACGCCGCCTCATGTACTGGCAGGTGTACCTGCACAAAACTGTGCTCAGTGCCGAAATGATGCTGGTAAAAATCATCCGGCGTGCAAAAGAATTAATCGGCAAAGGAATTAAAACGGATGCGGCTACTCCTGCGCTTAATTTTTTCCTTCAAAACCCCCTGGCAGACCACCGGACTGCCGAACACCTTGACACTTTCTGCAGCCTGGATGATTTTGATGTGATGACCACGGTTAAAAACTGGATGAGTCATCCCGATAAAATTCTATCCCTGCTCTGCCACAGCCTTGTTCACCGCAAACTCTATAAAGTAAAACTGCAGGTATTCGCATTTGAAGACAGGCTTATTAATGAAAAGAAAAAAGAAGTGATGCAGCGCCTGGCTGTTACCAATGACGAATCGGACTATTTCGTTTTCACCGGCGAAGCGGTCAATACCACTTACAATCTGCAGGATGAAAGAATAAATATTTTATTTAAAGACGGCAGCGTGAAAGATATTTCGCAGGTTGATAACGCCCTTATTGCACAGCACCTCGCCAGCCCGGTTAAAAAACAGTACATTTGTTTTTTAGATGTTCATAGATAATAGTTCATGGTTCATAGATTTTTCCTTGAACTGTCTGCCATGAACCATGAACCTGAATTTAGTTTTATGACTTTTACCGCCGCACAAATTGCAACACTTGTCAATGGAAAAATTGAAGGCGATGCCAATGCTGTTGTTGGCTCTTTCGGAAAAATAGAAGAAGCCAAAGAGGGGCAGCTGGCATTTCTTGCCAATCCGAAATACGAAGAATATTTATACACAACCAAAGCTTCAATTATCATCATCAACGATACGCTTGAACTGAAACAACCGGTTGCCGCTGCGTTAATCCGTGTGCCGGATGCTTATACCGCTTTTGCCACGCTGCTCAGCAAGTACCAGCAGATGATGCAGCAGCAGCTTACAGGCATTCAGCAGCCGGTATATATCGCACCCTCAGCATCCTTCGGTCAAAATGTTTTTATCGGTGCCTTTTCATACCTCGGCGAAAACGTAACGCTGGGCAACGACACAAAAATTTATCCCAACGTTTTCCTTGGTGATAATGTAAAAGTGGGCAACAATACCATCATACATCCGGGAGTAAAAATTTATCATGATTGCATTATGGGCAGCCAGGTCATCATTCATGCAGGCACAGTTATCGGCAGCGATGGGTTTGGATTTGCCCCGCAGGCCGACGGCAGTTTTCAGAAAGTGCCGCAGATTGGCAATGTGGTGATTGAAGATAATGTGGAAATAGGCGCCAACACAACCATTGATCGTGCCACTATCGGTTCTACCATTATTCGTGCCGGCGCCAAGCTCGACAACCTGATACAGGTGGCACACAATGTGGAAATAGGCAGCAGCACCGTGGTGGCTGCACAGGCCGGCATCAGCGGCAGTGCCAAAGTGGGTAAGGGAGTAATGATTGGCGGGCAGGCGGGCCTGGTGGGCCACATCAATATTGGCGACGGCGCCAAAATAAATGCCCAAAGCGGCGTCAGCAAATCCATCGAACCCGGCAAGGCTGTCACCGGTTCTCCGGCTTATGATTACACATTGGCCCTGCGCAGCCAGGCCATCAGCCGCAACCTTCCCGAACTGGAAAAACGGGTGAAAGAACTGGAAGTGTTAGTAAAGCAGTTGCTGAGTGAAAAAACCAGCTATTGATTTGCAGGATGAAAATATTATTCGTTATCATTTTATCAACTGCTGTATTTGCTTTTTCATCGTGTAAAGAAAAAGGTTTTAAACTTTTTGTTTTGTTTAATGATGTAACCGGATTAAAGGAAGGTTCCGAAGTAAAACAAAACGGGTTACCAGTCGGTACGGTCACTCAAATGAAACTACACGATTCTGTGGTCCTTGTTACTTTATTTTTTCCCGGTGATTTAAATATACCCGGAAATTCATCTTTTGTTTTAGACCGTGAACTGCACGGAACCTCCTACATAAATATTTTTCCGTCCGGCGATTCAATTGCATTACATCCGGGCGATACAACAAGAGGAGTAGATTACAAAAGCAGGCAAATTTCACCGGGAGATTCGCTGAAACGAATCCGAAAGATGAAAGCGATGTAAAAAATTACGGAGGGCTTCAAAGAGTTATTTGAGACCGCCGATTCAGCCATTGTCCCGAAATACTGACCCTATAGCATTTCCCGGTCAACGTGTATCTTTGTCCGAATGATTCCCTCCGCAGAAAATAAAACCAGCGCTGCCCAGAAAATGAACGGCCAGTTCAATGCCGACAAACAACATACGCTTGCTTCAGAAACCCGTATTTCCGGCACCGGCCTGCATACCGGAATTCTTGTTGACCTGGTAATGAAACCTGCCCATCCCGGATTTGGACTTCAGTTTCAAAGAGTGGATTTGCCTATGCAGCCTGTCATCAAAGCCGATTGCGACCTGGTGACCGATACCAGCCGCGGCACCACGCTGGAAGCCAATGGCGGCAAAGTAAGCACCGTGGAGCATGTACTCGCTGCACTGGTAGGCATGGGCATAGATAATTGCATGATTGAAGTGAACGGCCCTGAAATGCCCATTATGGACGGCAGCAGTGAACCCTTTGTTGAGATAATTGAAAAAGCAGGTGTGATGGAGCAGGATGCCGCTAAAACCTGGTACAGCATTGATGAAAACATTTATTACCACGATGAAAAAAAACGGGTGGAACTGGTGGCCATGCCTGCCATTGATTATTCGGTGACGGCCCTGATTGATTTTAATTCACCCGTGCTGGGCACACAGCATGCCGGGCTGAAAAAAATTTCCGACTTCAAAACAGAAATTGCTCCCTGCCGCACTTTTTGTTTTCTGCACGAACTGGAAATGCTGCTGGACAACAACCTCATCAAAGGCGGCGATATAAACAATGCCATCGTCGTGGTGGATAAGGCGGTTGACGATGAAGAAATGGAACGGCTGAAAAAAATTTTCGGTAAAGAAAAAATTGAAATAAAAAGCGAAGGTTACCTGAACAATGTGGAGCTGCGCTTTCCCAACGAACCGGCCCGACATAAATTACTGGATGTGGTAGGCGACCTGGCGCTGATAGGCTATCCCATCAAGGCTAAAATAATTGCCAACCGGCCCGGCCACAGCAGCAATGTGGAGTTTGCAAAAAAAATAAAACAATACATCAAAAAGAATAAGCACACCCGCAACGTACCCACCTACAACCCCTGCCAGCCGCCGGTGTATGACCTGACTTTTATTGAGAAAAAACTTCCGCACCGGTTTCCTTTTTTACTGGTAGATAAAATCATCGAGCTAAGCGATACGCATATCGTTGGCATAAAAAATGTAACCTTCAACGAATGGTTTTTCCAGGGACATTTTCCCGGCAATCCCGTGATGCCCGGCGTGCTGCAGATTGAAGCACTGGCTCAATGCGGCGGCATACTGGCCATGAACCTGAGCCCCGAAGGACAATACGATACGTATTTCCTGAAAATTGATAACTGCAAATTCAAGCAGATGGTAAGGCCCGGAGATACCATGCTGTTGAAGATGGAGCTTTCGGCACCTATCCGCAGGGGAATCTGCGAAATGAAAGGAACAGTTTACGTAGGCAATAAAGTTTGTTGCGAAGCCGACCTGGTGGCACAAATAGTAAAGCGCAGTTAACAGAAATCACTCTTCTTTTAAGGCTGAAAACATCTGTTCTCAGCCTTTATTTTTTATCCACCACGGTGCTAAAAAACAGGCAAAAAATAGCCCTTCAAAAACCCTCAAAAAGGGTATATTTCCGTACATTCGCAGGCATTTGTTTTACTCCCGTTTTACACAACTTTTCCTGTAATATGAATGAAGAAATTAAAGAGAAAATAAGCCCGGTTTCAACCCCAGCCGGGAGCAGCCAAAGTGCGGGTTATGGAGCTGAAAGCATTCAGGTGCTCGAAGGACTGGAGGCGGTTCGAAAACGTCCGGCCATGTACATCGGCGACATCAGCGAAAAAGGATTGCATCACCTGGTATATGAAGTAGTGGACAACTCTATTGACGAAGCACTGGCTGGCTTTTGCAAAAATATCACCGTAAACATTCATGAAGATAATTCCGTATCGGTAGAAGACGATGGCCGCGGTATACCCACCGGCATGCACCCGAAAGAAAAACGCAGTGCCCTTGAAGTGGTGATGACAGTGCTGCATGCAGGCGGTAAGTTTGACAAAGACTCGTATAAGGTTTCCGGCGGTTTGCACGGCGTAGGTGTAAGCTGTGTAAATGCACTGAGTAAAAAACTGCATGTACAGGTGTGCCGCGACGGAAAAATTTTTGAACAGGAATATAAAATTGGTATTCCGCAGTATGCCGTGCGTGAAATTGGCGCTACGGGCAAGCGGGGCACCACCGTCCGCTTCTGGCCCGATGACAGCATTTTTCTTGTAACCGTTTTCAAAAAAGATATACTGGAGGGCCGGCTGCGTGAACTGGCTTATTTAAACAGGGGTGTAAGCATTACCCTGAACGACCTGCGTGAAAAGGAAGATGGCAACGGCGCCTACAGCAAAACTTTTTACAGCGAAGGCGGCATTGTGGAATTTGTAGAAATGCTGGATAAAAATGCAGGCAGAAATCCGCTGCTGCCCAAAGTGCTGTTTGTGGAAGGCCGCGATGAAACCACCAATGTGTCAGTGGAAGTGGCGCTGATGTACAATGATTCCTTCAACGAACATATTTATTCATACGTAAATAACATCAATACCATCGAAGGCGGCACCCATGTGGCGGGATTTCGCCGGGCACTGACCCGGGTGTTCAAATCCTATGGTGATAAAAACGGGATGTTTGAAAAAGCCAAAGTGGAAATTGAAGGCGATGATTTCCGCGAAGGACTCAGCACCATTATTTCGGTAAAAGTACCAGAGCCTCAGTTTGAAGGACAAACAAAAACCAAGCTGGGAAACAGTGATGTAATGGGCGTGGTGGATTCCACAGTATCAAGAGTAATTGAAGCTTACCTGGAAGAAAACCCACGGGAAGCAAAGAACATTATCAACAAAGTGATTCTTGCCGCCCAGGCTAGAGCCGCTGCACGTAAAGCAAGAGAGCTGGTGCAGCGCAAATCGGTGCTAAGCGGTGGCGGTTTGCCCGGCAAGCTTGCCGACTGCTCAGAAAGAGATCCGGAGAAATGCGAATTGTTTTTGGTTGAGGGCGACAGTGCCGGGGGCACCGCTAAGCAGGGCCGCGACAGGAGCTACCAGGCCATTCTTCCATTGCGGGGTAAAATTCTGAATGTGGAGAAAGCCATGGAACATAAAATTTACGAGAATGAAGAAATACGAAATATGTACACGGCGCTGGGCGTTACGGTTGGCACACCCGACGACCCCAAAGCCTTGAATCTTTCAAAACTCCGCTATCACAAGCTCATCATCATGACCGATGCCGATGTGGATGGAAGCCATATTGCTACACTTATTCTTACATTTATTTACCGCTTTATGACCGAGCTGGTGGAGCAGGGTTATGTGTACATTGCCCAGCCGCCATTGTACCTGGTAAAAAAAGGAAAGGAACAGGCTTATGCATGGAATGAAGAACAAAGAAAGGCTTTAGTAGAAAAGATTGGCGCTGGTAAAGAAGAAAGCGTAACAGTGCAGCGCTACAAAGGTTTGGGTGAAATGAATGCGCAGCAACTTTGGGACACCACCATGAATCCTGAAACCCGCACGTTAAAACTGGTTACGATAGAAAGCGCTGCCGAAGCCGACCGTATTTTCAGTATGCTGATGGGTGATGAAGTGGCGCCAAGGAGAGATTTCATTGAAAGCCATGCGAAGTATGCGAAGATTGATGTGTGATTTTAATTCTCTAATTTCTAGATTATTAGTCCTGCAGTACAGGACTTTTTGATACCCGGTTAGAAAATTTTCTTACCTGAACCATCAAAAATCCTAATTTCAGCCTTTCCTAATCAAAACCCACACCCATGAGCAGCGTACAATTAACCGCTTACAATGTAAAAACCAAGGAAAAGAATGTTCCCATTCAGAATGCCGTGATTACAAAAACCGCTAAAGGCGCCTACATGGTGCAGGGCGACGACGGCAAGGGAAAC